>JAADHN010000062.1 GCA_013151865.1 Kiritimatiellota bacterium
AGCGTGGCGGCCCGGTCCCCGAAGCAGTTGCCACCGCTGGCGCGCCGGGGCGACGAAAAAGCACCATTCCGTGCCTGGAACGGACGAGAGAAAGGCCATTTTGCCACCCTATGGGATGGCAGTGACTTCTCTACGCCTTTCCTGTCCCACGCCGAATCATTCGCGGGCCGTCCGACAGGGGCCCACGCTCCCACTGCCGCGCGCCCGGCGGGGAGTCCCAATTCTCAATATGGGCTCTCGATCCTTTCATTGCGACGTGGGGAACCTGGTCCTTTGGGCGTCGTTCATCAGGTCGGCGGTCCTCAAGCGTCCTCAAGAGCGCGTGTAGCCGGCGCGCTCGATCCGGTCGCCGACGGCCCGGTACTCCCAGTTGATGAAGCAGAAGGCGTCCAAGCGGTCGGTCCGGATGCGATTGCCCTCCAGGCAGTCCTCGTCGACATGCACGGCAAGGACATCCCCCACAAACAGGTCGTGGTCCCCGATGACCTGGATGTCCCGCACCCGGCACTCGATGTTGACCGGGCACTCCTCTATCAGGGGTGGGGTCACATGGAGGGCGGGCACGGGCGTCAGACCGAACGCCGAAAACTTGTCCGTGTTTCGTCCCGAGACCGACCCGCAGCGGTCGACCGCCTCGAGGATTCGGACCGTGGGAAGGTTGACCACGTACTCGCCCGTTGCGGAAATCAGTTCGTGGGAGTAGCGCGCCTTGGCGATCGCGATGCCCACAATCACCGGATCGCGGATGCTGAGGTTGAAGATTTCGCCCAGGGTGATGATGTTCGGCTTGCCTGTCGCATCGGCGCAGGTGACGAGCCCTGCCGGCGACGGATAGACGGGGCGCATCGGCGTGATTTGGCGTTTGCTCATGCTGCGACTCCTTTCTTTTCGTGTGGTTCTGTCAGTTCTTGCCACGACATTTCGCCGTAACGCTCACTGTAAAAGCACGTTACGCGCCGAGTTGACCTCTCCCCCCCCTCGTCGCCGGAGTTATCCATAGGCGGCGGCGAAGGCGAGAATGGGTCGTAAGTCACTCGTCGGAGCCGAGTTGTCGACTGTGGGTAACTCCGGCTGCCCGACCGTCGGTCTCCGGTTTTTTCATTCTGAATTTGACACTACCTTTCGTGTGGTCTTTCGGGGAGGCGGCACTGCTGGGTACGGGGCTCGTCGGCCCGGCGTCGCCGCGCCATACAACCGCCGCCGGAAGTTCGAACCGGTCGATTCTCGGCATGGCGATTGTCTCGGAGCAAGATTCGTTTTGGCTTCGTGCAGTCCGTGGAGGCACAGTTCGGTGTTAATGTTGCGACTCTGTCCGGCGCTCAACTGGGCGTTCGTTCGCCCGTGAGTGTTTTAGAGGTGCTTGTTCCAGAACCAGACGCGCCGGTCGTCTCCCGAGTACTCCAGGCACGAGACAGCCGTGTTGTCCATCATAGCCAACACAGCATGGTCTCCTGTGTCCAACTCGCAGAACGCCAAAAAAATACGTGTAAAGATACCATAGTGGCCGAAAACGAGGATTCGCTCGGCGTCCCCCTGCCGCAAGTCTTCCAACAATGTTTTCGCACGGATTTCTTCCGGTATCCGCCAAGCGTCGTGCGTGTCGGCTTCGGCCAGTTCGTCGGGGGTAACGACGGGCAGGATTCCATCATAGAATGTGGGGATCCCCCAGTTTCCTTCAGCGACTCGACTGTCGAAGCACATGCGAGGCGCCTTTACGCCCGAGAGTGCAAACGTTGCCACGGCACGCCGCAACGGGCTGATGAGAATCAGGTCCGGACGGAGTGCGGCGAGTGGTTTTCGGAGACGCCTCGCCTGGTGCTCTCCCGTTTTGCTCAACTCCGGATCGCATTGATCATCGGTCTCGCTTGTCTGTGCTCGGCTTTCGCCATGGCGAACCAGCCAAATCCTTGTTGTTTTGCCCATGCAGCTCCCTTTCCGGTCGTCGGCAAGGTTTCCAACCTGAACTATTCACGCGTCGCCTGTGCCGCAGATGGTTTCGCGGCAAGACGCCGGTGGGGTGATCACTCCAGTCGAGGCGTAGCCGAGACGGCCGCCCACCAGGGCGGAGTGATCCGCCTCAGGCGGAGAACGCCAACTTGCAGCCGTGAAGCTGGATGCCGTGCCGGCCTTCGCCAAGGCTACGGCCCGACAGGCAGGCGGCGCGCCCGAAGCATGAAGCGTATTGCCGCTTTTTCCGACGCAAGCGCCAAGAATCGAGTTTTGTTGCAGCATCACCTGTAACCGTTTTGCGTCCAGCTTATCTCGACACAATACCGTCGGTTTCATGAATGGTTCAGGGTAAGATGATCGCGGCTTCAACTCTCCCGTCCGGCGTTGTTCACTTCTGAATGCGCCGAATGGCTTCGAGCGATTGCCGGGGGAGACTGCCGGAGCCTCACCTGGAGTAGAGCCACCTCGGCCGGCGTGACCCCGTCGATCCGAGCGGCCTGTGCGAGGGACTCGGGGCGGATCCGTTCGAGTTTGTCTGCGGCTTCCTTCCTGAGGCCCGGCGTCCGGTAGTCGAAATCCGGCGGGATACGCCAGTTTTCCAGGGACAGAAGCGACCGGGCCTGTTCCACTTCGCGCCGGACATAGCCCTCGTACCAGGCTTCGATTTCGAGCTGCTCTGCCGCTCTTCGGGAAACTCGTGGGACCGGTTCGGGCAGCGTGTGGTAGGATCGCCGTCGCCTCAAATGGTCCCAAAGGGTTTGCCCCGCGACGCGGCGGGACTGGAGCAGTGCGCGAGCGCGGTCGATTTCCTTCCGCAGTTTGCACACTCGCCGATACTGGGGTTCGGGGAGCAGACCGGCTCGGTAACCGAGTTCGGCGAGGCGGAGGTCGGCATTGTCCTGGCGCAACTGCAGTCGGTACTCGGCTCGGCTGGTGAAAAGTCGGTACGGCTCGACGATGTCCTTGGTGACGAGGTCGTCGATCATGACGCCGATGTAGCCCTGATCCCGGCGGATCACGATCGGTCCCGGGAGGCCCGCCGCCAGACGGGCTGCGTTGATGCCGGCGATCAGTCCCTGGCCGGCGGCCTCCTCGTAGCCGCTCGTTCCGTTGATCTGGCCGGCCAGGAACAGGTTGGCCCAGACTCGCACGCGCAGACCGGAGTCGAGCTGGAACGGGCAGACGAAATCGTACTCGATGGCGTAGGCATAGCGGGAAATCCGGGCGCGCTCGAGGCCGGGGATCGAGCGGACCATGCGGACCTGGACCTCCGGGGGAAGGCTGGTGGAAATGCCGTTGAGGTAATATTCGTCGGTGAAGGCGCCTTCCGGCTCCAGGTAGATGAGGTGGGTCCGGTGGTGCGGAAACCGCACAACCTTGTCCTCGAAGGACGGACAGTAGCGGGTCCCGACGGCCTTGATCCGGCCGCTATAGAGGGGAGAGCGGTCCAGGTTTTCACGAATGAGTCGGGCGGTCTCTTCCGTGGAATGAGCAATGAAACACGGCAGTTGCGGCAGTTTTGGGCCGCCCAGCCGCGGGAGATCGTTCCGGGAACGCCGGAACGAGAACCGAAAGACGCCGGGGTCGGGCGCCTGACGCTGCAGCGCCTCGAGATCGACTGAGTCGGCCAGGACCCGAGGCGGGGTGCCGGTCTTGAGTCGGCCCACGTCCAGTCCCAAATCGGCGCGCAAAGAGTGGGAGAGCCGGATCGCCGCCGCGTCCCCGGCGCGTCCTCCCGCGCAATGCCGCAGGCCGTAGTGCAGGCGGGCGTTGAGAAACGTCCCGGTCGCCACGACAAAGCTCCGGGCTTTCCAAATGTCCCCGAATTCAGTGCGGACCCCGCGGACCCGACCTCGACGTCGGTCGACCAGAAAGCGGACGGCCTGCGCTTGATGGACGTCCAGCCCGGGCTGGCGCTCGAGGACGAACTTCATGCGTCGCTGGTACACCACCTTGTCGCACTGGGCGCGCGGCGAATGGACGGCGCGGCCCTTCGAACGGTTCAGCATCCGGAATTGAATGCTCGCGGCATCGGTATTCAGAGCCATTTCGCCGCCCAGGGCATCGATTTCACGGACAACCTGCCCTTTGGCGATCCCGCCGATGGCCGGATTGCAGGACATCTGAGCCGTGTGGTCCAGATTGATGGTGAGCAGCAGCGTCCGCGCACCGAGACGGGCGGCGGCCAGCGCGGCTTCGCACCCGGCATGTCCGGCGCCGATGACGATGACATCGTATTCTGGCTTGACGATGGGCATCTTGGTTATCCCGAAACAACCTGGTGCATCGTCACCCTCACCGTCTCCGCCAAACTGCCGGGACACTCCTGGGCCGGTCCGCACACGGCGCCGTTGGCGAACTTAAAGGGATTCGGCCGTAGCGCGCGGCGGCTGAACGTAGTCCAGAAAATGTGCGCCCACGCGGGCCTCGTGCGTCCCTCCGCGGTGAATCAGCACGCGGTAGTGAAAAACCAATTCGTCGCCCGATTCGATACGGACCGTGCCGTCACGCTCGAATCCGGCTTTGTAATAGCTGAGGGCGAACGGGTTCACGGCAAATAGCCCGTAGTCCCGTACATGCCACCGGGTTGGGAAACGAAGATTCATGGGGTGATCCATGACGGCGATGCCGAGGATCGTGTCGCCGACGGGGCCGGCATAGTCGACCCACGGCGCCGCCTGCCCCCAACATTCGGCCTCGCCTATGCCCCCCCAGGCGTTTTCGATGCAACCTCCGGCGGCGCCTTTCATGCTTCCGGCGACGCGAAACGTCAAGAGCCCTCCTTCTTTCGTGTCGCCGAAAACCACGGGACCGAAGTCGGCACGGAATTCGAGACGCGCGTCGAGCAGACGCAGTTCGGGGCCGACGTTGTAGAACTCGAAGCGGCGCAGGTCCGTCATCAGGGGCCTTCCGTCGGCCGCCCGCCAAGTGTTGCGGGTTTCGAGTACGCCGGCAACCGGTCCCGAGAGCGCCGAAAGCACCTCGTCCTGGGTCTGACTCCCATGGCCTTCCGTCTCGGACCAGACGTCTTCCCCATTGATGTCGCCGTGGGCCACGTAAAACGAACGGTGGTGCCGGTGGTCCTCGGATTCGCCGGGCACGCCCTGTTTCATGGGGTAATGCCGAGTGACGGCCGTTCCGTCCGGCCCGTAAACGGGATAAAAGAAGGGGCGGACGCCGGCCGGGGCGGCCATGAGCGTGGTGAACGGGGCGCCGCCGATGCGGACCGCCACGGCGTGTGGGTTGGACGCGTCGATGGTGACGCCCCCGATTTCGGCGTCGGCCCGGCGGTCCGGGTCGACGGTGAGCTGAAGTTCCGAGCCGGCTTCCAGTTCCGAGACAACGAAACGGAGTGTCGCGCCCCCGTTTCTTCCGGGCGCCAGTTGCCCGACGCCGTTGTGGACGGCAGGCGAATCCAGGGGGACGGCGGCGATTTCCGACACTGCCGCCTCGGCGGGAAGGGCGATCCGCACCGGGCATTGCCGACGGGTGTGCGGCCCGGCGTGGATTGTGATTCGCCATGCCATTTGCACTGACTCCTTCCGTGTTGTGCGACTTGAAACCGGGACCGTCGACCGTTGTGGCGACGCGGGGTCGCCGCCCGGCTTTCCGTCGTGGTCGGGCAAACCCGGGAGCACGACGGGGGACGGGGGATCAAATGGATTCGATGAAGTCCAAATAGTTGCGACATCGGTTCAGGCGACGGCGGTGAACGGCGACGCGCAGAGGCGTTTGCGCCAGGATCGGTTCGAGCCGGCGCTTCAAGTCCACGGCCAGGGGCTTGGCCCGAGCGGCAGGCGCCAGAACGGCCCAGACATTCATGCCGAGTCGGCCGATGACAGTGCGCTCGGTTTCAGTATTGAGTTTCCAGAACAGTTCGCCGATTCGCTGGACGACCCGGTCCGCCGCCGCCGCGTCACCCGCCGCCTGCAAGGTCCCCAAACCGGAAAAAGTGGCCAGCAGCACCACATACGACTTGGCCGCACCCTCTTGTTCGAGCAGGGCATCGAGTTCATCGCGAAACGCCGCCTCGCTGGGGACGCCGGTAAGCCAATCCGTGTTGCGGACCCGTTGGGAGCGAGCGACCGCCGCGTCGACCCGGGCGCGCAGGTCTGTAGGATCGAACGGCTTTCCAACGTAGTCGTCGGCCCCGGCCTCGATTCCTTCCACGCGCTTCATGGTCGCTGCCAGGGCTGTCACCATGATTATGGGGATATTGGCGGCCTTGAGGCTGCTCTTGACCGCTTTGCAGACCTTGACCCCCTCGATCCCCGGCATGATCCAGTCCAGGAGGGCCGCATCAGGCTGTTCTTCGAGGCAGACCTGGAGCGCCCGTGTCCCGTCCGGGGCCTCGATGACGTCGTAGTCTTTTTCGAACATGCGCCGGAGCGCGATTCGCAGGGCGTCCTCGTCATCGGCGATCAGCAGTTTCCTGCGGCGTTCATTGGTGGGCAGCAGCAACTGGAGCCGCCAGGGCGAGTCCGCTTTGCCCAAAACGACTTCGACCTTCGGGCCGTCCACCAAGACAGTCTGCGATTTGCGTTTGCCGCCGATGTGTTTGCCGTTGACCACCGTGCCGGAAGCGCTGCCCACGTCCCTCACATACAACCTGCCGTCGAGGAAGCCGATCTCGAGATGATTGCGGGAGACATTGAAGGGTTGGCGTCGCTCGGGGATGGTCAGGTCATTGGCCGTCTCAAACGAAGCGCCCGATCCACCCCCGCCGGCGCCCGAGGGCTCGCGTCCGATTCGGAACGGGAATTTTCGGATAATCAGTTCCCCGCGCCGCTGGTCGGAAGGGACACGGGAAACGTCCACCAGTACCAATCGTTCTGTCTGCATTGGTGCGATCTCCACGTGGGGGTCGGGCGGTCGGCCCGGACTCGCTGTCCCCCTGTTGCGGCACAGCGCGCCGTCAGGTCCATGGACGGGACACCGCGCGCTGCGGCCGGCGGGCACGGACTTTCAGCCAGACGTACCGGTCCCCCCCCGACTGCCGGGGCCGGGTCGGGTTCTTGCGCGGGGAACGGCGACGCCCGGCCGGGAAGCCCCGCAGGGCGGGGCCGCAGACAGTCCGCGCTCTGAAAAAAACCGTCGGGGAGTTCGGCGGCAGATCAAGAGGAACTCGAAACGATCCGCGTCCGACCCGCATTCCTCCCCGGGAGTTCGTGCAACAAACCCGCACCGGCGGCGCTCGAAACAGGCGGTCCGACCATGTAAACTACTCCGGCAGCAACCGAGTTCAACCGACATGAAGCCGTTCCGGCCATCGGAAGGATCTTTTACTCGCGCAGATGTCGAACACAGCCCGCCTCACTCCCGCCATGCGTCAGTACATGCAGGCCAAGAAGGAGACGCCTGCGGACGCAATTCTGCTGTTTCGCATGGGGGATTTCTACGAACTCTTCTTCGATGACGCCAAACGGGCCGCTCCTCTTATGGATGTGGTGCTGACACAACGGGCGGGCGTGCCCATGTGCGGCGTGCCCTACCACGCGCTGGAGACGTACGTGGCGCGTTTGCTCGAGGGCGGCGTCAAGGTTGCCATTGCCGAGCAGGTCGAAGATCCGAAACTCGCCAAAGGGCTGGTGAAGCGCGCCGTCACACGGGTCATCACGCCTGGGACGGTGCTGGACGGTCAGGGGCTCAACGCCGGTCGCAACAACTTTCTGGCCGCGGTCAGCGTCGGGGCCCGCGGTCGCTTCGGCATGGCCATGCTCGATGTGACCACGGGCGAATTCCGCGTCACGGAATTGGCCGGGACTGCCGAACTCGAGACCGAGCTGCATCGGCTCCGCCCCGCCGAGTGCCTGGTCCCCGCGGGGCTGCACACAAAGTGGGAAGCAGACGGGGGCTTTCCCGAGACATCCCCGAACCTGGTCTGGACGCCGCTGGAAGACTGGCGGTTCGACCCGGCATTGGCCCACGAGGAGCTGTGTCGCCATTTCGGCACGGCCTCTCTCGACGGGTTCGGCTGTCGCGACCGCCCTCTGGCGGTGGGCGCGGCCGGGGCCGTTTTTTACTATGCTCGAGAAAGCCTCCGCCGGGACTTGGTCCACGTGACCCGGACCCGATACTATCACCCCACCGAAACCATGGTCCTGGACCGCATCGCCCAGCGAAACCTCGAACTGGTCGAGTCCATCTTCCCCGATGCCCGGGAGGCCACGCTGCTCAGTGTACTCGATGCCACCGCCACCCCCATGGGCAGTCGCACGCTGCGGGAATGGGTCCTGCGTCCCCTCCGCGATATCGGGGCCATCAACCGGCGTTTGGATGTGGTCGACGTCCTGGTGCGAGACCCCATGCTCCTGGCCGAATTGCGCGAGGCATTGGGCCCGGTACGGGACCTGGAACGGACCATCGTCCGCCTGAACCTGGGGACCGCCAACGCGCGCGATCTCGTGGTCCTCCGGCACGGACTCGAAGCCGTCCCCGGACTTCGCGCCCTGCTGGCCGGCGTCGACCTGGAACTGGTGCGCGAACTGCGCGAGGCACTGGATCCCAGCCCCGAACTTGCGGCGCGAATTCGAAACGCCATCGTCGACGAGCCGCCCGCCACTTTGCGCGACGGCGGCATCTTCCGCGACGGTTTCAACGAGGAGTTGGACGAACTCCGTCGGGCGGCCGTCGAGGGCAAGGACTGGATCGCCGCGCTTCAGGTTCACGAACAGGAGCGTACCGGGATCAAATCTCTCAAGGTACGGTACAACAAGGTGTTCGGCTATTTCATCGAGGTGACCCGGGCCAACCTCGCACTCGTGCCGCCCGAGTACACCCGGAAACAGACATTGGTCAACGCCGAACGTTTCATCACGCCGGAACTCAAAGAAATCGAGAGCAAGATCCTCGGGGCCGAGGAACGGAGCAAAGGACTCGAGTACGATCTCTTCCAGGAGCTGCGGGAGCAGGCCGTGGCCCGGACCGCCGCCGTGCAGGAGCTGGCCCGCGCCGTGGGTGTGCTGGATGCGCTGGCCTCTCTGGCCGAGGCGGCGGTTCGCAACAATTACCGGCGGCCCGAACTTACGCCGGGGGCCGTGCTCGATATCCGCGATGGACGGCATCCGGTGCTCGAGCGCCTTATGCAAGACGAACCGTTCATCCCCAATGACGTGTTCCTGAACAATACGGACAACCAAATCGCCATCATCACCGGGCCCAACATGGCTGGAAAATCGACTTACATCCGGCAGACGGCCCTCATTGTGATCATGGCCCAAATGGGCGGGTTCGTTCCCGCCGCCTCCGCTCGCATCGGCGTGGTGGACCGTATCTTCACCCGCGTCGGCGCTGCGGACGATCTCAGCCGCGGACAGAGCACGTTCATGGTCGAAATGGTCGAAACCGCCAATATCCTCAACAATGCCACTGCGGCCAGCCTGATCATTCTGGATGAGGTCGGGCGGGGTACCAGCACATTCGACGGCCTGAGTTTGGCCTGGGCCGTGGCCGAATACCTGCACGATTGCCCCGAGGTCAAAGCCCGAACGCTTTTTGCCACGCATTATCACGAACTGACCGAGTTGGCCCTCACCAAGTCCGGTGTCCGCAATTACAACGTAGACGTCCGGGAATGGGGCGAGCAAGTGGTGTTCCTGCGTAAAATCGTGCCCGGGGCGGCCGACAAGAGCTACGGCATTCATGTGGCCCGGCTGGCCGGCCTGCCGGAAAGCCTTATCCAGCGCGCCCGAGAAGTGCTCGAGAACCTCGAAAGCAATGCCATCGCGTCGGACGGCGCCCCGGTCATCGCCGAAGTCCGTGCGCCCAAAGGCCGCAAGAAGAGACGCGCCCCGGCCGGAGACCAGCCGTCTCTGTTTGCATGGTGAGCCCGAAACGGGTATAATGCGCCAGCGGTCAGTCTCCGACCCTTCGGGAGCGCGGAGCGTGTCGTCCCTGCATCGAGTCGAGGTTCGTCGACTCGTGCGTTGGGCCCAACGCGGCCCGGACAAGTCTCCGCAGGGGAATGCTGCTCGAGCATTCCGTTCGGCCAAGGAAGCACCATGCGTGTTGAATTCTCATGCTCCGAATGCGGCGCCGTCTTGGAAGCCGACGCTGAATTGGGGGGGGGCATTTCGCCGTGTCCCAATTGCGGGACGTTGCTGCTGGTCCCCGCACCGGCGATTCGCCCCGGCACCACAATCGGCGGTTTCTATATCGAGCGGAAGCTCGGGGCCGGCGCCATGGGAGAAGTGTATCTGGCCACCCAGCTCACCATTGAGCGGGAAGTGGCCCTCAAAGTCCTGCCGCCCGCCTTGGTTCAGGATCCGGGCAGTCTCGAACGCTTCTTGCGCGAGGTCCGACTCGCCGGCAGTCTCGAGCATCCGAACATCGTGGCCGTCCATGCCGCGGGAGAAGATCAGGGCGTCTACTATCTCGCCATGTCCTTTGTGCGCGGGGTGTCTCTGCAGGACCACATCGAGAAAGACGGACCGCTCTCGGAAAAGCGTGCCCTCGAGATTACCCGGAAAATCGCCGACGCGCTTGCGTACGCTTGGAATCGGCACCGGCTTGTGCATCGGGACGTCAAGCCGGCCAACATTATGATTGACGAGGACGGCGAGCCCAAGCTGCTCGATCTCGGCTTGGCAAAACGGACCGCGGTCGATATCGGAATGACGGCCGCCGGACTCGTCGTGGGCACCCCGTCCTTTATGAGCCCCGAGCAAGCCGACCCCGCCCGCGAGGTGGATTTCCGGGCCGACATGTACTCGCTCGGCGCCACGCTCTACACCTTGGCCACCGGCAAGCGGCCCTTTCCCGGGAAAACGGCCCAGGAAGTCTTGCGCAAAGTCGCCCGTGGACTTCGGGTCGAACCCAAAGCCGTGAATCCCGGTTTGTCGGACGCATGCAACGATCTTATCGTCAAGATGATGGCGCGCAAACCGAGCCAGCGGTTCACCACATGGGAAGCCTGCATCGCCGCCGTGGACGAGGTCCTCAACCCCGGGAAGGCGCGCCCAAAGCCCCGACCCGGTGGACTCGCCCTGCGGCGTCCGGTGACCCCGCCCCCGGTGCAGCCGTCTCCGGGTCGGCCGCAGACCCAGGTCCGACGTGGCGGACGGGGGCTGACAATACTGATTCTTCTGGCTGCCGCGGCAGGGGCGGGATGGTGGCTGTATCGCGGCCGCGGGCCGTCCGGCGACCGCGCCGGACGGCGCGCG
>JAADHN010000035.1 GCA_013151865.1 Kiritimatiellota bacterium
CGCCGAACGTGCCGGTATCGATTCCGTCGCCATCGTCGTCCGTGTGAACCGTAAGCGTTCCGGTCCCCATGGAAACCGACGTCAGGTTCACACCGCCCTCGCTATTCACGGTCAGGTTCGGATTGTTCGTATCCGTGATCGCCGCCAAGAGAACGGACGCATCGCCGTTCCCGTCGATTGTCAGAAGAGTGCCGTCAACACCGGTGATGTTCAAGGTCGTTACGCCCGTCTGGATGTCGAGAGCGCCGTTCGTCGTCTGGATCGTGCTGCCCGTCGCCGCATTCACGGTCGTGGCCGTATTCACGTCCAGCGTGGTCGCCGCGCTGATCCCGGCATTGATGTCGATGGTATCGGCCGTGTCGATCGTCACCGCACCGGTCGAAGACGTCACCAGGCCGTTGAAGGTCAGGGTGTCGTCGCTGTTCGTGCCGTCAACGGTGATTGCTCCGGCGGTCAGGGCGGCAAAGGTGCCGGCAGTCGCTCCGCTATTGTCGTTATCGACATGAATTGTAAGAGTGCCGCTTCCCGCATCGATCGTCGCGCCGACGGTCACTGCGCCTTTCTGGTCGATGAGAACATTCCCTCCGCCAGTGGTGATGGTACCACCGGTGTTGTCGAAATCTGTTCCCGTCGAATCGAACGTTCCGCCGTTGGTAGTGATGGCGGCGTTAATGTCAACGGTCCCGGTTGCCTGAAGGTCGACGCTCAACTGGTTGCTGGAGGAAGTGATGCCGCCATTCAGCTGAATGTTTTGTTCCGCGATCAAGGTCAGGGTAGCATTCCCGCCTGCAGTCTTGCCAATCCCTGCGTCGGCGTTCTGTATGATGTCACCGCTGCCGGCGTAGGGGCCACCGACGTCGGCATCACTGGTATCCAGCGTAACGGAGGTGCCGGCGTTGAGGTAACCCTCGATAGTGTCGTCAGTGATTGTATTGGTATTGGCATTGGCGGTAAACGTCCCGTCTCCGTCGTCGGTGATGTCTTGGACAGCATCGGTAATCGTAATATCGGTCGGGTCGATGAGGAATGTTCCGGCCAGCCCGTTTGCAGCGGAGGCATTGACATTGCCGAAGACTTCGACATGGTCGAGTCCTGACACTTCAATGAACCCACCGTCCCCGGCGAGTTCGCCGCCCAAGGCCTCGATCCGGGCGCCCTGGCGGAAGAGGGCGGTGTCGGGGGAGAAGGCCGTGACCCCCCCGTCGCCTTGGAGGCCGGCATTGGCGGTGGTAAGCGAGTCGGAGGAGAGTGCGACGGTAGATTGTGCATCGAGCCGGATGTCCCCACCGGCGCCGGTGACGCCATCGGCGTGCATTTCGCCGAACTGTCCGACCCGGTCGCCCTTGGCCACGATCCGGCCGCCCGTGTCGCCGGACGCATCCATGACGCCGGTATTGATCGCATCACCGAGAAGGCCGGAAACATCCACGGAAATCTTGCCGCCGGCAATAGTCCCGAGATTGACATTGGTCGCTGCGGCCAGGGCCGCGTTTCTGGCGGTGATGCTCCCGGCGTTGGTGACGTTCTTGGCTATCAAGGCTGCGGCACCGGCATTGATACGGCCTTGGTTTTCGACGGCGGCCTCGCTCGTCCCTGCAAACGTCAACTTGCCGGTCAAGAACGCTTCGTTATCTATATTTAAGGTAGAAGCAATCAATTGGGCCACATCCACGGTGGCGTTGGGTCCAAAGAAAACGCCGTGCGGATTGATAAGGTAAAAAATTCCGTTCGCACGCAACGCACCGAGGATGCGGCTCGGATCGGCCCCGACCACGCGGCTGAGCATGGCCGCCTGGGCCGACGGTTGGTTGATGTTCACGCCGTAACCCGCACCGATGCTGAACGATTCCCAGTTGACAATCGCCTTGTTCGTGGCCTGGTTGACGTTCATGACGTTCCCGGCGGAGTTGATGTTCACCGCCCCGTGAACCACGTCGGGACCGGTGGGCAGGACCCCGGCGCCGGCAAGCGGCGAAAACATGAAATTCAGGCTGACCATAACGCAGGCCGCCTTCATGGGCAGGGTCATCCGACGATTCCGCTTCAGATGTTTCATGGCCCTCTCCTTTATCTGAGCATGTTTTATGTGATTGTTCGCTGACTGTTTGATTTTCATCGGAGTACTCCTTACCCCATCCTCAAACGGCGGCCGCTCCACGGCCTCGAGCGGTGGGAAAGAGACGAAATGCCTGAAAGAGACACGGGCCGGGAACGTGAACACTTCACGCTGTGGCCGCTCGGGAGCAGACGCTCCAAGGCCGTCGTCGAAACGACAGCCCCAAATTCTGCAATTTGTGATGTCAATGAGTACATTCAGACTCGTTCAAAACTGAAGCTGCAATGACAGATGGGCCCGGGGATTGTCCGACTCCTCCGTCTTTTCCAGCGGATAGCCGATATCGAGACTCATCTGTGAATACTTGGTCAGGCCCAGGCGCAGGCCGGCGCCGACCCCAAGCAGCGTGTCGGTATCTTGCTCGCCGGGCAAGGGGTTCTTCATATCCACGTAACCGAAATCGGTAAACAGCAGGAATTGAAAGCGGTGCCGTTGCCAGGCATCCGGATTCTCGGCAAGGTATTTGGCACTCTTTTTCAGTCCCGGGATGAAATTATGAAACAATGGGGTCCGAAGTTCGAGGGTGGCCACGACCGCCTGGTCGCCGGACATATCGTCCTCTATGTAACCGCGTACGCTGTTGAGGCCGCCCACGCTCTTGCGGAGTTCGGGGATCAGTGTGTCGGACGCCAACTGCCCCTCGAGTTTCAAGAAAAGCGACCACTTGCCCGGGGCTTCCTCGCCGCGAAAGAAATGCTGCAGACGGGCGATCTGGAATCGGTCGATCACGAAATTGCCCCCGGCGTTGCCGGCGCCCTGGGCATTGAAAACGTCTGCCTCCGAACTGCCGAACGTTCCGGCGAAGTTGGCCATGATGCTGTTGCTGAAAAAGTTTCTGCCCCCCAGGCCGTCGAAAGTGCGGCTGGCATACCCCAGGGTCAAGCTGGGCATGCTGACATCAACCCGGCGCTGACTGAGCGTCAGCCCCGGCACATCGTGGTGCGTCTCGGTATGCTGGAAAATCCACCCGGCACTGGCCTGCCACCGGGCCGTCGGCGTGTCCCAAAACGTGCGGGTGATCTGACCACCGAAGAAGGTCCCCTTGCCGCGAACATCGAGCTGGGGCATGACATCGGTAATATTGGACTTCGAGTAACCGCCGTAAATATTCAGGCTGTATCGGTCGTTGACCGGTAGAAAATAGCTGCCGCTGTATGCGTTGATGTCGTTCCAGTCCGGTGAGGTAAGCCAGTCCAGGGACAGCACGTCGTCATGTTTGGTGAGATTCAGGTGCTGAAGGGTGGTCCGGAAACGCCAGTCGTTGGTTTGCTTCGTCCCCGTGTTCGAGGCTTCGAAGGCGGCATGGATCGGCAAGTTGTCCTTGACGTCCAGTTCGGCATTGATCACGCGCCGACCATCCTGAATGACCGGCTTCAACTTGGTGTTGACGGTGATATCCGGCTTCGTGTTGAGGTCGAACAGGTCGCCATGGACCCGTGCGTAGTTGAACCGGTCTCCCTCGCGACGCTGGAGGGCGCGGATAATCTGCTTGGCGCTGTAATGTCGATTGCCCTTGACAATGATGGTTCCGAGCGGGCCACAGTCGACTTTTGCCAAGAAAATCCCCATCGCCCAAATCCGAGTGGGGAAAGTCACTTTGGCAAATACGTATCCTTCTTCCTGCAGGGCTTTGACCAGTTTTCCGTGAAACTCGTTTATTTCCCGGATCGTCACGGGGTTGAATGGAAGGTAGTCCGACCAGTCCTTCCAGACTTTGAGTTTCTCAACGATATCTTTGTCGCCGCTAAGCATGGCCACGTCGAACTGGACGGTTTTCTCGCCCTTGGCCACGTTGCCGGGTTTGGCAGACGGGGTCGTGAGTTTCTGTTCCGCCGCCAGTTGCGGCTTTCCCTCGGGTATGGGCACCGTCCACGGCGTGACATCGGACACGTTGGTTTCGTGGATGCGCTTGACGGGGATCAGGATTGGTTTGGGTTGACGTGCGGGCTCGGGTTTGCGCTTTGGCCGCAGCTTGGTGGCTTTCTTTGCTGGCGACCTCGTTTTCTTGGGAGCAGTCTTGGCTGAAACTCTCTTCGCCGGCAAAAGCCCGGCCCAGAAGCTGCGCTTGCCGGCGGCCGACCTTTTTACTGCGGGTTTGCGCTTGGCGGGGGGCTTCGGCGCGACGGGTTTCTTGGCAACGACCTTAGGCGGCGTGGGCTTCTTCGCAGTCGGCTTTGCGGACGCTCTTTTCGGAGCGGTTTTGGCTGCTGTTTTCTTAGCGGGGAAGAGCCGGGCCCAAACACTGCGCTTGCCGGTGGCGGGCTTCTTGACTGCGGGTTTGCGCTTGGCGGGGGGCTTCGGCGCGACGGGTTTCTTGGCAACGATTTTAGGCGGCGCGGGCTTCTTCGCAGTCGGCTTTACGGACGCTCTTTTCGAAGCGGTTTTGGCCGCTGTTTTCCTGGCGGGGAAGAGCCGGGCCCAAACACTGCGCTTGCTGGTGGCAGGCTTCTTGACTGCGGGTTGGGGCTTGGCAGGCGCTTTCGGCGCGACCGGTTTCTTGGCAACGGTCTTCGGTAGCGCGGGTTTCCTCGACCCTACCGGCTTCGTCGCCACAGGCTTGGCGGACGCCTTCCCCGCGCCGAAAAGCCCGGCCCAAAAACCCGATGTCGTTGCGGCCCCCCGCTCTTTCCGGACTCTATCCGCCGCCAATTTCGCGGCACCTGCGGTGGCCTTGGCTTGGGCCACACTCTGTCGGGCAGCAGCCAAAGCATCTCGGGCGGCACGAAAGCCTTTATCGGCCTTCTGCCACGCCCGTTCCGCTTCGGCGGCATATGCCTGTGCCTTAGTCAAAGCGCGCATCGCCCGCTTCTTGGCTTTTGCGTTCCTGGCGTGTTCGACGTCGGCGGCCCGAGCCGTCACAACGCCAGTCGCCTCCGTATAGCGTTTGAGGGCGGCATCCCGATGTCGAGTCGCCCGCTCCAAGGTCTTTCGTGCGGTGGCCAAGACATCCAACGCATCCTCGAGGGCATCCGTTGCACGCTTCTCGTCCCGCAGAATTCTCTTCACCGCAGCTTTCCGCGCTTTCGCTTCTTCCGCCCGCCGGCGTTCCTCGGCCTGCGCCTTCTGAGCGGCAAGTTTTTCACGGCGGCGACGTTCGACTCGTTCGGCGGATTTCTGTGCGGCCGCAGCTTTGCGGAGGGCTTCTGCGGCCTGACGCTCTTTCTCGGCCTGCTTCCGAGCTTCGTCAGCCCGTCGCTCGGCCTCGGCCTTCTGCCGAGCTTCCAACGCGCGCTTTTTTTCCGCCTCCACTATCTGGCCTGCAGTCTCGCGGGCTTTCTTCTCCGCCGCCAATCGGCGCGCTTCCAAACGCTCGCGCTTGGCGCGTTCGGCGACCAGATTCTTTTTCTGCCGTTCAGCGTCCGCCTGTCGCTTGGCATCAACCTTTCGCTTGGCTGCCGCCAACCGGGCGTCCCGCTTCTTCTTTTCTGCCTCGTTACGAGCCTTCTCCGCAGCGGCTTTGGCTTCGGCAACCTGCTTCTCCGCTTTGGCCTGAGCATCCTTCAAGGCATTGCGGGCGGCAGCCAACGAGTCCCGGCTCCTCTGAAGCTCTTTTTGAGCACGAACGACCTGCTGCTGGGCCTTCAAGAGGGCAGTCGCGGCGCGTATGGCAGTCGTCTCGGCTTTTCGGAGCCCCCCCATCACCCGGGCCCGTTCTTTTTCATTCTTGGCCTGGGCGAGCTGCTTGTTGAGCGCGGCGATTCGGTTCTCGGCTTTCTGCTTATCATATTCAGCCTTTTTGCGAGCCGACTCGGCGGCCCGCAAACCGCCCTCGGCCTTGGCCAGGCGTTTCTCCGCGGCTCTCACCGCGGCGCGATGCGGCGCCACAATTCGACTGACCTCGTCCCCCCGGGTGAACAACCCGCGAAAGAAACTCGAAATCCCACCGGCCCCGCTGGCTTGGTGCGCTGCCTGCGCGCAAACCACAAAAAGCAGAGATCCGAGAAGGCCACTCAACATGGCCGCAACCCCCGCCCTCCGCAACGTTCGGCTGCGCTTCAGGCTACGGGGTACGCGGATGGGAAGACTGGAAGTATGCATGATTCCTCCTTGTCCCCTTTGTTATTCAGGAGCCCTGTTTCCGTTCCGCCCCAGCTGCTGGCGCCCGAAGAACTCGCGCTCCGACAGCATGGGACAACGTGCGGCAAAATCGACGCCACGCCACGCAAGAGCCCTCCTTCAGAGCCTCAAAACCACAGAAGGGGTTCAGAGACAGAGAGATCCCTACCCGGTCCGAGGGCTCGCAAATCGAGGGACTCGTTCCCTGCTCATAACTACCATGTATGGGAGAATCGCCCCGACGGGCGGAGCGCATATCCGAGCTTGCACACCGGCAAGCATAGCAATACACAGTCGCGTACTCATACGGTATATAAATCCAACCTTGCTGTCAAGCTCGGTTCCACATTTTTTTGTGTACAACTCAAGCTTGGACCAACCTTGCAATCAAAGATCGCCTCAACCGCGCGGAATGCCGTTCCGGATATGCCGCCCGCACAGCGGGGCGCCGGAACTCGCCGAGCTCCCTGGAGGAGACTGTTCCCCGCCTGTTCGCCCGGGTGACAACCGTGGACCAAAGGGACGGAAAGGACACAAAAAACAAGACCGCACATGAAGTCGGATAGCTTATGTCAACTCCAATAATTCCAAATGGATGCAAATGGCTGTCCGGTTCCGCGTATAACAGTGAGAGGATGGTCGGGGCGGCGAGATTCGAACTCGCGACCTACTGCTCCCAAAGCAGTCGCGCTAACCAGGCTGCGCTACGCCCCGTTTGGGTCTCATACTCTGTCAGTCTCGCCGTCACTGCACCTCTTGGTGATACCCGCAAACCATCTTGCCGACCAAAAACTTCCGCACTGCGAGCGGCGAGATTGACGGACGGCTCAACCGCCCTGCCGCAGACGCCGGGGCGCTGCGGCCCGTGCCGCGAAAGCGCGGCGCTCGAACTCGCGACCTACTGCTCCCAAAGCAGTCGCGCTAACCAGGCTGCGCTACACCCCGCGTACAACTCCAGTTATTTGCTCCCCGACACTCTGCTTGCGAATCATGGTTCGCGATCGAACTGCCGACCAATGGCACACGGCTGCACCCGAAGACGTCATGCCGGCGGTGAAATTGACGGGCGACCGGGGTCGCCCTGCCGCAGACGATCATGCGGGGCGGCTTGTGTCCCGTACGGCGGGACGCTTGAACTCGCGACCGTCTGCTCCCATGACAGTCGCGCCGTCCCGGTTACGTTCCGCTCTGGCAAAGCAATCGAAAACCATGCAACTACCATATCCGCAGTAACCAAAAAGGCAAGACTCCCCGTTGCCGCCCTTCGCTCGGCCCCCTTTTCGCCGCCCGTATGGTTTTTTCGAACGTGCAATGCTAGTTTATTCATCATCAAACGTCCCTTCCGCCGTCCCGTGTTCGGTGTTCGTTTTGTGCTGCCAACTGTCCGCGTTTATGCCGCGTTCACGGCGATGGAGAATGCCGTGCGGGGCTGCTTGGACACGCAGAAGTGGCCCTGGCACAAGGTGCGGGCCCGAACATGAGCCATCTGGCGCGACGAAGTCCATGAATTGATCAGGTGAGGCCTGAATCGTTCTGAAACCGACAACAACATGGATGAACCGAAGTCATGCTGACGGACCGAGATAACGGTGAGCGACGCCGCGCCCTAAACGGGGTCCGCAAAGTGGTGATCAAAATCGGCACACGACTTTTGGCCGACATTCACGGTGTCAGCAAGCGTCGGCGCGTCGAGCAACTCGTGGCCCGAACCGCCGAACTGCGCGAACGCGGCCTGGACATCATCCTGGTATCTTCGGGCGCCATAGGGGCCGGGATGTCGGTATTGGGATCAAAAGTTCGTCCCCGCTCGTTGCCGCAATTGCAAGCCCATGCCGCCGTGGGACAGAGCCGGCTCATGTACCTCTACGAGGCCGCCTGCGCGGCGCATGGCTTTCACTCAGCCCAGTTGTTGCTGACTGCGGCCGATCTACAGGATCGCGAACGCCATTTGAATGCAGCGAACTGCCTCGACGCCCTGCTGGGGCGGGGGGTCCTGCCCGTGGTGAATGAAAACGACTCTGTCAGCGTCGAGGAGATTCAGTTCGGCGACAACGACGTGCTCGCTGCTCTGACGGCGACCTTGGTGCGCGCCGACATGACAATCATCCTAACCACCGTGGACGGTCTGCGGCGACCGAAAGAAGGATCGGGCCGCGAGTGGGGTGATCGGATTTCGGTTGTCCACGGAGTCCCACCTGAAATTTGGCAGCTCGCGGGCGGCACGGACGGAAACCGATTTTCGACCGGTGGCATGACCTCCAAACTCCGGGCGGCGGAGATCGTCTGCCGGAGTGGGGAGCCTCTGTGGATCGCGGACGGCCACGATTTCGGCGCACTCGAGGCCGTGTTTCGTGCCGAAGATGTGGGTACCTTGTTCGTTCCGGATTCGAAACGGAGCCGCATGAGTGCACGAAAGCGGTTTCTGGCCTTCTTTTCCGAACCGGCCGGGAGCCTCACAATCGATGAAGGGGCGGTGCGCGCTTTGGTGACCCAGGGCCGAAGTCTTCTCCCCAGCGGGGTCGTGGGAGCCGAAGGGAGCTTTCGGCGAGGGGACACAGTGCGCATCCTGGCCCCTGACGGGCGAGAGATTGCCCGCGGCGTATCCAATTACCCGTTGGAACTCGTGCTGCAAATTCAAGGACAACAGACCCGGGAAGTGCACACGCTGCTCGGACGCGCCGCGTACGACGAGGTTGTGCACAGGAACTACCTCGTGCTGACTCACCCCACGAAACGGGAGTTCGATGACTGATGGCGAAATGCCGAGCCGACACGTTGCTCCTGCGGCAAGGTCTGTGTGCCGACAGAGAGACGGCGCTGCGTCTGATCATGGCGGGTGCGGTCCGTGTCGGCACCGACAAAGTCATTAGGAAGCCGGGTGAATTATTGCCCGACACGGTCTGCCTGCGCGTTCGTCCGGGACACTGCTATGCCAGCCGAGCCGCTGCCAAACTGCTCCCCGCACTCCTATCGTTTCGCCCTTCATTGGAAGGAGTTGTCGCGCTGGATATCGGTGCCTCGACGGGCGGGTTCACCGATTTGCTGCTCCGGAGCGGCGCGAGACGTGTTTACGCTGTTGACGTCGGATACGGCCTGCTTCATCATCGGCTCCGAACCGATCCCCGGGTCGTCTGCCTTGAACGCCTGAATGCCCGCCGACTCGATGCGAAACACATCCCTGAGGCGGTGGATCTCCTGACGGTGGACGTCTCCTTCATTTCAGTGGCCAAAGTGCTGCCGGCCGCGGCCGTGTTCTTGCGGCCGGGTGGTTGGGCCTTCGTACTGGTCAAGCCACAATTCGAGGCGCCGCGCGAGGACGTGGGAGTCGGGGGAATCGTGCGGCGCGACGAGGTGCGCCGGAACTGCTTGACCCGGGTGCACCGCTTCGTCCGGGCGTGTTTGGGATGGGAACCCGTCGGCCTGGTCACGCCGGCAACTCTGGGCCGGACCGGAAACCAGGAGTACGTGGCCGTCTTTCGAGGTGAGGAACTCGCCGCATCCCGCAAAAAGAGTCCTGAAATGAAGCGGTGCCACAGCGCCTGCCGGTGATCCCGACTTCACGGATCGCTACGGGCAAATGGGATCGGCGAGAGTCCCATTGGACCTTTCCCGCCAGACATATTCCCTGATTACTGAACGCGTTCAGACACCGTCCATCAAGAAAAACGCCTGGGTATTGCTCAAGTGCCTTTGCCGCGTCGAAGGACCCAAATATTCCTGAACCGTACGGCGTTGCCGTGTTCCTGCAATTCAATCGGTCCTGGAGTCGGCGCCTCGGGACGGCCCGCTCCTGTTTTGGCAGGCACTTCGACGTTGTTGTGAATGCGGATCCCGTTCTGAAAAACCGCGACCCGTGCGTTCCGGGTCTTTTTCCCGTCTGGCCCCCAACGTGCGGCGCGAAACTCGATGTCGTAAGCCTGCCAAGCGCCTGGGGCGCCGCAAGCGTTGACATCCGGAGGCTTAAACCCGTAAATTGCACCGCATTCGTCTCGTTGCAGGTTCGGCCGCCCAAAAGAATTCAAGATCTGGACTTCGTAACGCTGCTGAATGTATATCCCGCTGTTGCCGTTGGCTTGACCGGGACGTCCGCTGTTGACGTTGAACTCGACATGAAGGCGGAAGTCGCTGAAGACTGGGCGGGTCAGAATGCTCCCCGTCCCCGGAACAACGGTCAGTACTCCGCTTCCGAGTTTCCACGGAAAGGCCTTCGCCCCGGTCCTCGCGGGCCGCCACTGTTCCACGCCGTGCCCCTGCCCAAGCAGTATGGTCGCCCCGGGAGGAGGCTCCAAACCGAGCGTGTTTTGCATCCGGGCCGGCGTATGCTCGGTAAGATCGATTTCGGCGGCCACGGGGACCGGCTCCGGCGGCGACGGGAGTTCCGTGATGCGGATCCGACGAAAACGATAGATCCGACCCTTCTCGCCGTGGTGCTGCAACGCAATGTATCCCTCTCGGTCCGTGGAGTCGCGCACGTCCGTAGTCTGGATGCCGTTCACAAAGATTTCGATGTGGTCGCCCCGGCAGCGAATCCGGTACTTGTTCCACGCGCCTTTTTCGAAGGCTCCTTTGGTTCGTTGCCGAAACTCCTGTGCCGCCGTGGAATCATTGGGCTGCCGCGGCCAGATCCAACCCCGCCGCCCTTCATCGTACAGCCCCCCGGACCAGGCTCGAGCGGAGGGGTCCACTTCCGCTTGATAACCGTAGACCCGGTTGCGCTGCTTGTGGCAGCGAAACATAAACCCGGAATTGGCGTGTCCTTTGTCCGGAAGTCTCACCTCCGCTTCGAAGACAAAGTCGCGAAAAGTCCGTTCGGTGCACAGGAAGAACTTGCGGTCTGCCTGTAGGAGAATTTCGCGGTTTTGTACCCACGCCTTTCCCCAGTCATAGAGGTTTTGCCAGCCGTTGAGAGTCCGACCGTCGAAAAGCGGGGTCCAACGCTCCGAGCCGAACGCTCTCCCTCCAACCATGACTGCAACCGCCAGGGCCGCGGCCACCGCGTGCCTGCAAGGTCTTTGCACCCGGCGGCGGAACTCTTGCAGCCCGAACCCACCTATGGAAAATGTGAACATAACCTGACACCATTTCATGTTCATGGGATATGGCCTCCGTGTGCGCAATGGATCATCGGTGGGCCCTGCCCCCGACCGGCTTGACGAAGGGCAGCTCCCAGCGCCGCCTGCGGGTGCGCCCCGGCGAACGGACCACTGCGCCCATCATCAACAATATACGCGTGCTCTCGAAAATCCGCACGCGCCCCCTCGTCCCGGCATCCCGAATCCAACGGTCAATGGGCCGACGTACCGGTCTCGCCTCGCTCTGCTTTGAGCGACAGCAGTGACGCTGCACTGCCTTACTCCCAACCGAAAGCGAGGCCCACAGCAATACATCTCCTACAGTCTCCTCTCCTGTACTGCACTATACTCTCATCTACTTTCTTTCAATTTCGCTGCGAAAGATCGCTCCTGTCGCTCCAAGAAGGCAATGAACGACAAGAAATCGGCCCCGGTCAAAACCAAAAGCAGCCTGCAACTAACAGACGCCGCCAGTTCTCAATCATGGCCCCTGCCACTCAATCCGAAAGACCAAAAGAAGTCACGGGATCGCAGAACATCCCCTACCAGATACCGCAGCGCTTACCCGAAACAGCCCACAACTTCAGCATTCCACGCTATATTTGACATGACTCCTGTGGGTGCGCCCATCGAAGCGCATCTGCCCCGGCCCAGTACGCAATCAGCAAACCGCAATCGTGAGGCCCAAAACATGACCGCGCCCACTGCCGATACCGTTCCCCCCCAAAATCCACAGTCGCCGTCACAGTCTGGCCCCCCCCCGCCCCCCCGGTCTTCCTTCCTCACCGCCCGAGCCTCCCCCGCCC
>JAADHN010000151.1 GCA_013151865.1 Kiritimatiellota bacterium
ACACAACGGTCCACGGTTGAGGTACGCCCCGCCTATTCCACCCCCGCATTCCCTGCCCTGCCAAAATCACGAAAGAAAACGTTCCTGTTCGCGACAGGTCTTCCGAAACCGGGGTACTTTACTCCCTGCGGCTTCCCGGCGACGGCGCCTGTCTTCGTGCCGCGTCTCACGTTCGTGTCCTCCAGACCGCGAAACGGTCCGCTTAGGTAGCCTCGGGCGCCAGCCCGAGGATTGGGTGTTCAGTGGCCCTCTGTCCCTGGGCCACGGAAACGGAGTATCACTAACCTTCAGTCGGACGCCTGTGACATGATTTCATCCCTTTGCACGCTGGCGCTCTGCGCGGGAGTCGAGATGAGCGACGTAACCTGCACGGTTCACGCCGTGCGCCAGAAAGGGGCCGAGCCGCGCGAGTTCCCAGTTCCCGTGAAAGACGTCGCCCTCGAAGGCGGCTTCGTCGCGTCGTCTGTTCTCCGCGAGGTGGAAGGCGGACAGCGTACGAACATTGTGGTGCGGGACACGACCGGCACCGAACGGGAAATCGTGCTGGCGTTGCGCGTGGTCGTGGACGGCGATCTGGATCAGGTGTTTGTGACCGACGGCAAGGGACCGGTGAAGCTCACCGACAGCGGGCATACGCGTTACCGAAGCTTCTGCTCGCTGCCGATCGTGACGTTCTTCGGACCTGGAACGGGCTGGACGATCGCGGCGCCGCTGGAGGTCCCGGCGCCCTCCCTGACGTTATCCTGGCGTCGCGAACACGGGGGGGCGCTGACCGTGACGGCGACCGTCGCAAATCTGCGCCTGCCGGCGAAGGGCGAAGCCCGTGCCGGGTTGCTCGTGGCGCGACACGACGGATGCTGGCGTCCCGGACTGGGCTGGCTCGTCTCACTGTACCCGGAGTTTTTCCGCCCCCCCAACCCCAAGGTGTTCGAATACGACGGACCGATGATCTACGATTTCGTGACGCCGGAGGCGCGCTTGCGGCGCGATATCGAGCAAGACCTGAAATGGCAGGAATTGGGCTGGTACTGGCCGCACCTCGGGCTGTACCTGCCCGCTGGCGATTCCTGGTCGCGGCAGCCGCGTTCGGAAGGGGGGATCGGACAGGGCGGCGCTGTGACCCGGCAGATGCTGAACGATTACATCGCGCTGTCCAACCGGCTGGGGATCGCCCAGTGCCTGTACTTCCAGAGCACCGAGTCCTGGGCGGAATATGCGGAAAAGACCTTCCCCGAATGCCGCTACCGGCGCGCGGACGGCAGCCTTGCCCCAACGTGGATCAAGTGCGTCGTCATGAACCCGGATCCGAAAGGGAGATTCGGCCGGCACATCCTGCAACAAGCCCGCGCCCTCGTCGCGGCGTTCCCCGGCATGGCAGGCGTGTTCTGGGACCAGAACTGCTACACCGGCTTCGACTACGCACATGACGACGGGATTTCAATGGCCGGGGGGCGACGTGTATCGATGATGGAGTTCGCCCAGATGCGGCTCCTCGCGAAGGGCGCAAAATTCCTTCACGACAACGGCAAGGTCATCTTCACGAACGGCGGCTGGACCGCCGGACTCGCACGGTACTGCGACGGCCACATGTCGGAGGGGACGGGCCCGACGCGGCGCCTGCAGTACATCTGCATGCTCAAGCACCTGACACTGTTGGCCTACGACCGCAACCTGCGCCGGGGGCGCGAGAAGGTCCTTCTGGCGCTCGAAACGGGTGCGCAGCCCTCGGTGACTCTCGGGAACGAGGAGTGCCGCCGATTTTTCCTACGCTATCGTCCGATTTTCCGACTGCTGCGAAGAAAGGAGTGGGTCTTCCATCCGCGCGCCCTGGAGCTGCCTCCGGGGATTCGCGGCAACATTTTCAGGAACGGTGACGGAAACTACGTCGTCACGGCTGTGGAAGACGACCGGCACGGGGCCTCCGTGGCAGACCTGGCACGACCGGTGGATGTCCGCGTCAGGCTGCCCGATGCGGTCGAAGTGGCGGCGGTTTTCGAGCTGAACCCGAAGTGGCGCGGTCTGCAGGCTGTGGCGTCCACCCGACATGCGGATGGTCTCTCGATTTCTTTCCCCAGACCCGAGGCCGGAACAGCACTGCTGCTGGCGCGTCGCGGCCGGTGGATCGGTGCCGGCGTTCCTCACTTGCTCGCCGGGCGTTCCTGTGAGTTGAGTCTCCGGGTCGCGAACCTGACAGCCAAACCATGGTCGGGCGCCTGGCGGATTCTATTCGGGAACGTGGAACGGAACGCCAGGTACGACATCCCCCCGCACCGGGCGACAGTGATTCCACTCGGCCGGGTCGAGGGATCAGCGGACGAGCAGGCGGTCCTGATCCGCGTCTTTCCCCCCGGAAACGGGACGAAACAAGAGCCGACTGTCATTGAAATCCCGATCATATCGTCTGTCGGAGTGCAGTTGCCCCGCAAGGAAATCCTACAGCTCAGGCTGGGCGGCCGGCTTGACTACGCCCTGGCCAACCGCGCTCCCGAACCGATCGAAGTGCAGGTTGAGACACGATGGTCGAGAGATACGGTAAATATCACCTCCCGATGTTCGGTCACGCTCCAGCCCGGTGAGCCCTGGGCGCTTTCCACGGCCGCGGCCGTGCCCGACCCCGGCTCCTGGAAGCTGATTGTGACGGCTGCGTGGTCCGGAGGAAGTGAAACGCGGCGCATCCGGGTCGACTTGTACGACGTCAACCTGCCGGCAGACTTTCGTGTCGAGGCTGTCGACAGCATGACGCTGAGCCTGGACATCTTCAACTCGCTCGGCGGGCGGTGGGCCGCAAAACCGGTTTCGATAAACGGGATCGAAATTGGAATGCTGCCCGTCACCGGCCAGACACTGCGCTGGCACGAAAACCTGGCCGTGAGCATCAGCGGCGCGCAGGCGAGAAAGATGCTGGCCGCCGGGCTTCACCCGAATGGCGATATCGAACTCAAACCGGTCGTGAACAACAAGGTGAAGAACTGTTTCAAGGTCCGCAACGTCCAGGCGACGATCCGCACCAGGTCCGGCGAGCAGTTCAAGACGACACGGGTATCCAACGTCAATTGCAGCGATGGCTCCTGGCTTTACTCGGAAGGGACCTGCGTGCGCAACGGTCGGCCGGTACCTCTCGGCACGCTGCGCTTCATTCGGAAACGTCCATGACTGTTTTTTCGGTTGGCGAGAAAGTGGCGGGAGCGTCTTGCTTCCGTTGCGGACCGGTGCGGACGGTCCGCCTGCTTTGCTGCGACACAGACAACGACTGACGAATGTATTCAAACCCGCAACAGGAGAGACAGTCCCATGCCCGAACAGACACATGACCGACTGAAATGGTGGCGCGAAGCCCGCTTCGGAATGTTCATCCACTGGGGCGTCTATGCCGTGCCTGCCGGAACATGGAAGGGGAAACAAATCCCGGGCTTGGGGGAATGGATCATGCGCAACGCCCGGATTCCTATCCCCGAGTACGAGAAACTGGCCGGGCAGTTCAATCCCGTCAAGTTCGACGCCGAGGCGTGGGTGCAACTGGCCAAACGTGCCGGTATGAAATACATCGTCATCACCAGCAAGCATCACGACGGCTTTTGCATGTTCCGGTCGGCGAGTAATCCCTATAACATCGTCGACCGCACTCCGTACGGCAAAGACCCGATGAAGGCGCTTGCCGAGGCCTGCGCCCGCCACGGGCTGAAGCTCTGCTTTTATTACTCGCAATCACAGGATTGGCACGCGCCGGGCGGCGCGGGTCACTGGGAGGAGGCCGATGCCGAGGGATTGCGGAATTGGAACAAATACCCCGGCAACCTCGACCGCTTCGCCGCGTATCTGGAAAACGTTGTCAAACCCAACCTGCACGAACTGCTCACGCAGTACGGTCCCATCGGCCTGATCTGGTTCGACACCCCCGTCTGTATCAGCCGGGAACAGAGCGAAGATCTGCGCGATTACGTGCATAAGCTGCAGCCCGACTGCCTGGTGAGCGGGCGCATCGGAAACAATGTAGGCGACTACGGAAGCATGGGCGACAACCAGATTCCCGTCGGTCGTGTCCAGGGCGACTGGGAGACGCCCGCCACACTCAACGACACCTGGGGATTCAAGAGCTATGACCACAATTGGAAGAGCGTCGACGACCTGCTCTTCCTCCTGATAGAACTGGCCGGCAAAGGCGTCAATTACCTGCTCAATGTCGGTCCGACAGCGGAAGGGCTTATCCCCGAACCCAGCGTCAAACTTCTCGAGGCCATGGGCGAATGGATGACCGTCAACGAAGAAGCCATCAGGGGCACTCAGGCCAGTCCCTACCCATACGATTTCGAGTGGGGCCGGCTGACCCGGAAGGGGAACAAACTCTACCTGCTGATAACCAAGTGGCCCGACCGGCCTCTGAAGCTGTTCGGCCTGCGCAATGTTGTCCGCGGGGCGGTCATGCTGGGGGCGCGGGACGCCGGGGTAGTCGTCGAACAGTGCCACGAGACCGCGGAGGACCGGCACATCGTTGAACTGAAGCTGCCGGCGGCCGCACCCGATCCGCGAGTATCCGTGGTCCGTCTCGATCTGGACGGAGAGGTAGACGTGGACGAGACCCCGCAGCAACAGGCCGACGGCGCCGTGTCGTTGCCGGCACACATGGCAACGTTGATGGGAAGCGTCACCATCGGACGCAGCGGTTCCACGGAAAACTGGACGGACACCAGCTCCGCACTGAGCTGGGAATTCAGGGCGCGCGAGCCCGGGATGTTCCGGGTCGAGTTGTATACCATGGGCAACCGGCACTCGGAATGGAACGCCACGCACACGGTGCGACTCACTGTCGGCGGCAACTCGATTACCGCGAAAATCGGGCACGACGGGGACAGTCGGAGTCCGCGCGCTCAATACTTCCCGGAAGTCATCAGCGCGCTCGGAGAGGTCCCCATCACCAAGGCCGGGACCGTCCAGGTTCAGTTGGAGGTACTGGAAATGGCGCCCGGCACCGGGCAGGTTCAGGTCGCCGAAGTGCGCCTGATACCCGCATGATCCGGCGTGGAACAGTCCCGCCACGCGTGAGCGCCGAACCGGCAAAACAAAGCCGCGGCACATTCATCGTGCACGCCGAGGCTTGCTCAGTAAACCGGGATCGCGGAAAGGGGAGTCGGAATATCATGCAGGCAGGATACGCGGAAATCGACATCACCCCGGGGCCGGGTATCGAACTGACGGGATACGGCTACTGGCTGGACCGGCGCGCAAAGGGCACACTTGATCCGTTGGCGGCCCGTGCCGCGGCCCTCGGCGAGGGGGACGCCATCGCGGTCGTGGTACAGTTGGACCTGCTGGCCCTGAGCAGCGAATTCGTGGCTGTCGTCCGCTCGAAAGCAGCCGAGCGTTGCGGAATTCGGCCCGAGGCCGTGATGCTGCACTGCACTCACACCCACAGCGGACCGGCAGTCCGACCGCTCACCGGCTGCGGCATGCCGGACCCTGCTTTCGTCGCCCGGCTCCAAGAGCAACTCGTCGACCTCATCG
Organism: Kiritimatiellota bacterium; assembly: GCA_013151865.1. Classification (GTDB taxonomy): domain Bacteria; phylum Verrucomicrobiota; class Lentisphaeria; order Oligosphaerales; family JAADHN01; genus JAADHN01. The sequence continues at coordinate 5,500 of JAADHN010000151.1, forward strand.
ATACCGCGGTTCGTGCCCGGACCCCGGTCGAGGCGGTGAAGTGGTTCCAACGCGACTTCCCCGACGGCTTCGCCCAGAATCGGACCGGTGGCGACGATCTGGACACCCACGTCCGGGGGCTCTGGCTCGATATGGGCCGCTCCGGGCCGGTCTGCCTGGTCTCCTACGCCTGTCACCCCGTGACCCTGGGCCGCGGCAGCGAGTACTCCGCGGATTATTGCGGGGCCGTGCTCCGGGAACTCAATGCCTACGGCATCCGGACCCTGTACCTGAACGGATGCTGCGGGGACGTCAACCCGCTGGTGCACCGGGTCAAGTGGGGCTCGGGCTCCGCCGATACCTTGCGCATCTACGGGCGCGACTTGGCCGGACTCGTCCGCGCGGCGGCCCGTGACGCCGAAAGTTGCCCGTCGGGGCCGGTGCGCGCCTGTTCGGAACTCGTGCCCCTGGACGTGCATGTCCCTGAGACAGACGAACTCGAGGCCATGGCCCGGGAACATGAAGAACGGGGCGCTGCAAACCCGGATGACCACCGGGCGCGCGTGACCGCACTCTGGGCCCGCGCACTGCTCGAACGGCAGAAACAAGGCACACTGGACCGTGTGTGCTCGACTGAAATCCAGGCCATCGCCATTGGCGATTCACTCATTGTCGGCCTGGGCGCCGAAACCTTTACACGAATGGGCCTGATCCTGAGACAAGTCCTGGAACGACCCCCCCGACTGCTGATTGCCGCCACCACCAACGGCGTGATCGGGTATATCGGCGACCGCCGGGACGTCGAGAACTCCGGGTATGCATCAAGCGATGCCTGCCGCATCTACGGTATGCCGCACCCGCGCCCCGGCGCCGGCGAGAAATGGATCGGGGACGGCGCGGAACGACTGCGGTCGTGGCTGGACGGCGGTTAGCCGACTGCCCCCCCGTCGGACCGCAGTTTGGCAGTGAGCGGGACCGCCGGGACCGCAATGCCGTTATCAGGAATTCAGAAGACCCCGCACGCCTCGGTCCGGGCCGGCCCGATCCACAACTTTTTCCGCAATCCACAATCCGCGGCAGGCAATCAGGAATGGACGGTCTGCCGCACGTCCTGAGAATCCGCCAAAACGCCCTTCCAGAGACTGAAACACCGCTCCCGGTCAAACTGCACCGCCAAAGTCCTCGCCCCTCACACGCTTCCCCTGCTACGGGCTTGTTCAACTACTCGATAGATCGTGGCTTCGCACGATCTATCTTTATTCGTTCGGCCTCTTCTTTGCCTTTCCCGAAGATCTTGGGTGAGAGCACCAAAACGATTGGAGCCAGCAGGGTGGCAAAGGTTACCGAGAATACGCCAAGGCAAGCTGTCAGAAACGTGCCAAACTCGAATTCGGGGCCATGGTGCAGGCACATGGGGCCGGTGAAGGCATCGAAGCAGAAGCAGAACGCGGCGGACCACGCAACCAGCCCCTGAACACAGAGCCCGCAAGTCAGGATTTCGGCGACCTCTCCGTTCCGTCGTGAAGTGGCTCGGACAAATGTTACGCATGAGATAGCCAAGAGAGCCGGGAAGAGCCAGAAGTAGTGCACGGCAAATCTGGTTGGCGCCAACATCAACATTCTCGCTTCTGCCAATGATTCCGCTCCGTGGGTCTTTGCATACACCACGGGGAAGACGAAGCCGGTCACCACGAGGATGTGCGACAGACCGATTGCCGTGGAGACCATCAGCGCATTGGCATGTAGTGTCTTCATTCTGTCGCCCGAATCGCGGCGCTCACCTGCGGAGCGGACGGCAAGCCGCAGGCTTGACGGCCGAGCCGTCAGGTGAAGTGCCTTGTTCTGAGGCGCGCGGAGCGCGTCGCGGGACAAGGTGCGAACGCAGGGAGCGCCGCGATTCCACCTGCCAAGCGCAGCGCGGCCGGTGGAACGTCACTTCTCTGCATTCCCTGGAGGGCCGTCCGCGGCCCCACTGGGATATGCAGGAGAAGAAGATTGTTCGATGCTCCTTTTTCTTTGACGCCGCCGCACGGAAAAGCCCATCACGACAACGGCAACTGTCGATGCAAGTACCATGGCCAATGGCGGGAGAAAGAGCATGTCAGCACCGACAGTGAGTCGTCGCTGATGTTCAGCTGCAATCAGCGGGCGCAACGCAAAACCGACGAGAATGTAGACACACAGCGCGACCCCGATCAACCGGACCTGAGTCGCCCGAGACGGCTCGGCCCCGTTGATTCCGCCATGAACCATGAATGCAGAGTACCGGAGACTGACAAAGAGCAACCCCATGGCCACCATGTAGGCAGTGATTACTTGCTTTGAGTATCCCATGGCATAGACGACCTTCACAAATGGTGTCGAGGTGTAGACAAAAGCGCCAAGAGGCCGAATTGTGGCGAGCCCCCAAAGAAGACCGACAACAAACAGCTTCGCAATCGACACTAGTCTTCGCCGTCGTTGGTTCATTCTTCTCATCTAACGAACAGGTCATGGGCGGCGGTCATGCCGTCCCGTGCACCTGCTTGTTCTGTCCGAATTTCCTATCCATCAATGTGATGCGGTGTCCGCAATGGCACAACCACAACGGATCGATCGGGCAATGCGCCCGTAGGGACCGGGCTCGACCGGTCCGTTCCCGTGTCTGACCGGCCAGAAACGGTTGCCGGGGGAATCCCCGTCCAGCACGGTCTGGTTGAGCAATGCCATCGGGCGGGTCGAGCCCCGTCCCCACATCGTCTATTCCCGATCCGACCGTTTCCGGCTGTTCCATTTCCGGGTCCCGATCCACCGGCCAAGCGCAGCGCGGCCGGTGGAACACCGGCATCACCAGCGGGAGCACTGCACAACGAAGCGGTGCAGTGTTCCCCGTCTGTGTGAATGCATTTGTTAAGTGATCGTTCTCAATCGCAGACCAAGAAGCGTACCGGAAACAACTGCAACCATGCACAACGCCAAGATGGCGAACGCAGAAACATCGAGGCTTTCAGGCTGTGTCCGAGTAATGATGTACACGGCCAGCAACGTGCAGCCGCCAAGGACCACGCTGGTAGCAGCTACGCCGACAAGGATTGCACCCAAAACATTCCTGCGCCAGTGCCACAGCAATCCGGTAGTGGCTCCACCAATTGCGAAGGTCGCAATATAGAACGGGGCCACAAAGGCCATCCCCGTCGCAGAACTGTCTTCTTCCACCCCAAGTGCCAGGGCGCAAAGCCAACCTGCTATGCCCATGGCAAACAAGATCCCCCCGAAGGCCGCGCCGTACAGCCCAAATCGCATCACTCTCTGAATCACTGCTCTGCTCATACTTACCGGCCGAGTTGAGCGACCGGCGTATAACGCAGCGAACGCGAGTTCGTGGATGTTATGCGTCGGTTCGTTCGAACGTTTTTGTTAGCGGCGCGCGCCGATTCACGCGCCGCAGTTCGATTTATCGAAAACAAAGACTTCGGACGAATCCCGAAGGGATCGGGCGACTCGGCCGTTAGCGCCGCCGGTGACCTACCGGAATCCCAGAGCGGAGCGGCGGGATTTCCGGTCAGGTCGGCTGGGTGGTTCGGCGAGGTCTATCTCCGGTGCTTCCAGTAATCCGGGGCCCTGTGTAGATGCATTACGGCGAGGCCGAAGACGCCATCGGGGTCTTCTGAGTAAAGGACGCCATACGGAAAGCGTTTTGTCTGGCAACGGCGAACGTCGTCTTCCAGCACGGTCCAAACTCGCGGGTTCTGCACGGCGCGGTCAATGGCGGATTGCACCTCAACGACGAAGTCAATCCCCAACCCCTCCTCGCGGCGCTCATAGTAATCGATAGCCTCGAGGAATTCGACTTCTGCCTCTGGGTGAAAGAAATGACTCATATGCCAAGTCGTTTCCAGATACGCGCGAAGACCTCTTCGCCTGGAACCGGCTTGACCTTGCCCGAACGCAGTTCGGCAAGACGCCGGCGAGCTACCTTGGCCCATTTCCGGTCGATGTCAGTCTCCGGGGCATTCAGACTCCGCAGAATCGACTCCGCAACAAACGCCCGATCCTCCACCGGCAATGAAACAGCCTCGTCAATCAGTTCTTTCGTCGTCATTTGCGCGCGGCCCCGATATGATGGCAAACACGTTGCCTGCCTAATTCCAGCTCGCTGTCGGACTCGAGTCAAATATTTTCCCGGCGTCAATGGCTACGAGAAAAAAACTAGCAGCTCTCTCGAAAGAAAGCAAGCCGAGAGCACGGGATCGCCGGTGCGCCTGGCACTGTTCAAATCCCGGTTTCTGGGGAGGGAGAGACGGGGTCGAACACCATCGAGAAAGAGAATCGAGGGAACGAAAATGCTGAAGAGCATGGCCTCCGGCGGTCGAACCGCCGCGACAGGACACACCGCCCCCGTGGGTTGAGCCGGTCGGCATTGTCAAGCGGCCTCGAATATGGCGGGTCTTATCCATGGCAGCACCACTGGCGGGGGACGTTCGCGCGGGAGGGCGACGCCGGGACGCATCGTGCCGGTCCCGCCTTCAGGACAACGGCTCAGGTCTTCGGTTGCGGAGTCCGCGGGGTCGTTGAGGTCCTCGGGAAGCGCGGTTGGACCCGGCAGTTCGCGGACGGCCGCGATCTTGGCGCTCTTGTTCGCTCCGGCAAGAATCCCGTAAGAGCGGAGTTTGCGGAACCCTTTGGGCAGAACATGACGCAAAAAACGGCCGATGAACTCAGACGCGGAAAGGGACATCTTTTTCTCCGGGGCCAGTCCGTCGGCGTCGGCCAGACGGTAGTCGCGGTAGGTGAAAGTCCCGCCCCATCCTCGGAGACGTCGGCGATTCGTCGGTTCGAAATCGCAACCCGGTGGGTATAGCGGCTGATGTACTCCAGAACCTGACCCGGACCGGCGAACGGTTTCTTCGCGAAAACCACCCACTCGCGAGCTTCCTGCTCATCGAGGAAAGTCTCGAATCGAGACCGGTCGGCGTATATGGCCCCATCGCCTTTGAACACCAATTTCGCGCGCCGCAGGAGGCGGCAGAAACGCTTCCGGAAGTCCCGGCTCAGGTCGACGTCGAAGAGAAACTCCGAACCGGTCGAGTGCCAGCGCGAAAGGTCGTCGGACAGCGCCCCGTCGGTGACGATGAAGTGAACGTGCGGATGTGCTACTGAAGTCGCGCGTAGCGAGACGGGCGGAGCGACCGCGGGGAGCGGCAACCCGCGCCCGGTGCGGACCGGCAAGCCGGGTGGTGTGGGGGCCGGGAGTTAGCGACTCCCGGCTACCCGATTGCTTCCGCCTTCCTCTTGTCAGTGTCTGGTGGACGCCCCGGTCAGAGTTCCGCGTTTAGGGCCTGTCGCTTTATTATTGTGCGTGTCCCCAGACGGCCTGAAGGGCCGACTTTACCGTAGCCTTGGGCAAAACGCCCAAGGTTGGTCG
>JAADHN010000098.1:0-42181 GCA_013151865.1 Kiritimatiellota bacterium
ATGCGGACGCGCCCATGGGTGGAGGAAGTTGACGACTCGTTCGGCGATCTCCCGATCTTGGCAAGCGTCACAACGACCCCATGTTTTTTTGGACGGCCAAGTGGATGCGGAGGCAGGCGTCGACTGTGCGAGCCTGGGCCGCATGCCACGGCGCGAAGTCCACGAATTATCGCGGATGGACACAGATGGGAACGCCGAGAGTGAGAGACGCCAAAGCTGCAACGGCGTCCCGCCCCGCCGTTTTCGGGGAAACACCGCACGGGAGTGGACCCACAGCCTGTAATCGGTCGGTTGGATTGGCAAGCCCGGAGTTGCTCGTGCGTTGCGTGGTTGCTCCGGGCTGGTATGTTCTTCGCCGACGGCGGAGAGCGCAAAGCGGCAACGGCGTGCCCGGTGCAAACACAGCGTGGAGGTGACTGAGATGTTGAAACAACGCATGTCCTCGTTCCTCGTGCTTGCCGCGGTCTTGGGCTCGGCGCTGTCGTGGGCGCCGCCGGCGGTGAGGTCGTTGACCGAATTCGGCGACCTCTCCAACGCGGGCGCGGCGCAGCTCGCGTTGGAGCGAGCCGTCAAAGAGTTGATGGCTGAAGGGGGAGGCGTTGTGACGGTGCCGCCCGGGGCGCCGGCGGAGTTGTCGATCCGGAACATGTCGCAAACGGACCGCAAGGGGCCGGGCGTGACGATCATCGACTATCGGGACGGATTTGTCGCCTACCATCTGGCCCCCATCGGGAAGCATCAGACGGGAACCTGGGCGGGGATGCGGCTGGACCGGATACTGAATCTGGCCCCCAACAGCCTGCCTCACTGTGGGACGCAAGCGAACGAAGCGATCCAGAATTATATCGTCAGCGGGGCCACTTCGTACATGGCGACTCTCAAGGGACCGGTGACGGCAGGCAACGACCGGAGATGCTATGTGGACACCATTCGGGGTATCTGGGTTGGGCAGTTTCTGACCGTCACCAGCAGTGTCATGGGCTATGCGCCGCCCTACGACCGCATTCGCGTCAAATCCATCGGATGGGACAAGCAACGTCGGGAGAACTATTTCGTGGCCGACTTCAAGTACGACCACCCCGCCGGGGTGCTGGTGTACAACAAACACGTCGTCAACAGCCTGGAGATCGACGGTTTCTCGAACTGCGACAATCAATCCATGGAACTGAACGTTCGTCGCAACCAGTATGCCGTCGGCGATTCGTTCGTGATCAGCGGTGTGTTGAAGTACATGAGCGATGTCTTTAGCGGTTTCGGGGACGAAGGGGGCATCGTGCTCAACGCCGAAACCGTAGGCGTCTTGGACAGTTTCCGGTCGACAGTCGCCGCCGTGAACTGGAAGGTCGACGAACTGACCTACGCGCCCGGCAAAGTGAATGCGCATTCTTTGAGTAACTCGCGGCCGCTCATCAACATGAACCGAGCCAAGTGGGTCACTCGTGGGCGCGTGTTCATCGTGCCGCCCGACAAAGAATACCGCGGACTGCGCAATCCGAGTGTCATCGGCGGCCCCGGAAACGTATTCAACTATCAAGGTGGATTGATTCTCGGTACTCCCGACTGTACCTGGAACGCGGACATCGTCGGGCGATTCTTCGCCGTAATCGAGCCGACGGAGACGATCCTGCCGAATGACCCCTCGACCGCCGGCGGGTACGCAAAACTGCCTGACCGTCCGATTTACCGCTGGTATTGCATCAAGCAATTCAAGCGTCTCTCCAACGGAATGAAGCAGCTCAAGATCTTGCGGGTGCGCTGGTCTGCCGTGGCGGCCGGAGCGCCGAAGCTGTTTCTCGACGAGAACTATACATGGGACGGTCATGAACGTCCCCTGCGCTACGCCATTGCGCCCGGGGCGTGGGTGTACGACATCAGTCGGGGCTGGGCCGACAGCATTCCGACGGGAGGTTTTGTGGACAAGAAGCACCCCCGTCGGTTGAAAGTAACCCCAACCGGCGACCGGGGAACGAAGTACGACTTTGAGGCGGGCGACCCCATTGAGCAAGCGGTGGGGGCTGATCCGTGGCAACCGCGACCGCTGCGGATCCGGCAGTTCGACCAACTCCCCACGACCATGGACAACGCGGCCATCGAGGTCCAGCAAATGGGCCGCGTGCAAGTGCCTTACTGCCTCAGCCTGACGGGAATTATCACCTCCCGAAAAGAACTTGCGCGGCGAAAAGACGGCAAACCTCCCTACCGCACCATCATGCGTATTCGTTCCCTGGCAGATGTCGGTCTCGATTTCGAGAGCGAGGTATTGGACGCTGCCATCATTTTCCGCCAGCCCAACGACTTGCCGCAACCGATTCGGTGGCGGAACAACGTCACCGGCTCCAGTTCGCTCGTGGTGGAACCGGGGACGGGCAACTTTGTGCTGCAGGGGGGCGATATAGACGTGAGCGGCAAAGCGGTGAAGCGGGTGCGGGGTCTCTCGGCCACCGGGACCCCTGCCGCGAACCTGCGGGGAATCGACATAGGCGTGAAACAGGGAGCCGACCGGGTACAGGTCGTGTTCTCGACCCCGGAGCAGGACGCGCACTACGCCGTTTCTATCACGCCTTCCTGGATGACAAACCTGTGTGTGCCGGAAAAGACCGCCACCGGGTTCGCCGTGCAGTTTGCCGTCCCGGCGCCGAAAAAGGCCCGGATGGACTGGGTGCTGGTGCGGTGACGGTTGGAGCGGAACTCGGGGAGGTTCAGGCGCACCGACCGCCGGCGAGCAGATGGGCGGCAGGGTATTGGGTCGGATGCGTCAGGCAGCGTATATTGACCGATGAAATTGGGGTGCGAGAGCAAGCCGATCATTTGTTTCCGGGCTTGCCTGGCGTCTGACGCATCGGGACCGGTCTGCGGTTCGAGAACGCGAAAAGAATCGCGGATGAACGCCGATGGGAGCGCATGGTAGGGTGGGGCCGCCGAAGTGGACACGGCGTTTCGCCGTGTTTTTCTTGCTCGCGAATACGCGGCCGTCCGCTCGGGAAACGACTCGTGAGGCCATGCGATGAAAGCAACGGCTCGAAGGAGTCTCGCCCTTCAGAGCGCACGGCTCTACAGCTCGGCGGGATCGACTAGATCAAAACGCGGAGAAGGCGGTGCGATTCGCCGTGCCGCGACACAGGCAGAGCTGAAGGGGGACAGGCCTTCGGGCCGGGAAATGGTGCGCGCTACAGGACTCGAACCTGTGACCTCTACCGTGTGAAGGTAGCGTTCTAGCCGACTGAACTAAGCGCGCACCCGGAGAGAGGGAAAACGCTCCATACCATAAGAGCGTGCGTTGGCTTGTCAACCCCCATTGGTTCCATTACCCTACCTGAAAACCAGACCCTTGCCGGCGGGCCGGGAAGCTTGTTGGAGTCCCCGTCTTTTCAGGAGATCTCGTACAATGGCGATTCTGGCGATTGACCAGGGAACCACCGGAACGACGACCGTGGTCTTTGGCGCGGACGGGCAACCTTTGGCCAAGGCGTATCGCGAGTTCACCCAGCTTTTTCCACAGCCCGGCTGGGTCGAGCACGACCCGCTGGAAATCTGGCACACGGTCGAAGAAACCGTGGCGGACGTGCTGTCCCGCACTCGCACCAAGATCGATGCGGTCGGCATCACCAACCAACGCGAAACCACTGTCCTGTGGGATGCGAAGACCGGCGAGCCCGTCTGCAACGCCATCGTTTGGCAGTGCCGGCGAACGGCTCCGATCTGCGAGCGGCTCCGCGAGTTTGAGCCCCTGTTTCGGCGTCGGACCGGACTGCCGCTCGATCCGTATTTCAGCGGCACCAAGATCCGTTGGGCGCTCGATAATGTGGCGGCCGCCGCCACAGCGCACCTTCGCTTCGGCACAATCGACACGTGGTTGATCTGGAAGTTGACCGGCGGTGCGGTCCATGCCACGGACCCCACTAACGCTTCACGGACGTTGTTGTTCGACATTCACGAGCAGCGCTGGGCCTCGGAATTGTGTCGAATCCTGGGGGTGCCGCCCGAGATCCTGCCTGAGGTCCGCGGGTCTGTGGGGAATTTCGGAAACGTCGTCTCCCTGCCGGGGCTCGCCGGGATCCCGATTCTTGGCGTGGCCGGTGACCAACAGGCAGCCTTGTTCGGTCAGACCTGCTTCGAACCCGGGGAGGCCAAGAACACGTACGGGACCGGCTGTTTTCTGCTTTTCAACACCGGGGCGCACGCCATCGACTCCCATCACGGATTGCTGACCACGCTGGCGGTCGACGGCCGGGGGCGGACGTGCTATGCGGTCGAGGGGTCGGTCTTCGTGGCGGGCGCCGCAGTGCAGTGGCTCCGGGACGGTCTCGGACTGATTCGGACTGCCGCCGAAAGCGAAGCTGCGGCCCGGGCCGTGCCCGACAACGGCGGGGTCTACCTCGTACCCGCCTTTGTGGGACTCGGCGCTCCGCATTGGGACCCGGAGGTTCGAGGTGCGCTGGTCGGTATCACGCGAGGCACGTCCCGGAAGCACGTGATTCGGGCGGCGCTCGAAGCCATTGCGTTTCAAACGGTGGACGTGGTGCGGGCCATGGAAGAAGACGTGGGCCGCCCGGTACGGAGTTTGGCCGTGGACGGCGGGGCCGCCGCCAACGATTTCCTCATGCAGTTTCAGGCCGATGTCCTCGATCGCCCGGTCCAACGACCCCAGATCATCGAGACGACTTCCCGGGGCGCCGCGTTCCTTGCCGGGCTCGGGGCAGGGGGTTGGAAAGATGCGGAAACATTGCGGTTGCTGACGAAAACCGAACGCACGTTTGTCCCGAGTATGGCGTCGGAGGTCCGCGAGGCATTGCTGAAGGGTTGGGGCAAAGCACTTCGCCAGGTCCGGACCCGTTGACTCATGAGCGGATGCGCCTGAACCGACAGGTTCATTCTGAGATTCATCCCGGGGCCGGCGCCCCGTTTGGACTTTGGTTGCGGATTTCGTCTCGCAAGTCGGCTTGCCGGGATCGAGACCGGTCCGCACTCGATCCAACAAGTATGCCAGGAGGAAACAGATGTCCCTCAGCAACGGTCCGGTCGTCGAAGCCCACCGCGGCGATAGTGAGAACGCCCCCGAAAACACGCTTGCCGCATTCAAACAAGCCATGGCCTTGGCCGTGGAATGGATCGAATTGGATGTGCATCCCACGCGGGACGGCCGACTCGTGGTGCTTCACGACTCCACCGTCGACCGGACAACCGACGGGAGCGGCCCGGTCGCCGAAATGTCGTCCGCCGAGGTGCGCGAGTTGGACGCGGGCTCCTGGTTCGCACCCGAGTTTGCCGGGGAACGCGTACCGACTCTCGAGGAGACGGTCGAGTTGACGGCCCTCACGCCGACTCGGCTGAACATCGAGGTCAAAGACGCCCCTGGGATCGAGGCGGTCGCCCGGGAAGTGGCCGGGCTGCTGCGCCGGGCCGGATGCGAACGCGAGTATGTGGTTTCTTCGTTCGATTCGGCTGCCCTCAATGCGGTCCGCAAAGTCGCTCCCGAAATTACTCTGGCCCTGATCGGGAACGGCCCGGAGATCCTCGACCGTGCTCGGTCGGAAGGGATTCCATGGATCCATGCCAATTGGACCACGGCCTATCCGGACGTGGTCGGGGCGGCCCATGCGCACGGGATCAAAGTCAACATTTGGACCATGGACGATCCCGCCCTATACGCCCATTGGCGCCGCCGCGGGGTCGACAAACTTTGCACCAACCGTCCGGCACGGATGCTGGCTGCGGCTGTGGCCCCCGAATCGATTCCCGCCTATCTCGCCCCGTGAGTCCGCGTTCTGAAGCGTCCGTGCCTGCCGCTGGACCGATCCGGGGCCGCGCACTGAGCCGGTCCGGGTCGTCATGGCGGAGACCGGTCCCGCGTCGGTCGTCTTGACGACGGCAGGACGGGCGTCCCGGTAGCGCGATCTCTCCGTTGAGCAAGTGCATCCGTGGATTCAGTATCTCGAGTCCGCCCACGCCGCGTCAGGTTCTTCGACTCTCCCCTTGTATTCTTCTATCTCCCTGACTAATATAGAGATTATATCTCCGGGGCGGGGCGTGCTCTCCCGGAAAACCAAGCGGACAGACGCTGCGGCGTCGCGGGAATTGCAAGCGCTGTCCAGCACTCGAGAGTCCAGCCTGCCAAACCCGTTGTCAACTGGATGACATGAACGCCTCCGACGACAAGCGAACAGGCAAAACCATTGATCGACTCCTGAAAAAGGCCAACGTGTTGGCAAGGCGTTGCCTTGATGGATTCATGAACTTTTTCGCGAGAGGGCGCAGTTTATACGGATTCAAGTCATTGCGTCGAACGCCGGTCGAGGCCGTGCTGAAAACACCGCCTCGGTCGGTGGGCGGCAGCAATGTCCTGAACATGCGTGAGATACGTCATCGCAGCAGATGGCGCGTGCATTGTTCACGTTAGACGGCCCGAACTCGCACTTGCGGTGAAATGCAACGGACCCCCCCCGGAAAGGAGTCATCCCATGGGCGACAGGAAAGGCAAGAAGGACAAGGCCAAAGGAAAGAGGCAGAAGGAAGCCAAACTAGCGAAAGCCGCCAAACGGAAACAGGATAAACAGCAACCCCGAATGCCTGAATTGGAGCCGGCAAAACGGATGCGTGGAACACGATAGAATGCCTGGACGTGCGCCGCTCGTACCATGATTTTGGCGCAGACGTCGGCGGCCAACAGCCTGTTTTCCCGGTCCCGGCGGGGCGCGTCGGGTCTTTCGGGCTTGTTTCGCACGATGGGCTACCGTGTACTGAGGGCCTTACGCACTTTTCGGGCCATGCTTCGAAGGTTGTCCAGATAATCGCGGGCCAGCGGATCCATGGGAACCACGGCCCCATGAATGGCCTTGGCGACGGCTTGGGCGGTCCGGGTCGAAAACTGCGGCTGGACAAAGATCACGCGCACTCTGTCCCGCCGTGCCCGTGCGATCAGTTCTGCAAGTCGTCGAGCCGTGGGTGCCCGTCCCCCGAGTTCCACGGCGACTTGTTTCAGGCCGTAGGCTTCCGTGAAATAGCCGAAAGCCGGGTGGAAAACCAGGACCTCCCGCCCCTTGACCGGGGCCAGGGCCGCCGCAATCTCCCGATCCACAGCGTCCAAGTCGGCCAGGAATTGCTGCAGGTTGGCCCGGTACAGCTCGGCCCCGGCCGGGTCTTCGGCCTCCAGGGCATGGGCGATGTTTCGGGCCATGATCTTGACGTTTCGGGGGCTCATCCAAGTATGGGGATCGGGATAGCCTCTGGCGTCTTCCGCCTCGGTCCCGTGGCCGCCATCGTGTTGACTGTCATGTTGTTCCGCAGTTTCTCCGTGGGACACTTGCGTCTCGGCGGGGCCGTGGTGATGGTGCCTGCCGGCGGCGGTCATGTACCTCAGCGAAACACCCCGGCGGATATTCACGAAACGGAGGTTGCGGAAGGTGGCGCCGATCTTTCGCACCAGCGTGTCCTCGAAAGGGAAGCCGATGGCGAAGTAGAGCCGGGCCTTGCCGAGACGGACCAACTGTTTCGGGGTCGGTTCGAAATTGTGCGGCTCTCGGCCGGGCCCAACCAGTACGGAGACGCGGACACGGCCGCCCCCCACGCGCTCGACGAAGTACGCCTCCGGGGGGATGCTGACGAATACCGGCAGTTTTCCGGCGTCCCGTCCCGCCGGACGGGCGGCGATCCGTCCCGTCATCAGAACGGCCAGGGCGGCCGTCCCGGCTGCCAGGCGAAAGCTCGGTCGTTTGAGCATGGCAGGTCCTCTCCGGGTTTGCTGATCCGCTCGAAATAATCCGGGGCACTGGCGAACTCGCAGTTTCTGCAACATTCTCCAGATAATTCCGAGACACTCTGCAATGCACGCAGTTGTCTTGTTTGTAATGCGGCGCCCGCCGCTTCGTCCGCGTTGGGAATTGTCTCGACGCCGTCGGCAAGCCGTGCCGAAGGCCCCGGCAGCACTCGGCGACCCGTCACGGCATGACGCCGATTCCCTGTAGATACGCCACACACTGTTTGAGGAAATCGAGGCGTTGGTCGGGCGACAGTCCCTGGACACGCCCGCCTTCGATTTCCATCGTGTACGGTCCGGTAAACCCGGCGCGTCCCAGAATGCGGAAGACGGCCGGGAAATCCACGACCCCCTGGCCGAGCACCGGGAAGTTCCCGCTGCGATAGCCGCCGTCCGTGTCTTTCAGGTGCACCGAGCCGACCAAGTCGACCACTTTCTCCAGTTCCGTGGGGGTATCCGCATCTTCGTTGTAATAGTAGATGTTGGCCGTGTCGAAATTATAGCGGAACGACGGGTGGTCGACGGCCTCGAGGGTTTTTCGGGCCACCTCGGCATTGGTCCCGAATCGGGGGTGTGTTTCCATGCAGATCACCACGCCGTGCCGGGCTGCGAACTCCGCAGTCCGGCACATGCGTCGAACGGCATCTTCCCACGGCGTTTCCGTCGGGGCCTGAGCACTGACGAAGATCTTCGGGACCCCGATTTCGCCTGCGCCGACAATGACGGGATCGAGTTTCGCCGCCGCTTCATCGCTCTCGAGGTGGAATTGGGTGGCAAGAGTGGCCAGAGTCACGCCGGCGTCAGCGGCTTTTCTCGCCAGGGCCGCGTAATCTCCGTCCGGAGGTGGAGGGACCTCGGCAAACCGGATGCCGGCTTCCGGGAAGCGGCGGAGGGCTTCTTCCGCGCTGCCGAAGACTTGCACTCGACATGAGATGATGTTGGACATTTTCTGCTCCCTGTTTTGGTTGGTTTGGGATAGGTCAGAACGGGGCCTCGTCGATGACCGAAGCGGCCTCGTCCAAGGTCTCATGGGCAGCATCTCCGGCGTACGGGATAATGGTCAAGGCCGCCCCGCCGACCCGCATGGGCACGGTGGCGACCCGGGTGAGAAGGCAGCCTTGCCCGACGCTCAGCAAAGCAAGAGCGGTCACGATGATTCCGAACCGAGATTTCGCGTACATCGCATTCTCCGGACGTGTCGTTCAGGGCGTACGCGGTTGAAGCAGCACTTCGTCGCCGACTCGGATCCCGAACGCTGCAGCGGCACTTCCGTTTCTGACCGCTATTTCGATATAGCCCGTGCCGCCGATTACAGCGAGGACGTTGCCGGCGGGCACGCTCGCGTATGTGTCCCGGAGGCGCACGAGGAGCCGGCCTCGGACTTCGAGCGCCCATTCGGAACCCGCCCGGGCCCATTCCCCGGGGAGGTCGGTCACGCAATTTCCAAACCGGTCCACGTGGCAGACTCGACCTGCCGCGGCGCCATCCGGCTGGCGAACGGGAGGGGGCACATTCAGCTTGACCGGGTCCATGATTGACGGCCCCAATTCGTTCAGGGGCACACCCGCGGCGAGATGGGCCGCGGCCGGGGCAAAGATATCCCGGCCGTGAAAGGTGCGGCTGACTCGGGGCAAGCGGTAGGCGGCGGCTCGCACTTCGACGATCCGTCGCGGTGGATCGACCGCCATGGCCCGGGTCAGCACGCCGTTGTCCGGCGCCACGTACATGGCCCGGTCGCCGGCGGCCGCAATGGCGCGACGTTCGCCGCCGACCCCGGGATCCACAACCACCAGGTGAATGGCGCCCGGAGGAAAACAGCCGAGGCACCCGCCGAGCAGGAACGCGGCCTGTTCGACGTTTTGGGGCTGGACGTCATGGGTGAGGTCGATCACCAGGGCATGGGGCGCAATCCCGAGGATCACGCCTTTCATCATCCCCACGTATGGGTCGGACAGACCGAAATCCGTGGTCAGCGTGATGATCGGCGGATGCTCCGGGGCCGCGTTCTTCAGATCGTCCGTAGTCATCCGGCTCACCCGTCTGTCTCTTCCGCTTCGCTCTTTTTTCCGGACCACAGGCCGCTCGACGGCCGGTTCCGGAGGGGCGAACCGGCGACTCTGCCGAGACGTTACGCCCCTCCGTCGGGGAAAGGCGCATACTCGTCGAGGGACACGACGCGTTTTTCCTCGACCGCACGCTCGGCGGCCAACGGGACGACCGTACTCCACCACGCCGACACAACGTCCGTCAAGGGCCGGCTCCCGGCGCGGATGTTCTCCGCAAAGGCGGCATGTTCGAGGTAGACGGCGCCGGCGTGGCTGAGCTTCCGGATGTCCGGCGCCAGCGTGAGATCCAGGACTTCCTCGCTGCCGTCGCCCCGGCGGAAGATGCGCAGTTGGTCCGTGGCCCCGGTGGTGGCGATCATCCAGCCGTCTGTGCCGACAATGCCGATTTCGAGCCCTTCACGGTACCCGGTACAATACATACAGAGAAGGAGCGCCGCAACGGTCCCGCTGCGATACTGCACCAGAACCTGGGCGTTGTCCAGCACGTCGGGGGTCACGCCTTCGAAGCGCTCCGGTCCATACACCAGATCCACCGTGCCGAAGGCGGCCACCGATTCCGGAAGATCGTCGGTGAACCAGTTGAACAAATCGAAGTGATGGCAATCCTTCTCGACCAGCGCCCCGCCGGTATGTTGTTTCTGGGTGATCCATTGTCCGACTTTGAGGGCCCAGGGGCCGCGGAATTCCTTGCACCACAATTGACGGACCCGGCCGATACGTCCCTCTCGAAGCAGGGCGTGCACCTTCTGCCAGATTGCCTTGTAGCGCAGCTCGAGCCCCACCTGGTAAATGGTCTCGGCCGATTCCGCCGCCCGCAAGAGCCGATTGCAGTCCTCAAGCGTTGAGGCCATGGGCTTTTCGGCCAGAACGTGGAGGCCCGCGGCCAAGGCGTCGCAGGCAATGTCCGCGTGCGTATCGTCCGGGGTGGCGATCACCACCGCGTCCAACTCCTCCCGCTCGAGCAGTTCCCGATAATCTCCGTACGCCGGGATCGGGCCTCCCAGCGCCTCGACGCCTTTCGCGAGGTTCTCGGGGAACGAATCGGCCAAAGCTGCGATCTCGACGCCGTCGAGTCGTTTCACCACATTCAGATGCCCGCCGCGGCCCATTCCGCCGACCCCGATCAAGCCATAACGCAAGGGTCGGTGGGACGCTCCGGCGACGGGATCAGTGGGGTGTGCAGTCATTCCGTCGGCCCTCCCAGTTGCATCGTTGCACGACATGTCCGAAAACCGACCGCCAACGTGTCCGGCGGCGGCCTGCTCGGTAAAGCACGGGCGCATCCGGCCGAAAGCCTGCTCAACAGGTCCCTGCAAAAGGCCTTCGCGAATCCCGGCCGGCCGGAGCGGGCAAGACCGCCGGCCGCGTCGGGGGCTTTGCCGGGCATTCGTCCATTCCACAAGGGGTGGACGGGGTGTACCATCCATCCGCAAGAGGTGGCTTTCAACCGTAGCGCCGCCGATTCGCGTTGCCGCGGACGCCTCCCGGTTTTCGGGCCTCGCCGCAGTGGGCAGGTCGGCCGAAAAGCGAGAGAACGGGGCGCTTTTTCCGAAACAGTTGCTTGCGGATGGGGCGGGGCAGGCTAAATTACAGATTCGTTTTCGAGTTGCGGACGATTGACCTGTACCTGTAGCTCAATTGGATAGAGCATCTGGCTACGGACCAGAAGGTTCGGGGTTCGAGTCCCTGCAGGTACGCCAGCCTTGTGCCGTGGCGAGGTAGCTCAGTTGGTAGAGCAGGGGACTGAAAATCCCTGTGTCGGCGGTTCGATTCCGCCCCTTGCCACCATTTTTGTCGAACCCCGGCAGCGCACGTCTCCGGCAGCCCTTTCGATTTTGTTCATCGGTGTCCCCCCTCCCCCCTCCTCCGATGACGCGGAAGGGTTGCCTTTTTTCTGGTCGCACCGCGCGTTGGCGCCAGCCCGTCTTTGGGGCCGACGGAGGGCGAAAACCCGGGTGTTGTCACGCTCAAATCTCGACCTCTTCCACCCCGGCTTCCGGTCCTGCGGACTCGAGGACCGGGTCCACACACTCCTCGAGGAAGGTCCGGACTTGGGACGGGGCCCGGCCGATGAAGCCTGCCGGATCGAGCAGGTCCGCGAGCCGGTCGGCCACCGGGGCGAATATCGGGTCCCGGGCGAGGCGTTCGAAAAGATCGTTCGGAACGCCTTCTTCCTTTACTCTGCGTGCCGCCTCCATGGCGTGACGGCGAACGGCCTCGTGCACTTCCTGGCGGTCGCCTCCGGCCTTGACGCAGGCCATGATCACGGTTTCGGTCGCCATGAAGGGCAGTTCCTCGTTCAAGTGTCGCCGCACCACTTCCGGCCAGACATGCAGGCCGGCAGCAACGTTGGCCAGGGTCGAACAGATGACGTCCGCGCCGAGAAATGCCTGGGGCAGGCTGAGGCGACGATTGGCGGAATCGTCAAGCGTGCGTTCCATCCACTGGGCGGCATGTGTGTGGGCCGCGTTGTCCGCCAGGGAGATCACAAACCGGGCCAGCGAACAGACTCGTTCGCAGCGCATGGGGTTGCGCTTGTACGCCATGGCGCTCGAGCCGATTTGGTTTCGACCAAAGGGCTCTTCGACTTCTTTTAAATGTGCGAGCAGTCGGATATCCGTCGCGGCCTTGGCCGCAGATTGCGCCAGACCGGACAGGGCGGCCAAGACACGGTAGTCGAACTTCCGAGTGTACGTTTGGCCGGATACCGGCACGCGTCGGGGAAACCCCATAGCTTCCGCCACCAAGCGGTCGAGTTCCTCGACCTTGGTTTCATCGCCGTTGAAAAGTTCCAAGAAGCTGGCCTGGGTGCCGGTGGTGCCTTTGACGCCGCGGAAGGGGAGTCGTGCAATCCACCGGTCGAGTTCTTCGAGATCGAGCAGGAGATCGTAGGTCCACAGGCAGGCGCGCTTGCCCACGGTCGTCGGTTGCGCCGGCTGGAAATGAGTGAAACCGAGCGTCGGCATGGCACGAAACTTCCAAGCGAATTCCCGAAGACGGCGGACGAGTACCAGCAGTTTGCCGCGAAGGATGCGCAGACCGTCCCGAATCAGGATCAGTTCCGTGTTGTCGGTTACGAAGCAGCTCGTGGCCCCGAGATGGATGATGGGGCGGGCCGCCGGACATTGCACGCCGAATGCATAGACGTGACTCATCACGTCATGGCGCACCTCTTTTTCGCGGGCCTCCGCGACTTCGTAATTGATGTCGTCGAGGTGGGCCTCCATTTGGGCAATCTGCTCGCCGGTGACGGGAAGGCCCAGTCGGGCCTGGGCCCGAGCCAGGGCCAACCAAAGGCGCCGCCAGGTGCGGAATTTCTTCCCCGGAGACCAATTGGCGTTCATTTCGCGGCTGCCGTAGCGAAAACTCAGCGGGTTCTCGTAAAGATCGTGCGTGTCCATTGCCGAGGTCTCCGGTTTGGTCTGAATAATGCCTCAATCGCCTGCTGCGACGGCGGTTCTCAATCGCCTTCGGAACATTGCTGCAGCCCGCCGATCACGGTGGTGTTTCGGCACAGCCTCGTCCGGCACACGACGCAGCGCCCCGAATCCGTACAACCGGCGCCCTCTCGCGACGAAGTCCATGCATCGATCGAGCCAGGACTTTGCGTGGATAGCCGTCCAACGTCCGCAGCAGGGCGCGGCAGTGAATCGGTGCCGGCGTCGTCTCTTGCAGCGCGGCGGGGAACGGGCCCACCACTGCGCGTTCGATGTGCGATAAGGATCGCGAACGGCGCCGTGACCTCCCTGGGCGACCGTCCAGCCTTCTCGGGCGTAGCCCGGACCGGGGGTCAGCGAGCGCCGGGAAACAGCATTTCGGCATAGTGCGGGGATTCTTCGAAAATGCCGCCGCTCCGCGCATAGAAGTCCTCGTCCAATTCGAAAAGTCCCTGCCGCGTGCAGGTCCAGGCCGCGCCGGCGCAGGGATGATGGGAACACATTTCCGGCCAGCGCGCATAATTCTGATGGCCGTTCGTTTCCAGCACTCCCACAGTCATTCCGGGCAGGGGGGCGAGTCGGGCCGCCACGTTCTTGTTCCAATCCACCAGGACGGGGCCCACCGTGAGGTCCGCGCAGAACATGGGGACCCCGGCGTCGTAGGCCGTCTTGGCGATTTTGAGGGTCATGCTCAGGGTCTTGGCGATGGGCTTCAAAGCGATGGCGCCGTACCCCAACTCGATTCGTTCCGCCGCGTCATGGTCGGAGTGGGCGCTCTCATCCGCCGCGATTCGGACGCCGAGATCGTCCACCGGGACCCTGTAGTCCTCCGGGAACGGTTCCTCGAGAATGGCGATTTGATCGAATGCCCCGATCTTGCGGGTATGGTCCAAAAATCGGGCGAGGCGTTCTTTGCTGTCGTATCGGCCGTTGGCATCGAAGTAATAAGGGACTTTGCCGTCGCGAGTGTGCGGAATCCGCACATGCCCTATGGCCCGATGGATCGCTTCGACCCGAGCCATGTCCCAGGCCAGCATTTTTTCCGGATCGCCATCTTTGTCGGGATCGGCCCCGATCTTGATTTTCAGGAAGAAATACCCGTCGGTTACGGCGTGTTCGATCTCGTCGAGCGGAATCCCGTACGCCATGAGAGGGATGCTGGCCAGCTTCGCGTGCCGATGCGACAGGGCAGGGCGGTAGGCGGCGGGGAGCAAGTCGTCGAAACTGGAAACCCCCCTCTCTCGGGCATAGAGCAGCCAAGCGGCGAAATCAAGGCCCACCAGGGCGTTCAAAGCAAAGGTCAGGCGCAGATCCCGACACCCCGTGATTCGACAGCCGTATTCGTGTGTGGCGGGCAGGAGTGTCTCGAGCAGGTCGATCGGTGTCTCGAATTCCACCTCGAGCGCACGGCGCAGGGCGAACTCGGTCATGGCGAACATGAGGCTGTTGCCGGCGGCTTCGGATGTGGCGGCGAAGACGCGGGCGTCGGACCAAAGTACGCTTTGGGTGCAAAGCCCCGTTGTCCTGTGGCCGACTGCGGATTCCAGGCCCGCGACGGTTTGCCAGATTTCCCGCATATACCCCCCCTTGAACCCGAACGGGCGCACAAGGGGTTCACGCTCGAAGTTGCTGTCGACTGCCGTGATTCGAAGGCTCATGGTTTTTCCGTTCTCCTTGGATTGGCGGACACGTTGTTGTCGGACCCGCCTGCGTCCGGCGGGGTGTCCCCCCTCGGTGGAATGCCCTGTGCCGAGATCGGGGACCGCCCGGGGAAATCATTTCCGGGGCGGAGATTGGGGCGCCAAACGTTCCGCCAGTGTTTCGAGTGCGGGCTTCATGCGTGCCAGGCAGTGCACGTAATCCTCTACGCTGCCGCCGAAAGGATCTTGAATGTCGCCGTCCGCGCCGGAATAGCTCAACAATGTCCGCACACGGTCGGCGATTTCGGGGAAGCGCTCGCGGACGGAGCGAGCGTGTCCCCGGGTCATGGTCAGGATCAGGTCGGCCGAACGCGCCAGATCACGGTCGACTTGGCGGCTGCGGTGAGCGTCCGTACGAACCCGGATGCCTTCGTTCCAAAGTGCGAACCCAGCCTGCGGACTCATGGCGGCGCCGGTGGTCGCGGCCGTCCCGGCCGAGAACACCTGGATATTCGCGGCGCCTTTTTCCGCCAGGCAATGACGCAGCCAAGCTTCGGCCATGGGACTTCTGCAAGTATTGCCGGTGCAGACGAAAAGGACCCGCATAACATCAATTGCCCGGTTGGTTTACGGTTCGCAGTGTGCGGTAAAAGGCAATGGTCGCCTCCAGGCCGCGGTCGAAATCGCCGGTCGGACGGAAGCCGGCGCCCTCGAGGCGTCCGATGTCCGCCGTGGAGTGGCGCACGTCGCCAGGTCGTTCCGGCGCGAACAGGACCGACGACGTCGAACCGGTCAGTTGGATGACTCGTGCGGCCAGGTCGTTGATGGTCATGCATCCGCCGTATGCCACGTTGTACACGCCTGCGCAATCGGGCCGGCCGGCCAAGTGGACATTGGCCGCGACCACGTCTTTTACGAAAATGAAGTCCCGTGTTTGCCCGCCGTCCCCGTATACGGTCAGGGGAAGTCCGTCCAGGGCGCGCGAGATGAAGATCGGCACCACAGCGGCGTACCGACTGCCCGGGGCCTGTCGCGGGCCGAACACGTTGAAGTACCGGAGGCAGACCGTATCGAGCCGACCTTCGCGCCGGAACATGTCGCAGAAATACTCGCCCGACAGTTTGGTTACGGCATAGGGGCTCTTGGGGTCCGGGAGCATGTCCTCCCGCTTCGGCGTCACCGGGTTGTCGCCATAGACCGCCGCGGACGAACTCAAACAGAGCTTCTCGACGCCCGCGTCGGCAGCCGCCTCGAGCACATTGAGCGACCCCAATGTATTGACACGGACACACCGCGCCGGGTCCGCCATCGATTCCGGCACGCTGACCATGGCCGCCAAGTGGAACACATATCGGGCGCCGTCCACGGCAGTCCGGACCGCCTCCGGATCGAGGATCGAGCCCGTTATGAGTTGAACGTCGAGCCCGGCCAGGTTCTCGCGGCGCCCGGAACTCAGATCGTCCAACACCACCACCTCGGCACGCCCGGCGAAGTGCTCCGCCAGATGGCTGCCGATGAATCCCGCGCCGCCCGTGATACAGACTTTCACGACAGACATCCTTTCAGGACCCATGCAAGAATTCGCCACCCCGCTCGATTGTCACTGAGCGCCCCAAATGTACTTCTCGCCGGCTTGAAAAACCACCGCACTCGAACCGACAGGAACTGATCATTGCCCTGCCTGAGTGCAACGGACTCCCGGAGATGTGCCGGGAGATTGTGCGACACGGCCGAAGTGCGGTTGGGACTCCCGCGTTGCGGGATCGCTTTTCCCGAGATGGTTGCCCGTTTCACGCGGGTCCGGTTCTCAGCGTCCCGGTCCGTGGGCTGACAACCGGTGCGGTAGAGGGCTCCAACTGGAAATGAGGACGGTCCAAGATACATTGAAGGTTCACAACAGCACTGCGCTTCGCGCCGGCGCCGAATGGATAATCGATGGGCTTGTGCGCCGGATCGTGGACGGCCTGCGAGGCGAACTCTTTCGGGCGGCGGCAGTCGGGCCCTTCTGGTTGCGGAGCGTCGCGGAATCGACCGGACGGTTCCATATGGGCTGCAAATCCGCTCCCCCCGCAGATCGCAGCTCGGCTCGAGACGATCGTATCGGGATACTCGATGAATGGCTGAAAAGCACATTCCGGACAGCACGGAAGAATTGGATCCCAGGGTCATGGATTTCTGGGACCACCTTGAGGAACTCCGTTGGGTGGTCTTCAAGAGTCTCCTGGCTTTGATGGTCGGCGTGGGCGTGGGGTTGATGTTCACTCGATCCATTTACGCCGTGCTGCTCTTGCCGCTCCAGACGATTCAGGACAAGACGCATATCGTTCTCCGATACGACGGCCCGCTGGATGCTTTTTTGATAAAGCTGAAAATGGCCGTCTTGGGCGGCGTGGTGCTGGCCGTGCCTTTCGTGGCGTATTTCATTTGGACTTTCGTGGCGCCCGGGCTCAAAGCGCGCGAGCGCAAAGCCGTTTACATCGCCGGCAGTGCCGGATTGGGATTCATGTTGTGCGGGATCGCGTTCGGGTATTATCTCCTGACGCTGGTCCTGCCGATTCTCGGCAAGTTCGCCGACCCCGGTGTCCAGAACCTCTGGCGCTTGAAGACCTACATGGATTTCGCCTTTCGTCTGCTGCTGGGAGTGGGCGTGGCGTTCGAACTGCCGGTCGTTCTATTCGTGCTGGTGCGTTTGGGGTTGGTGAAACTGGAGGCCTTGCAGAAAGGGCGTCCGTATGCCATAGTCATTGCGCTTATCGTGGCCGCCGTGCTCACACCGCCGGACGTGTTTACTCAACTCATGCTCGGCGTGCCCCTGGTTCTGCTCTACGAACTCGGCGTGCTGGCAGCCCGGTGGCAGGAAAAAGTCGTACGGCGCAGACGCGAGGTCGAAGCTGCGGGGACGGAACACGACGGGGACGAGGACCGTCGGGAGTCCGCGAACCCGCCGGTCGACCGAAACGGCGACCTCGAGCCGTGACCGCGACGCCTCGGCCTAATTCCCCGTAAGTTCAGTACAACCGAATCCCGACGGGAGTGAAGAAAATGGGTACTATCGGCTATCCGGAACTGATCGTTATTTTTCTGATCGTGCTGCTGCTGTTCGGCGGGCGGAAGATCCCGGAAATCGCCCGAGGGTTGGGCAAAGGCATCCGGGAATTCAAGAAGGCCCGGGACGATATTCGGGACGCCATCGAAACAGAAGCCGAGTCTCCGCCGCCCGCACCTCCCGGCGCGCCCGAGGCTTCACCCGGGACCAACGGCGAGGAAGTCCCGCCGTACGCGGAGACGCAAAGCCCCGCGGCGGACCGGAACGCCGACTCGAAGTCGGGCCCTGTTGGGCCGTGACGGTCCGGGTCGGCGGCAGTCAGAGATGAACCGCGCCCAATTGATCCCGGTTCCGGGAAGACGGGCTCGCCGCCCCGGGGGCGAACTCCACTTGCTCAGCTCAGCCCATTCCGCATCCCCGCGTCCAGGAAAGCGCCTTCTCATGGATTTCAAAGACCCGGAAGTCGCCGCAGGGGCCACTCGGAACATTCCATGCCCCCATTGCGGCCGCGTACACTGCGTCACTCCGGTTGCCGTACTCCGCCCCGGAGACCCGGAACTCAAAGAACTGTTCTGCGGACGTCTCAACGTAATTCACTGCCCCGACTGCGATCGGCGTTTCACGCTCAATGTGCCGTTGCTCTATCGCGACGACCCGCGGCGGATGCTCATTTACTGCCTGGTGATGGACGACCCCAGTCGCTGGCGGGAGACCGAGGCGCAAATGCGAGAGCTGATTCTGCGGCTTTTCGAGGGTGCCGCGCCGGAGGAAGTCCCGCAACTCCGCCTGACACTCTCACGGCGCGGATTCATCGAAAAGATTGCCCTGCACTCGAAGGAGTTGGACGACAGGATCATCGAGTTCTTGAAGTTCCAGCTCTTTCGACGCAAAGAGGGACAGATCGACCCGGAAGAATTCGAGCTGCTCTACGATTTTTCTTCGGACGATGCGGAAAAACTGGTCTTGCTGCTATTCGAACGCCGGACAGGGAAACCCGGCGGCGCCGTGCACTACCCGATCGAGGTGTACCGGGAATTGGCGGAACTGTTCAACGGGGAGGAGGATTGGCGCAAAGAACTCGAGCTGTTGTTTCCCTCGTATTACGTTAATGTGGACCGACTCTTGTTCGAGTGAGCCCCCGCCCCGCGCCCCGGTCCGCTCTTTTCGCTTGCGACGCCGGCAATCGCGTTCTTCTGTTCGAAACACGGCCTCCCGGGTCATTCATCCGTTGAGAACGCCACGGGCGCTCCGGAACGTCCCGACCGATAGATGGCTTCCACTATTTCAACCGCACGCATTCCCCCTTCGCCGTTGACGGCGGGTTCGCGGTTTTCGGTTATGGCTTCGATCATGTCCTGAATCTGGCCTTTGTGCCAGGTGATGGGAAAAGCCATGGGATCGGAAGCCCCGGTCCCCAGCGGTTCCTGAGCTTCGGTCTTGATCCGTTCCTCGTCCATGCCGTCCACCGCCCACCGGACCACCGCGCCGCCCTCGATGACGACCGTCCCCTTTTCGCCGTGGACTTCGAGGCGCTCCGGTAATCCCGGTTGCAGGGCGGTCGAGCCCTCGATCACCCCGAGGGCGCCATTGCGAAAACGCAGCGTCGCGACGCCGAGATCGTCCACCTCGATCCGGTGAAGACACGTGGTGGTGAAATACGCGAACAGCGATTCCACCGGCCCCATGATCCACTGGAGACTGTCGATGGTGTGAATCGATTGGTTGATCAGGGCGCCGCCGCCTTCCCTGTTCCAAGTGCCGCGCCATTCGCACGAGTCGTAATAGGACTGAGGTCGAAACCATTTGACGTACGCGTCCCCGAGCAGGAGGCGACCGAGTCGTCCTTCCGTCACGGCGTTCTTCAAGAGAGCATAGCTCCGCTTCCAGCGGCTTTGGAAGACGACCCCGAGTTTCACGCCGGCCTCCCGGCACGTCTCGGTCAGGCGGCGGGCACGTGCAACAGTTATCTCGATAGGCTTCTCCACCAAAACGTGTTTTCCCGCTCGGGCCGCGGCGCCGGCGAGATCAAGGTGCGTAAACGGCGGCGTGGTGAGGCAGACGAGTTGTATATCGGGACGGGTAAGCATTTCCCGGTAGTCCGTCGTCCAGTCGCAGTCGAATTCGGCGCCCGCCCGCCGGGCCCGGTCTTCGGCGACATCGCAGATCACCCGCAACTCGGCCCCCGGCAATTCCTGCGCGCATCGCGCGTGTACAGGCCCGACCAAACCGAGCCCGACAACCCCCACACCGACCGTCTCGTTTGCCGCCATCTGGTTTTGCCTCCTGTGTCCATGCCCGCAGTGCAACTCGGGGCGGCCCGAAGACTCTCGCAGAAGCCGCAGGCTCGCAGATGCTCCGACTCTTTTCGAGACGCTCCGTGGGTGTTTCGCCCAAGGCGGGACGAACCGTAGCACACCTCCGCGGTTTTTCCAGCCTCGCATCAAAGCGCCGGCGGCAAGGATGGGGAACACGCCGGGATCGGCGTCGGCGGATGTCGGCGCGTCAGTGGGGGCCGTCCCCGGGGGATGTGCTGCGCTGAAGCTGGTCGCGCTGGCGAATCAAGGCCTGGTACTCGCGGAGCAGGTCCCGGGCGGTTTCGCTGTCTAGTTCTTCTTGGAGGCGTTGTTCGGCTTCTGCGATGCGCCGGGTCAAGGCGGCACGTTCGAGTTCCGCCAGGCAATCTGCCGCGGCGCGCTCCAGGCGCAGCTCCTGCTCGGTGGATAGCCCTTCTCCGGGGGGCGGAGGCGGGAACTCAGGGCTGACCAGGACCTTGGCGATTTCAGGGACCCGCGCCAGGGCGGTATCGGCGGTCAGTGCCGTTGCGGCCGTTTCCCAATTGTCCCGGGCCGTCTGATCCAAGACCCGGTGCAGGGCCTGGCTGACCGCGCCGTTGTCCAGGTGCTCCACCAAGATTTTCTCGCACAACTGGTGTGCGATGAACCCATGGTGCAGAGCCAAGTCCAGGAGTAGGGTCCGGGCACGCTCCACTCGCGCCGGGGCCTCGGGCCGGGGCGGGCGTTCCGGGTCCGCAACACGGCCCGCAACCGGGCGGGCGCCGCTCCGCCGGCGAAAGGTGCGGCGAAGCACGTTGAGTTCGTCGATCAGCGCCTGTTCCGGCACTCGCAATTGCCGGCTCAGCCATTGGCACTGGGTGACGCGTCGGACGGGGTCCGGGATGACGGCAACGGCATCGAGTATCTCGCGTACTGCCGCAGTACGGCCGCCCGGCGTGGTCAAGTCGTGGGTTTCCCGGGCAAGTTGCAACAAGAAGGCAAATCCCGAAGCGGGGTCGTTCAGTATTTCCAGGAGTTTCTGGGGGCCATGTTCCCGCAGCAGACTGTCCGGATCGCCGCCGACCGGCAGCCGAACCGCAGAGACCTCGAGGCCGATTCCAAGCGAAACCCGCAGGCTGCGGACCGTGGCCGAGACACCGGCGCTGTCGGCGTCGAAGGCAAACACGACATGACCCGTGCTGCGTTTGAGCAGGCGGGCATGTTCCTCGGTGAACGCCGTGCCCTGGGGAGCCACGGCGTGGGTCAGACCCGCACGATGACACGCGATGACATCCAGTTGGCCCTCGCACACCAACGCATGACCGGCCTCGCGGAATGCCTGACGGGCCATGTGAAAGGCATACAGCAGACGACCTTTTCGGAAAAAGGCGGTCTCGGGCGTATTGATGTACTTGGCCGCCTTCGCTTCCGGGTCGAGCGTTCGTGCACTGAACCCGACCACCCGGCCGAGTTCGTCCCAAATGGGGAACATGAGACGGCCGCGGAAACGGTCGTAGAAGCGGTCGTGTCCGGACTGCCCGTCCTCGCGAGTCACGACCAGACCCGCGGCTTGAAGCAATTCGATCCCGAACCCGTTCCGGCGACCCCAGGCGATGGTTGCATCCCAGGCGTCCGGAGCATACCCGAGCCCGAACCTCGCGATGTCCTGTGCCGACAAACCCCGGGCCTCGACATATTCCCGGGCCTTCCGGCCCTGCTCCTCTTTCAGGAGGCTGCCGTACCATTGCGCTACGTTCCGGAGCAACTTGAGGACGTCTTCCTTGCGCGGACCGCTCTCCTCTCCGGCGGCGCCCGGAGCGGTGGGGTCGCGACGCACCGGTCGCTCCGGTATGACAATCCCGGCGCGTTGCGCCAGCAGGCGCACCGCCCCCACAAAGTCCACGTTCTCGATGTCCATGATGAAGTGGAATACGTTTCCACTTTTTTGGCACCCGAAGCAATAGAACGCTTGGTGCGACGGACTGAGCTTGAACGACGGGGTCTTTTCGTCGTGAAAAGGGCACAGGCCCCAATAGTCCGATCCGCGCCGTTTGAGGGGAACGTA
Organism: Kiritimatiellota bacterium; assembly: GCA_013151865.1. Lineage (GTDB taxonomy): Bacteria > Verrucomicrobiota > Lentisphaeria > Oligosphaerales > JAADHN01 > JAADHN01. Next base: position 22,281 of record JAADHN010000098.1, read on the forward strand.
AGCCTCGACCACGGAAACGATGTCGCTGCGGTCGCGAATTTCGCGGATGGTTTCGTCTGGGATTCGGCCGCTCATGTTGTCTCGTTGCCGGGAACGGCTGTTCTCTTGCCTGCGGTCGGGGGAACTGGGCCCCCATAGCTTCCAAGGCCCGCGAGAGGTATACGGCGCCCCGCCGTCCCGAGAACACCGCCGTGCACGGGATGCTCACCGAGCGTCGCCGAGTCAAGCAAAGGAGGATCGGGGGCCGAGGTAATCGGTCGTCGGCAATCGGCGAGGCCGCAAATCGATGGCCCACGGCGTTGCGCGCTCACCGGAAAACAGCATACACCCGTTGCCGGAATACGCCACCGGAAAAGGGGCATGATCGCCGGAACGCAATGTCGATGCGACCCCCGCCGTTCCCCCGGGCAAAAGCACTCCCACGCTCCCTCCCGGCGAGGCGGCTACCGCGTCCTTGCACGCCGTGGAAGTACGAGTGTCGCGGGTGTGCCCGGACCATGGTGAACGGTCACGTTGAGGTCCAATGCCGTTGCCGGGTTCCAAAAGTCGTCGCCGGTATGCGGGTTCCGTTCGTAACGCGGGTAGTTTCCCGAACCCAGGATGAGGGTGAGGCGGTGGTCGCTGCCGAACGTGTACGCCATGGACGGAAAGTCGAGCCTGATCTCGTAGGTGCGCCCCGGCTCGAGGAGGCTCGCGCCACCGGTGCGAAACTTGGCGCGTTGCGCGGCGTCGGCAACCAGGATCAAGTCCCCGTTGGGGCGCTCGTCGCACAGGCGCGCGGTGAAATCGCAGTCGACGCGATCACAGGAAAAGCGGAACGTCAGCGACGCTTTGCCGTTGAGTTCCAGCGGACGTCGAAGTCGATCAGTCCTGTAAACCAGCAAGTCCTTCCTCCGCAATAGACTGTTCTGACGTGTCGGACCGTGCTTCAGCGGCGGCAGGTTTGCGCCACCGAGGGTCGGCGTCGGCTGTTTCGGGTCGTAACGGTACCTGAGGTCCGTCTTTCGACCGACCCTGCCGCGGCCCGGGTCGATACGGCCGGGACTGAGAACCAGCCGCTGGTCTCGACGCCGGATTCCGGTCCAGGACTCGGCGTCGCACCAAACGTCTTCGCCACACTGCCAGTAGCGCACCCTCGGGTTCCGGTCCCAACCGTTTCCGAGGTCGCGGAGATGAAAGTCGAAGAAGGCCTTCGCGGCGCGCGCCGACGCCAGTTCGGCCCCGGGGAATTCGAGATCGCCCTGCTTGGCGAGCCCCACCCCGACATGGTCCCACGGCCCCACGAGCAGTCTCGAGTCGGCCCGGGCGCGCGCACCGCCTCGTGCGACAATGTCCTCGAAGGTTTGGATGACTGCGTCCGGATAATTGTCCCACCAGCCGGTGATCAGCAGACAAGGGACCTGAATGTCCTGCGGGCGGTAGGTGATGGCTGAAATCCAACGCCAGACTCGGGCGTCGGGCCGCGGCGACGACCGGACCTTTCCCGAGACATTGTAGCCGAGCGAGTCCAGCCTCTTGACATGCGCCTCGAGCGGAATGCAGCCCTCGTAATAAAACTCGTAGCGCTGGCCCATGGCGGCAATCAACGGCACACAACAGACCAAGTGCGGCGGCCGTTGAGCCGCCGTATCGAATTGCTGCTTGCCCAGCGCGCTGCCGCCCCACGTCCCGATCCGCCCGTTGCTCCAGGATTGCGCCGCACACCACTCGACGCAATCGTAGCCGTCATACCCGCGTTTCCATCTCCGTCTCTTGACGCCGCGCATGGCCGACTTGCTTCCGTAGAAGCCGCGCCAGTCGACCACGACGTAAGCGTAGTTCGCCCGGTCCAGGAGCCCGAGTGTGTCCGATATGCTGCCGCGCCCCACGGCAGAGCGGTTTGTAACATCTCCTGAAATCGGTGCACTCAAGTACTTCTTGTTGTATGGAGTCTGAATCAGAATGCACGGATATCTGCCCGGCCGCGACGGGAGGAACACGTCGGCGGCCAGTCGCTTGCCGTCGCGCATGGGGATGCCGATGTCCCGTTCTACGGTCAGCCAAGTCGATGCAGCGCGCCCGCAGAAGCTGTCGGCGATGCACAAACTCAGGATGAGAAATCGACGTCGATACGACCGCATGTTCGGACCCTCGGGTGGGGTGTGGGGGTGACGCGCGCCCTGATACTGATACATGTGCAATAGGGAATGCACGACGTCGAGGCTCGTGTCGTTCTTGCGTCACAGCCGCCGCGAGAACACGGTATTCTCGCGGGTAATCCTGCCGGTTTTCACGGGGCCGGTCGCTTTTCCGGCGGCATGCCCAACTCTCTCTGGATCGGCCCGATGTCGACATCGGGAACATCGCAGCGGACCGCGGCGCATTGTGCCGCGGCCGATCCGGCGGCGTGGCCGAGTGCGATCATGGTCCGGGAGAGACGACAGCTCGAGGCGGCGATATGGCTGAAGCCGGCGCCGCGGCAGGCAATGAGCAGGTTTCGCCAACCTCCTTTCGGGACCAGGCAGCGGAACGGGATACCGTACGGTGCAGACACCTTCCCCAGACTTCCGCCGGCGCCGTGCGTGTCCATGGGATGATCGGCAATGGCGATAATGTCGTCGTGCGTCTGTTTTTCGATGCCTTCGATCAGGTCGATCTGAGTCAGGACATATTCGCAGACGATTCGTTGGGCTTCTCGGACCGCGAGCATGGGAGAGAATCGGTCGAATTCGTACCTTGGATAGTATTCCTTCTGGAGCCAGTGCCAGTGGGACAGGACGCGTCGCTCCAGTTCCTTCCGTGCACCGATCCATCCCTTTTCCATCAGCAGCCATCCGGGAGCCAAGCCGCCGCAGGTGTTCACAAAACGTCCGCCCGAAGGCTGGGGCCACGCCCCCCCGCCACGTCGCGGTTCCATGCCTGACGGAAGGTCTTGGCGGATCGGATCTTTGCTCGGCCGGATCCGATAGATCAGCTCGATGGCATTCAGGCGCTCGACCGGCGCCGGCGGGGCCGCGGGTTCCCCGAAACGATCTCTGGACTCCGCCCCCAGCATGACATCGCAACCCGCCGCCTGGCACAGGAAACCGCTGCCGGTGCAGTCGATGAAGACACCGGCCCGGATACTGTACACCGTGCTGTCGGGACGGGTGGCGCGGAGTTCAACAACCCGCCGATCTCGCGTGTTCACGGTGACTTCGGTGAAGGTTGTATTCAGCAAGACCCGGCAGCACCCGGTTTCCCGCAACATGTCCGTTACCACCCGATGGAACTTGTCCGGTTCGAACTGAATGTGGCCGTTGCCGGCTCGGGTCAGAGTTTCGTCGTAAGTCGGTTTGTCCATGATCACAGCTTTGGGGGTTTTCGAGAGGCGCTCGAAAATCTCTCTGGCAAACGCGTCCCCTGGCCCCGGCTCCCAGTTCGAAACTCCACCCGCGGTGCTCGTGCCGCCCAGAAGGCGTTCGCGCTCCACGACAATGACGCTGGCCCCCTTCCGGGCCGCAGCCAGTGCAGCGCCCAGACCGCCCGAGCCGCCACCGGCCACGCACACATCGGCCCGCAGTTCGCACCCTGCGCGCCTTGCATCCATCGTCGCGGCCGGAGCGGGCGGGGCCCCACGGATGATGTCGAGTCGTCCCACGTGCAATTCCTTTCTGCTGCCGGTGGTCGAAGCGGTCTCATAGCCGAATTCTAAATCGTCGATTTGGACTATAGCGTCGTTGCCGGCATGGACCACCGGTGCCGCAACGGGAGGTTGGAGATTCCCCCAGGAGCAATTGCGCCGCAATTGTTGGTGTGCGGGGCGCTCCGGAGTGATTGAGCGACACGACGGCCTGCCCCGGAAGACGCTGTCCCGAATCCTGCACGTGAAGTCACAAGCCCCAAAAAAGGTGATTCCCCGCCCCAAGAACCGGTTCCCTGCGAAAGTCGGGTTAAATGGAATTGCGAAGCGTGCACCGACTGCCGAATTATTGCCGGGGGTCGCAAAACGGTCCGAACGATATTGTCGAGCCGACCAGTCCGCCTGGGCTCGGGGTTGTTTCGAGACGACCGCTGATGGTGGAATTCACCGGGGGACTTGCCGAATGTACTTCCAAACGCTACAATAAAACTCGACAGTCGCCCGTTATGTCTGCTGTAAGTTCAACGACCCCGTCCCGTGCTGCGGAAACGCCGGGTGAGAGGTGCAGTGGGAGTTTTGGGCGCTGTTCCAGGCGGCATCATCCCCGTTTATTACTTCGGATTGCAAGAGTCTCAGAACGGCAAGAAAACATCGGCGAAGGAGATCACTGACGATGGACGCACAGAGGAAGAGATTCACGCTGATCGAGTTGTTGGTCGTGATCGCAATCATTGCGATCCTGGCGGGCATGTTGCTGCCCGCGTTGCAGAAGGCGAGAGAAAAAGCGCGGCGCGCCACCTGCATGAATCACCTCAAACAAATGGGCCTCGCCTTGCGTATGTATTCGAGCGACAGCGACGAGAAGTTTCCCGGCGGCGCCGGGGGGTACAATGACACGACGTACGACTGCGCTCCCGGCCTGAACCTGTTGATTACACAGGACTACCTCGCCAGTGGACGTATGTACGTCTGCCCCAGTTCGGATTCGAAGCCGACCACATCGACCTTGAACGAGAATAGCCTGGACTATTATTATGACGGCAACGAAACCGAGCGCACCATCGGCACCGACACCGGTATCGTGGCAGACCGCCGCGGCAATGCCGCCTCGACTGTCTGGAATCATGAGAAGTTCGGAAATATCCTCTTCGGCGACGGCCACGTCAAAGGGTATACCGGGGTCACCTGGATCGAAAACGCTCTCAAATGGCCCGTTCCCGTCACTACGGGCAATCAGAAGTTCTGAGTCGAGCTGTTGCTCGTCTCGAAATAACCCGGAGCACGGGCGCGCCCCGTGCAGAATCGTTCAATTGATTCTGCAACGCTCCGCCAGAAAAAATTCCATGACAGCCGGCGACCCCGTAACGGGTTCCGGCTGTCTTTGTATTGACAGGGCACGGTGCGGACCCCATTCGGGCGTGCGCCGGAGGCCCCGCCCCTCGGCGAGCAGCCGCTGGAATTCGGTGCAGGGCGGCCGCAATGTCCCATGATGCGATATGAGCGATCCAACCCGGAGGTCCCTGGATGCAAACGACGTTCAGCCCCCGAAGCAGTCCGCGTGTAAACTCCTTCCGCCGCGCTTTGGTGGTTGCAGTGTCGACCGCCGCGACGGCATTGCCGTCGCTCGGGGTTGCCGTGCAAATTGAAACTAAGTCCATCCGTATCCTGCTGGACCGCGGATTGCCCACGCAACTCGAGAATCGCCTGACCGGCGAGATCCTCCGACTGACCCGCACCCACCGATCCGGCCTCAACTTGGTTCGCAAGAACGGGGCGGTCCGGCTCGAGACGCACCCCCACGCCGCGCCGGGCAACCGAAGCGAGCCCGTGTCCTGGCGTCTTTCGGGTCCGTCCGGCGAAACCGGTGTCGTGACGTACGCGGCCGATGCGGCCACGGGCGATCTGCGCATCACACAGGAGGTACGTTCGAAAAAGACCGGGGTCGAAGGCGTCCAATGGGGCCTTTTCGGAGTGCCGGATGACGACGTCGCCGTGATCGTCCCCGGTCTCTCCGGGGTCGCTTTCCGACGCGGCAGGGCGCCATTCTCGAGTCTCGGCTTGGCCTGGCCGGGTTCCTGGGAAGCCGGAATGGTGCTGCTCCAGGGGCAGAAAGGCGGGTTCTTGATCTGGGCGGAAGATCCTGAACTTCATTACAAGAAACTGAGATTGAAGCATCGAAGCGGTGGATTCGACTTGGTTTTTGAATATACCAATTTCGCCCCGTTCGAGAAGCACTCCCGGGCCCGGTCCTTTCCCTGGCGGATCACACCCTACAAAGGCGACTGGCGCGCCGGGGCCGCCATCTACCGGAAGTGGATGGCACGCACCCTGCGGCCGATCCCACTCGAGAAACGCCGCCCCACATGGGCCGGGCAAATCCGTTTCCTCGCCATTACCGGCTTGGACACAGAGGTGATTCGCCGTTTGGCCCGTTACGTCGACCCCACCGCCACCCTCTTGTACGTGCCCGCTTGGCGCCGGGATCGGTACGACATGAACTATCCGGATTACACGGCATCCGACAGCTTTCCCCCCTTCCTCCAAGAGGCGCACCGGCTAGGGTTTCGCGTCATGGTGCACGTAAACTATTTCGGCTGTGACGAAAAGCACCCCCTCTACCCCAAGTTCGAGAAGGACCAGCTGCGGGATCCGCGCACCGGCGGGAAGCTGTGGTGGATTTGGCCGCGGAACCGGCAGCAAGGCCAGCCGCCCACGATCAAATTCGCCTATATCCATCCCGGCAGCACGACGTGGCGACGCCTATTGATCTCCCGCTTCAAAGGCATTGTCGACAAATACGGCGTGGATGCCCTGCACCTCGACCAAACCGTCGCCATGCCCAACCATGCCGGCGGCCGCGTGGACGGTTTGACCGTCCCGGAAGGCAACCTTCTGCTCCATAAAGAACTCCGGGAGGCACTGCCGGACACCGCCCTCTCCGGGGAAGGACTGAACGAGGTGACCCTGCCGTACGAGACGTTTGCCCAACGGCACGCCGGGCGGGCCGTGGATCATGTCGGCGGGACTTGGAACGACGATTTCATCGCCTGCGCTCACCCCATCAGCTCGTTCCTATTCCTGCCGTACACGACCATCTATGGGTACCTGGGTATGAGCGGCCCGGGCACCCCGGGACTCTATCGCGCCTGGATTCGGGTGTACGAGCGTTGGGGTGTCATCCCCACTTTCGCCCGGCCGACCGTGGGACAACTGACCCGGCCGGTTGCCGACGCGCGCATCTTGCTGGAACAGGCTGGACTTTGGACAAAGTACCGGATGAAACCCGATTTCAGCGGAGACTGGTCGGCGCCGGTACGGTTCCGATATACTGGCGCAAACGGGGCTCGAGCAGCCGTTCTGGGCCTGCCCGGCGAGGGATCGAGATGCCTCTTCGAAAAGGGCGGAGACCAACAGGAAATCTACCGGTATATCCGCGGTGGGACCCAGTATGTCGGGACGGGCAGCATCGAGGGCTGGCCGGCGTACACTGCCGGAAAAACGTTGGGACTGCCGCCGAACACGACCTTCTTGGTCGAACCCCGCCCACCCGATCTGCACCTGCCACATGTCTCGCACCTGCCGGAGACCGTGACCATCACCCGCTTCCGAAGGGCAAAAGGCCTGTTCTCGGTCAGCCTGGATGACGTACGCGCGGAACGTTTCTTCGATTTGGTCGACCATCTCGATGAGGCACGCGTGGGGGAGATCTCGGCCAAAGGCGAATCGGAACTGTCCTCCGGCGGCACGTTCGAAGCCGTGGATGCGGTATGCGCCGGCGGCCGCAAGCGAGCGATCTTCGCCCATCCGCCTTGGAAAGGCGTGCCGGGGCAGACGGTCAAAGGCAATCGGCGGACATTTGGGGAATACACCATCGCCCTGCCCAAAGGACGCCGGGCGGAGTTGCGTTTCAGTATCGCCCTGCGCGACGGGGTCAACGGTCGTAGCGACGGGGTGACGTTCCAAGTCTTGGTCGACGGGCAATCCGTGTTTCGCCGACACTGGGCTGAAAGCCGTTGGCGGGATTGCCGAGTGGATCTGGCCGCGTTTGCCGGCCGGACGGTCCGCGTGCGACTGGTGACCGGGCCCGGCCCGGACCGCGACATCAGTTTCGACTGGGCCCTCTGGGGATCGCCCCGGATCAGCCTGCAACCGGACCCGACCCCACGCCGGGTCGAGTACGCGACGCCGACGCCTCTCGAGGCCATCCTCTCCTCGCAGGGGAAAGTCGCTCCACTCAAACCGGCACGGACCGACGGCGGCATCCTTTCGTACGCTTTCGATACGCCGGTCCCAGTGACCTTGATCTTCCTCACCCGCCGTCCGACGCCGGTGCAACTCCCCCTCGAACTGGCTCGGACGCATTTTTCCGTGGCGGCGGAAGTCCAGGGACAAGCAGTGCCGTTGCCCATGCGGCCCGTGACCTTCGCGCCGGGCACAGGCACGGCAAGCGGTGTGCAACGGCCCGGGTTGACGGCCCATCCCCCGAACGGTGGTCGGGTTTACGCGGACTACTACCTGCGCCTTCCCCCAACAAGCGGTGCACCCAGGTTTACGTTTGCCGTGGCCCTCCAGGATGGGGCCCTCAGCAACGGCTGCCGTTTCCTGGTGTTCGTAAACGGCCGGAAACGCTTCGATTTCTTGGCCCGCGGCCCCGGCCCGTGGCATGTGGGACGCGTGGATCTCTCGGACATGATCGGCAAAGCGCTGCTGCTGACGCTCGCGGTCGATTCCGATGGACCTTACCGCTTCGACTGGGCACGGTGGGCCGAGCCCGCAATCCGTAACGCAAACGCCGCCGACTGACCGTGCGCCGCGCAACTACAGACCCTTTTCTAAAGCCAGCAAGGAGTTATCGGCCCAGATGATCTATCGCACCTTGGGAAAAACCGGACTGCGGGTGTCGCAACTCGGATTCGGCGCCATGCGCCTGCCCATGACCGGACGCGGAGCCGAAGCCCACGTGGACCGTGATTTGGCCGTTCGCATGATCCGCCGGGCCTTCGAGGCCGGAGTCAACTACATCGACACCGCAGTGAACTACTGCAACCAAGACAGCCAGCGGGTCGTGGGCGAAGCCCTTAAGGGCTGGCGTGACCGGGTCATCGTCTCCACTAAAAACCATTACTACGGAGAAGACGAGGGAGAATGGCGACGCCTTCTCGAAGACAGTCTGGAGCGGCTCGGGGTGGACTGGATAGATATCTATAACCACCACGGCATTAGTTGGCAAAGGTACATCAATGCCGTGAAACCGCGCCTTGCGAAGTGGATGCGGAAAGCACGAGACGAAGGACTCATTCGGCACATCTGCTGTTCGTATCACGACAATTGCGAAAACCTGAAGCGCCTCGTGGACAGCGGGTACCCGGAAGTCATCACACTGCAGTACAACCTGTTGGACCGTTCCTTGGAAGAAGGCATTGCGCACGCCGCGGCAAAAGGCGTGGCGGTCGTCGTCATGGGCCCGGTCGGCGGTGGGCGGCTGGGCGCGCCGAGCCCGGTCCTGGAAGCGATGGTCCCCGGTATCCGACGCGTACCCGAGTTGGCGCTGCGCTTTGTCCTGGCCAACCCCGACGTCTCGGTCGCCCTGTCTGGGATGAGTACCATGGAGCAGGTCGAGGAGAACCTGCGGACAGCCTCGGACCCCACACCCCTGACCGAGCAAAACCGAACGGCCATCGCCGAGCACCTCGTGCGGCTGCGAAAACTGGCCGAACTGTATTGCACCGGTTGCGGTTACTGCGTGCCATGCCCCGCCGAAATCGGTATTCCGGACACGCTCAGCGCCTACAACACAGGACGGGTCTATGGTCTGTGGAACGCCGCGCGCACTGCGTATCGCCGACTCCTCAAACGCCCCGGCCAAAAGGGGGTCGACGCCTGCATCGACTGCGGAAAGTGCGAAGAAAAGTGTCCGCAGAATATCCCGGTCCGAAAATACCTGCAGGAGGCCCATGCGGCGCTCACCGGGGACTCAGCCACGCCGGCATGACCCCAACCCGTCGGGATCACCCCGGTCACGCGCGAACCACCCCGAAACGGTAGCCGCCCTTCTCGAGAAGAAAATCGTAACCCCCGGCATGATCGATCGAACAAAGCGGGCGCGTGGGCGCTTCGCTGAGCCAAACAGCCACGATCTCACCGGCAAAGACGGTGTGGTCCCCCGTGGTCATTGAGTTGACGAGCCGACATTCGAGGTTCGCGATGCACTCTCGGACCAGGGGAGCGCCCACGGTCCGCGCCGGCAGAGGCGTGAGACCGGTCACGGCGAATTTGTCCACGTCCCGACCGCTCTGCGTACCGCAGTACAGGGTCTCCTCGGCCAGGTCTTCCCCCGGCCAAGCCAGGACAAACTCGCCCGATTCGACGATCAGCCCGTGGGTGAATCTTGCCGGGGCAACACTGATGGCCATCATCGGCGGACTGCCGGACGTGTTCATCTTCCAGCCCAGCGGACAAATGCTGCGGCGCCCCCCGTGAGCGGCAACCGCCCATACAACACGCTCGGGTCGCGCACAATGCTTGCGGAATTCGTGCCATGAGGATTCGTGCATCAGACTATCTCCCTGATTTCGGCGATGTCGGTTCGGAAGCCCGCAAGAGTGAAGCCCCACGTCCGGCGCCAGCCCCGTCCTCGTGCTCGTCCTCGAACGCGCTCGGCGGGACCGCGCGGGTAATCGAGTCCGTTCCCGGACGCCGGGCAGCATCGAGGGCGTGCCAACACGGAACGCTCCGTGAGTGTCCCGGTCCCCCTCGCGACCACTGACCGGTGATTTTTGGAGTTCGGCTTGCCGCGCTCCTTCCTGCGCGGGCAGGCGACTCGACGGTCACCGCTTTCTTGTCGGAGCCCGTCCGAAACGGAAACGGGCGTGTGTCCGCGCACGAGCACAGTTTCGGGGAGATTTCGTTCCCGCCAAGCGGGCCCCGGCGATGCAGCCCCTCAGCGGCAACATTTCGCACAGACTGTTACTATAACCGCAATCGGACAAGTCGGACAAACCGCACGGACAATGACGGCGCGGACAATAGCCATCCGCTTGCCGACCGGGGGAGGGGACACGTTTACAGCTGGACCGACGCGTCGAAATCCGGAAAATCGGCGTTACAGTTTCTGCCTGGCAACCTTCTCGGCCTCGTCCTTCGCACCGGCGTCTTAACCTGAATTATTCATGAGCCATCCGCTGCGATGTTCGCGGATAATCCGGGCTGACGGCGACCGGCGGTCAAGTCGCGCAACGGGAGAACCGCTTATGAAACCGATTCCCATTTCCCTTCAGTTGTATTCGCTGCGTGAAGACGCCGCCCACGATTTCCCCGGCGTGTTGGCCAGGGTCGCGGACATGGGATACGTCGGCGTCGAGTTCGCCGGCCTCCACGGCATGCCCCCTGCCGAGGTCCGCGCCGTTCTCGACGACGTCGGCTTGGTCGCCTCCTCGACCCATGGCCCTCTGCCCACCGCCGACAATGTCGAGGAAATCGTCGAGACGGCCCGAGTGCTGGGCTACACCCGTCACATCGCCGGTTTCGGGCCTCAGCAGTTTGAGACCCGGGAAAAAACCCTCGAGGCCGCCGAAAAGGCGCAGCGGGCCGCCGAACTGCTCCAACCCCATGGCCTGACCTTCGGACTGCATAATCACTGGTGGGAATTCAGTACCCGGATCGACGGCCGCTACGCCCACGAACTCCTGATGGAAGCCGCCCCCGGAGTGTTCGCCGAAATCGACACGTATTGGGTCAAGGTCGGCGGGGCCGACCCCGCCGCCGTCGTGCGCCGGTACGGGGCACGGGCCCCGCTGTTGCACATCAAGGACGGCCCCGGTGTCCGCGAAGCCGCCATGGCCGCCATCGGAACCGGCGTCATGGACTGGCAGGCCGTCGTCGGCGCCGCTGGCGAATACACGGAATGGCTGATCGTGGAACTGGACCGCTGCGATTCCGACATGGCCGAGGCCGTGGCCGCAAGTTGCCGGTACCTCGTTTCCAACGGGTTCGCCAGAGGTCGCGCCTAAGGAAAGATGAAAATACCGAGAGGCGGCCCGGAATAGCCGGAGCGCCCCCGTGCATCAGGTGCCGTAGGAAGAAAGGCGACACACCCATGGTGCGACTTCGACTGCTTTGGGGAAAAATGCGCCGCCTCTGGCTGTGTTCCTTCCATCGGAACTATGTGAAACGGCAGATCGCCCTCCGGAAAGGCGAGTGCCGACAGTGCGGTACATGCTGCGATCTGGGCTTTCGCTGCGTGTTCCTGAAACACGACGGGCTGTGCCGCATCTACCACTCTCGATTCCGTCCGGTCCCCTGCGTGGAGTTCCCCATAGACCCACGCGATATCGCGGACGTACGCTTGGCAGCCGGACGCGAGTGCGGGTATCGCTTCGAAGGTCCGGCGCCAAGCGTGCCGCCTGGCAAGAATCCTTGAGCAGCATGGATACCGGAGGCGGTTCGTAGCGCCACGGCTTTTTTCCGGGGGGGCAACGGTGACGGAGAGGCTTCTCGCGCCAGCGAAACGCAGCCCTATCGCCCCCCGTTCCCGCCCCCATTTCCACCGCCCCCGCCGTTGTCGCCGTGCTTCAGGGCTTTGAAACGTTTGCGGGTGCGGAAGGAGCCGATCACCCCGGGCTCCACCGGGTAGAAACGGGTCTCCATTTTCCCGAGGGGAACACCGCGGTCGGCGATGATCACCGCATAATCCTCGATCTTGTACTGCAAACCCGCCGCCATGCACACGTAGCGGATTGCCTCGGAGAGTGGCAGGCTCCGTAAATCCAGGGGGATCTTCGGCCGAGCAGCGGCCGTGACCCGCCGGTCGAGTTCAAGCAAGAAGTTTACCCCTTCGCCGTCCGGATCGAGCCGCTTCGATTGCTGCTGCAAGAACTGAACCACCTGTTGGATCGTGGCATCCTCGAACTTGAGTCTGGGCACCACGAGCTTGCGGACCTTTTCAGGGGTCTTGCCGCCCGCGGCAAGCAGAGAAAACGCCGGAACCACCGAGCACAGTCCCAGCAGCGAGACAAAAAAGAGACGTCGCCGAGCTTTCATCGCGTCCAATCCTCCGCCGGAACGCACTCCGTGCATCCATCGCACCGAGCGCGGGTCGCGTCCAGCGTTGCGAACTCCGCACGGCTTTGACCGAGACCCGTTGCGCGGCCGGAAGTCGCACTGCCGCGATGATTTCGCAACCGTGACCTACTGTACGTGCCGGAATTGTGCCGCGCAATTCCGGCACGTACAGTACACCGCGGAAAACACACCACCCCCCTGGCCATGAGTGCAGCAAACAGCAACCACGTCGGACCTCGTCTCGGACCCGGGTCCGAAACCGCACCGTCGGACTGTCTGTGCGGTATCGACATCGGAACTTCCAAGGTCGCCGCGGTGTTGATCGATCACGAGTGCGGCCGCACTGTGGCGGCGGCATCCAAGGAACACCACGCAACAGTTCCGGGGCTCGCCTCGAGGTGTGACGAACAGCGGGTCGACGTCCTGCTCGACACCGTTTGGGCCGTCTTGCGCGAACTCGGACCCACGGTCCTGGCCCGCACCCGCGCCGTGGGCGTCACGGGCCAGATGCACGGCGTGGTGGTGCTGGGTTCCGAGGGGCAACCGCTGACCAACCTGATCACTTGGCAGGACCAACGCTGCGACACGGCTTTTCTCGATGCCCTGCACCGAGCGACTGGAATACGCGGACTTCGTACCGGTTTCGGCGCGGCGTCCCTGGCGTGGCTGCGGAAGAACCGCCTGCTCCCCGACAATGCCGCCGCGACCGCGGCCATTCATGATCACGTGGTTCAGCGCCTTTGCGGCCTTTCCCGGCCGGTGACAGATCCCACCGACGCCGCGAGTTGGGGCCTGTTCGACCGCCGAACCGGCACGTGGCGCACCGAGGCATGGATTGCCTGCGGCATTCGTCCCGAACTGCTTCCCCGGGTTCGGCCCTGCGGCGACTGCGCGGGCCGAATCTGCCCGAACACCGCCGCCGCAACGGGACTGCCGGTCGGCACGCCGGTTGCCGTGGCATTGGGGGATAACCAAGCCTCACTGCTGGCCGCCTTGCACGACCGGACGCCCGAACGTGTGTTGGCCTTGACCCTGGGGACGGGCGGGCAGCTTTCGGCAGTCATGCCGGCCGACTTCGACCCCCCGGAACCACCCGAGGACGCCGCCTTCGAATATCGACCGTTTCCGGGGCGGCGCGTGGCGGCCGTGGCCGCTGCGCTCTGTGGCGGCAGTTCTTTTGCATGGCTGGTCACGACGGTTCGAACATGGTGCCGCGAACTCGGGCTCCCCATACCGGCGGAGGGCGCTCTGTACGAACTTCTGGACCGGCTGGGACAAGACGCCGACGGCGGCGGCCTCGAAGTGTCCCCCCGGTTCCTCGGAGAACGTCATGTCCCGGAAGACAGGGCTTGGATCAAGGGGATCGCGCGCACAAATTTCACGCCGGCAAACTTGGCGCGCGCCCTGGCGGTCGGAACCGTTCGGAACCTCAAGGAAATGCTGCCGACGGCCTGTTTCGAAGGCCGCGACCGCGTGGTCGGCAGCGGCAACGCCATTCGCCGGTTGCGGCTCCTGCAACAGGCCGCGAGTGAAACCTTAGGCCTCCCGTTGGAGATTTCGGCTATGCGCGAGGAAGCCGCCGTCGGGGCGGCGCTCTTGGCCAAACCCCTGGCACGGCGACCCCGGCGCAACGACCCGGGACCATCGTAAGTGCGGCGAGATTCGGGGAGGTGAGTGGCCGGCGGCGACAGCAACCCCGGGAAAAAAAGACTCGCGGCCGCCATGACCGCGGCGACCGTTCAGCACGAGAGGAAACCCCATGCAACCGTTCCGCTTCGCCGAGAACCGAGTCTGGCGCTGTTACTTGGGCGGCAAACTGATCGATGAACTCCGCGGGAAGCCGGTCGGGCAAGACTCGCTCTTCCCGGAGGATTGGATCGCGTCGGTGGTCGAGGCCCGAAATCCGCAGCACCCCGTCCCCGGCGAGGGGATCAGTACGGCAGTGTTCGGCGACCGCCGGATGTCATTTTCCGACTTGGCCGAACGAGAGGCCGACGCCCTGTTCGGTCCCGCCCACACAACTCGCCACGGACGGACCCCGGCGTTCTTGACCAAGCTCCTGGATTCCGCCATCCGACTGCCGCTCCAGGCGCACCCGGACCGGGCCGCGGCCCGGCGGCTGTACAATTCCGAATTCGGCAAGACCGAAGCCTGGATCGTGCTGGGTACACGTCGGATCCAAGGGGAAGATCCGTACCTGCTCCTCGGATTCAACGAGACCTTGGATCCCGAACTCTTTGTGCACGACTGTATTCGCGGAGAAATGGAACGCCCCCTAAGCATGGTCCACAGGCACCCGGTCAAGCCGGGCGATGTCCTGTTGCTCAGCGGCGGTCTGGTCCATGCCATCGGACCGGGCGTTTTTCTGGTGGAAATCATGGAACCCACGGACTGGGTGACGCAGCCGGACCCGGTGTGCGGCCTCCAGCCGTTGACCCGCGAGGACCGGTTCGGCCCTCTGCCGCCGGAAAAGGCCATGGAAGTGTTCCATTTCGAGCCGGCCGCACGGGAGGAAGCCTGGGGTGCTGCGGCTTTGACCCCGCGGATCGAAGGGACCCAGGGCCGGAGCCGCATGGCGCGACTGATCGGCCCGGAAACCACCACGCTCTTCGGCGCGCTCCGTCTCGAGGTGAACGGGGCATGGCAAGACGATACCCGCCGTGCCGGCTGCTTTGCCGGAGTGGTGATCGAAGGCGAAGTCGAACTGCGCACCGGGCCGGCAGACGCCCCGCTGCACCTCCGCTCCGGGGATGC
The DNA here is from genome assembly GCA_013151865.1 of Kiritimatiellota bacterium. Classification (GTDB taxonomy): domain Bacteria; phylum Verrucomicrobiota; class Lentisphaeria; order Oligosphaerales; family JAADHN01; genus JAADHN01. The sequence continues at coordinate 37,696 of JAADHN010000098.1, forward strand.
TTTCTTCATGCCGTACTCGACTGGCGCCTACACTTTCGCTGGGAACGGGGTGATCATCTGCGCCCTGCCGCCGGCGTCATAGGCCGGCGCCGAATTCCGCGGCCGTGCCGCCGGACACGGTCGACCGGGGATCGGGGAGTTTGTGGAGCCGCCGCTGGGCGGTGCTCCAGCGCGACAGTGCGATCTCCGCAATCAGCAGCAGGAGAACCGCCGCGGCCGCATAATCGGTGAAATCCGTCCCGCGGACATCCCCGGCCATCGCGGCGTCGAGGTCCTCGAGGCTGTCCGCCCAGAGCACCGGGACCCGCGCCTCGATCTTGCGGCGGTCCGCTTCGGTGAGAGGGGTCAGAACGCTCTCCGCCGCACTCTCGGTTACGACAAACGGCAGTTCTGCGGAGTCCGCATTCGGCTGGCTGCCGATGTCGTAGACACTGGCGCGTTTGGCGAGCCGAAGCCGGTACAACCCCGGCGCGGTCGTCTCGGAAAACGCGATGCGCAAGTCGCCGCCTACCGCCTTCACCCGGGCCGGCTTCTTCTCCCCAAACGGCGTCAAAACCGAAACGGCCTTGGTCGAAAAAGACGCTCCTGCCGCCGCGGTCGCAGGGACCATGGCGCCGGGGCCGGGCGCCGCGTAGAGGGCCGTGGAGGGAATTGGGACCGGGGCCTGCCCCTCCCCGCTCCAGCGCAGACGGATCTCGGCCTCGCCCGAATTCTCATAATACTCGAGCTGGATGGGATAGCGCCGGCCCGGTTCGAGGCTGACCGAGGCCTTGAATTCGGTAGGGTAATGGTCGGACCATTCGTTGATGATGCGCCGGCCGCCGACCCAGAGGCGGACACCGTCGTCGACAACCGTATGAAACGTGGTCGGCCCGCGAAACGCAGCTTCGATCCAGCCGGTCCAGCGGACGGAAAAGCGGTCGGCCGGCACCCCGGGGGCCGGAGCGCCCGCGCCCCACTCGAAATCGACTGTCGGGTCGACGCGCATCAACCGGGATTGCTGAAACTCCGTGCCCTCGAAGTACTCCCCGAACAGTCCGGAACCCCTGGTGGTGGATTTGCCCCGGGAGCCCGGACGCAGGATGAACACCACTTCGGTCCCGGGGCGAACGTTGGGGGGCGTGCCGGCAGCCGCACCAAGGGCACCGACCAGACCGTCCATGGTGGGAACGAAAGACGGGTGCAGCGGCAGACTGGTTGCGGACGGATTCAGGGCGCAGGCGGTCAGAATAACACGACCACGGCCCAGGTTTTTCTCCACCAGGAAAGGTGCGCCGTTGTCCAGACGCGCCCCGATGCGGGCGGAGCCGGCCCGGTCGTCCACCTCGAGACGCCACCAGCGACTCACCGTGACCGCCCGTGCGTCGGCCTCGAGGGCCTGCCGCAGGAACCGCAGGGCCGGATGATTCATACTTTCCGGAAGAAGCGCCGCCCGCTGGCGGTCGAGCAGGCGTTGCGCTCCCCGAAACCGCGCCGGGCACACCGCCTCGCCGGCCGGCGTGTACCAGGCATTGTAGAAGGCGGAATCAAGTTGCGGTCCGGGGACGATCAGCAGCCCGGCCCCACGCCGCACGTGAGCCGCCAAGCGACGGGCCGCGGCATCCGGGAGCGCCCGCACCCCGGCCAGGATCACCACCGGCCACGGCCCCAGATCTCCGAGCTGCGTGAACGCCCCTGCTGAAAGAACGGTCGGGCGCACCAGCGTGCGGACTGACCGTCCGCCGCCGCCTGAGCCATCCAGACCTGCGCTCCGCCGGGACGCAACACCGGGACCGGGCCGCAGCGCCACCGCCATGTAGTCCGCCGCCCCGGCCAGGGGCCGTGTCCCCGCCGCGCTCTCCACCAACAACACCGGCAAGACGTCCAGCACCCGTACAACCCGACGGCACGTGTCGTCCGCGGACAGGTCGTCCGCTGCGGCCACCCGCGCGGAAACGACAAAACGGCCGGGCGTGAGAAACCGGTACCGCAATTCTACCGACTGAGCAACACCCGCCGGCAGGCTCGTCCGGAACAGTTTGCGGGCCACGGTGGTTCCGCCGACCGACAGCTCGATCGCCGCGGGACGCACGGGGACAGTCCCCGTGTTCGTCACTTTCGCCGTGATTCCCACTTCGCGGTCCGTGCCGATAACACGGCGTGAAAAAGTCAGGTCGGCAAGCGTGAGGTTCCGAACGATCCGCGGCGGAGGCAGTCGACGAACCAACAGGCGAGGCCGAAGTGGCAGGGCGGCGAAACGGCGTTCCAGAAAACGCCACGTCTCGTCGCTGTCAATCTGCCAACCGTTCCGCTGGCCGTCGGTGAACATCACGATCTCGCGGCTGGCGTTCCGCCCGTTTTCCAGGGCGGCCAATGCGGCGAGCAGGGCTTGGGGAACGTCCATACGCCCGCCGACCGGCTCTTTCAGGTCGCGGATGACGGCGGCCAGATCGGCGCGGTCGTACGTCGGCCGGGAGACCAGGGCCCGAGGCGCCGGACCCGCTTGAATCAGACCCGCCGCGTCGCCCGGACGCATGTCGGCCGCAGTCGCGCGCAGTTCGTCTACGGCCCGGCTGTAATTGCTGCGCCCGCCCCCGGCCGGAGTCAGACTCATCGACCGGGACGCATCCAACACGAAGATCACGTCCCGACGTCCCCCGACCGGCATGTGGGACTGCCGACGAAACCATTCGTCCGCAACACCGGCGGTTACGGCAACAGCCAGGAAAAACGCCGAAGCGGCGAGAAAAAGAGCGCGACGGACCGGAAACGACCAGAACGCACCCGCAGACCCCAGCGCGATAAGGGACGCGGCCCCGCACACCAGCACCACCGGCCAGGGAACGGACGAGGCGGACGCCAACAGGGGCCGAGCCATGGCGAAAACGAGCAGGGCCACCACGAGACATCGTACCAGGAGTAGGAGAAGTTCCTCGAGTAGGATCCGGTGGTTCCGGGCCGCCATCGACGCCAGTAGAAAACGCATGGCCCCCCAAGACACCACCCGGGCCCGGCGCCGGTTCAGTAGGTGAATGAGCACCGGCGCAAACACGCCGATCAGGCCGAACAACATGATGGGCTGCAGAAAAGTCACTTCTTCAGATTCCGCCGGTGGGCAAGGTACGTGGCCAGGGACAAGTCGAAATCGATCTTGGTACTCATGGCCGCGTAATCGATGTGGAGGCGCCCGCATTCCTTGCGGATACGGTCGAAAAACCGGCCCACCTCTTCCAGGTACTGCGCTCGAATGGTCAGCGGATCGACAGGCAGACGGCCCCGCGGCGGTTCGAGATCCTCGAACACGCTCCAGGTCTCGAACGGAAAGGTCCGCTCTTCCTCCGCCGTCACGTGGAAAACCACCACCTCATGCTTCCGATACCGGAAATGGTGGAACGCGCTGACGATCTCGTCCGGATCGTCGAACAGGTCCGAAATGAGAATGATCAGTCCCCGCCGACCCGCGCGTTCGGCGACTTCATGGAGCACCGGTGCCAAACGCGTGTCCCGGCCCGGTGTCGTGCCGGCCAGAGCGTCCAGCATGACCCGCAGGTGCCCCGTCCGGGCCCGGGCCGGAATGTACGTCTGAATGTCACGGTCGAAAGTGAGCAATCCCACCGCGTCCTGTTGATGAATCAACAGGTACGCCATGGTTGCGGCCAGGTATCGCCCGTACTCGAACTTGCTCAGGGACCGGCCGGCGCGCGGCGCCGCGGCGCCGCCGGTGTACTTCATCGAGCCCGAACTGTCGAGCACCAGGACGGCCCGCAAGTTGGTCTCGTCCATGTAACGCCGGATGGTATAACGGTCGGATCGGCCGTACACACGCCAATCGAGATTGCGGAGATCGTCGCCCGGCACATACTGCCGGTGATCGGCGAACTCGACCGAAGAACCGCGAAACGGACTGCGATGACGCCCGGAGACGGACCCGGCCACCAGGCCGCGGGCAATGAACTCCATGCGCCCGAGCCGGGCCAGGGCCTGCCGGTCCAACAAGGCCATTCCCGGCCCGCGGTCCAGGGCAGTGGCTTCATTCAACGCCATGAGCGGTTGCTTTCCCTCACCTGGATTGTTCACGAATTTCGAAGCGGGACGGTGCGGCTCTTGTGCACATTCAGGTTGTCGCGTCGACCAAACCCCCGCTTCAGTCGTGGGGCGCCGCACTTCGCATACGGTTTCGCGATGTCACGTCCGGGCGCGATTGCCCGCCCTCGTACCCCCACAGTCGGCATCTCCGAAAGTACGACGGGTTCCCCCGGAGTCAAGCGCCCCGCCCCCGCGAGCCGGAGCCCGTGAGAGAGAAAGCGCCCTCTCGGTATCAGGGTTTATCTGCGACCATCTACGGTTTTCTCGAACAGCCCCGCGCACAGCGCGCAAGCCGCAGAGGGCGGGCGGTGGACCAGACCTCAGTAGATTGAGCTTGGAGCTCTGTAAAGTTGGGTTCCCTTTTTTGGACGGATTCCCGGGAATGGGTGTGGGCGACTGCCTTACAGTTTCGTGCGAATTT
>JAADHN010000098.1:42196-44528 GCA_013151865.1 Kiritimatiellota bacterium
GCGTCATCTTCTGTAAAGTAGTCGCCCACACTGGCGGTGACTGCGACAAAAAAAAGAGGGCATTCTGCTTTACAGCGTTACCGAGTTCTGGTGGACAGAACATGACTCCGGAAAACCTCGATTCGGCACGCAGAATCCGCTTCGGTAACCTTGTTTCTGCGCAGATACCGCCGTATATTATGATAATTAACGCAGATTCAGCACCCCGCAGCGCGCAGAGGGCTCCAGAGGATTCTCGAATGCTCGATAAAGTCGATTTCGCAATTCTGGGATTCCTGCAGGCACAGGCACGAATGTCCAATTCCGAACTCGCCAGACGGGTCGGACTGTCGGAGTCTGCGTGTCTCGCGCGGACCAGACGCCTGCAAACGGACGGTACGATCAAGCAGTTCGTGACCGTAGTGGATGCTCGGAAAGTCGGAATGGAGATCACGACCTTCACCTTTGTGACGCTCGCCGGACACAACCGAAAAACGGCGAACACCTTCGTCGACCGGATCAAACAGACTCCCGAAGTGCTGGAGTGCTACAACGTCACGGGACAATGGGACTACCTGCTCAAAATCGTCGCAAAGGATATTTCCGCTTACCGCGATTTTGTCATCGACCGTTTGATCGAGATCGACGGGGTCGACAAGGTGGAGACTCTGATCGTTTTGAAATCGGAAAAGGAAAGTTTTTCGCTCCCCTTGGATATGCCGCAGGCAAAAAGGAAATGAGGCCGTTCATGAAGTCGCTCAGGCTCAAGGCCGGTTTGCTGGTAGATGGTATCGATGTGGATCCGGCGGCCCTGCAAGGCGTCGGGACCCGGTTCAAAGAACAGAATCACGGACTGTTCGGTTGGGATATGGTCAACCACAAAGGCCTGAATTTACCCGATGATTTCGTTTTGTCCGACGGGACCGTCGTCCAGTTTCGCTACAATCCCGTTTCGCCCTATCGTCTGCAAGCGAACAACAACGGGTTATCCATCCTGTATCGAGGCGATGTGGCAGGGCACGCAAAGCTCATCCCGAGACCCCGGTTCTACGACCGCCTCACGAGCAGCGGACACCCCATGCGCAAGATCGCGCAAATCGGGGGCGAGGATTGTTTCTTCGTTTGCTATCAGAACTACTGCTCGCACTTCGCCGGGAACGAGCAGTGCGCCTTCTGCAACTTGGTCCCGACCAAGAAGACCTATGACGCCGTCCTGTCCAAGAAGGGAATCGATGAAATCGGCGAAGCGGCGGCAGCGGCATTCTCCGAAGGAATGTGCAACCACATATTGCTCACGGGCGGATGCTTCAGCCACGAAAAAGAAGTCGATCTCGTCTGCAAAATCGTGGAGAGCATTCGGGGGGCGCTGGCCACGGACACGGTCCCAGGGACGATACTTCCCTCAGCAGCAACGGAAGAGGATGACATCAAACGCTATCGGGATACGGGTATCGGGGCCATTGGCTACAGCGTGGAGATATGGGATGAAGCGTATTACCGGGCGATTTGCCCCGGCAAGGCCCGGGCCACCTCGCACGAGGATTTCGTGGAGGCGATCGCCAAGGCAGTCCGTGTCTTCGGTTCGGGCAGAGTGTACGGTGTGCTGGTCTTGGGATTGGAACCCCGCGACAGCTTCCTGAGGGGAGTTCGGGAATTGGCGGACCTGGGAGCGAACGTCGTACCGTTTGTCTGGAGCCCGAACCCCGGCTCACGCTTGGAGGGACACCGCGCACCGACGGCCGAATGGTATGTTGGCGCCGTTTTGGAGGCCGGTGAGGTCCTTGCACACAGCAACGTGCCTCAAAGGGATGAAAACCACTGTTACCGATGCGACGGCAACTCTCTGCTTCACGATGTGCTGCGGATGACAAGCATCGACGGGCGCCCAAACACAGCGGCCGAGTCGCACCGCACGTGAAGCGAGACCGGACGGAAGAATGTGAACGTCGCAACTGACCCAGCTTGCCACGCCGTTGTCGCTGGGAATACAGTACCGGAAAGGATGGCCAGTGCCAAGCGCGTCGGACCGACTCCGTCGAGTCCCGCCTCCCTTGTAGTTCTTCCAACAGCTTATTGATCAGGGCGCGGCGGAGGCCCCACCGGCCAACGCCGCAGCCGGCAAACGAAGGTGGGGCGTGCACGAATTCCAAGCGAGAAGGATTTGCAGGCGGTTACATTGCCGGTCGGAGTGACGATCTGTAAAGCCCGGTTCGAGGTCCCGCCCGCCTGCAGCGCCTGATGTGCAGCATCTGCGGGCAGGTCGTAGGAGAAGGTCCAGGTTCCGATTGCATCGTTCCCGTGGTGGTGCGGACGGGCCCCGGCCGCAATGCTTCCTTGCGTGTAGAGCCGGCGG
>JAADHN010000045.1 GCA_013151865.1 Kiritimatiellota bacterium
GGAAAGCGCCGGGGGTGCAGGAATGAAGAGGAAGGCCCTGCGGGCAGGAAGGCGCCGGGGGCGCAGCCCTTTCCTGCGGCAACGCCGCCTTCCTGGCGCTCTGCGCCCTTCCTGGCGCGGCCCTTTCCTCCGGCAACGCCGTCTTCCTGGCGCTCTACGCCTTTCCTGGCGCCGCCGTTCCTGTGCTTCGCCTTCCTGGCGCCCCGCGGCTCATGGCAAGTCGATGCCAACAGGGGCGTCGGACCAGAACCAATACCCGTACCCGGCATGCAGGAGATCGCCGGGCAGCACGGGGTGATATCGTTCCCGGTCCCATCGCCAAATGGACGCGGGCGCGTCCTGCAAAGCCGGCTGCGGCCCCCCCAGGATCGGACCGATCAAGTTCCAACCCGTTTTCAGACTCATCTTCCCATCGCCCCAGTCGAGACCGGCCGGTTCGAGAAACATGCGCTCCCGCGAGTAAACCCAGTAACCGCGTCCCGGCTGCAGCGCGGCGGCTTCTCGCTCCCCCGGGGCCACGAGCTTGTACGCCTGAAGTGCGGGGTCCCAGGCCCACGCCCGCGGCAAGGCGAGCTGCGGGAACTGGTCGGCGACCGTGGCGCCGACAGCCGGTGTGCGGCTGACCGCCACGAGGTTCCATCCGGGCTCGAATCGACAAGTGGGAACGAGCGGATCGGTCCCGAGGCGATACTCGGCCAGATTGTCGAGAAGATCGCCGTCCGGGTCGGCGTCGGGGGCGGCGTCCGGGGAATCGATGGCGGGCCAGTACAGCAGTTCCCATGGATCGTGCAGGCCGTCGGCGTCGGCGTCCACGAGTGCCTCGAAGTTGGCCGTCAACTCGACCGGCTGGGTCATGACGGCAATAAACCGACGCCGGTGCGGGTCGACGCCGGCGGGCAGATCACCGGTCCAGTCGGTCAAGCTCCAACCGGGATCGGGTTCGGCCGTCACGGCGACCCGGGCGCCCGAAAGAAACCAGCTCGGGAATGAATCAACCGTCCCCTCGGGACCCACTGCGGAGATCCCGCCCGGTCCGGTCGTTTCCAGGGCCAGCGTGTACTCGGTCCGCCAGTGCCAAGTGAGAGTCGTGTCTCCCTCGACAGCGAATTCCGGGACGGCGCCGTCCGTCCCGGTCAGCTCGCCTTGAGGCGTGGCAAGGGTCCATCCGGTCAGTGTGGCCTTTGTCCCGGGAAGGCTCGTGTCCGGGGACCCGCCGCAGGTGGGACTCAGGATATCGCCGTAAGCGGAGGTGTGGCTCCCTGCCGGCGGATCGGGTGCACCGTACTCGCTCGCCACGGTGAAGGAGTATCGTTTGGGACTAAACTCGGCGGTCAGGGCCGCATCGGCGCTGAGAGTGTAATCGAGCGGATTCTCCGGCCAAGTCCGGCCGGCGCCGACTTCGACCCATTGGGAAAAAACGTGATGCGCATCCGGAGTTGCGGTCAAGTGCACGACCGTATCTTGGTCGTGCACATAGGTCCCCGGAGCGGGGGATGTCGTCCCTCCCGCACCGGCCGACAGGAGCAGATTGTATCGGGGGGTTGGCAATACTGTGAAATCGACCCGGTTCGACCACGTCCGCCACTGGTCGAAAATACGGGGACGAACGCGGTAGTAATAACTGCCGGGCGGCTTTCCGGCGGCCGTATAAGATTCGGTTGTCAAGGCCTGTGAGACAGTCGTCCACGCAAAAACGTCCGCTCCTCCGATGGCGATTCGATCCAGGTACCAGCCGCAGAAGAGGACGGAACCGTTTTCGTTCTGTGCGATCAGGTTGCCGCCGGTCACCGACACAGCGAAACGCAGCGCTACGGTTTTTCCCGTCAGGCTGCCGTCAGGATTGAGCGCGACGGATTCATGCTGCCAGGAGAGCTGGGTTTCGGGAACGACCGTACCGTCGGCAACCGGTCCGTCGGTGACGGAGACGGCCTGCCAAGACACACCGTCGTCCGACGAGACCTCGATCCGGGATTGCAGTCCCCAGAAGTTCGACCGGGCGCTGTCGAATTCGAGACGGGCACCGACGCCGAAGACAAAAAAGCGGGCGCATTGCAGGATCTCCGCCTGCCCGACAACGTTGGTGGCCGGGCGTCCCCACCACACATCCGAGGGTCGCCCCGCCACAGTTACGCTCTGCCAGTTTCCGTCCACTTCCCAAAGCGGACCAGCGTCCTCGCCGAGTTCCACAAGCGTGTCCCTGGCGTCGCCGAGAGGGCCGGCCGCGAAAGCCTCCTGCAATTCATAACGTTGTACAGGGGGACGATTCGGATATTCCCAGCTCAGGGAAAATGTGCCGAAGCCCTCCGTGCCCGGGTCGGCCAGTTGCACTCGCGGCAGCACACTGACAACGCATTCGGTCACCGGGCCGTAGAACAGGCCGTCGTAGGTGTCCGACGCCGGATTGGAATCGACCACGTTCCCCTCTGCTTGGTTCGTTTCATAGTAGGCGGTCAGGTCATACCAGCCGTTGTTGCGGCCCTCGTACCCGAAATTCACGTGATACAGGTACGAAGTGTCTCCCTGTTCCCGGCGAAAGCCGTCGAGCACGACCACGTGATTCAAGGCCGACAGGGCGGCGAGTGCGGGCAACTCGTGCGTGAGCCCGGCGCGAATGTCGGCAAGCATGGCTTCGGTGCCGTCACCGTACCCGACGCTTCGATATTGCGCATCGCCATAGCGAAAATAGGCGGTGAACGCCGAGGCCGCGCGGGAAAGGTTGGCCGTTGTCCCGAGCCCGGTGATGCTGAAATCGGCGTCGACCGCCACTCCGCAATCGTAGACCAGTCGGCCGACGGCTTCCCGTTCGGCTTCGGTGCTGGTAGGCGTGGGCACAAACGGATGCCGGTAGTAGTCGTCCTTCATCAGATCCCACCGATACGTGTGAGCGGCGAAATCGGCGCTGAGCGTTGCCTCTTGGTTCGTGTCCGGGTGGCGCCAAATGTAACTGTGCGTTCCCGACCCCGCCGCCGGCCACGAGAAGTACTTGAGCAACTGGGCCATTGCAGTGGGAATGCAACCGGAATAGGCGTGCACAAGATCGCCGTTGAACTCGACTTCCGGGGCATAGTAGTTGAATGTGGGGCAGGCGCTGCTCGATAGTTGCTGCGTGTCGTATTGCTGGCCCCACACGGTAGACAAAAGAGGGCCGATATTGACGGCCCAGTTCCGGACATTTCGCTCGGGGGGGGCGGCAAGCAGTTCGCTCCACTCCCGGCCGGCGGCGGTGATTTGCCGGCCGAGTCCTCCCGCCACCCGGTCCCTGCCGTTCCTCAATGGGGGATCGACAATGTCGAGCCGACGTTCCAGCACTCGTTCGAGGACAAGAGGCAGAGAGTTGTGGGGACCGGGCGTCAAATCGAGGGAGGACCGGGCGGAGTATCCGAACACGGGCGCGAGACGGTCATCGGCGGTCAGCAATATGAAACCGAACGGCGCCAACCGAACCGCGTAGGCCAAGGTGCGTCCGGTCCGACGGCCCGACTCCCGAACGCTCCGAAGGCCGGCGACCCGGTATTCGGTCGGCTCGCGTTCGGTGTGTGCGGTGGAACGAAACCCTGGCGAGCGGGCGAGAAAAACAGAGGCGGCCCGCAATGCGACGGCAGGTTCGACCGGGGCGGCCCGGCCCGCGAAACCGGCGCCGACTGCCAGGAACACGGCGGTGGTTCCCCACACTCCCCGCCGCAAGTACACGCCGTCCATGACCGTTCCTCGCCCTGCGCGCGGCCCTTTCCTCCCTTCCTCTCCGCCGCCTCGATCAATCTTCACCGACGATACGGCAGATCCGACAGTTTGCGCAGTTCAACTCCCGGGGCGGAAAATAGAGTCGGCCTTCGCGTCGGGCCCGGCGGCTGCCGATCCAGTTCATGCCGGCCAGGAACAAGCCCAGGACAATGAAGGCGCCGGGGGCAAACTTCATCAGCAGGAACTCTGTATTCCATCCCGGAATGAGTTTGATTTCGAAAAGTGATCCGCTCCCCAGGAATTCGCGGACCCCGCCCAGGGCCATCAAAGCAAGGGTGAATCCCGTGCCCATCCCGAGGCCGTCCATAAACGAATCGAGCAGGCCCTTTTTCGAGGCGAACGCCTCCGCCCGTCCGAGCACGATGCAGTTCACGACGATCAGGGGGATGAAAATCCCGAGGGCCTCGTTCAATTCGGGCGGTGCATAGGCGTGCATTAACATGTCGACAATGGTCACGAACGTGGCGATCACCACGATATAACACGGGATGCGAACCTTCCGCGGCACCAGCTTGCGGATGGACGAGACGACCAAGTTGCTGCCGACCAGAACGAACGTGGTGGCCAGCCCCATGCCCAAGCCGTTCTTTATGCTGGTCGAGACCGCCAAGGTGGGGCACATGCCCAAGACCAGAACCAGCACGGGGTTTTCACGCCAAATCCCCTTGGCGTATTCGTTCCAGAGACTCATTTGGCGTCTCCAAGCTGCAAAATTTGCCGTTGCCGTCGGGCGAATTCCTCGGCGACCGCACTGACGGCCTCGGCCACGGCGCGACTGCTGATGGTGGCGCCGGTGACGGCGGCGATGTCCCCGCCGTCCTTGGCAACCTTGAACGGTTTGTCGGCCCGGACTTTCTTGCCGCTGTATTGATCGAGGTATTTGCACGGCGGCAGCTTCGGCTGGGAGGCGGCCGGTTGCGGATGCAGGATATCCGCCAAAGTCTTCTGCCGTTTGCGTGTGGTGGCCAGGGTGCCGAGTCCGGCGGTCTCCCGGGCTTCGGTCACGGTCACGGCACGGATCACGCCGTCGGGCTCGAGGCCGACCAACACGCGGATCGGGCCGCCGAAGCCGTGCTCGCTCACGCCTTCACCGGCGATTCCCACCAGCCGTCCCGCTTGTCGGGCGAGATAGAAGCGGACCGGGGCCTTGGCGAAAGCCTCCGGGTTGGACGGGACAGTGTCTTGGAGAGGCTGGTTGTCGAACGCCGGCAGAACCAGGGCCAAGGCTTTGCTCTTTTCGCGCAGCTCGGCGGCGTGCCGGGCGTCGCGGGTTTTGATGTCGGCCAAAGCCAGCACGGCGGAGGCGATGCAGCAAATCAGCCCGAGTGCAATGCTGAGACGGAGCGCTTCTTTCATGACGAGGGCTTCTCTTCCTTCGTGGTCCGAAGACCGAACGGCTTGCGCGCCGTAAAGCGGTCGATAAGCGGGGTCAGAGCGTTCATGAACAAGATGGAAAAACTCACGCCCTCGGGGTAACTGCCCCAGAGGCGAATGACGCAGGTGATCACCCCGCATCCCGTGCCGAAGACAAACGCGCCGCGCCCGGTCATGGGCGTGGTCACCATGTCCGTGGCCATGAAAAACGCACCCAGAAACAGGCCGCCGGTCAGGATGTGGAAGAGCGGGTCGCCGTACCCCGGCGACACGGTGTTGGCAATGCCGGTAAAGACGGCCACGGTCCCGATGTAGGCGAACGGCACCTGCCAGCGGATGAGGCGCAAAGCAATGAGCACAAGGCCGCCGACGAGCAGAGCCAAGGCGGAGGTTTCCCCGATGCAGCCGGGGATATTGCCCACGAAATAATTCCAGTAGTCCGTGCCGGCCAAGTGCTCGACTTTGAGCTGGCCGAGCGGGGTCGCGGTGCTCACGGCGTCCAAGCCGGAACTGCGTATGGGCGGCCAGGTGGTCATGATCTTCGGAAAGGCAATGAGCAGACCGACCCGGCCCACCAGCGCCGGATTGAACGGGTTGAATCCGAGCCCGCCGTAGATCTGCTTGCCCAGGCCGATGGCCAGCAGCGAACCGATGACGCACACCCACCACGGGGTCGAGGCAGACAGATTCATCCCGAGCAGCAATCCGGTCAGCAGGGCGCTCCCGTCGCGGACCGCTTCGGGTCGGCCGAGCATGCGGCTGAAGATCACCTCGAAAACCAGTGAACTGGCGACGCAGACGCCAAGCACCCAGAGGACCCGTGGACCGAAGACCGCCACGCCCGCTGCACAGGCCGGGACCAGGGCCAGGATCACTGTCACCATGACCCGGAGCACGCCTTGGCCGGAATGGAAGTGCGGCGAGCTGCTCACCACCAGCCGCGACGTGTCCGGCAACCTGATTTCATTGTCCGCCATGGAAAAGGGGTCCTCGATACTCTCTGTCTCGGGCTGCGAACTCCGCACGCTGCGTCAACAACGTTTTTCCGCCCGTGTCGCCGTCAGCCGTTCTCTGTGATCTTCGCGCTTCTGTCGGGGCGCATCAGGACCGGCGCGACGCGGCCCGACGTTTGGCCAGGATCTCGCTTTTGGCCCGCCGCAAATGCTGCACCAGCGGACGGTGCGACGGACAGACGTAGGCACAGCAGCCGCACTCGATGCAATCGAATGCGTGGTCTTCCTCAGCCAAGTCGAACCGCTCGTTCTCGATCTCGACGCTTAGTGTCCCCGGAAGCAGGTTCATGGGGCAGGCGTCCACGCAACGGCCGCACCGAATGCACGGCTGGGATGTGAACTGCGCCACTTCGGCCGGACCGAGCAACAGCAAGCCGGACGTACTTTTGTGCACGGGAATATCCAGTGAATAGACGCTGAGTCCCATCATCGGGCCGCCGAAGACGATTTTGGCCGGATCGTACTTGACCCCGCCGCACAGTTCGAGCACGGTGCGCAAAGGCGTCCCCACCCGGAGTCGCCAATTCCCGGGTCGCACCAGCGGCGCGCCGGTTACGGTGGTGACCCGCTCATACAGGGGTTTGCCCTCGGTCACCGCCTCGGCGACGGCCGCGGCCGTACCGACATTCTGCACCACGCATCCCACGTCCATCGGCAGACCGCCGGTGGGGACCTTGCGTCCGGTCAGAGCGTAGATGAGTTGCTTTTCGGCTCCCTGCGGATAGCGCACCGACAGGCTCGCCACGGTGATGGTCGTGCCCTCCGTCTTGCGCGTCAAGAGCTCGATGGCGTCGGGCTTGTTGTCTTCGATCCCGATGTAGACTTGGCTGACGCCGAGAACTCGGGCGAGGATACGCGCTCCGGTCAGGATGCGGTCCGGGGCCTCGAGCATGAGGCGATGGTCCGCAGTGAGGCACGGTTCGCACTCGACCCCGTTGAGAATCAGCACGTCGATCGGTTTGTTCGGCGGCGGCGAAAGCTTGACGTGTGTCGGAAATGCCGCGCCGCCCATGCCCACGATGCCCGCCTCGGCGATCCGGTTTTTCAGGTCCTCGGGCGAGGTCGATTCCCATGCAGCAATGGGGGCCAGGGGTTCGGCCGCGATGTCGTCGCCGTCGGCAGTGATCTCGACAGCGGGCACTTTGGTCCCCGCGGGACCGAGGCAGTCGCCGACCGCGCTGACCACGCCGCTGGTGGGAGCGTGGATAGCGGCTGAGACGAACCCGCCGGGTTCGGCCAGGAGCTGCCCCCGCAGCACGCGGTCTTTCTTGGCGACCGTCACTTTCGAAGGGGCCCCGATGTGCTGCTGCAACGGCACGATGTACTTCTCGAACAGCGGTGCGGTCTGAATCGCGTTGCCGCTGGTGGAAGATTTTCCTTCCCGGGGGTGGACGCCCCCGTGAAAACGGTGCAGGTCAGGCATTTGCCGTTTCCTGTGTTTCTGCTGCGTCGGTTTGGGCCGCGGCTTCGATCGATAGGGAAGGTCGCAGACAACCCGTGGGGCAGACTTCGGCCAGCTCCGATCCCGGCGGGTCGTCGTAGTTGACCCGGGCCAGGAAGCCGTCCATGACCATCTGCCCCTCTCCGGCACTCTTGACGCATTTGCGGCAGCCGATGCAGGAGGCTTTGCAAACCTTGGTCTTGGCCGCTCCTTTTTCGGGGGAACTGCACAGGACGTGCAGCGGTGCGGACTTCGGCACGAGCCGAATCAGATTCCGTGGGCAGGTTCGGATGCATTTGCCGCAGCCGGTGCACAGCTCGGGATGGACCACTGCAAGCCCTTTGTCGGTGATCTCGATCGCCCCGAACGGACAGACTCGGGCGCAACTGCCGAGTCCGAGGCAGCCGAACAGGCACCCTTTGGCCGCCCCTCCGGCAACCAGCGCGGCAGACCGGCAGTCATTGACTCCGTTGTACTCGGCCGCCCACTTGGCAATGCTCGAATCGCCGCCGCAGAAGGCCACAGCCACTTTCGGGTCGCGCTCGCCGACTTCGACCCCGAGCAGGGCCGCGATCCGGGCCGCGGCCTCGCTCGGACTCGACGGACAGTTCTCGACCGCGGTTTCGCCCGCCACCAGGGCTTTGGCGAACTCCGCACAGCCGGCCAGCCCGCAGGCGCCGCAGTTGGCGCCCGGCAGCAATTCCTCGACCTGCTCGATCCGCGGGTCCGTTTCGACCCCGAAAAACTTGACGGCGGCCCCGATCACCAGACCGAAGCCGACCCCCATGATCACCAACACGGCTATGGGCCACCACCACATAGTGTCACGTCTCTTTCAAGAAAAGGAGAAAACCCAACGTCCTCGATCCGATCCGCCCCGTGCACTTGCGCCGAATGCGCTCGTCCCATTCTGTCAGGACCCGCACCCGACCGGGCGCGAAGGCGGCTCAACCACCCAGCCCCGAAAAGCCCATGAACGCCATGGCCAGCAGTCCGGCGGTGACCAAGGCGATGGCCGTTCCTTTCATGCACTCGGGAACTTGGGCCAAATCGAGTTTTTCGCGCAGACTGGAAAACAGCACCAACGCCAAGCTGAAACCCACCGCGGACGCGGCGCCGAATACGGTGGCCTGCAAGACGCTGTAGTGCTCCTTGACGCTTAACACCGCGGCGCCGAGCACCGCGCAGTTGGTGGTGATCAGCGGAAGGTAGATGCCGAGCGCCCGATAAAGCAGCGGGCTGAACCGCTGCAGCATGACCTCCACCAACTGGACCAGAGAAGCAATGACCAGAATGAATACGATGGTTTGCATATACTGCATGCCGAACCGGACCAGGACGAACTGGTTCACAGCGGAAGTGACCGCCGAAGCCAGGGTCATCACGAAAACGACCGCGCCGCCCATCCCGAGAGCTGTCCGAATCCGTCGGGATACGCCGAGGAAGGGACAGATCCCCAGGAAGCGGGCCAGAACGAAGTTGTTGACCAGAATGGCCCCGATGATGAGCGCCATGTAACCGCCGCGCATGAGATGCAACTCCGGAATTCGACGCCGGACGTCTTCTGCCGGCGGCACAACGGCTACCGGAGAGATCGGTCAACGTCTTGAAGCGGATAATTACAAAAAAAGGACCGGGCAATGTATCCGGTCGAATCGCGTTCGGCAAGGCGGGCGTCCCGGAAAGTGGGCAGCCGGTCCAGGCCTCGAATGTGCGTTGGACGGCGTTGGGGACGGGAGTGCCGTCGTTGCGTTGATTCCGGCAGCAGGCGGGAGACGGTATTCGGCAAGAAGGAACAGGAAGAGGTCGAGCTGTCGAGTGCTCAGGGGGCGCGACCTGGGGCCGGGACGCCCGGGGTGGGAAGCAAGGGTGCGGCAAGAAGGTAGCGTCGCATCTGGACCATGACGTTGGATCTGTGGCGGCCGGCGGGCGTTCGGCGCGGAGATGGGACGGGCAAGAACGCAACGGCGAGCCGGCGCTCGTGGGGGGCGCAGAAAGGAAACCGCGAATGAACGCCGGAGGACGCGAAAAACGCGGCACGCCGTCAGCGTCGGTACCGCGCGCTCACACCCGGCGAAATCGCCCTCGACCGGGTTTCACTCTTTCGTCGCACCCACCGGCAATTCGTTTGCGCGCCTCAGCCGAAGAAAAGGAGGGCGCCGGGGTCTCAATCGGCATCGTTGGAAAGCTCGATAACCCGACATCGACTGGGCTTGAGGTAGTTCACAAAGACGCCGTGGAGTTTTTTCTTGTCATCCAAGAACACGCCGAACTTGGCTTGGGCATTCTGCCGGGCTTTATCTGCGGACTTCGCAATCGTCTCGAGGGCCCCGGCCTGCTGCCGGATGAGTTTCCCGTGGTCTGCCGCAACCTGTTCGAGGCGCCTCGTGCGGATCAGGAGGACAATGACCAAGGCCAGCAAGACGAGGTTGATCACGATCAGGGTCCACTGCAGGCCGCGGCCGGGAGTGCCCTTTTCAGCGACCGACACCCCGGTTTTTCTCCTCTTCCCAAGGGGGCCGGGGCGGCGGGTTTGGGCCGCTTGAACCGCGGCGGCGGCATTGGTCGGGGCTTTGCGTCGCGTCACAGTCGCGGTCCCGATCGCATTGGGTCCGGATTTGGCGCTGGACCCGGGACCGCGCCGGGTTCCGGCGGCCGTGCTGCGCAGAGGTTTCCTGCCGCGTTTCGGAGGCGGGGCCGCGTCTTCCGGCTCGGTCGATCCGCTTTCCGCGTCTCCCGGTTCGGTCTCCTGACTTCGAGCTGAACGCTTGAATGCTTCGAGTGCGGCGTCTTTCAGATCTTTTGCCATCCGCTGCTCATCCCTCGAATTCGTGGTCTTCATCCCGGTTGGTTCCCGCGCAACCGAGATCGCCGTCTTACAAGTCGAATGCCCGAGGACGCGCCAGTACTTCCCGCATGAGAATGGCTTGGCGGAGCCGGTCCCGGCCCGTGGCGGCCAGTGGGATTCGGCGTCTTGCCCCGACCCGGACCGTCTGCACGAGACGGCTGCGAGCGGGCATGGCTGCACCCAGGCTGGCCCGGGCCACTTCCCGGGTGCGTTTCTTTACCGCAGAGACCGCTTCGGCCTTCTGGGTCATGCCGATTTCCACCTGGGCCATATCGACCAAAGTTTTCGCAGGGGGCGCCGGTTGCGGTCGGGGCGGAGGCGCTGGACGAGAGAAGTCCTGGGCGACCGGCGCCGGGGCACGCATCACGGGGTGAGGTCGGGGCGCGGGGGCCGGGGCGCGTTGTGGGGTCGGGCGCGGTGCGGGCGCGGGAGC
>JAADHN010000119.1 GCA_013151865.1 Kiritimatiellota bacterium
CGATGTACGCTGAAGGCGTACTTCAACCTACACGTAAAGAATACGTTGAAGCACCCCTTCAGGGTGCATGTTCCGGAAACCCAACACGGCCTGGGGCGTTGCCCAAGGCTACGGCGGCATTGCCCCGTTGGGGCGTTTTTCGCGGAATCCTCGAATAAAGCGACATGCCCTTCACGCGGAAGTCTGAGGGAGCTTCAGCGACCGGTCCTCGTGACCGCGCGCACCTCGGCTGAAGCCTCGGCAGGACTTCCGGCTGAAGCCGGGACTCTGACCGGCACGTGCCGCGGCGGGGATCCAACCGGTGAAATCGTCCATTCTGTGCCCGTCTCGTGCCGACAATGAATCTGCCGCCCGGCGGGACCGTCCTCCACGACGACCTTCGCCCACCAGCCCCTGGCGGGACCGTTTAGCGACCCCGGTCCGGTTTGTCTTCGAGCAGTTCGATCTCGGCCAGCTGAGACGTGGTCGGGTTGCCGTGGTTACGGGTCACGTCCAGTTTGTAGATGCGATAGGCGCCCGGCGTTCTTACTTTGAAAAGGCGTTTCTGGAACCGCATGAAAAACAGTTCCTTCTCACGACTGTCAACCACGGTCCAAGTCTTGCCGTCGTTCGAGCCCAGCAGTTTCCAATCGCAGGGATCGCGGTCCGGGGAATCGTTGGCCGAGGTGATCGTGTAGGCCGTGACACGATGCCGGGTGTTTCCCGGGTATTCGTACTGGATCCAAATCGTCGGGGTCCTGATGCACCATTTGGTGGTCGATTTGTTGTCGAATGCGTTGGGGTAATGTTCGTTGGGGAACCCCTCGCCGCTCGCGAGGATTCGACCGCGGCCATCGTCGGTGGTGTCCACGTATGTCGACAGGTCGATCTTCTCCGGTTCCGGCCACTTGGCATTGGCGGTGCGGTCGAGGTGCAACCAGGTATCGCGCACGTTCCAGGACATGCCCGGCGGGAGCGCCTTGCCTGCCAGCAGCTGCACCGTCGAGAGGGTCTGGCACTTGCGGAAGTACTCGATGCATTGTTTCACAGCCGGCGCCGGGTCGCGGGGATCGGATTCGTACTCGATCGAGAAAAGGCCATGGAAACGCTGACGGCGGAGTTCGGCGAAGACCCGGGGCAGGTGGCACACCCCGGTGCCGAGGGGCACGCATACCCCGTCTGTTCCGGCAAGGTTGACGTCTTTCAGGTGAAGGCTGATCACGCGTCCTTCGAGTTTTTGCAAACAAGCGGCCGGATCCAGGCCGGAGCGGGCCCAGTGCCCGAGATCGGCACAGGCGCCGATCCGCCGGTCGCGGCCTCTGCAGACTTCGAGCACTTTCTCCGGACTCCAGTAGCGGGCCGGTTCCGCATGGTTGTGGATCGCCAGGTTCACCCCGAACTCTTTGCAGAGCGCTTCGATCATGTCCATCTCGTCGGGGCGCGGTTCAGCGACCACCGTGGGGATGCCCATGGTGCGCGCGAACTGGAAGACCCGGCGCCAATCGGCGGGACCTCTGCCATTGACCACACCATACGCCCCGAGACGAACGCGGGCCGCGGCCAGTTTGCCGAGCAGACGCATGCGGGTCATGGCATCCATACGGTGGTTGACCACCCCCGGCAGTCCGCCGCCGACCGGCTGCCCGGGGTAGATCTCGACCACGCCGACGCCCAGTTCCCGGCAGCGTTCAAGCGTTTGGCTGAAGGTAAAGTTCCGAAACGTGTAGGCCTGAACGCCAAGTTCCCAGTTCAGCCATTCCGGCTCGCTGCGGGAGGCGCCGGCCCCCCGTACGGGAGCGACGGCCAGCACGATGGACGCGAATACCGAGTGTTGTATGACACGAAGCGATGATCGTTTCATGGGATATTCCTTCGGTTGCAAGACTAACTCGATCTAGAAAACCCGGAATGGTTCACGAATGAATCGGTCTGCCTCCGGGGCGTTCGCGCAACGCAGGCGCCGGTCGTCCCAAGCCACACGTTTGCCGGCGCGGACGGCCACGTTGCCCAGCAGAACCATTTCCGTGAGAGGTCCGGCATGGTCCGGGAAGTTGGACCCGGCCGGCTTTCCGCCTTTGCAAGCTCGAATCCACTCCTGATAGTGTCCGCCTTTGACTCGATCGAGCATTCTGGGGGGTTTTCCAATCTCGCGCATTTTCTTTTCCGGGATGATGCGAATGCTCGAGCAGTAGCAACTGGCCATGATCGCGGCTTTTTCCCCGATGACGATTTGTCCGTTGCCGTTCGGGATATTCCGTCCTTCTTCGAGTTCGGCGGGACGCGGAGGTTTCTTGCCGCCGTCGTACCAGACGACTTTGACGGGCGGCATCTTGCCGCGCGCCGGGAATTGGTAGGTGATGACGGACCATTTTGGGGTGGTGTCGGCGTTCTTGGCGTCGGATTCCGCCTCGATCCACTCCGGGGCCCGGAGATCAAGCGCCCAAAAGGTTGCATCCATGATATGGCAGCCCATGTCGCCGAGGGCGCCGCAACCGAAATCCCACCAGCCCCGCCACGCGAAGGGGTGATAGCCGGAATGGTAGGGACGTTTCGGGGCAATCCCGAGCCACAGGTCCCATTCGAGCAGGGGCGGGACCGGTTCGGCTTTGGGGGGGCGCTCGAGGCCCTGGGGCCAGATGGGGCGGTCCGTATAAAGGTGGACTTCCCGGACGGGGCCGAGCGCACCGGAACGCACCCATTCGTACATGAGGCGCGTGCCTTCGTTGGCATGGCCCTGGTTCCCCATTTGAGTGGCGACCCCCCGCTTCTTCGCCGCCTTCGCCAGTTCACGGGCTTCCCAAACAGTGTGGGTCAACGGTTTCTGTACAAAGGCGTGTTTGCCCATCTCAATGGCCATCATGGCCACGGGGAAGTGCATGTGGTCCGGTGTGCTGACCACCACCGCATCGATGTCCTTGTCCAAGTCTTCGAACATGCGCCGGTAATCCTTGTAGCGCTTGGCATCCGGGAACTCCTGAAAGACCCGGGAGGCCCGACCGAAGTCCACGTCGCACAGCGCCACAATGTTTTCGGAGGCGACCCCGTGGATATCGCTGTACCCTTTCCCCCCGCAACCCACACAGGCAATGTTGAGCTTGCGGAGGTCGGTTCCTTTCTTGCGTACATGGAACCATGGGAATCCGGCCTGAGCGCTGAAAGAGGCCGCGGCCCCGCCGAGCGCGGCCTTTGCCAGGAAACTCCGTCGGGTAACAACCTTCTGTTTCATCGTTTCTCCTTTCCTGACAAACCTGCGACTCCGAATGGCTCGCTGCCGGCGCCTGTACTGCGGTGTGCGCTCGGGCCGTCAAACATATCTCCAAGGCGGCCGAGGCACACGGCTGCGGAGCCGATTGGCTTCGTCGTCGTCCGGGAATTCTTCCCGTGTCGGATCCCATTTCAGTTTTCTTCCCAGCAACATGGCAATGTTTCCAAGATGACACATGGTTGCGGAGCGATGGCCGATTTCGGCGTCGCAGATCGGGGGACGCCGTGTCCGGACGCATTCGAGGAAATTCGCGAAGTGATTTCGGCTTTCGTACAGGCGGATTTCCCCGGGACCGATGACTTCTTTGAGCAAGCTGGGCGGATCGGCGGTGAGCCGCCCACGGTCCACGCGAAGGGCCCCCCGATTCCCCTCGAACACCACGCCTCCGCCTCCCGTGCTGCAGATGAGCCTGGTTCCCGACGAGTACCGGCATTCGAAATATACCTTGGTTGCAGTGGTGAACAGTCCGGTCTCGGGAAACTCGCCGTGCCCGGAGATCTCGACCGGTCCCGATCGGTCCGTGCCGAGTCCCCACTGGGCGATGTCCAAGTGGTGTGCCCCCCAGTTGGTCACTTGCCCGCCCGAGTAATCGAGAATGAAGCGAAACTGGTAGTGGCAGCGTTGGTGGTGATAAGGCGCCCACGGCGCGGGCCCCAGCCAGGACTCGTAATCCAACTCCGGCGGCACGGGCTCGGGGTTCCAGGTCGGACCGCACCGTTTGTTGTTGCCGGGGATCCCCACCCGCACGGTATGGATTTGCCCCAGACGACCGTTTCGGACCAGCTCACAGGCGTGTCGAAAACGGTACGACGAACGCTGTTGACTCCCGGTTTGGACCACGGCGCCGTACCGATAGACTGCGTCGGCCAGCATTCGACCCTCGGAAATGGTCAGCGTCAGCGGCTTCTGGACGTATGCATCCTTGCCGTGCCGCACAGCGTCCAGCGCCGGCAGGACGTGCCAATGGTCGGGCGTGGCGATGCAGACGGCGTCCACGCCGTCCCGGCCGGTGATTTCGCGGAAATCGCGAACCGCCCGGCAGGCTCGATTCCCGTACCGCCGGTCCACGGCGTGCTTGCCCGCGGCCAGGTGACGGGCGTCCACGTCGCAGACCGCCACCATCTGTACTTGGCGAAACCCCAGAAAAGAGCGCAGGTTGTCCATCCCCTGCAATCCGACCCCGACGACGCCCATGACAATCCGGTTCGAGGGGGCTGGGCGCCCGGCCTTGCCCAAAGCGGCCGCCGGAACGATGGTCGGGAAACCGAGCGCCGCTCCGGCCAGAGCGGCGCCTTTGCCCAGGAAGCCGCGGCGGCTCATTTCGATCTGGGGTTTTCTGGCTTCTTTCATGGGCCGGGGGCTCCAGCGTCCGCCTCTCGCAGTGTCGTCGTAGAGTTGGAGGACACGGTCAGGTTTCCGGTTTGATCTGCAGATAATCGATGTTCGGGCCGTCGCCGCCGAGCGTCACGGCCCGCAGCTTGTGTCCCCCCCGCTCGAGGGAGAGCACGGCAATCCGGGTGGTCGTCCAGCGCGTCCAGGCGCGCGTGCCCTTGAATGCCAGCCGGTTGGCAACGGGTCGACCGTCCAACTCGATCCGGAGAGACCGGCTCGCCGTTCCACTCAACGCATAGCGGAAAGCAATTGAATACCGGCCGGTCCGCGCCACCGCCAGCCGCCATTCAATGACGGCCCCGGCCCGTTGGATGAAATTCACGTATGCCTTGCCCGAAGCGCCGCCGTGGATCCGCTCGATCACGGCCCCGGTCAGGACAGCATTTTCCGCCTCGTACCTGTTGGAACGTGCTCGGGACAGGGCCTCCCGGATCGCAGCGGCCAGTTCGGAATTCGCGCCTTGCCCCGCAAGGCGTTCGAGGGTGGGGGTCGCGGCAGTCAGCGCCGCTTTGTCCATGGACGCCATGATCCGTTTACAGGCCGCTATTGCCTCGGGCCCCAGGTCATGGTCGGCCACGAAGGATGCAGCCAGAGCGAGTGCTTCGGGGGACGAAGCGGCGCCGAGGGAGCCTACCAGCGTTTTCTTTTCTTCGAGGCGCCCGGACAATGCCAGGGCCTTGCGGTAGAACTCCGCGGCGGTCCCTGGCGATTGTCGGTTGAGGATTTCGAGGAGGCGGGCGCAGCCGCGCAGAGCCAAGACACGGTGCACGGTCGAGTCCGTCTCGGCGGCCGCCCGCAACAGATCCTCGATCGCGGCCGGGTCGGACCATGAGGCCAAGGTCCGCAGGGCCGCGTCCCGGACCGCGGCATCCGAATCGGAGAGCGCGGTGCGGACCGCCGCCAATGCGTCGTGTCCGCCCACACTCCCGAGGAGGCGCACCAGCGACGCCCGCACGACCGCGGACTCCGCAGCGCGCAGTCTCGGCAGGAGCGTTGGCAGGGCCCGGGTGCGATCATCGTACTTGGCGAGCAGGGCGACGGCTGCTTTGCGGATCGCGCCCCGCTCCGATTCGGTACCCGCCCTCGGCAGCAAGTTGAGGATGTCTCCGAGGTGCTCGGGCCCACCGAGCGTGGCCAGCGCTTTGAGGGCTTCTCTTCTCACATTGGTGTCCCCGGGCGGGCGTGCCATCGAGAGCAGCGCGGGCACGGCGCCGCGACTGCCGCGGGCGGCCAACGCCCGAATGCACACGGCGCGCAGGTCGGGTGCGGCGTTCCGCGCCCGGTCCAGCAGCACTGCGTCGAGTTCCGGCCCCCCGAGTCGGCATAAACTTTTGAACGCCGTGGTCGCGAGCCTGCCGCGTCCGGCGGCCCATTGGCACAGGGCCACGACGGCCTTGGCGTCCCCAACTGTCCCCAGCGCCCGGACCGCTGCTTCCTGCACGTCCGCCGAACTCTGGTTGGCCAGCGCCAGGACCGCCGGCGCCGCAGCGGCGTCCGCCCGGAGGCCGAGGGCTCGCACCAGGGGTAGTTGGGCTTGAGGCGCCAAGTCGGGAAGCATCCGGGCCAGGGCGCGAGTTGCGTTCGCGCCCGGCAGACGCACCGCGGCCGCGGCCGCGGCCCGCCGCAGGCTGGGGCGGGAGGAGGTCAGGAAGGCCAACACGGTGGCGACCGCCCGGTCACCGCCCAACGCGGCAAGTCCCCGCAAGGCCGCCGCACGAACCGGCATGGGATGTTCCGGCCGACAAAGCCGAACGTAGATCCTCTCGGCCGCTGCCGGTCGTTTTTCCTGCCGCAAGACTTGGGCGCAGGCGAGGTACGCATCGCACCAGGCCGCCAGCAGCGGTTTGCCCGGATGCAGATCGTCGAGTGATCGGGCGGCATCTTCCGTGCCGATCCGTCCCAAAGCGCCAAGGGCCGCCTCGGCGACCGCGCGGTTCGATTCCGCCGCCAGGCGCGCCAAAAGATCGACCGCACCCCGGTCGCGGCGCGCGCCCAACGTCGCGACCACTTCTGCCCGGTACGGCTGTTTCTCGATTCCGGCGCGTTCGCGCAGCGCTTTCGTGGCCGCCGACCCGGGGATCGCGGCCAGCGCCCGGAGCGCCATGTGGCAAAGTTCGGGGTCGGCCAGAGACTGTTTCAACACGGGCACGGCTTGCGCACTGCCGGCGCGTCTCAACATCCGGCAGATGGCCTGCTTTCCCGCATACGTCGACCTCGAGTCGGCCAGGACGCCGAGCAACAGACGCTCGATGGCCTTGCGCTCGGGTGGGGTGGCCGCGTAGAACGCCTTTTCGAGACGACTCAGTTCCGACCGGTCCTGCCCGAACTCCCAGCGTGCGGCCCGTGCGCCTAATTCGGTCAGGTCTTCCGCGGCCGTGCCGATCCGAACCGGGAGGACGGACACGGACAGGAGGAGAAACACTGATAACCGCAGGCGCGTCAACATGCTTTCGTTCCCCGAGGGGTTCCCCGAGTCGTACGCCGGGCCTGCCTGTGTTTGAGGGCGCGACCCGGCGTCGTGAGTCGAGGGGGGCGCGTTTCCCCGGTCTTATAGACCCGGACCGCCCCTGATTCGCCCCGACGATGGTTCTGCAGAGGCTGGGAGCCGGTCCTCACTCCCAACCGTTTCGAGAAAACCGACAAGGGGAGGGGACGGCGAAAAGAAACCTGCAACCGTACACCTTTCCCGCAGGTTCGCAAGTCGTAAGATCAAGGGACGCTTGCCGCTGTCGCGGCCGAGCGCCAGACCGCGGCGGCCAGATTGGCCTGCCGCATCAGCCGGACCAGGGGCCATTTGGGTCGATCCGTCACTGTTACGACCCCGAAAGCGAAGTGTTCCCCGAAGACGAGGCGTTCGCCGTGGCCCGGGCCGCGCCCGGTCAGCGGCTGGTCCCGATACTGGAACCACATCGCCCCGACACACCAGGGATCCCGGGCCGCCTGCCGGACCAACCGGGTGTAATACCTGCCCGCCTGGGCCTCGGATTCGGCGGAGACGTTGTACTGACCGAACCCGCGCCGGCCATCGTAGTTGGGCGGCACGGAGAACTCGCCCCAGAGGATCGGTTTATCGGTTTCCTTCACCAAGCGTCGAAACCGAGGGGCTACGTATTCGAGTGTATACCGGTCGTGGCCGATGACGTCACAGTGCCGGGCGATCAGCCGCCAGTCTTCTTCGTTCTCCCACCAGTCGAATGCGATCCAGAAGCCCAAGTACAAGTGCTTCGGATCAATGCTCTTCACGGTCTTGTAGAGAGTTTCGTAATAGCGGTCCGCAAAGAACCTTCGCAGTTTCTCCACGTCCTTTTCCGGCGGTTTGGGGGAAAGAACGTACAGACTCGAACGTTCGTTCGCCTTCATCTGCCAGCCCCGGGCCATAACCGACACGTCCCGTCGATAGATCTGTTCGAACGCGTAGTCCACCATGGCCCGTCGAGCCGGTGTCAATCGTGGTTGGGCGAGCATGTCGCGAATCTCCTGCCTCGAAATGATTTCGTCATACTCGTTGCCGATGGACCATCCCAGGACGAACGGGTCGCTCTTACGGGCCGTGATCTGGCGGGCCAACACTTCTCGGATGCGTTTCCGGATGGCGGGGTCGAATACGTCCGGATGCCGCGCCAGCTTGGGGACGCCGGCCAGCGAAAGGACCGGTGTCGAGACGATTCCGTTGGGAGCGCCCCACTTGCCGCCGCCGCTGAACCCCCAGCACCGAACCCGGCGCACGCCCTGGACCGTGGCGCGTTCCTGCCATTCATCCTCGCCGTACTTTCGTATCAGGTTGCACGCCTGGAAACACACGTAATCGCCATCGTTGCGGCCCCAGTGGTTGCGGCCCCAGGCGGCTTTCCACACCCCGGTTTTGGGGGGCAGCCATTCGAAGATGAATCTCCGTCCGGAAACAGGCGTTTGGGGCCACGTGCTGCTCGGGATCGAATTCATGCCCACATAGAAACAGGGATAGCCCAACGGCGAGACCAGCCACCAAAACCGTTTTCGGCGAACCACATGAAAGAAACCGGAAGGTCGTTCCCGCCAGGGCGCACGCTTCCAACCGCCGTACGGGTCGAAATCTTTCGAGGGCGGCATGTGGGCCAACTGGGTTTCCTCGGAGGAAATGTCCGTGCGGAATTCGCCTTCGGCGTCGACTTTTCCCGGCCAGTCGGCGTACCGGCATTGTCCGAACTTGTCGATGAACGGCGCAAGTTCTTTCAACGCGGGGCGCCGAATGAGCCGGAATCGGACCTGGACCCAGACCGAGTCGCCCTCGGTCACGTCCCAGTCGAACCGCCGGGCAGTCTGGGGCTGAAACATCAGCAACCCCATCGGCAGCGAGGCGCGGTCGGGGAAAACCTCGTCTCGTTTCTTGCCCGTTCCGGTACGCAAGTGCAGCTCCTTTTGGACGATCATATAGTTCGCCGGGGCGTTTCCCCAGGACGGGACTTCGCAAGCGCTCAGACGTGGTTGTCCCGGCACGAACCCGCCGGCGCTTTCCGCAACTCGCCGGCCGTCCAACCAAAGTTCGGCCCGATCCGAAAGAATCGCGGCTCGGACGGTGTAATCCCGATCGAACTGCCACTGAGGCTGAGCGATGAGGAAACGCCATTGGCGTCCGTCCGCCACCCCGAGAATCAGCCGGAGCGTCGCCGGCGTGCAGGGGACGTTTCCTTCCGTCTTGTTCTCGAGGTTCAAGTAGAACCCCCGTTTTTCCCCCCATTGCTCGGCGGCGGCGAATCGAAACCGGTTGTCTCCGGCGTAAAGTGCACGATGGAGGCTGCCCACGACCACTGTCATGGCCACAATACGCGCCGCGCCGGACAGTCGCAGGCCCGGCACAGGGGAGACGAACCGGCCGGCGAGCGCCGCATTCCAGGGCATTCTCATCTGTCGATTTCCTCCTGATTTCAAGCGGGGGCATGTTCGGAACAGCTTCACGTAGCAGGCCCTGTGCGATCATCCCGGTTCGGCCCGATCCATGAGGGCCATTGTCGGGCGGAACCACGCCGGGGTCGAGCCTCGCGAAGCGGCGTACGGAGACCGAGGGGGGCGATCCTGCCGGAAACGCCCATATTCGAGGGTTGCCCCCGCCGCGCCCTGATTGATGAGCTTGGATGTACTACTATAGAGATAAGGCAGGCGATGCCACCCTCAGCGGTAATCCTGCTCGGCGCGAGGCGGAAACGGCGAAAGACCGTCCGAAAGCGTCCGCGCGCCCTCCCGCCTTCGTCCAGCGGCTGCGGGACTACGGCGGACAAGTCGGGTTGGGCGGAGGGCGGCCTTCCGCCGTCCCGGCGGCGATTGTGGGACCCTCCCTGGCAGCCACGCAACGCCACCGAGCCAAAAACAGGCACAGCCGCCCCAGGCGGATTCCGCAGTCCTTGCCGCGCAGGGCCGCTCGGGGGCCCGCTCTGCCACCCTGCGCTCTCAGCGGATCCCGCTTGGCGCGAGAAACGGGCCGCCCGAAGGCGTGGCCGCGATTCGCCCCTGGCGAGAAGCGACTGCTCCCGCGGCTCACGCCCCCTTTTCGGATGGGCTCATTCTATCGAACCCGGTTCGGGTTGTCAAGCCGCCTCGACCCAAAACGACACCGGACCGTGATTGCGGCGCCGGGCTTTTCAGACCTGTGCAATGCGGCAAAAAAAACGGGGGCAAAGGTTGAATCCGTGCGAATAACGGCTACAATATGAACTCATTCGGCAGCAAATGCATCTCTGATGCTTTGTCTCGCGCGTGTCTGCGCGGGGGTGTAGCTCAATTTGGTTAGAGCACCGGCCTGTCACGCCGGTGGTTGCGGGTTCGAGTCCCGTCGCTCCCGCCATTTTTCTTGCCCTGACGCCGTGCGGTTCCGGCGTTTCCTCCCATTCGCATCTTCGTTCACGATGGGCTATGGTAACTTTTTCCGCTGGCGGGCCCGCGGGCTTGGTTTCGACCGGCGGCGTCCGGTGCCCGAGGGCGGACCGGGGCGTCGTCGGTCGCGGAACGCCGTACGTT
>JAADHN010000114.1 GCA_013151865.1 Kiritimatiellota bacterium
ACCCCGGATCGCCGCCGCGGTGCCTGCGGCGGCCCCAGCCGCCGACCTGGCCGGCGCCGCGGTGGCGCGGCAACTCGAGGAGTTGAGTCGCGCCCGACGGGAACAGGCCGAACGGGAGGCGGAACTCATCTTGGAAAAAGCTAGAATCGAGGCCGCGAAAGAGGCGCAGGAACTCCGGGAACGTGTGATCGCCGAAACTCGGGCGAGCGCCTTGGAGCAGGCCCGACACGAAGCCGAAGCAGTCATTGAAAACGCCCGGCGGCAAGCTGCCGAGGAGGCCAAAAAAGCCCGCGAAGAGGCCGAAAAACAGCTCGTCGCCGAAGCAAGCGACTTGGCGCACGAGGCCCGGCGGCGGGCCGACGAAATCGAGCGCGAGGCCCATGCTCGGGCCGAAGCCGTTCGCCGTGAAGCCGAGGCCGCCGCCAAAGAGGCCGAAGCCGCTGTCCTCCAGGAAGCCACGGCCCTGGCGGCCCAAACCCGCGAGAAAGCGCTCCGGGAAGTGGCGGCCATGCGAGCGGAAGCCGCCGCAGCCCTCGAAGCCGAAGCCAAAGCGCTGGCGGAAAAAAGTCGAAAAGAGGCGGACGCGGAATTCGCCAAACTCCGTGACGAAGCCGAGAAGGCTGTGCGCGCCGAGGCGAAAAAACTGGTCGAACAGGCCCGGGAAAAAGCCCGCAAGGAAGCGGAGGTCATCCTCGGGCAAGCCCGGACCGAGGCGGAAACGCTGCTCGATAAGGCGCGAAAAGAGGCCGGAACGCTCGAACGAGCGACCTCGGCGGACGCGGGAAAGGATACTGCGGCCCCGCCGCCGGAAACAAAAGAGGTCGCCGTGGACGGACCGACGCCGGTGGAAGAAGCCGGACCGCGACGCCCTGTGGAAGGCGGGAGCCCCGGCGCGGCCGACCTCGCTGCACGGAAAGCCGAAATTGCGGCGGACGCGCGGAAGGAAGCCAGGGCCATCACCATCACGGCCTCGGCCTCGGCCATTCTCGGCTTTTATTTCATTTACGTGCTGGCGCGACTCCAGCCCCCGGCGCCCGGCCGGGTCCTCACGTGGCTCCTCCTGGCAGCGGACGCACTCGTGTTCGGGGCCGTGGTCCGTACCGTTTTCCGGCATTACCGCGAAGGGCGCGCCGCCACCGCGAGACATCGAGACCGCATGGAAGCGAATCGCAGGAAAGTCGCCGAGAACGGACAGTCGTCGAAGACTTCTTCCGCCTCGAGGTCCGGGGGCGCCGGCGCTCCCAGCAAGGCCGATATCGCCCGGCGAGCGGCCCAAGCCCGCAAGCGGCGGCAAGGCGCCGCGGGACGAAGCGGCGGCAAGGACAAGATCGCTTCACGAAAGAACGGGGACAAATCCCGAATCGCCGGCAAGAAGACCGCGCCGGGGCCGGGCCGCGCAGACGGTCCCCGAGGAAAGGCGTCCGGAAAAGCGGAAAAAAGACCGCACCGGACCGCTCCAAAGCACAAGTCGCCTGCGCCGAACAAGACGTCCGCCGACAGACCGAAGGCCAAAACCGCCTCCGATTCGGGGCGTTCGAACCCCGCGGAAAAGACGAACGCCGCCCCCCCCTCCCCCGACGCCCCCGATCCGGGACGGAACGAATCCGCGACGGGAGAAGAACGGGTATGACCACCGGAACCATGTCTCCCCGAACGGACGGACGGACGCTTCGGCGCGCGATCTGCGGCGGGGCGGTTCTGCTGGTTGCGGCGGCAGGTTCGGTTCGAGCCGCCGACAAAGTGGATGTCCAACTGTCGCCGCTCCGGAAACGTTCCCTGACCCGTTACAAAGGGCACGAGAACCAGACGCTTCACGAGCGAATCGCCACATTCGATATGGGCAAAAACACGTACAGCGTGTCGTACAAAGCGGGGTACGACCCGAGAACGCCTGACCGTGTTTTTCCCCTCGAGGGCTACATCGGTATGCCGCGACCCACGGCGTGCAACTGGTACCACAGCGGGTTTCTCCGAATTCTGCTGGACGGCCGAGACGTCGGCGTCGCCCCCCTGCGCGACATGTACATCGCCGAAACGGGGCGCCGGGGGATTGTGGATATGGTCTGGCGTCGCGACGATGCCGATGTGCGGGTCCGGTTCGTCGCCCTGCCGGGAGGAGACCATCTGGCGTGTCGGATCGATCTCGAACCCCGTCGCGCCCTCACCGCGATCGAAATCCGCACCCGCTGTTATCCCAGTTACTTTACGTCGTTCCACCACCGCAAAGGGGCCCGGCGGATTCGGACCTCGAGCATGTTGGTCAAAGAAGGCGAAACAAAAGTCGGCCCGGGCGCCGCAAACTGGTGGATGGTCTACTACGACGAGGTGTTCGACGTGGCCCGAGGCGAAGGCGAAGGACCGTGCGCCATGTTGCTCGACCCCGCCCAGGTCGAGTCGGTGGTCTTTGCTCCGGGCGATTACGCCGTGGAAACTCGGCTGAAGTACAAACCGAATGTCCGGCGTATTCGTCTGGCGTTCTGGGAATTCAAAGGCAAGACCAATGAATTCGCCCTCGCTTACTTCCGCGGTCGGGCGAAAGCGCTTCTCGAGGCCGCCCGAAATCTGGACGCCACACCTGCCGCATTGCGCTCGTTCGACTTCGGCGAACTTCGCCGCCGGGTGGCTCGGGTGCAGGCCGACGCACAACTGCGCAGTGCCCTGGCGGCGCAGATGAAGGAAATCACCGAGTATCTGGATTTGGCGAAAGACCACTGGAACAACGCCGGCGCCGGAATCCTCGCCGACGCAGCGATGCTCTCGCGTCTCGAAACATTCAATGATTTCTCGTGGCGAGTGAAACTGGCCGAATTGCTCGCGGCCATTGACGCGGGGCCGTAAGGCCCGGACAAGGGCCAGGCCGAAAAAGGAGCGGGACCATGTATGGATTCCTCAATCACCTGCCGAACACACGCCGGTCCGCGATTGCCGTACTGGCGCTGATCCCGACCGTATGGGCCATGGATCGCGCTGAACTCGAGGTGGACCACGCCCTCACGTTCGACGTGCGAACTCCGCACACCCGCTGGGCACGGCCGTACGCCGCCGGGAAAACGCGCGTCCTGTTTTTCACGAACGGTCGCGGGACTGCCCCGCGGGAATGCGTCGAACTGATGGAACGCTTCGATCTCGAGGCCGAGGCGGTGTTCTGGGCGCGGATCATCGACTCGACCCGCGAGCAATGGCATGGCGGCGCCCTGGGGCGAAAGCGGATGCTCGAGCTGCTCGCGCGTCCCTGGGACTGCTACGTGTTCGTGGGGATGGACCTGACCCGGATGAGCGCCGAGGCCCAGTACAAAGTCCTGAATGCTGTTTCGAAGGGGGCCGGAATCGTATTCGTCGGGCGTCCGGACCGCCGGGTCTTGAAAGACAGGAATCGCCTGCGCGAACTGCCGCCGTTCCTCGCCGAGAAAGGCCTCACCCAAGCGTTCCGGGTTCTGAACGGCCGCGGCATCGGTCTGTCCAGGCCGCCCGATATTCCCTATCAAGAAGGCTGGACCGTGCTTTACGATTACCAGGTCGAACGCCTGGGACGCGCCATTCTTTGGGCCGCCGGCAACGCGCCGCGGGCGCGCCTCGAATTGCGTGTCCCGACGCGGATCGAGCGTGGGCAGGTCGCGGTCCTGCAGGCGGACGTGTCCGGCGCCATGCTCTCCCGGCGTCCCGAGCTGCATCTCCGCGTGCGCCGGCCGGCGGGACCGAGTGTCGACCTGCCGGCGCGCCGGGTCGGCTTGGGTGAGGACGTCCGGGTCACCCTGCCGCTGTTGCCGGCCGGGGACTATCACGTGGATGGCTGGGTCCGGGCCGGGCGCGGAACCGAGACGTGGAACAGTGTCCCGTTCACCGTGGTTTCGGCGCGCCGCCCCGAGGCCGTCGAACTGCAAAAGACCTGGGGGGAGGTCGGCGAGAAAATCGTCGGGACGGTCCGCTTGATCGGCCCGCCTCTGGGCAACGAACTCCTGCGGGTGCGCTGTCTCGACCGCCGTCGCCGGGTCTTGATGATCCGAGACCTTCCCGATACCGCGGAGTCGGCCAGGTTCGAATTCCCTGTCGAGCCCTGGTTGCCCATGCTGGTCACGGTCGAGGCCCAACTTCTCGTGGACGGACGGGAGGCGGCTCGGTCTTATACGTACTTTAACGTAACCAAGCGCCATCGAGGCCGTTTCAACTTCCTGATCTGGGACACGCCGCACGGCACCCTGGCGCCTTATGCGGAGCAGGTCCTGGCGCAAACCGGCGTCACACTTCAACTCCGGGGCGGCAACCCGCCCCGTTATTGTGCCGCTTTTGATATTTCCTGGGTGCCCTACACCACGCGCATCCTGGCACGTCTCACGCCGGCGGGCGTCATGAAACCCTTTTGCTGGAACGACACGACTGCGGTGCAAACGGCCATGGCCAAGAAAGTCCGGGAGTATGCCGGCGCCCGGCAGCACGGCGTCTTTGTCTGGTCTCTGGGGGACGAAGTGGACACCAAGGGCTCCTGCCTCTCGCCCCATTGCGCCGCTGCGTATCGGCGTTATCTCAAACAAGAATATGGAAGCCTGGCGGCCCTGAACAATTCGTGGGGCACCGGGTTCAAGACCTGGGAACAAGTCGGCCCCGCCGACCCGAAAGACAACGACGAGAGCGCTTCCCTGCGGGCGGGGAACTATCCACGCTGGTTCGACCGCCAAGCGTTCAAGTCTTGGAATTTCGTCCAATTCTGCCGGAAGTACCGGGCCGCTTACGAGAAACTCGACCCCAAAGCCAAGGTCGGTTTCGAAGGCGCAGGGAGATTCGACCGGGGCGACGACATCGACCTGATCGTCCGGAACAACACCTTCTGGTCGCCCTACCCCGGCACGGCCGACGAGGTGATCCGTTCGATAGCGCCCCGGGAATTCCCGCGGGCCAACTGGATGGGCTACACCAAAGACGCCGACTCCCTGCTCGCCAAGTACTGGCGCATGGTCACGCGCGGCATGGACGCCGTTTGGTGGTGGCGCTGGGACGCTCTTGGCCGGTTCCACGGCTGGCTCGCCCCCGACCTCCGGCCGTACCCGGCCGTCAAGGAAATCATTGCCGATACGCAGTTCCTACGCGACGGCCTCGGGGACCTCCTCCTGCGTTCCGAAATGCAGGACGACCGGATCGCCGTGCTCTACTCATACCCCTCTTCCATGGCGCAGCGACTCGACAGCGGAACGACTTTTGGAGGCTACGAATCGTCGCACACGGCCGTCCATCGCGCCGTTCGCGAACTGGGACTGCAATTCCGCTACGTGACCGCCCGAATGCTCCGACTCGGAGAATTCAAGCCGGACCGTTACCGGGTCCTTTTCCTGCCCCGGGCCGAAGCCCTGAGCGACAAGGCCGCGGGCGTAATCCGGCGGTTCGCCGAGAACGGCGGCATCGTCATCGCAGATGTGCGCACCGGCATCTTCGACGCTCACCTGAAACCCCGGGCGACCGGTGTATTGGACGACCTGTTCGGGGTCCGGCGTACGGGGCGCGGCAAAGCCGTCGAGGCGGCTGCGCCGGCCTTCGGCCCGACCCCGCTTCGGATCGACCCGGGCATCGAACCGACCACCGGCCGGCCGGCCGCCACCGTGGCAGGGCGGCCCGTGTTTATCACCCGCAACGTGGGACGCGGCATGACGGTGCTGCTGAACTTCGATTTCGGTACGTACCCGAACCTCCAATTGCCCGACACGGACAAGGTCCATGCCGAACGCCTGCGGAAATGGCTTGAGCGGGCCGGAGTGCAGCCCTTCCTGAAGGTGCGCACCGAGCGAGGCCGACGGGAACGCAACCTCGAAATCGTTCGATGGACCAACGGGCCGATTCAGATCGTCAGCTTGTTCCGCCAAGCCGGCAAGCCTTCCAAGGCAGTCGTGCGACTGCCGCGGGGAATGGTGGTGTACGATTTGCGCAAACGCGAATCCCTGGGGGCTACCCGCCGGTTCTTGACGAATATTCGACCGAGTCGGGCGTCTTTTTTTGTGCTGTCGCCCCGACGGCCCCGGCCCGCGCGACTGTCGCTCGATCCGGCCGCCGCAAACCCGGGCAGCACCGTCCGGGCCGTTCTGAGCGTGCCCGGCGCCGTCGGCCTGCACGCTTTCCGCATACGGGTGAGCCGAGGGAAGCAGCCCTTGGAATGGTACGACCGAAATGTATTGGCCGGAGCCGACTCCGCCGCCATCGACCTGCCCATTGCCTTCAACGATCCGGTCGGTATCTGGAAAGTCCGCGCCACCGACGTGCTGACGGGGCGCACGGTCGAAACGAAGCTCCGCGTCGAACGTTCGAGGTGAATCGGCCGCTGCCGCTGCAAACAATCCAGGCGATGAAGGAGGTCCCCGAAAATGAATGTGCCGCACTATTGTCGTCATCTGCTGCCGCTTCTCGGCTGCACGATCGTGCTCGGCGGCGTTGTTCGCGCCGGCGACACATTTGAGAACCGAGTGTACATCGCCGAAAAGGCCTCCGGGCCCATCACTCTGGACGGGAAGCTCGACGAGGCCGCTTGGCGTGCCGCGCCGGCTGCCGCAGGGTTTACGTTCTGGGACCGGCCGGAAAAGGTCAGTCCGCAAACTTTCTTTCGGGTTACGTTCGACGACCGCAACCTGTATTTCGGTATCCGCTGCGATGAACCCCGTATGAAAGACGTGCACCCGGTCGCCCAGGCTCGGGATGCCCACGCCGTCTTCAGCGGAGAGACCATCGAGATCTTCATCGACCCAAAGCACAGTCACAGCGACTATTACCAGCTCGCCGTCAACGCAGCAGGGAGTGTGTACGATTCACGCGGCCAGGACACAGCCTGGAACTGTGGAATGCGCGCCGTCGCACACATGGGAAAGGAGGCTTGGTTCCTTGAAGTCGCCGTGCCGTGGAAAGATCTGGGCGTTCGCCCGAGCCCCGGTCGAATCATCGGCTTCAACATCTGCCGGGACCGACAGGTGGGCGGCAAGCAATGGAGCAATTGGTCGCAGACCCAGGGCGGCTTTCACGACCCGATCCGTTTCGCCCATTTGGTCCTCGGACAAAAGGGGCTCCAGCTCAAAGGGCTGACACGCGAACTCCGCAAAGGCGACCGGGCCGGTCCCATCGTGCTGTTCACCCGTGAAGGTTTCGGCAAGACCACCTATCTCGCCCTGGCTCGCGCCTCGATCCGGCAACTGGACGGACGGCTTGCCGAACTGGAGAAAGAGGTGAAGCAGGAACAGTCCCCGGCCGTCCGCGCCGCCCTCCGGACGGTGCTCGCTGGGATCCGCCAAAAGGCGGCGGCGTTTCGAAAGCTTGTTCGAACCCGAGACCGCCTCGATGCCAAAACCTGGACCGACCTGGACCAGCAGATCACCCGCTGGATCCAAGGATTGGACCAAGCCGTTTGGGAAGCGCGCCTCAAGGCACTCGTATCGGAAATCTGATCGCCGCACCGCCGAATCGAGGACCGTGACGAACCGGAGTCGTGTCCGTGAGCAAGAAACATTCAGAACGAATCCTCTGCGCCTTCCGGCGCGATCTGCCCACGGCGTGGTTGCCGATGACCGGGGCCGTCCGACTCGGTTGGGACGGGCTCCTGGCCGCCCTGGCTCCGGTACCGCCGCAGTGGCTTGTCCGCGCCCACGTCGAGCGCGACCCGTCCGTCAAGCAATGGATCCCGTACGTAATCCTGCGGCGGACCGACGGCGCGGTGGCCTGCTACCCGCGACAAGGCACGGAAGCGCGATTGCACGGGCTGTGGTCCGTGGGCATCGGGGGCCATGTGAACACGGCCGACCACATCGGCGGCGGACCGTGGGACTGGCGGGCGGCCCTGATTTCCGGACTGAAGCGGGAGATCGAGGAAGAAGCCCCGGGGGTGACGGTCGACGACCTGCCCCACTGTCTCGGGGTGATCAACGAAGACGCCACGTCTGTGGGCAGCGTACACATCGGACTGGTCTGCGAAGTGCCTGTCGCCGACAGCCACCCGGTCGGAATCGGAGAAGAACTGCGGGGAATGGTTTGGGAAAACCCGCTTGCCTTGGCATCCGGCCGGACCGGCAAGCGCCTCGAACTCTGGTCCGAACTGGCCCTGCGTCTCCTCGCCGAGGCAATGTCCGCGGAATAAGACACCCCGCGGCGGCCCGGTCAGGCCGGTCGTCGCGGGGCGTGGATTCGGTCCGCCCTGTATCCGGCGGGACGCGGATCACTCGTTCTGCATCTGGGCGTCGAACTTGATCTCCGACGGCGGGAAATCCACCTCGCGCACGAACTCACACGCCTCGCGTGCGCCGTGTTCCCGGTCCATGCCCGAGTCTTCCCACTCGACTGAGAGCGGACCGTCGTATCCGGCCCGGTTCAGGGCCCGGATGATCTCCTCGAAGTTCACACCGCCGTGCCCCAGGCTCCGGAAGTCCCAGCCCCGGCCCGGTTGTCCGAAGTCCAGGTGCGAGGACAGAATGCCGCTGCGGCCGTCCAAAGTGACCGCGGCGTCCTTCATGTGGCAATGATAAATGCGATCCGGGAACGTATTGATGAACACGACCGGATCCACCATCTGCCAATGCAGGTGACTGGGGTCGAAATTGAACCCGAATTCCTCCCGCCCCCCGATGGCCTCAATGGCGCGTTCCGCGGTAATGATGTCGTAGGCGATCTCGGTGGGGTGCACCTCGAGGGCGAATTTGACGCCGACCTCGCCGAATACATCGAGAATAGGTCCCCAATTCTCGGCGAAAAACCGGTAGCCCGCCTCGACCATCTCGGCCGACACGGGCGGAAAGCTGTACAACAGGTGCCAGATCGAGGAACCGGTGAAACCATTCACCACCTCGACCCCAAGATTGGCGGCGGCCCGAGCCGTTTGTTTCATCTGCTCAATGGCCCATTGCCGTTGGCCTTCCGGGTCGCCCGCCAACTCATCCGGGGCAAACATGTCGGTCCGACCGTCGTTATTGGGGTCGCACACGAGCTGACCGGCCAAATGGTTGCTGATGGCCCAAACGCCGAGGCCGTGCTTCTCGAGTATCCCGAGTTGTTTTTTCACGTACGCCGGGTCGGCGGCGGCCTGATTCACGTCCAGATGATCGCCCCAGCAGGCCAGTTCCAGGCCGTCGTACCCCCACGCGGCCGCTTTTTCGGCCAGCACTTCGAGAGGAAGGTCCGCCCATTGTCCGGTAAAGAGAGTGACGGGTCTTGCCATGATCCAAGCCTCCTTGTTCGGGATGTTTCTTCTCGCTGTCGCCGTTTAGCCATTTGATGGACGACGACGGTCGGGGCGCGAGCCGAGGCGATCACACCTCGACCGGGGTCCACTTGACGTCGGACCGGTGGCTGTCGAGCGCGGCACGAATGAAAGCCAAGCCGCGCAGCCCGTCCTCGACCCGGGGATAATCCCCCCCGGCTTCGACGGGGGAAGCACCGTCTTCGAGCACCCGGCGCAGGGCGCCGGCGAATTCGCGATACAGATTGGCAAAAGCTTCGATAAACCCCTCCGGATGACCGTGAGGAATGCGACAGGCCTTCCGGGTCGCCTCGTGCAAATCAATATTCCCCGCCCCTGCCTTGAGAATCTCGCGCGGCCGATCCGGCCACTTCACCACCAAATGGTTGGGGTCTTCCTGGAACCATTCGATCCCCGACTTGCTGCCGTACACCCGCAGACGGATCGCGTTGGCCTCGCCCGTGGAAATCTGGCTGGCGTACAGGATCCCGCGTGCGCCGTTATCGAACCGCACCAACATGTTGGCATCGTCCTCGAGAGATTTGAAATCGATGAAACAAGAGAGATCGGCGCAGACGTCCGTAATCCGCAACCCGGTCGCGTACTCGGCAAGCTGATGCGCATGTGTGCCGATATCCGCCACACAGCAACTCCCCCCCGCCAATTCGGGGTCGATCTTCCACGTGCGGTTTTTCACGCCCGCCGAAGCAAACCGGCCGGCCATCCAGCCCTGAGGGTATTCGACCACCACTTTGCGGATTTGGCCCAGTTCCCCGGCCAGGGCGCGACTGCGCGCCTCCTTCACCATGGGGTAGCCGCTGTAATTGTGCATCAGGCAAAACAGACGACCGGCCCGGTGCACCGCCTCGACCATCCGACGGGCATCCGCCACGCTCGTGGCCATCGGTTTCTCGCAGATGACGTGGAAACCGGCTTCGAGCGCCGCCAGCGCTATCGAAGCATGGAGGTAGTTGGGCACAGCAATTGACACAAAATCCATCCGCTCGCCCGCCGCCAGCACGGCCTCCCGCCGGAACATCTCTTCAACCGAGGAATACACCCGGTCCGCCGGCAAAAACAGCTCGGCCCCTGCCTCGGCCGAACGCTCGGGCAACGAACTGAACACACCGCAGACCAGCTCGATCTCGTTATCCAAGGCCGCGGCCATACGGTGCACGCGGCCGATAAAGCCGCCCCCGCCGCCCACCATGCCCATGCGCAGTTTTCGTCTCATGCGACTCCATATTCCTCTTGCTTGCCCCTGCCCCTTGTTTCCCCAAAAGACCTTCCTCTCATCTTCCTGCCCGCAGGGCCTTCCTCTCATCTTCCT
>JAADHN010000173.1 GCA_013151865.1 Kiritimatiellota bacterium
GCAGCGTCCGCTTTTGATGGAACATTCGTAAAACCGGGCCACACGGGGATGCTTCGCCAGCACGCGACCGAGTGCGCGTTCCGCGCCGCCGGGCGCTTTTGCACAGTACAACGCGTTCGGGTTCGCCGGCGTTACCCGCGTCCGGTTCGACGTCGACGTGGAGCACCTGTACGGTTCGCGGCTCTTCGCGTCCGAGGACGGGCTTGAACCTGCCCTGTTCGAAAAGTTCCGCCCGGGCGCCGCGCCCGAGCGCGGTCCGTGAAAGCCAGGTACGTTTTGATCCGCCACGGCCGGCGCCTGGCGGTGTGCAGCACCTTGCCGCGGTTGTGATAGGCGAGGCGTTCCTCGACAGGCAAGTCTGTGAAACCGACGTAGAATGCACCGGGCAGCGATTCCGACTCGAGAATGTACACGTAATGGCAACACATGCGGATGCCCGGCTACGTCTGGCGACTACGCCGCGGCAGGCTTCGCGCGGCGGTTTATGCCGTTGGATGTGTTTGCGGTCTTGAAGCCTGGCGTGCCGGGGCGTAGCTCGGGGGCTCGACCGGGCCGCCGAGCGAAGCCTGGTACCGGAGGTGGGGGTCGAACCCACACTGGGGGTGAACCCAACTGGATTTTGAGTCCAGCGCGTCTGCCAATTCCGCCACTCCGGCATGAGATGCGCAGAAAAAGAAGCGATTCATACTGTATGCGACAGGCCCCGATTGTCAACTCGGTTTTCGGCGTCGAACCCCGGCCGTCAATCCGCGCGCGGCCAACCGTGTTGATTCACCGGTTCGGCCACAAACCAGCGTACGGCCGCAGCGTCTCCCGCCTCGAGATCGGCGCCCAATTGTTCGAGAAACTCGAACAACACGCTCAAGTCGCGAAGCACGGCGGGAACCACCCAATCCGGTTTGTTCTCCTCGCATACCGCCATGGCTTCCACCAAGATGTCGCGCGCTTCCTCGCAACGCCTGGCGGCATCCGGCGGCACGGTCCCCCCTGCGAGGTCGGCCCGGAGCCTCAGTAGCTCGCCGAAGACGGTTGCCAACCCCGCGGTGCGGGCCGCCTCCCCGGCCAGACTCTTGAGACACAATTCGTCGGTGTCCGGCGGATCCTCAACGGCAAGCGCCTCCTCGAAGGCCGCCTGGGCGGTCGACGCCAACTCCGCGGCCTTGCGGAGTTCTTCCTGCGCCGTGGCGGCATCTCGGCTTTCGAGGGCTTCGAGGGCCTCCTCAGGGTAGTGCCGCGGGTAGGGTTTGCCGTCTCGGTAATAGGTATACGAGTAGTACCAGCAGGGCTGAAGCGCAGCCTGCGAAGCCGCTGTTTCCAGGGCTTTCCGGGCTTCGAGGATGTTCCCGGCCAATTCCCCGAAACTCGCCTCGGCCCAGTGAGCCAGAATGTCGTCGACCGTTTCGAATCCTTGGGCGTTCCAAGCGTACTCGGACAGGAGCGCCTCATGGTCGGCCCAGGCCGGATCGTGCACGGCATACGCCACGACGCCGTCGGCCCCGCCGGCCAAGGCGGCCTCCGACATGAGTTTGATGTTGGCCAGGCGCGTGCTGTAGCGACTCCAATTAAAGTAGCAGGTCATGGGCGCCACCCAGCCGGCCAGTCCGAGCCCCTTCCCGATAGCCGGGTCGACGCGATCATTCAACTCGGTATTGCTGTACCACCACCAATGAACCACCAGGCGTTTGTCAAGACCGGCTTCCCGCAACTGTTCCACGAAGGCCGCGTCCAGAACATCCATGTGCCTGGTGAGCTGATCGTTCCAGATCACGACTTTCTCCACGCCTTTTTCCGTGAGCATCCCGACCAGCCAGAGGATGTACTCACGCAGGAGGTCTTCCCGATCCCTGGTCCGACACTCGGGACAATGGCACCACGGGTCTACGGGACGCGAAGGGTCGGAGACGTCCGCCCGGACGGGGTACACCTCGTCCATCTGGATATGGAAAAACGGCGC
Organism: Kiritimatiellota bacterium; assembly: GCA_013151865.1. GTDB lineage: Bacteria > Verrucomicrobiota > Lentisphaeria > Oligosphaerales > JAADHN01 > JAADHN01. Next base: position 1,955 of record JAADHN010000173.1, read on the forward strand.
ACCGGCGGGATAATAGCGTGTGAGGATACTCCCGTAGAAAGCCTCAATGAACTGGCGCGTCTCCGGGTTGGAAAGGCAATATCCAGCGCCGGCGGGCGAACCGTCCTCGGTCTTGGCTGAAATAGCCGGAACTAACCGGGGAATCAGCGTGTTATGCCCGAGGCTGTTCACGAATGGAATGATCTCGACGCCCTTCTCGTGGCCGTGGGCCACGACTTCACCCAGGAAATCCTGCTCAAACATGGGGGACAGGTACGTTTCTTCCGTCCATTTTCCCAAGGCGGGGGAGAACCACTTCAACGTTTTTTCGGTTTGGAGTTCGTCATACTCGGGGATGGGGACCTGGAGGAACTCGGTAACCTTCCCCTCATACTGGCAGCACCAGCACCCGTAGAGCCCGATCCCGAGTCGATTCATTTTGAGTGCACTCAGTCGGTCGATCAGTTTGAACCAATCGTCCCGGTCCATGCGGTCGGGCCCCCACTTGTTCTCGACGAAAATGCCCCGATTGCCGAGCGTGGGCCAGTCGCGGACCTTGACGGCCCGCAGCCGCCCGCGAGTCAATCCCCGATGCAAGATGGCGCCGAGGGTGTGGACCCCCCACAGGGCGCCGGGCTGATCGAGGGTCCGGACCACGGCCGTGTTCCCCGTGATCACCAGTTCGTAGAACTCGGATAGGGCCTGCTCGGGGACACCGTCGACGTCCATCTGCTCCCGGGGCTCGATGCGAATGTCCACGATAAAGCGTTTCTTGTTCGCGACCACGCGGATCCCGGACGCACTGAGTATGGTCCGCATATTCTTCCGATAGAGCGGCATAACGTCCTTGGTCACGAGCCGCACGTCTTCGGAGAGCACGCAATCTCCTTCAAGGAGCGATATTTCCCTGGGTTGCGGGAAAACGACGGGGATTTCGTCCGCCTGATCAGATTCAGTCATGGTCCGTCCGGCCTCCTGGCTGTGGTTTCGGCCTGTACTTGCGGGTCCGTCTGCGGGCTGTTCACCCCATGTCCGTCGGCTCACCCCGTCCATGCGGCGCATCTGCGGGGCGACTCCGGACCGGCCGGTCGCCCCGAAACGATTTCGAGCCCGAGCGAACTCGCCCGATGAATTCATGCCCCCCGACCGGCCTGTAAATCGATCATGCCCCGGGTGTAGTTGCGGGGCAATTCCGCCTCTTTCCCGGGGGCGGTCGAAGGGGTCGCCTCGATCTTGGCGAAAAGGCGGGAGGCCCTGCGGAACGGTCGTCCAAATCGGAAGCGTCCCGCAAGAAAGCAACGCCCGCCGTTTCCGGCGGCGGCGGGGCATACCGGCATTGGCGGTAAAATATGTTAGCCGCACAAATCGATTTTATCAAGGGCGGGTCCGGCGATTTTTGCGCCGGGAAACCCAGCGGAAAAGAGCGGGGAAAAGACGCGACGGACGGGCACGGGAAGGTCTCGGCAGCGCGGCCGACGGCGATCCCAAACGCCTCGTTGTCAGGCGTTGACTCGCCGGAACGGATTGCCGGTCGTCTCGAAAAAGTCCGAGTCCCCGGCGATACGCAAGGGCCTGCAAAACCGACCGGAAGGCTTTTCCTGGAATCGGTATGGCATTGCGGCGCACTGTGCGGCGGGCCGGGGGGCTCACGAGCCCGTTCCGGCTGGTCCCAACCGGGTGTGGATCAGAAGGGCATAGCGGTCGGTCATGCCGGCGATGTAATCGGCAACGGCCCGTTCGAGGCCGTCCTGCTCGATACGGCCCCTGGCCCCGCTGCCGAGCTCGTCGGGTCGCCGGACAAAATGCCTGAAGAGATCGCGGACCACCCGGCCCATCCTTTCGCTGACTTCCAGGATCTCAGGGTGCCAATAGACGTGCTGAAAGAGGAATGTCCGCAATTCGGTCACGGCCTCGCGGAACCGGGGTGAGAACCCCGCAACCGGCTCGGCAGCGCTCGCGACATCGTCCGGAGAACGGGGTGCGAGCGCCTTGAGTCGGGCCAGGGAATGGCTGATCGCGTCCCCGACCAACCGGTCGATCAAACAGCGAACCACGAACGGAATGAAGTACTCCGCTGCGGGGTCTCCACCGCCGGCCCGGGCCTCTTCACGGGCCAGACACCAGAGCGTGACGTCCTCGAGCTGCTCTACATGAATCAGTCCGGCCTCAAGTCCATCATCAAGATCGTGGGCGTAGTAGGCCAAATCATCGGAAATATCGGCCACCTGGGCTTCGAGGGAGGGTTGCCGAGGCAGCGGAATGCCGTCCAACTTCGCCGGGGCCGGTCCACGGCGTTTGACCAAACCGGAACGGACCTCCCAAGTGAGGTTAAGCCCCTCGCCCCACGGGTATTTCTTCTCCAGGAGATCCACCACGCGCAGACTCTGGGTGTTGTGATCGAAGCCGCCGAGCCCCTCGAGGAGGCGATTCAACATGCGCTCGCCCACATGGCCGAACGGGGTGTGCCCCAAGTCGTGCGCCAGCGCGACGGCCTCGACCAAGTCTTCGTTAATCCTCAGACGCCGACCGATGGTGCGTGCAATGGCCGCAACTTCCATGGTATGCGTGAGACGGGTCCGCAGGTGGTCTCCCGTCCCGTTCAGGAACACCTGCGTCTTGTACTCGAGCCGGCGGAAAGCCCGGCTGTGAATGACGCGGTCCCGATCCCGCTGGAACGGGTTCCGAAACGCATGTGTCGCCTCGGAGAGGCGCCGCCCCCGGCTGTCCTCCGCACGCACGGCGTAGGGCGCCGGACCGGTCTCGAAATGGTGAACCCCGGACATGGAGCGTCTCCCTGTGGCGGCATTGCGGGGCCCCGTGGGCCGGTGCGACAGGCCGTTCCGCATTCGGGGGCGCCAACCGGAAGCGCCGGGCGCCGGCGCATCTTTCTGCCGGGGCCGTGCACGCGGCTCGGACGTTCCTCCGCCGGAAGCCGCAGAGCGGCGGGGCCTCGCGGAGAGGAGGCGTCGACGGCTTCCGGTCGACTGGACGCCCACCTCGGAGGCGCCGCCGTTCCGCCGGGCCCCGCTCCCCGCGGTTGTCATTGGTCGGGCTCGAGGCATCGGATGCGCAAATCCCGAAAGTCGGTCGGGTGACCGCAGTCGACCAGCTCGATATGCCCCGCATCACCGGATCCGGCCGGCCGGCCCATCCGCGAAAGGTCGCACCGAGAGATCTCTTCCCCGTTCACGGACACCCGCACCTCCTGCCGCCGACAAACGATCTCGAGTTCGTTCCAACTGCTGGCGCCTCGCACTGCACTCGCTGTGGGGGCGACCACCCCGTTGATTGCGCCGGTGGTCTCCAGGGAAGGCGGGTCGCCGCGGTCGTCGGCCAGGGTCACTTCGATCCCGTTTGCGGACTCCGCATCGCCGGCCGAGGTCCGCAGACGCACCGCACTGCGCCCCCGGTTCGTTCGCTGTCGCCAGCTCATGCAAAGCACGAAATCTGCGAACTCCGCGCGGGTACGCAAGGCCGACCCGGCCGCGCCGCCGCACTGAATCAGCCCCCGAACCACGCGCCAGTCGCCTGTGGCGCCGCGCTTTTCCCACCCGGCCAAATCGTCCCGGCCATTGAAAAGGAGTTCGAAGCCGGCTTCCTCTTCTTCTTCGGTGAGAAAGGCGGGCCAGTCGGGAATGATGATCTCCCCGCGGTCGATCAGATCGAGCAGCGGCGCGTCTTCGATCTCGAGCGGCAGCAAGACCTTCTGACGTCGGCGCGCCGACTCGTGGGTGGCAAAGATCAACTCGGTGGCCCGCAATGCATTGCGGCTGCACAGGATGGACTCCCGGCCGCTTCGGAGACAATCGATCGCGTCCAGGATATACCTCGATGTATCGCCCCCGGCCAAATCAGACCCTGTCACGGCCGGCGTCTCCCAAGGGTGGCCCTCGTGCAGCACGCGGACTCCCTTCCAAGTCACTTCGATCACACCCGTCTCCCCCACGATCCGGTTCTGGCAACCACCGCCCGGACTGGCGCCGGTCACCAACAGACCGGTCACCCCGTTCTGCCACTTGAGGTACGCGAGGCCGGCGGTATCTACGGGCACGCCGAACACGAGCCGTTCCTCGGCGCAGTCGACTTGGCCCATCACCCAATCGACGGGCTGGTCGTCATTGCAGAAGAGCATCATGTCGAACCAGTGCGTCCCCCAATCGAACAGGTTCGAGCAATAAGCCTCGAGATGTCTCAGTCCACCCACCGTCCCGCTTTTGAGAAGGTCTCGAGCCAAAACGAATGCGGGGCCGAATCGGCGCTGATGGCTGAAAGTGAGCATGACTCCTGCCCGTTCGCACGCTTCATGCATGTGCCGGGACTCTCCGAAACTCGGGGCCATGGGTTTTTCCGCATTGATCAATCGTGGCGGGACCGGGGCGTCGAGACAGGCCATAACCGCCTCGCAGTGAAGGGCCGGCCATAAGGCAATGCTGACCACATCGAGTCGTTCCCGGGCAAGCATCTGTCGATAGTCTGTGTACGTGCGGGCGATCCCGAAGTGTGATGCCACTCTCTCGAGGGCCGGGAGGTGGGTGTCGGCGCAGGCCGTCAGCTCGACGCCCTCGGCCAGGGAATAACCGAGCGCGTGCGCCGCGCCGCGCCCCCCGCAACCGATGATACCTGCTCTCAGTTTCTTCATCGCCTTCCCTTCCGGTCACGTCCCGAGACCGGGCGTCCCGGGATTCTGCGGCTCCGGCGAAAGTGCGACAGCCCCGTGCGGCTGCCAACCCCGCCAACAAACCGGCGGTGTCCGGCCGGAAGCGGGGACCCAAGCCGCAAATCCCGTGGGGTCGCCTCCGCTTTCGGCGCTATTCTCTTTGCTCCTTCCCCCCTCCCCCGCCATCCTCTCCTTGCCGGGCAACGCACTACTGGGTCAGGGCCTGGTCCAAAGCGTGCCGCATCGCCTCGATGGGGGCGGGGCGTCCAGTCCAGATGCGGAAGCTCTCGGCGCCCTGGTGCAGAAGCATCCCTCGTCCGTCGGCGGTGCGACATCCGGCCCTGGCTGCGTCGCGCAGGAATTGCGTGGGGCGATAGATCATTTCGACGACAGCGAGGCCGGGCCGCAGGAATTCGGGCGGCATGGGGGCGGGATCGCCGTCATGCAGCCCGAGCGAGGTGGCCTGGATGAGCAAGTCGGCTTCAGCCAAAGCGACCTTCTGTCGGTCCCGGGCGTCGAGGGCGGCGCCCTCCGCTCGGACGCCGGGCGCACACCGGGCGATGTCTTCGGCAAGGGCGCAGGCCCGCTCGAGCGTGCGGTTGAAGATCCAGATTCGCTTCGCACCATGCCGTGCGAAATAGATACTCACGGCCCGGGCGGCGCCGCCGGCGCCGAGAAACACGACCGCGCTGTCTTTCACGTTCAGCCCGAAACTCTCGCGCACGGCGGCGGCCATGCCGCAGCCGTCCGTGGAGCAGCCGATCAGACGCCCGTCGCGATTGACCACGGTGTTGACGCTGCCCGCCGCCCGCGCCTCCGGGTCCACCTCGTCCAGGAACGGAATGATTCGCTGCTTGTGGGGTACGGTAATGTTCCACCCGTCGAACCCCTGGGTGCATAAGGAGTGGATTTCCGCGCTCAGACGTTCGGGCGGGACAGGTCGCAATGTGTAAGCGGCAGGGATACCCGCGGCACGAAAGGCCGCCTCCTGCATAGGCGGCGAGACCGAGTGCCCCACCGGCCAGCCCAACAGTGCATACTTGCGAACAGCGTGCTGCATGACGCCCCAACATGCCCGGGTCCACGGCGAATTTCGCGATCCTGCCGGGGTCCGCTCCGCGAAACTCAGGGTCGGGCCTTCTTCGGCTTCGGCTTGCCCGGTTTCGCCGCGGACTTGCCCGGTTGCACGACGGATTTGGCCGGCTTCCCAACGGACTTGACCGGGACCGGCATCACAACCCGCGGTTTGATTCCGACGGGTTTGACCACGTTCGGCGACTTCCGCCGCTGATAGTGCATGGGCTTGAAACGGTTCGCCGAAGGCGGCGCGGGCACGCGCAAGGCGGCCAACGCTTCGTCGTTGATCTTTAGCCCGGCCTTCTTGAAGATGTCGGCGGCCAGGAGGCGAATATCCGAAATCCGGCGGGACCGGAGTCGGGCCTTGATGATGGTCAGGGCCTGTTCGAAGGTCTGCTTACGGGCGGGAATGACGCGTTCGAGCCGGAGGATGTGGAGCCCGTCCGGGGCCCGCACCAAGTCGCTTATCTGCCCGGGCTTGGTCAATTTCGCCACGGTGTCGATGACCTCTTGCGGGTAGCGGGCACTGGGTTTCATCCCTGCGGAGACGTAGCCGTACATCCCGCGGTACCTGCGTCCAAGGGGATCGTCGGAACGGGTCGCGGCCAGCTTGGCGAAGACCGCGGCCTGCTTGTCCGGTCCGGCTTTTTTGAGTTCATCGAGGATTTCGCGCGCTGCCGTGAGTTTGGCCGTTTTCTCTTTTTCGGAAGCGTTGGCGGGGAGTTTCAGGAAGATTTGAGTCAGCCTCTTGCGCTCCGGCCGTTCGAACTCGGTTTTGTGGGTGTCGTAGTACTTGCGCGCCTCATCGTCGGACACGGCCAAGGGGGCGCGCTCCTGACGCAATCGTCTTTCGAGTTCGGCCGCGAGGATGGCATCGATTCGGGCGCGCACCTGCGGATCTTTGTCCAGACCGCGTTTGCGGGCTTCGGCCGCCAGGACCCGAGAGCGGACGATTCCCTCGACGAACTGTCGACGTCCATCCGGCGTCTGCAGGCGTCGGCGGAAGTACGAGCTGGCGGCGCGCCGGTCGATCTCGGCTTGGATCTCGGCAACGCTGACCCGCCCGCCGTCGAACGTGGCCAGTATGCCTTTTTCACCGGTGTCCGTTTTCTTGACGGCAACGGGGGCCGAAACCTTTCCCGCGACGGGGGCGGCCCCGAACAGGCCGTTCGCGGCCGTGAGTCCCACAGCCGCCGCCACTCGAACACAACGCTTCAGGACTGGTTGCATGACCCGATCTCCTTACTGTTGCCCCATGAAAAAACGCGAACACGCCCCGGCGGGAATCAGCCGGGACGAATGGATCGGCCCACCGGCGCTGCGGGAGGCAATACCATACTGAGACCGTCCGACAAGTCCAACGGTTCCCGAACGTCCCGATCGGGAAGGATGATAGGGTCCCATTACCCCTTGAGTCCGGTCATGCTGACGCCGCGAATGAACGTCTTCATGGCAAAGAAGAAGAGTATGATCAGGGGCAGGCTGAAAACGGTGGCGGCCGCCATGAGCAAGTGCCACGGAGTGCCGCCGTGCTCCGAGGCAAAAGCCTGGAGCGAGAGGGAGAGAGTGAACTGCGATTCGTGGTTCAGGTAGATCAGGGGTCCGAGAAAGTCTTTCCAAGTTCCGAGGAAGGTGAACAGTGCAATCATGGCAATGGCGGGTTTCGAGAGCGGCGCGACCACATACCACAGGATTTCGAGGTCGGAGCAACCGTCGATCCGGGCGGCATCGAGCAGATCCCGCGGCAGGCCGAGGTAGAATTGCCGCAGCAGGAAAATGAAGAAGGCCGACCCGAACCAGGATGCAACCCACAACGGCTTGAAACTGCCGACCCAGCCCAGGTCGCGATACAACAGGTAAATGGGAATCATCACCACCGGAAAAGGAATCATCATGGTCGCCAGAGTCACGCCGAACAGCAATTCGCGACCCCGGAATTGGAGGAAGGCAAAACCGTATGCGACGATGAGGGACGAGATCGTGGTGCCGCATACGACCATGGCGCAAAGGAACAGGGTGTTCCACAGGCTGCGGGCGAAGTGGACGCGCCGGAGCGCCACCGGGTAGTTATGCGGTATCAGGCGGATGGTCTTCCGCAACCTGCTCTCGGGCAGAACGTCCCAGGCCCGGGTCATATCGCCGGCCGCAGCGCCGACTTCTTTGGTGTCGGTGTCTTCGGGCCGCCACTCCCGGACGAGCCAAAGCTTTTCGCCGTTGGACGCGGGCCGGACGCGGCGCACGACTGCGGCCCGCACTTTGCGGCCCGACTGGAGCGTAAGCAAACCGACGGCGGGGTCAAAAGTATTGCGGGCGTCGGTGAGCACGGTCATGGCAGAGGTGACCCGCGTGTTCATCCGCGCCAGTTCCTGTTTGTTGAAGACCGGGTACCGGTCCCAGACCTCTTTGCCGAACGGGTGCGTCATTTCTCCGGCCGGGAACGGATCGAGCGGACGCAGGATGTACACCGGCCGCGACTCGCTGGGGACGATCTCCCGCTCGCGGACAACCTCCAGCCGGCGGCCCCCGATCACGGCCTGCCAGCCGTCGCCGAAGAAGGCTGTTTTCAGATTCGTGGGCGGCCGCATAGTCTGATCGAGCGGTTTGAGAGAAGTCGCGATCATCCACAACAACGGCAGCAGAAAGAACAGGCCGCCTCCCGCCAGTGCAATGTGCACCGGAATGCGGGTGGTCCAAGGCAGCGGCTTGTTCGGGGCGTTCGACATCTTTCAGCGACCTGCGTAGTAGACGTGCCGGCGCGACAATCGGAAAGCCAGGAGCGTCAATCCGACGATGACGAGAAAGAGGACCCAGGCCACGGCGGCGGCATATCCCACGTTCTGATACTGGAATGCCTGGTCGTAGATGAACAGGGCCACGAAACGGGTCTTGTCCTCCGGCCCGCCGCGGGTCATGATGTAGGGCTCGGTGAAAACCTGGAATGTCCCGATAATGGCCATGACCACATTGAACAGGATCACGGGCGAAATCAGCGGCAGGGTGATGTGCCGGGTCTTTTGGATCCATGTGGCTCCATCGATGTCGGCCGCCTCATAGAGCTGTATCGGGACGTCCTGCAGTTTGGCCAGGTAGATCACGGCCATCTGCCCAACGCCCCACATGCTCATCACGACGATGCCCCACAAAGCCCAGGACGGGGCGAAGGGCACGGCCGCAGGAAAAGGCGACGCGTCGGAAAGCCATCCCGGAGAATGCAGCTTGCGCATATCGCCGGGCATGAACCGAACCATGACCACGTACAACACGGGCAGCACGGCAAGCGTGCAACTCAGCGCCGCCGCGAACCGCACGAGCCGAAACAGTCCGGCCCGTTTTGTCAATTCGCTCCGCAGCCACGGCCCGAAGGCGAGCAGGGCCGCGACGGGACCGGCTGCGAGCATGGCGGACCACCGCACGGGGAGGATGCGCCCTCGGGCGGCGGCCTCGAGGTCGAAGAACAGCCCGGTCCAAACGTCCACCCCATGCATGAGTTTACCCAGAAAAAGGTTCAACAGTCCGTAGTCCGGATTGAAAATCCAGAGCCACAGCAGGGCCGTAACCACGGTGGGCACAAGGTGCGGGAGAAAGAAGATGACACGATAGAGCGCCTGACCCCGGATACGGGTATTCAGAAGCAAGGCGAGCGTGAGTGCCAGCAACACCCCGAGAGGGATGGCCGCTGCGCCGTAAATCAGGGTCACCCCCAACGAGCGATGAAAAACGGGGTCGTGCAACAATTGGGCGTAGTTGTCGAGTCCGATGAACATGGGAGTTTTGAGCGGGGGAAAATCGCAGAAGCTGAAATAGAACCCGCCCAGGAACGGGAAGCCGATGAACAGGCCCAGGGCGATCAGCCAGGGCAGGACGAACGAATACCCGGTCAACGATTTTCGGACGGATGCTCTCATTCCGTTGTCCCCGGGACCTCAGGCGGCGGTCCCGTTCGGGACCGGGAGACGGCCCCGAATCTGCGACGCCGAAGCCGGTCCCGCTCACGTTTGAGGTCGAGCTTATGCTGGATGGTCTTGCGCACCTCGCCGAGGGTGCGCACAATCTCCGGCCGGCAGTATTGAGCGATCTTCCGGTCCAGGGCGGGGCCGCTCAGTCCTTCGATCTCTTTCTCAGGCACCGGGTAATCCCAGATATGATCGAAAGCGCGCCCGAGTTCGTCGTTGTACTCCTGCCAGACCGGGAGCTGCGGCAGGATGAACGAGTACGGACTGGCGGCCACGCGCTCGAACACGGCCAGCTCGAGGTTCGGGTGTCCCTCTCGAAACAACGGCGGCGGATCTTTGATCGGCATGTGTTTGCCCTGGAGACGACAGAGAATCTCGAGTCCTTTTCCCTGGGCAAACCGGACGAACTCCCAGGCCGCCTCGATCTGCCGGCAGCCCCGGGGAATGGCGATGACGTCCGCGTCCAGGAAAGAACGGGGCCCGGGCACCCCTCGGGCGGTCGGAAAGGGGGCCACGCCGAAATGCATGTGCGGCCGGTGACGGCGGATGAAGTTGGGGAACCATACCCCTTGGATTTCCATGGAGACTTTGCCGGCGATGAAGGCGTTGTTGGGAGAATCGAAATTCCCGAAACCGGCGCGGAACCGGAGCAATTTGTCGCGTCCATACTTTTCGGCATATCGTTTGAGCCAGAGAAACGCCCGGATGTTGGCCGAGGAATCGGGGGTGACGCGACCGGTCCGTTTGTCGTACAGACTGCCCCCGAAATAGTAGCCCCACTCGGCATTCCACCAACCGGGTTCGGTGGGCAGGAACCCCATTCGCTTGGGCGAGCCATCCGGGTTGAATTCGGTAAGCACGTCGGCGTATCGATCCAGCTCTTCAATGGTGCGCGGCGGGCGTTCCGGATCCAAGCCCGCAGCCCGCAACTCGCTCGCCTTTTCCTTGAAGTGATCCCGGTTGTAGAAAAGCGCCACGGACGCCGGCGTGGTGGGCAGGGCGTAAATGCGCCCGTCGTACGTCCCGATTCGGAGGTATTGCGGCGTATAGCGCTCGGGCGACAGCCCGGACTTGGCCATGAGCGAATCGAGCGGAAGCAATGCGCCGGCGGAAGCGAAGGGCTGGACGTTCTGGGCCCAAAGTCCCACCACGTCCGGCGGCGTGCCGCCGATGATGGCCAGCATGGCCTTGCGGTCCACTTGCGAAGTGTTGACATAGTGGACGTAGATCCGGTCCTGACTTCGGTTGAAAGCGTCCACCATGGCTTGGCAGGCATCGCGTTCGAAGCTGCCCCACTTCTCCCAATAAGCGAGATGAATACGCCGGTCCCAAGAATCCTTGAACGCCGCGTCTCGGACGGGATCGAAGTCTTCGAGCTTCGGCGGACGCTCGAAGTAGCCGATGCAGAACACGACCGCAATGATGCCGGCCAGTATGAAATGCACGCGGCGCATCGCGAACTCCCGTTGGACTGCCCCGTCTCCACACGGCCCGGGATCGATCCTCGTTCCAAGGATTACAGTAGTCCGCCGGATCGGGGCGTGCCACCGCCCGCCGCGCCCTGTCCGAACCGGGCGCCTCCCGGCTTGAGGTTGTATGTTGTCGGCCGTCGCGATTCCATCCGGGTCGCAAACCGCTCGGGACCGCGCGATCGGACCGGTCAGCGGGATCGGCTTCGGGCCGAAAGGCTTGATCTCCGCCGCCTGGGGTCAAGCCGGATGTCTACACATATCGTACTGTTCTATAGGTGGTTGCGACAGAACAGATCTGTTTTTCGGTCGCGGATTCAGGGAGAAGGGTGCACCATGCTGCGTGGCGCGAAACGTACGCTCCCGGCCCGGCTACTGATGGTTGTCTCTGTGCTGCTGGCGACGTCGCTGCCGGCAGCGGGCCTGAACCTGCGCCTGGCCCCGCTCATCGAGATGCAATCCGACCCCGAACAGGGTCCGCTGATGCGGGCACTCGGCCCTCTGTTCGAAAGATCTGAAACGTTCGAGGGCGAACTGACTCTCGCCTTGCCGCGGCCGTTTTATTGTCGGTTCGAGGGCACGGGCCCCCGCCCCGTCCGGGGACGGGATTTTCTGTGGCCGTTGGGCGTCACGCGACGTTCCGGAAACGAGACCCAGCAACGCCTGTTGCTCGCCCTGCATACGGACCGCGACATTTGCAACCCAAAAAGCGCCGAGCGCCGATGGCTTCTTCCCCTGGTCTTTCTGGGACGGAACAAGGCCGGGCACACTTACGCCGCACTCTTTCCCTTGGGCGGCGAAATCGACGAAATCGCCAGTTACGATCAAGTCAGGTTCCTGTTTTTCCCCCTGTACCTGGAAACGCAACGCGGCACGGCCCGATCACGCACAGTCTTGTGGCCGGTATTCAGTCGGACCCGGAGTGCACACGGCAGCAAATGGCGGGTCTTCCCCTTGATCGGCGCATCCTCGACCCCAAACGGAGTGCAACGCTTTTTCCTTTGGCCGGTTGGACACACGGCACGACTCGATTCAGTCCGTACCGGACGGTCGACCCGGAGTTTTTTCCTGTTGCCTGCGATGGGGTGGAGCCGTTCGCGCCCCTCTGAGGCGGAATCACCCGACTCGAAAGCCTGGACTGTGCTCTGGCCGTTTTTTTCCGGGAGCATGACGCCCCGTTCTCGGCGCTTGCACTTTCCGTGGCCGTTCTTCCAGCGGGCCCTCGATATCGGGGCGGACGGGACGCGCACGCTGGACAAGACCTATCTCTGGCCCCTGGCCGGGGTGCGCAAGCGAGGCGAAAACGAAACATACCGTTTTTTTCTCTGGCCGATCGTCCATGAGAGAAAGAGCGGCAACAGCCGCAACGGTCGTCATTCCCTGTGGGTCCTGCCTTTCTACTGGTCGGCCGCCTCTCGACGGGAAGGAGAAGTCCGTTCCGTCCAGCGCCAGGTTTGGCCCCTGGTTCGCTTCGCGCGACGTGGGAAGCGTGGGTTGCTGGCGACGCCCGCGCTCTGGCCGGGGCCCCTGCCCGCGCCGGTCGACCGGGGCTATGCCCCCCTCTGGCGTCTCTACACACGGCGAGACGAGGGCGACGTACACCGGCATGACCTGTTTTGGGGATGGGCCCAGTGGAGCACCGAGGCGGGCCGAATGCGGGACATGGGCCTGTTTCCCTTTTTCCATCTCAGCCGCGGCCGGGATCGGACCGCACTCTCCCTACTCGGCGGCATCTTCCGGCGCGAGAGCACGCCAACCCGCACACACCGCCGACTCCTCTGGATCTTCAACTGGTGAGCACGGCGTTTCAGGGCCTCTGCGACGCCCCGGGCGTGGCGGTCAATTCGGCGGCATCCGTCACCGCCCGACCATCGATGCGCAGGTCGCGCACCTCCAACTCCTTGACGTTGTGCAGCATGAGCCGTCCCTGCCGGACCGTGTTGCGGATGAGGCGCAGTCCGGTCCAATTGCGAAAGTCGAGATCACCGCCTTCGGCACGATTCTCTTCAAAAGTGAAATTCCGGTAATCGGCCGCCTGCATGGGGTAGCGCCGGCCGCCCCGTGTCCGGAAGTCGGATCCCGTGGCCAACAGCAGCCGCGGATTACCCTTCCCCTTCGTCAGCAGACAGTTCCGCACGATCACATTGCGCGGCAACGGTCCTTCGATCGTGTCGCCGTAAAACCAGAGCAACCCCTGAATTCGACAGTTCTCGATCAGCACCGGGCATCGCAAGCGACTCGTGCCGACGACCGAGCAATTGCGGATCGTATTCCTCGGATTGCACAAGGCTTCGTCCCAGACGCACGTTTCCCGATCCAGGCCGGGGAGCGCCGTCTCAAGCCGAATCTCCTTGACCAAGCGGCCGCCCGCAATCGGCGGATTGGTCGCTTGCACAATCCGAGCCCTTCCCAAAATGCGACCCTGTGGGACACTGTAGGCCACCAAGACATCCCCCGGTCGCATCTCCTTCATTCGCGAAGCGGGAAAAACCTGTCGGATCACGATCTTGTCCGGCGCCTTCACGTTCTCGACCCGCCAAGTCATGGACGAAATATTGAACGCATCGTCTTGCAGCCCGGCCAGCTTGCAGTCCTCCCAGAGCATTTCGGCGCGGTTGTCTTTCACGTGGAAGCCGTCCCGCCACGAGGAGGTGAGGCGGCGTGTTCCGGGCTTGGGACGAATGTTGACATTGCGGAAAGAGAGCGCTCCTTCATTGTCGCTGACGACAAACGAGAAATAGGGCGAGCACCAGATGTCCACATTCTCGAAACGAACGTCGCGGCTGTGCCGAACCTGAAGCCGGGCGTCGCCGCAATGGGCCAGACCGCGGACCGGCAGAGTGAACCGGTCCGATCCGGGCTGAACTTTCCCGGCCCTGGCATACGACCGCGGCGCGGCGTAGACACGAAACCGCCGCGGGTCCGGGGAGTCGCTCCTCACAATCTGCTCGATGAAGTAGTGCCCGGCCTCGATCCACGTCCCGTCTGTCGGGCGCCACAACATGCCGAAAAAGGGAAACCGGGGCTTGGGCACGGGCGCCGGGTCCGCAGGCGGCGGTTCGAATTCGTCGAGCACGCGCACGTCGATCCAGCGCCCCCGTGGGTCGGCGCCGACCACGAATGCTTCGCGCAGCGGCAGCGGAGCGTAATCGACTTTGAAGTTTCGAATCTGTATGTTGCGCGAGCCGGAGACATCGAGGACGTTCAGGCGCGGATGCAGCAGGAACAGGCTCCCACGGCCGTCCACCGTGGTGTTCTTCATACCCTCAAGACGCAAGAAAGTATCGTGGGGTGCGCTCGACACGCGGTAAGTCCCCGGACGGTCGAAGACTACGGCAGCCGGGCCCGCAGCCCGGGTCGCGGCCTCCAGCGCCCGGGCCACGGCCGGCCCGGAGTCGGTCGCCCCGTCGGGTACGGCGCCGAAATCCGAAACCCGGAAGATCGCCATGGCAGAAGCCTCCTGCAACAATGGCATCAGCGTGATCGAGAGTGCCCCGAGCACGCGGTTGAGTCGTTGGCGGGGCATGAACGAATCTCTTCTCCCTGAATCTGCAGTGGCTGCTGGAGGCTGCGTCGCCGAGGCAAGAGGACGCCTCGAATACCTGGGGAGCCCACCAAGGCGCCCGTCATGCCGAAACGAGCAGCCGCGGCACTTCCCGAAGCGTTATTCCCGACCGGACGGCGGTCGGCCCCCGGCCCCGGCCGACGCCGCACCGGGCACGGCGGCATACGCCGTCGCTTTCGCCGCCTCCTTCTCCGCCAGGACAGTGAGGCCGCACTGCCGATAAAACTGAGCGAGGCGCCGATGGGCCTCGGCGTCTCCTGTGATGTCATAGAGATAAATGCTGTATCCGGCCCGGTCCGTTGGTTCGCGGACCCGGAGCCATGCCAACGGGTCCGGCAAACCCGGTACGGCATACAGCGTGCCCTGCAGATTGTTCACACTGGCCGCAACGATCTCGCGGCCGCCATCCACCACGAATGTCTGGGGGGCGGACGAGAAAAACATGACCGGCAAGAATTGATAGCGAATGCCGTAAAAGGCTGGATCCGTATTCCCCATGTACGCCGAAATGACCTCGTTCGCGTTGCGGCGCTCCAGCACCCGCCGCAGCCGCTTCAGGTCTTGGCCCCAATCGACATTCGAGTCGCCAAGATATCGGATCCCGCCGGTCGGCCCGCCGGCCAATTCATTGAAATAAGACAGATCCAGCGGAAAAATCAATGCAGCCACCGCCGCCAACCAGACGACCAACACAGCCGCGCACCAGCGCACGCGCCGCGCCACAACGCCGGTGGCCCCGCGCTCGACAAGGGTCCCGGCGAAAAGAGCCATCATCGGGTAGCATTGCAGGATGTGTCGCAACCCGATATTCAAATGCGACCGCAAACTGATGACGTAAAACACGCCCGCAAAGACCAGGGGCGCCAGGATCCACGGACGCTCGACCCACCGTTTCCGGTCCGTCGCCGCTGCGAGCAGGGCAAGCGTCCAGGCGAGCAGCAACGGCACGGGCGTCTTCAACAAGAGCACAATGACAAAATAAGTCGGCCACGAGGTCCCCGTTTCTCCACAGAAAAACGACGGCATTCCATGGGTGGCGTATCGGGCCGCCTGGTCGAAGCCCGGCAGAAACCCGGGAAACGCCAGAAACGGGGGACGCACCTGCAGATACGCGCCGTATCCGACCCAAACGACCAAGATCCCGCACGCAGTCGAAATCAGCGCCGCTTCCGCCCAGAATCGGCGGGATTTACCCTTTAGGCTCCGCCAGTACAGCGGCACACACAAGACCGCCAAGGGCCAAAGAACCAGACCTGTAAACTTGGCGACAACGGCCAAGCCCAACGCCAGCCCGAGGAAAGCCGCACGTGGATATGTCGGCCGTGCAAAAAAACGGTCGACGCAGAACAGAACCAAGACGGACGCGACCGCGAGCATCGCGTCCGTACTGATTAACGAGAAATGTGCAATCAGGTTGGGATCGAAGGCCGAGAGACCGAGCACCAGAAGGCCGCCCCACTCACCGAACCACCCGCGGGCCATCCTCCACAGCAACCACAGCATGATCGCCCCCAAGGCGATCGTCACCAACCTCGCCCGGAAGATCACCCATTCGGGATTGGGCGAACCGAAAACGAGACGATACCCGGCCAGGTGCGCGTTGGATCCCATCCGGACATCCGCCGGAAGTCGCAGATTATCCAACAGAATCGGTACCGCGAACAGCGCGGTCAACGGCGAATTGTCCACCCCGAGGCAGGCCTGACGGTGCTTCAACAGCCACCATCCCGTCACGAGGTGCTTGCCCTCATCGTTGCACAATGAGTTCCCGCGAGCGATCAGGATACATTGGGCGCAGAACACGATCACGAGGATCGCCGCCAGGAGCCGCCATCGGCGAGCGGCGGCCTTGCCGCAGCCCGCCCCGTCATCGGGATCGCCGGCGAATACGGCGCCGTCTCGTATGCTTTCCCCGGTCCCGTTCCCGCCAGATCCGGCACACGCCGCCTCGGCCCCGTCCGAATCCAAGAGGGCCGCCGATTCGTTTGCATCGGAACGCTTCAAGCCCGACACCCCCTGCAATTGAATCGCTTGCGTTCGGGATCGAAATCCGCCCGAAAAGCGGCCGGTTCGTCACACAAGATCGAGGCGACGGCGCCACCACCATTCGAGGGAAAAGAGCCCCACGAGTACAAGGAGCCACCACCAGCGGTTCCAGATGGGGTTCTCGGTAATCTCCTTCAACTGCCGGGGACGGTAAGGGACCTTGCGCAGGAGAGAGTACCGTTTTTTCCAAGGCACGAAGCTGCCGCCCGTTTCGGCGGCGAGCCGAGCCAGCAGGTTCCGGTTGAGCGGGGCGCCGGTCCGTTCGCGTTCGGCACGCGTCGCCAGGAGCAGAAGCCGGGCGGAGCGGGCCCCGTCCGGGGTGGATACCGTGATTTCGTACTTGCCCGGCCTGGCCGGACTGAAGACGCACTTGAACCCGTTGGTCTTGGTCCCCAGTCCCACATCGTCGCCGAGTACGGCGGGGGACATGGGATAGGGAAGCCGCTGGCCGTCCGGCGTCGTGACCGTGCACGTCAGCGAATCCAGCTTTTCGGTCGCCCCCTGGTACACAGCTCCGATCGCGACCCGTTCCCGGATTTCGACTTCGCTCTTGGCGGTGAGGACTTGAAGAATGCCGGTCTTGTCGATCTCCTTTTCACGGGGGGCAAGCCAATAAACGAGTTGCGTGACAAAGCGGCTGTACAGGCTCTTCTCGAGGCCGGTCCCCGAACCGCCGAGTTGCCAGCGCCAAAGCGTGTCGCTCAGGTTCATGGCCACCCGCCCCTGCCCGTATCGGCGAACGACCACCACCGGCGAACCATCGAGCGCGCCCACCAGGATCGTACTGAACTGCCCCACTTTAACCGGTCCCCAAATACTCAAGATGGGAGGGAGCGACGACTCGGCTTGAAGCGCACGCAAAGCCGGATGCACCCGGCCCTGCGGGGTCAAATCCACGGAGAATCGGCCCTCATGCATGCGCGCCCCGGGCTCGGAGGAAGCGGGCAGCAGTTCCTGCATGTACGCGGTCTTGGCCCAGCCCTCTTTGCCGTACGCCCGGGACGCACCGACCAGGAACAGGCCGCCGCCCTTTTCCACGAAATCCCGAACCGCCCGCCACTCGTCGTCCTGCAGCGCACTCCCGCGCAAGTCGCCGAGGATGATCACTCGGTACCCGGCCAAACCGTCCGCAGTGAGTTCCGGGGCCTTGGCCCGGGCCGCTCCGTCCGCTTCGCTGAAGCTGATGAACGCCCCGGTCCCTCCCTGGACATAGGCGTCGAGCTGGTAGTTCCGTTCGGCAAGAAGGGCGCGCTTCAAGAATTTGAACTCCCAGCGGGGAGCGCCCTCGAGGTAGAGGACCCGGTTCTTCGCGTTCGTCACTTCGATGAGGAAATCACGGCGATTGTTGTCCTCGCGCGCATCATTCTCCGGCATGATCTCGACTCGATACAGGATCCGACCCGTCTGGATCGGCTCGATCTCGAAAGATACCTGCTTGAAATGTTCGCCGGCCTTAAACTCCACCACACTGCTGCGAAGACGCCGCTTCTGCTGATAAAAATGGATCGGAAACGAAACCGCGCCGTCCCCGCGACGCCGGATCAGAACGTTGATCCCCGTTTTCCAATTCACTACGGTCATTTTGGGGAAGGAGACGTCCGCAATCCAGGCATCGGGTCGTTCCTTTTGTTTCTCGATCTCGGGGAGAGGTTTCTCCAGTTCGGGTATCAGCAACGGCACAGTGCGCGCCTGCGGGGTGAGGTCCTCCCCGGACTGGTCCAGGCCGTCCGTGAGAAGGATGATCGCCGCCAGGTTCGCACCCCGCAACTTGTCCACGATGCGATTCACGCCGGAAACAATGCGGCTGCGGGGAGCGTTGAATACGAGACGCTCGGGGGAGGTGCTGCTCTCCTGGACCTCGCGCCCGATCTCATACTGCACCAGCCGATAGCGCTTGCTCAAACCCCGGAGCTTGCTGTCGGCCAGGAACTCGGCCGCCTTTTCCTCCCGCCCCACCACCACGCCCGGCAGACGCTCGGTCATGCTCACCGAAACGTCCACGGCCAACGCCACGGTCGGCGGGTCTTCTTTGAGACGAACCCGGCGTTGTTCCGGCTGTCCGAGCAGCCAGACCAGGACGAGAATGGCCGCGATGCGCAACCCCCACAACCCCAAACGGCGCGGCCGGTCCAGGGCGCACTTCCCGTAGCTCACCCAAGCCGCCGCGGCAAAGACGGCGACCACGGGCACGACGACCCAGATCGGCAACACAGGATCGAACAGAATGATGCCGGTCACGACGTTCATGCCGCCCGCCCTCCCCGGCGCAAGAACTGCCGAAGGGCCTCGGGCAGGGCCGCGGCGCGACTCCGGAGGTTGGCAAACAGTTCTTCTGTCACGGCCAGGAAAAAAGCCAAGGCCAAAAGCAACGGCCACAACGGCCGCCCCAAATGCAAGTTCACCAATTGCTGCTGCTGTTCATGCCAGTCCGACGACTGATAGACGGGGACCGCCCGAAGGGTAAAGGCCAGGTCCTGACGCCCCACGGACGTCAGCTTGCTTTCTTCCGGCGGCAGGTTCACCGCGACTGTCGTTACCCGACCGCGGCGCTCCAGGCGATACAATCCCGGTTCGTAAAATCCGCCGAGCACCACCGGCCGGTCGGGAGTCTTCCGAGTGACCGAGACCATCCGAGCGCGTCCCCCGGGGGACGTCAGGCGAAAATCCAGGTCCGTGGCGTTCTCGTTCCAAATCAGGGCGAAGGGCCGCCCCACACGCCCCATGAGCACAGGCAGGTTGCGTTGGGCCGAGTTCTTGATCAACTCCTGCTGGCAAATGACGAAAAACGGCGTCAAAGGCCAGTCGGACCAGTCCCGGTCGGCACTGACCGAACACACCCACAATCGTCCCTTGCCAAAAGGAACTTCGAACAGAAACGGCGAACTGTCCGTATATTGAAACACCACCGCCGCTTTGGCCGGCAGTCCCCGAAAAAGCAGACGACGACGCAGCACGAACGTCGGGTTGCCCGGCAAAAAGGCCCGCAGCCGTTTCTCGATCTCGGAAGGGCGTTCCCCGCGCACCAACGAAATGGACGTCTCCTCGTCCAGGACCGTCTTTTGCACCTTCAACCCCCGTAACGGTTCGAGCTGTCCGAGTTGGTTCTCGAGAGCGCCGAGGTTGCCGGGAAAAAGGACGGCCGTACCGCCGGAACGAACGAACTCGGTCAACTTCGCGGCCACAGTTCGGTCCAAAGATGGCGGGTTGCAGACGAAGACGACCGGAAAACGCCGGGGGTCGCTACTCACGAACGTGGCCCAATCCACGATCCGAGGCAGAAACAGAGTGGTGGTTCGACCCCGCGGCTGGATGGCATAACGCAGGAAAAGCGTGTCCTGCGTCCCGTTCCCGGCGCCCGGACCGCGGGCGTTCCCGTCCGCCAGCAACACCGGAATGCCGGGAAACCGCGGCAAAGAAAAATAGAAGGTGTTGTCCGGGGCCAGCGAGTCGGTCTCGAGTTCGAGGCGACCCGTGAGGCCCGGCGCCTCGCCGGCAACCGTGCCGCTCACGCTCTCCGTCACCGTTTGGGCCGGACGCAGCGTGAAGGTTGTCCGCGCCTGTTCCTTGTCCCCGACAAACAGCCGCAGGCTGTTCGGACCGCGGTAGTCCGGAGAGGAGTGGACCCGGACATTGGCCGTGAACGTGCCGCTGCCGAGAACGGCGGGCGGGTAAAAGGCCGTGTCCACGATTCCCGCATTGGCTGCCACCATGGGACGAACGTGATTCAGAAACAGCACCAGCCGCCGGCGGCCCAGTTCCGGCGCCAGACTCTCCGCCTCGGTGGCGTTCCAGTCGCTCTCCTGAAAGTCGCTGAACACATGCAGCTCGACCCCGGCCGTGTCTCCGGTCTCCCCGAGACGCGAAGCGACCTCGCTCAGCACTTGGACCAACCGGGCCCGACCGTAGCCGGGCTTGACATCATCGAGCGCCCGCAACACCACGGGGTGGTCCGAGATCGGTGGAAAAACCACCCACGGGTCCGGGGCGCCGGCCAGGACGAGCGCCACCCGGTCCGACTCCGCCAGGCTGCCCAGCAGTTGCCGGACCCAATCCCGCGCCTTCTCGAAATTCGTCTTCTCCCCGTCCTGAAACTGCATACTCGCACTGTCGTCCAGCACCACGACCAAAGTGCGCCGCCCCTCGGGCAACCACGAGGCGAACCGGACCTTGGGCCGGGCGAAAGCGCAGGCGAGCAGCAACAGAATCAGTACCCGCATGAGCAGCGCGAGGATGTGTGTAAGGTTCCGCGAGCGTCTCGTCCGGTCCACCGCCTCGCGGATGAACCGTAACGTGCTGAATGGCAACGGCTTCGGCTTGCGGCGATGCAACAAGTGGATCGCCACCGGAATGGCCGCTGCCAAGCCGGCCGCGAGAAACCATGGCGCCAGGAATACCGGCATGGCGTCGCTTCCGTTCTCCGGACCGTCCGGCGATTATCTGCCGCGCCGACGGCGGCGGTTCAAATGACGCTGGACAAACTCGCCCACAGGCTGGTCGCTGGTGGCCAGGACGTAGTCGATGTCCAGCCCCGCACAAGTCCGTTCACAGGAGTACAGGAATTCTGAAAAGGCCTCCTGGTAAGCCCTGCGGACTTCGCGCGGGTTCGTAATGGTTGTCTCGGCAGTTTCGAGGTCCTGGAAATTCCCGATTTCACGAAACGGGAAATCGATCTCGCTCCGGTCCAGGACATGGTACAGGATCACGTCGTGCTTGCGGCGGCGGAAATGGGCCAGTGCATTCCGAATACGCTCCAAATCATCGAAAAGGTCGCTCAACACGATGATCAAAGCGCGCCGGCGCACGCTCTCGGCCAGCCGGTGCAGCGTCTGCGCCGTGTCCGTCGCGTTCCCCGGCTCGTGATCGGCGAGCATATTCGTCAACACCCGCAGGTGTTCGAGTCCGGACCGAGCCGGAAGCTGCTTTCGCACTTCCGCATCAAAGATAGAAATCCCCACACTGTCCTGCTGGTGCACCGTCACATAGGCCAGGGCCCCGGCCAGCTTTGCCGCGAACCGGTATTTGCTCACCCCGCCCCGGCTGTAGGCCATCGACCCGGAAGCGTCCACCAGCAGGTAAACCCGCAAATTGCACTCTTCCTCGTATTGCCGGATGTACAACCGCTCGTTCCGAGCGTACACCCGCCAGTCCAGATGGCGGAGATCGTCGCCCGGCACGTACTGACGATAATCCGAAAACTCGACGCTGAAACCCTTGAGCGGACTGCGGTGCGCTCCGGCCAATGTGCCTTCGACCGTAAAACGCGATCCCAGCGCGAGGCTGCCGAGCCGCACGATTTCAAGCGAATCGAGGAGCCTGTTGATGCCGTCGTTCATGGTCCGTACAATACTTAGTCTTTCGGCGAATGCTTCCGGGAACGCCGATACACCGTGAGCGCCTCGGCCGCCCTTTCCCTCGCCGCCCGTTGCAGTCCCGAGACCGGAGCGCTATTTTGTCGGCGCTTCGAGAGGGGGCCGCCACCGCGCCGCGAAAAAGGCCGCAGACCCACGACGAAAGTCGAAAGAGAACCGGCCCGAGGGACAGTTCTTGCAACCGACCGGCACGGCCGGGCCACGGCTGGACGGCCATGCGATAGGAACGGAGTCATGAGTCACATCCTACAGGTGCACACTTCGGCCCATGCCCAGATGGTCAACATCACCACCCGGGTCGCGGCCCTGGTCCCCCCGGAATTCAACGGGATATGCGTCGTCTTTTGCTTGCACACCACCGCCGGCCTTACCATAAACGAGAATGCAGACCCGGATGTTGTGCACGACCTGCTGCACGGCCTGGAACGCTTGGCGCCTTGGCGCGACCCGGCCTACCGCCACACCGAGGGCAACAGTGCGGCGCACCTCAAGGCCACGCTCTGCGGCAGCAGCGCCGCCGTCCCCGTGGACAACGGTCGGCTGCGTCTCGGCACTTGGCAGGGGATTTTTTTCTGCGAATTCGACGGGCCAAGGTCACGGAACATACTCGTACAATTCATTGCGGAAGAAGGTATTGACACATGATTGTCGGCCTTGGCATCGATGTCATTGAGGTCGAACGGATGCAGCGCACGCTCGACCGCCACGGCGAGCACTTTCTGCGGCACGTCTTCTCCGCGCCGGAATTGCAGGCCGCCCCGGCCGGACCCGCCGCAGCAGCCTACTACGCCGGACGCTGGGCCGCCAAAGAAGCCGCCGCCAAAGCACTCGGCACCGGAATCGGACAGGACTGCCACTGGACCGATATCCGCGTGTTGCGCGGCCCCGCGGGCAAGCCCGTGATTCGCTTCGAGGGCGTCGGCGCTCAGACCGCCCGCCGGCTGGGGGGCAACCGTGTCCACGTGACGATCAGCCACACAGGGGGTCTCGCCTGCGCCTGCGTGGTGCTCGAGAACGCCCCGAAAGACTCCGCCTGAATCGTTCACCGACCGCCGGCGGCAAGCCGCCGTTGCGGCAACCTCACTGTCCGCTTCCACGCCTTCGGTCGCAGAGTTCCGCCGCAACCTTGCGCGGACCGAGCACACGGGTCACACGGCAAGGGATCAGCGTGTTCAATGGGGCGTCCGGGGCGGGAATTTCGACCCGCAGGTAATTCCCCGACCACCCCGTCACACCGCCGCCGGCGGTCCGAGTCTCCGGAAGCACGACAAGGTCGCGCCCGCGAAACGCACCGGCGAAGGCCCTGCCCTTGGCCTTGGACAATTCCCGCAACACGGCGGCACGTTCCGCCGTGAGCCGAGGGTCGGGACGACCGGGCCGCGCGGCCGCCGGCGTCCCGCCTCGCGGCGAGTAACTGAAAACGTGAAAGTAAGCAAACGGCAATTCCACCAGCACGCGACGACAAGCCTCGAACGCCTCATCATCCTCGCCGGGGAAGCCCACGATCACGTCGGTCCCCAGGCACAGCTCCGGAATGCGCGACACGGCCCGACGCACCAACCCGGCAAACTCCGCCACGGCATACCGCCGGTTCATGGCGCGCAGGATCCGGTCCTCCCCATACTGAAGCGGCAGGTGGAGCGAAGGGCAGACCCGGGGCGTTCGCGCCATCACATCGATCACCCGTTCGAGACCCGGGCCGGGCTCGACGGAACTCAGACGGATGCGATAGTCGCCGTCGAGCCGGCAGAGGGCTTCCACCAATTCCGCCAGACCTCGCTCGCGCTCGGCATCACGGTAAAGCAAGAGGTTCACGCCGGTGACCACCAGCTCGTGATGGCCGCGTTCGAGCAATTCGCGTGCCTCGCGCAGCACGTCGTCCCAATCCCGGGACCGAGGCCGACCGCGGGCGGCCGGGACGACACAGAAACTGCAGAAGAAATCGCACCCCTCCTGCACCTTGAGGTTCGCCCGGGTCCGATGCGGGTAGGCGCCCGTGCCGGGGATGCGAAACCCATCCGCGCCGCCGGAACCCCCCTCTGATATCGGCGCCGCCGTCGAAGGGGCGGACGGTCGTACAAGGGGATGCGGCAACAGCCGGGCCAATTCGATCTTGAGCGCGTTGGGGATCACCAAGTCCGCCCCGGAGTCGGGGCCCCAAGCGTCCGGATGCACGTCCGCATCGCAACCCGCCAAGACGATGAAGGCCTCGGGAGCACGCCGCCGGGCGGCACGCAGCGCCTGTCGCGTCTTGCGGGCCGCCTCACCGGTGACCGTGCAACTGTTGATGACGATCAAATCCGCGGAGGCGCCTCGCGGCAAAATACGAAACCCCCTCAGGCGCAGTTGCTCGGCCATGAGCGCGGTGTCGGCTTGGTTCAAGCGGCACCCAAGGGTTTGAATGACGGCAGTCGGCACGTTGCGCGATCTTTCTCGACTGCGAACCACACTCCCGGCGGTCTGTCGTGACCCGGCCCCGGGGCGGCGGTCCTGGCGAACCCATCAGCGGCCGGCTCCGCCGATCGCCCGTTCCCCCCCGGGCCCGTGGCCGGCAAACCGCCGGAGCCAGGTTTCCTGTCGCGTCGCGTTCCCGGCTTGCCCCCGGGCCCGGTACCAGGCGGCCAACTTCGAACGAACCGCGGCGCTCCCCGGCCCGGCGCGCAGCCCTCGAACAAGGGCGGAGCGCGCCTTGTCCAGCTCTTTCGATTCCAGGTAGAATTGGGCGAGGTTCACCCATACGTCCGCATTGTCGGGGATCAGTTCCTTCGCCCGCTCCAACGCGGCGACACCTTCTTCCCGACGCCCGTTCTTGAGATACGCCACGCCCAACGCCAGGTACAACTCGCCCGTCTCGGGAAAAAGCTTGCGAAGTTCGTCCAGCGTACCCCAGACACCGTCCCAGGACACCTCGGACGGCGATGCGGTCGTCAAGGCACGCCGCATGTGCGGAAGCTGCAGGGCCGCCGCAACCGCGTTCTTGGCAAGTCGCGTGCCGCGCGGATGCTCGAGCGCGTCGGAAACGAACAGGGTCAATTCGTCCCGCCAGAGTGTAGACCGTCGCCAAGCGAGACCGGCCCACAGGGCGATCAGGATCAGAAACAGCACGGCGCACCCCCGCCGGAAGCGGACCGCCGCCAACGCCCCGGCCGCCGTCAGCACGGCGGCCCAACCGAGCAGCGGCAGGTACAGAAACCGTTCCGCCATGTACTGCATCATGGGCACGATATTCGAGACCGGCGCCAAGAACAGGCCGGTCCAGGCCAGTCCGAACCCCATCAATCGCGTTTCCTTCTTTCGCAGGGCCGCAACGGTCGCGCCGATCCACACAAGCAGAAAAGACGCTCCCAGCAGCACCGGCGGGGACCCGACCCGCAGCCCGCCCTTCAGAAAGGTGTAATCGCAGCAGAACGGCGGGATCCCCAGCAGGAGCCGTGTGTAAGAAGTCGCCACCGGCAGCATATCGATCAAGGTCTGCAGCCACGAACCGGAAATCGGCGCAGTCTGTCCGGTCCCGCCGATGATGCCGTGTCGGTGAAAGAGAAACACTGCAGCAACTGCCCCAAAGGGCAGGGCCTGCATCCACGCGTCGCGACGCGAGTTCCGCGGCGCGCGCAGAGCTTCCAGTACAGGCAAGGCAAGAAACGGCAGGGCCGAAACCTTCGAATACAGGGCCAGGGTGTAACAGAGGAAAGCCCCGACGTACGCTCCCGACCGTTTTGACCGATGGAGCCAGAACAGCAGGGCCGCCAACACGAAAAAAGCCGCCAGAAGGTCGTCCAGACATTTGGCCCAGGAAACCACTTCCGCATTGGCGGGATGCGCCCCGAACGCCGCGGCGCCAAGCGCGGCCCACAGGCATTCGCGCCCCGCATCCGGCGTCCTCCCCGGCCGGCCGGGCGGCGCCCGCCGCAACCCCTGTCGCAGAAGTTCGAACAGCAGCAGCACGTTCAGGGCGTGCATCAGCACATTCGCCAGATGAAAAAGCCACGGGCGCGGCTGTCCCCCGCCCACCAGCACCAGCAGGCAGTAGACCACGTTGCGGATCGGACGAAAAACACGGAAAGAAGCCCCGCGATCCGCCTGGGCCTCCAACGTCGTGAACATCCGTGGTATATTGCGAACCGACCGAATACTTGACAAGTTCGTGATAAAGTAGGTGTCGTCCCAAACGAACCCATACCCGAGCGTGCGACCCCAGAGGACGAAAACCAGCATCACCAGGAACAGACGCGCCAACCCCGGGCGCAGTCTGAGCAGGCTCTCTGGATTCGTGGCTTGGTTCATGGACAGTCTCCTGTTCCGGCACTGGCGAGCGGGGCCTCACCGCCGCCCGGGAAGCGCGTTTCGGAATCGACCGGACGATGTTGCAGAAGCCGGGAGCCGACCTGCACTCTGAATGCGTTCGAAACAATCCGCAACGACCCCCGAAACCATACCTGCCCGGGCCGGGTTCGCAATCCGCCCCATCCCGGCTCGAAGCGGCAGCGGGACCGCCATGCCACCCAAATCGCCACCTCCGATCCCGAGCAAGCCGCCTCTCGAACGCATGCGGTGTTGCCGTCCCTGCCGCTCCGGCCGGCTTTGTGTGATCGTTTTGCTTGCGGTCATGTTGGGAGACCTGATCTGGTCCCCGTTGACGGACCCGACCGCCCGCCGGAGCGGGGGCTACGGTTCGAACCGGACCCGCGAAGGCGTGTCGCCGCCGGTGCGGTTCGGACCCCGGCGCGTACTCCACAACTTCCGGAATTTCGCCGTCTTTTGGCGGCCGCCGGCCGGCCGTCGGCGCAAGTCGGGATTGACCGGGTTCCTGACCGCGGACGGGAACAGCCTGACAACAAATCTGTTCGGGCATTTCGGACTGGCGGTCCTGCTCTGCCTGATCTTTCTCGGGCTCGGAGCGAATTGGACTTGGGTCGCCGCGGGAGCTACGCTCGTGAATATCTGGCACGAATACGTAAGCGAAGGCATGTACTGCGACCCGTCCTATGTCGATCTTTGGCTGGATCAGGCGGGCATCGGATTCGCCTTGGCCGGTTTCGCCCTGTTCCGACTGCTGCGCAACTGGCGGCAGCAGGGCTGATGTCCGTTGTTCCGGAGGAGAAAACGGCGGCGCACCGTTTCCCGGACCCGCGGCCGGAGACTGCGTCCGGACAAGTCTTGTCCGGCAGATGGAAATCAGGTTTCGACCAACATGACCGAAACGCGAAGGAAAGGGTCCCGGCATGACAGCGAGAAGGAGCCGATTGATGTCGGCACGGTTTCGCAAGTGGGCAATCCTGATTGTGCCCTTCCTCCTCACCGGCGGGGCCCGGCTCTGCAACGCAGCCCCGGGCATTCGTTCCTGCGCCCGACTTTTGTGGGGCGGAGTGGCGGAGTTCGCCCGGGCCCGCACCCGGAACAGCATGTCCGCTTCCGTCCGTCGGCACGTCGCAGCCGGCAATGTGTCGCGGGACGCGGTCTTCCTCCACCCGCAGGCGTCGGGCCGGACCCGAGCCGAGTACCCCGCGGTCCGGTTCACCGCGCCGGCAGCTACCCGCGTGCTGTTCCTGGCATGGGCCGGTCTCGGCGACAAGACCCCGCTCGACGATCCGGAACATCCCGCCGACGGGGTCCGGTTCTATGTGCTGGTAAACGGGCGGGAAGTGGCTCGGACCGAGGTCCGAACGCATGGCTGGCAGCCGCTTTTCGCGGACCTGGGGACCGTGGCCGCAGGGGAACGCGCGGAATTCACGGTGACCCTCGCCACCGACGCCGGCGCAGCGGGCAATTCGAGCTATGACTGGGCCTTGATCGGAGATCCGCAACTGGTGGCTGTGCCGGACGTCCCGCTCCCCCCGAATCGCACGGTCCGGGGCACCGCAGGCATCTTCGCGACATCCACAGCCGACCCCGGAACGCGTGTCGTCATCCGCGCCGTCGATGCCGATGGAAAAATCGTCCCGGACGCTTCGGTCACCGTGGCAGGGAAGGACGGGGTCGTTCTCACCCGTTTCGACTTCAGTCGTCTGCCGGCCTGCGTCGGCTGGCAGTGGCGGACCGTGATCGGTCGCGTGGATCGGGCCCGGGGCGGAAGCTGGACCGCGCAACTCGTGGTTGAGGGCGCCGGGCCGGCTCGGGCCGTTTCCACGGCCGGAGACGCGGTATCGGTCCGGGTCGCGCTTCGAAATGCGGGGATGGCTTCCCTGCTTCCGGACGACGCGGCCGTGGTCGAATGCGCCGGCAAACGCCGGCCGGTGGCGAGCCTCGGCCCAGGGGCGTCCACAACCCTCGATTTCGAACTCGGCCCCCGGCCCGCCGGACCCGTGAAACTCGACTGGCGACTCACGTCACGCCTGGGGCCGGCGCTGACAGGGGACCTTCCCGTTTTTCAAGTTTGGCCGAGCTTGCCCGCCTTACCGGTGGGCCGACCTCTCCGCCGTCGTGTACTCCGCCTGGGCAGAACGCCCGGCTGGCTGCTTCTCGAAGACCGCAGGGTCCGGTGGCTGATCAATCCGACGGTCCCCGGGATGGGGGCCCTGTTCTGGGCGTGGACGCCCCGGGGCTGGGAATTGTGCGGCTCCGCATCGCCCCTGGTCGAACTCGTCCTCGCCGGAAATGTGCCGGTGGTTCTCCGATTCCAAACGGCCGCTCTGTCCCGCGTCGGCCTCGCGGGGGCGGCGGTCCGGGCGGCGGCCAGAGGACCCGACGGCGCCTTGATCGATGTCCGGGCCGAGTTCTCCCTTGTCGAGGCCGCCCCCGCTCTGGCCATTGCGCTCTCCGCAACGTCGGACCGACCGGTCCGGATCGCCGCCTTTCGCGGCCCCGCCGTGCACGCCGGCGACCGGAACACGGGGGAAAACAAGGGCGTGGCCGTCTTCCCCGGCCTCGAATACCTCGACGGTCCCGAGCGCAGTTCGAGCACCCGCGACCTCGCCCCCCCCCTGAATGTCCGAGTGGCGCCGCACAAGTTCAAGATCTGTGTGCCGATCATGTTCGTCGAGACACGCCCCGAAGGCCCCGTGACCGCCGTGATTTGGGACGCGCGTCAACGCTGGAACGGCCGGGATATCGCCCCGGCCGCCGCTTTTGCCTCCCCGAACTTCGTTCAACATCAGGCCAACCACCTGATGCAAGTTTTCCTGCCGTCCATCCCCGATTTCGTACCCGAAAACAGATTCCTCGCTGCGGACGCTCCCTACGCCCTGGTCCCGGGAGGGACGGTCGCGCTCCGAATGTTCGTGGCCGTCGGCATCCCCGCCCCGGACGCCACCGGCGCGTTCGCCTGGTTCGACGCCCTCGTCGGTTTCCCGCCCCCGGAATCGCCCCCCCGAAACTTCGAAGAAGAAATGGCCCTCTGCCGCCAGGGGTTTCTGAAAACTGTCTGGGACCCCGAATCTCAGCACAACAAACACGTGGTGGGCAAGGCCCACGGCAATTCGCCGGGCGCGGCCGCTCTTCTCCTCATGGACGCCCGCGCCGTGGCCCGCGGGCCGGTCCGCAACGAATTGCTCGAACGCGTTCGGACCATCGCCCGCCAAACGATCCGAGAACAAGGCCCCGGCGCATTGTCGAGCAGCAATCTGTGTCATATCATGCGGGCCGAATTCCCGTTTCACTACGGTGAAATGCCCGCCGGACTCGGGAGGCTTCGGGCGGATGCCCGTGCCGCCCTCGATTCACAGGAGAGCGACGGCGGCTGGGGATATTACCCCGATGAACAGCGGCGCGCCCTTGGAAAACGGGGAACGCGCGTGATCGGCATCGCCGCGCGAAACGCCTCCGTGCTCGCCAAATGGGCAGCCGTCAGCGGCGACCCGGAAACCACGGGCGGACTGCGACGGGCACTCGAGCACATGCGCCGTTACACCGTGCCGCGCGGCGCCCAGGGCTGGGAATGCCCGATCCTCGAACCGGATGTCCTGGCCGCCGCTTATGCCATTCGCACGTACGTCTGGGCTTACATGGCCCTCGGGGACCCCAAGCTGCTCGAACATGCACGGTATTGGGCTCGGACCGGTCTCGCCTTCCAGTATGCCTGGGACGACGGCAAGCATCCCGGGATGCGATACGCCGGTATTCCCGTGTTCGGCAGCACGTTTTTCAATCATTCCTGGATCGGACTGCCCGTGCAATGGTGCGCCCTGGTTTACGCCTACAGCCTCCAGGAACTGATGCGGTTCGACCCCGACCCCCTATGGAAGAAGCAGGTCGAAGGCATCACCGTCAGCGCCATGTTCCAGCAGTGGCCCATGGACAACCGGGAACTGGCAGGGACGTATCCGGACAGCTTCGGGCAATGGTTCACCCGCCGAAACCCCGTGCACATCAACCCGGAAAACATCGAAGTGAACCTGCTGGCCCTGCACGGACTCGATCCGGGCTTGCGCTCGGTCCGGCTGCCTGATGCCGGCAACACCGTACACGTCACCGCGCCGTGCGACCTGAAAGCCGCCGTCGATCGCACTCGAGTTTCCGTGGACCTGACGTACCTTCCCGGCCGAACCGTATACTTCACGGTCGCACCCGTCCGCCCCACCGCTTCCGCCGATATCACGGTCGGGGGCCGCGGCCTGCCCCGCAAACCTCATTTGCCCGGCGGCACGACCGGATGGGCCTACGATTCCGAAACCCGCCTGCTGGCCGTGGGCGTAACCTGCGACAACGAGGGCCGGGCCCGGGTCACCTTGGCCGGGGTGACGCCTTCCACGCCCGACTCCCGAGCCGCGGCTTCGGCGTGGGAGTTCGCTGCCGATGCAGAGGGTTGGAGGATGGGCCATTCGTCTGCCCTCGAAGCCGTCGACGGCGTCCTGCGCATCACTGTAACCGGCTCCGACCCGTACGCGATCAGCGGCAGGGCCGCCATCGATGCGGCGAAACACCGGGCCCTCCGCGTCCGGGCCCGCATGAATCGCGCCGGTCAGGTCGGCCTCTTCTGGCGCTCGACGGTTTCGCCCCAGTGGAGCGCTTCGAAGAATATCAATCTGCCGCTTCCGGGCGACAACCGCTGGCACGAACTCACATTCAACTTGGCCGACCAGCCGGACTGGGACGGGCGCATCCTCCAAATCCGCCTCGACCTCGAACCTGCCGACCTGCCGCCGGGGACACGCCTCGAGGTGGACTGGGTCCGGCCTCGATAGAACCCCGACGGGGGCCTTCAAGGACCTCGGAATGCACGGAAGAGGGAAACTCGCCCGGACGGGGCGGGCGGACTCGGCGTTTCGGCGATGTTCCGGGACTTTGAATGCCCCGTTCGCGTCGCGGCCCTCGGGCGTGTTGAACCGAAGCCGGGCCGGAGTTTCGGTGAACAGCCGAACTCCCGTGCTCGCAAGAAAACGGCAGAGCCCGATCCGGGTCCGCCCGAAATGCAACCTCGAGGGGGGAAGCAACCGGATAATCGAGACTCGAAGGAGCAATCTGCGCGCGACGCCCTCCGAACTCAGGAGATCTCGACCATGAACAACGAACTCTTACCGCGCATGGTCCCTTTGCGACACGGCCGGCCGGTATTGGTGCGGACCCTCGAACCGAGCGACGGACCGGCGCTCGGCGAGTTCCTGGAATCACTTTCCCGACGGACCGAGCACTTCTTTCATCCGTTCCCGCTCACGGCCGAATCCGGGGCGCGTTTTGCCAAGCGAACCGACGTTCAGGCCGCGATTGCACTGGATCCTGTTGAAAACCTCATTGTCGGCATGGCCTGGACCAGTTCCGCCACGCCGCCCGGTTTCGGCATTTGCGTCCGCGACGACCGCCAGGGCCGCGGTCTGGGTCGACGCTTGGCGGCGATCACGCTGGCACAGGCCCGCGAATCCGGCGCCGACGCTGTTCAATTGACTGTGCTCAAAGACAATCCTGCCGCCAAACTGTATCGGGAACTCGGGTTCATTGCCGACGGCGAAGCTTCCGACCCGCGAGGCCCCTCCCTGCATATGACGCTGCATTTCGATGGCAACGAATTCCTGCCCGGGATCGTCGAAACCGGCGACGACATTCGGCGAGAACTGGCCGGGGCCAAACTGCTCATCGTCCCTTATTGCCATGCAGATTGGGCCTGGACCCACACCCGCCAGTGGCACGCTCTGCGCTACGTCCAAGTCCTCGAAGAAGTCCTCGACATCTTCGAGCGGCAGGACCGAGACGGCATCCCGTCGGACGCCCCGCACGCCTTCCGATGGTACCTGGACACAGTCGCCATGGAACTCGAACCATTCATGGAACATTCGCCCCAACGCCTTCCCGAACTGCGCCGGCGAATCGCCGAAGGACGCGTGGCCGTGTGCGGCGGGTTCGCCAACGTGCGACCGAACATGGTGGGGGACGAAACATTCCTCCGGAGCCTGCTCATCGGCGGGCGCGAATTCCGACGTCTCTTCCCCGAAGCCGACCTCGGGGTGTTCGCCGACACGGTGGACGTGGCTGTCGGTCACCCGCAAATGCCCCAGATCTTACGATTGGCCGGTTTCCGAGGGTACCGCTTCTGGAGGCCCCAGACCGCGCTCAACCTGAAAGGGGTCCCGTTCGAGTTCGTTTGGGAAGGACTCGACGGGGCTCGAATCACCTGCAGCCGCGGTTGTTACGGCGGCGTAATCTCGACGCGCCTGGTCCCGAGCGACTTCTGCGAACACTGGGATGAAACACTGCGGACTTGGTGGGAACTCGAGATCGCCGCCCGAGCCATCCTTTCCCCCGCCGCCCTACCCGTGCTGAACCACGGCATGGACGACGCCCGACCGCTCCATACAAATTTCCACGAAGACGCCCCCCTGGATTTGCCGGCTTTCATCGAGGAATGGAATCGCCGTGAAGTCACCCCCATGCGCTTTGCTACGCCACTCGACGTATTCCGGGAACTCGAGGAACGCCGGGACAAGCTGCCGGTGGTCTCCGGTGTAATTGATCCGTGCGACGTATGCTACAACATGGCGTGGAACGGATCGGGGGGTATCTGGCGGCTGCGGATTCTCGGTGACCGGGCCCTCACCGCGGCCGAACGCTGGCGAACGCTGGCCCGGCAGGTGGGTTGCCCCTATCCGGGAGACGAATTGGCCGAACTCTGGCGCGAGCTGCTGCCCGTCTGCGCCCATGCGGTGCAATGGTTGTTCGAGGAAGATTACCGGGAAATGCGGGAACGGGCGCTCACGGTCATCCGCCAAGCGGACCGACTCCGGACGGAAGGGCTGCAGGCGCTGGCGAAAACGCTGCCAAACACAACGCTTGCAAACTCCCTTCCCCCGCCTGCCGCCGTGTTCAATCCATCCCCGTGGGTCCGGAGCGCTCAGGTTCGGCTCCACTTGGCATTCCCGGCGGGGGCCCCCGAGGAATGCCGGCTCACGGATACCGCAGGAAACAATCTGCCCTGGCAGATCGTCACCCAGTACGATCACGCCGGCAAGACCTGGGAATGGGACGTTGAAGCCGTCGTTTCTCTCCCCCCCCACGGAATGACGGCAGTCTGCATCCGGCCGGGGGGGGACTCGATCCAGGCGCCTCGAAAAGAACGACCCGTCCGCGGCGGCAACGCCACACTCGAAGGCAAGCTTTGTGCCGAGTTTCGGAAAAAACGCCTGACAGCGGTCCACGACCGTGCGGCAAGTCTCCGGGTCGAAACGGAAGGACCCGAGGAAATCGGTACGCTCCGCCTCTATGAAGTCGACCCGAACGCCCCCTTGCATGTGGGCGAAATCCTGTCGGTGCACGAGGTCAGATGGACAAGGCCCCGGCGAGTCCGATTCGGTCCGGTCCGCCACATGCTCCGGCGCAGCGGTCGCGTCGGGCCGCATCGGGTCGAAATGGATGTGTCCACGTTTCCAGACGATGCCCGGATCGAATGGCGGATCGCCGTCGACTGGAAAGACTGGAACGGGTTCCTGGCTCTCGAACTGCCCGTCCCGTTCCCGGTCGAGTTGCACGGCGACATTCCTTTCGGCGTGCAGGAGATCGACTTGGAACACGAGCCGTACGGCCCGCTCCCGGTCCGCGGCTGGGAGAATATCGAGCGACGACGCCCCGGTCTGTTTTTTGCCCGCAGTTTCGTATCGGCCGTGGGACGAGAGAAGGGGTTGACCCTGATATCGCATGACGGCGACCGCTACTACCTCTGGGACAGCCGCCGGTCCGTGTTGAGCCACGTGCTGATCAACAGCTTCAAGAAACCGCAGGCCGGTTGGGAACAGTACATCAACGAGGGGATCGGCGGCCGGGGCCACCACGAGTTTCATTGCAGTCTGCTCTTGCACGCCGGAGACTGGCGTGACGCCGGCATCGTCCGGCGTGCCGCCGAATTGCGGAATCCGCCCGACGTCCTCGATGCGATCGCCTGTGCCCGCGTCCCGAACACTCACGCGGAATTCCCCCAGTTTTCGGTCGAACCGGCCGAGGTGCTGCCGGCAGCCCTGTACAGCGACAGCGGCGCCACGTTCCTGCGCATCAGCGAAATGCACGGCGCAGGCGTCGCCGCAAGGGTGCGATTGCCGGGGATCCGTCGGGCCGAAGTCGTGGACCTGTCGGGTCGTTTGTTGCCGGACCGGAAGGTTCGCGTAATCGACGGCATGATCGAGGTCGAATTGCGACCTTGGGAAATCTGCACGCTTCGACTCGATCTCGCAAAACTCGACTGAGTGCACATGCGGAACATGCGCATTGGTTGACTCCCGAGCAACGCCTCGGTCCGCTGGCCGGGAGGTGCGCGGCTCTCCCCCCGGCGGAAGAACGGAACGCTCTTCTCTTCTCCTTTCCTGTCTCTTGTCCTGAACGGCCAAACCGTCGCTGGGACGCACGTTTCGCAGGCTCTGTCCTGCAAGGTCGTTCGGGGACTCGCGCTGTGTTCTGCCCTGAATCATGCGTGAACCGTCTGCTGCGGTGACGCGTCTCGCACATCTGCAAGACATTGCTGCCCTCCACCGACCGAGGCGATGTTTCAACACGGCCTCGCCCAGCATCCGTCCCAACAACCTGAATTCCTCCAGGCCGCGCCCTCTCGCAACGACGTTCATGAATCATCCAGGCCAATTCATCGCCTCGACTTTCGCTCCGGATGTGGACCCCTCCCAGGCGACGCCCCAGGGCCGATTTGTACCGTTGCCGGATTTCGACTCCGGGATC
>JAADHN010000063.1 GCA_013151865.1 Kiritimatiellota bacterium
GCCGACCAACCTTGGGCGTTGCCCAAGGCTACGGTAAAGTCGGCCTTTCAGGCCCTCTGAGGACACGCACAATAATAAAGCGACAGGCCCTCTTGGGACCGTCGACAGCCCCTTCTCCATACGTTGCATAAGTCGGTGAAATGGTCCCTGTCCGACTCGCAGCTTCCCGAAGCCCTTTTTCGCATCGATTCGTCACATTCGTCTTGACTCGACGCAATACGACGGCTACAATGCTAATGTTGTTGGGTGCTTTTTATCTCGTATCACGCCCGGGCCGCTGGTCACGATAACGTCGGCAGGCACCCCGGCAAGAACCGAAGAAAGTGAGGTAGTCATGCAAAAGAAACGGAATTTCACCCTGATCGAACTGCTGGTGGTCATCGCGATCATCGCCATCTTGGCCAGTATGCTGCTGCCCGCCCTGCAGAAAGCCCGGGCCAAGGCGTTGCAGGCCTCTTGCACGAGCAACTTGAAGCAGCTGTCCCTCAGCACCATCATGTACGCCGGAGATTACGACCAGTACCTGCCCGGCGTCTACATGCCCGGAGAAGACAGGAGCCAGGCGCCCGTCCCCTCCGACCCGTCTTTCCTCTCCAACGGCAGCTCGTGGTTTCCCTCCTGGCCAGCCGCAATCTACCCGTATGTGAACGATCTGAAAATGTACCGCTGCCCGGGCACCCAATACAATTGCTATGGATGTGCGTATGGGATGCCGTATGGCAGCAGCACTTCCACGGCGGGCTACATCTTCAACGTTCCCCGGACCCAGGACACGATCAAACGACCGAGCGAATGCATGATGCTGTCCGAAAAAGGCGGCGGCGGAGGCGATATGTACATCCTGGCAAACCAGTATTACGCCATGCGCGACACCCACAATCAAGGCGGCAACGTTGCCTTTGTGGACGGGCACGTGAAGTGGTTCAAGTTCGAGAAAGGCAATATCGGCCACGGCTGGCAGAATTACGCCAGCACATCGTACTGGATTCATGCCCCGTGGGAGGCGTTCGGCAACTGGAATCAATAAGTTGCGACTGGGAGGCGTGAATTCGGCTTTGTGCAGGCGCCGCGCCGTTCTCCAGTCCAAAGGGGGAACGATCCGCAAACCACGCGCAACCGGTTCTCTCCCCCGCTCGTTCGCACTGCACACGGGGGGCGGGTCCGCAAAACCGAAGGAAACAAGCCAATCATGCAAAAGAAGCGACACTTCACCCTGATCGAGCTGCTGGTGGTCATCGCGATCATCGCCATCCTGGCCAGTATGCTGCTGCCCGCACTGCAGAAAGCCCGGGCCAAGGCACTGCAGGCCAGTTGCCTGAGCAACGAGAAACAGATCGGCCTCGCGTTCCTGATGTACGCACAGGACTTCGATGGACAGATCCCGATGTATGTCGATGCAACCTACGATTTCACCAATACGTTCTGGGGTGTCGTCGCGTTGCCGTACGTCGGGGACTCGAAACTCGCCTTCTGCCCCTCGCGTCGGGGAACCGGTTGGACCGATTACGGCGTGATCTATCCTCACGTAAGCCCGGTCGGTTCATGCAAAACCCTGACGGACATCACAACCCCGTCGGAAACGGCTATGCTGACCGAAACCGCTCGTCAAACCACTGTCGCGGGCGACGACGGCAACCTGTACCTGGCCTACTGCCCCTACAACTATGCCCAGGGCTCGATCGGCTGGGCCTATTACCGGGGCCTCTGCTATCCCGGACGACACAACGGCGGGAACAATTCAACGTTCGTCGACGGTCACGCCAAGTGGCTGAAGTACGGCGACATCATTACCCGCCAAAAATTCTGGAATCACTGATCGACGGCCGTCAGCCGCACAGGCCGCCCGCGTACTCGTCCCACGGGTCTGGCCCTGTACAAACAAGCCCTGAAGCGCGTTGCTCCCGCGGAGCCGTGCATCGCGCGCCGGCCATCGTACTCGCCCAGTCGCCTCCCCACACAAACCGTGATTCCGCGTCGAACTTCCGTCGCGTGCGCTTGCTCCTCACCCAGGCCGCCTGGCCAGGAAAACCGCGACGTGCGGGATCCGCAGCAACTCCTCGTAATGCTCGCGCCAACCGGGGCTGTCGTACGGAATGCGATCCTGGATCTCCTGCTCGCTCATGGCCGGCAGCAATGGCGGCGGCGCCGGTTCGAGAAACTGCAACACGTCCAACCCGGCCGTCCGCAGCCAGGAAAACACCATACTGAGTGGGACCGGCCGACAGACCTCACACGCTTCTGCACCCTTCAACAACCGACGGTCGATGCGCGGGTGATAATAATCGGCAAGAAACAAGCCCGGTCCCTCGTCGCCGAGGTCGATCCATTCGCCCGCGGCAGCCGGGTGCGCCGTGCTTATCAGGAGCAGTCCCCCCGGTCGCAAGCGCTTTGCGGACTCCGCAATCACTCGTTCCGGACGCGTCACAAACGGTAGAGCGTACGAAGAGTGAACGAGGTGGAATCGGGGGCCCTCTCGCACGGGCAATCGATCCACGTCGCCCACCATGAACCGAACGGGCGCGCCGACCTGCCGGGCGAGCATACGGCCGTGACCGATCATGGCCGCGGATTGGTCTATAGCCGCAGCCAAGGCCCCACGCCGAGCCAGGAAGATGGAATTCTGTCCCGCGCCACACCCGAGTTCGAGGCAGGACCAGCCCGCGACACAGCACGGCAAGAGCCGCAACTCTCGGTCGCCGGGCAAAAGCGGACCGTAATGAAAATCTTCCGTCGAGATTCGGAGCCGACGGACGTACTCGGCCGCGAGCCCATCCCAGTATCTGCGCCCCGAAGCGGTCATTTTTCAGGGACCAGGATCTCGACTTTCGCGGCGGCGCGCGCCGCTTTCAAAACACGTTCGACACGCGCGATCAACTCCTTCTTCTGCAATTTGTTCCGGATCTCGGCGTCCGATTCCTTGAACGTCTTCATTCGGGCAGGAGTGTGTTTGCCGGCCTTGATGATGTGATAGCCGAATCGGGTTTCGACAATGTCGCTGAGTTGCCCTTCCTTCAGTGCAAAAGCGGCTTTGTCGAACGCAGGCACCATCTGTCCACGCTGGAACGACCCCAGATCTCCACCGTTGCGAGAGCTGGGGCCGTCGCTGTCCTTGCGGGCCAGCTCTGCGAAATCGGCACCCTTTTTCAGCTTGGCCAAAACCGTCTCCGCTTTCTTGCGGGCCTTGACTTTTTCATCCGGCGAAGCGTCGGGCTTCACTTTGATCAAAATGTGCGAAGCCTGCATTTTTTCCGGGGTCTCGAACTGGCTCTTATGCGTGCTGTAGTACTCCTTCAGCGCCGCTTCATCAATCTTGATGTGGGGCCTGATCTTCTTGTCGACCCACTCGGAGAGGGCGACTTCCTCGGCGATCTGGCGCGCCACTTCGTCCCGCGTCAATCCTTGAAACGCCAAAATGCGATCCAGCCCTTGCGGTCCGCCAAATCGCTTTTCGAGTTGAGACAAACGTTTCGCGGCCTTTTTCAGGTCCGGTTGTATCCCGGCTTTCTTGCAGATCCCGAGGAGAAGCTCGCGGTCGATCAATTGCGAAGTCAATCCATGGGCCGCCTTTTTCAACTGCGCTTCCGGCAGGTTCGGATTGCGCCCGACCAACATCAGCAACTGCGGTGCTCCACGCTTAAGGAAATCCGCCGAAGTCAGTTCGTTGCCGCCATAGCGGGCGACGACTTTGGGAAGAAAAGCAAACTTCTGCGCCAGGAGATCGGCGCCGGATTGCTTGGGCAAGGGCGGCAAGCCCGGCGGGGGAGGCACTCCGGACTTGCCGGCGTCGGCCGCGACAAGGACCGGGGCGACACCGCCGAGAATCCCGAGAACGAGCAACACACGCAAGACAGGGAGGAACGATTGCATCAGGCAAGCCTTTCGGTTGGGGAGGCGGAGAGGACACACGGGTCCCGCCCGGCGGGAACCAGCAAGAGCGCCCCGGTTCGACGGCGCGACCGCGAATTCGGACGCCTTCGAATTATGGGCCGCGGTCGGGGGCGAACAAACCCGGAAAAAACGGTCCGTCGACCCCGGAGTTGCCGGCATGCGGCCACCGAAGTGCAGCCGCACACAGAGACAAGACTCACGCTTACGGAACGGCGCCCCGCCGACGGAGGACGCCGCGCACCTGCCGCAACCCATCGAGCAGGTCCGTGATTGTGGGCAACGGTGTACGCCAGGGACGCGCCTGAAACTGCTCGACCGGCATGACCAGGCGCGAAACGCGTAAAGCCAACTGTTCGGTGGCCGGCAGGACCGCACCGCAGACTTGGCGGGTCAGTCTTGCCGATTCCACACGCCGCCCGGCCTCGAGAGCCAAACGCCCCCGCAACCAAGTCCCGGAAATCGACGTACCGTCAGACGGTTCGACGGAGAACAACAGACGCGAAATGTCCCTGCGAACCGCGCTTGGCAAACGGTCCCAATTCCGGCAAAGCCCGGCTTCCAAGGAACGACATTCAACCGGTTGTCGGCTCCCGAAAATGCCGCGCACCCATTCCCTCAAGCCGGTGAAATCTCCTCCGGCGACACGGCGATCCAGCACGACCGCGGCGTTGTCGGGGGACAGTCTCCGGATCTCCGCCAAGCGCTCGAGTGCGATCCTCGGACTTTCAACGACCGCCCGGTCGTAGGCAACGCTCAAGCGCTCGAGGGCCCGACGCTTCTCCTCGACGCGCAACTTCTCGAGCCGGCGTTCCAGGCGCGCGGTCCAAGCGTTGTATGCCGGGGACTGCAACACTACGGCGAATTCCCGCACGGTTTTCAGCGCGGCGTCGAGTTCGGCACTGGTCGAATACGGGCGTTGCCGAGAAACCTTCCGGAGGACACGCAGGCCGGCAATCACACGTTCGCTGCGGGCAATCAGTGGGGAACGCCCGAATCGAGTTTCCCAGTCGTCGAGGAGGCTTTTGGCGTCATCGAGGCGACCGGCTCGAAGCAACACATTCAAACGCCGTTCGAACTGTCGTTCGCGGACGTATCGGATTCCGGTGTCCGGGAGTGGGGTCTCCGGATAGACGTCCCGCAGACGTTCAAGCAGTTTCAGCGCTTGCGGATCGTCGCCCCGGGCCAACGCGTCCAGCGCTTCCCGCAGGATCTGCCCCGGAATCGGGTCGTACCGGACAGCAGGCGTTCGCCCACACCCGGTGAGCAACACCGACATTCCAACACAAATCATACAGAAAAAAATCGACAGCAACTGGCAATACCTCGGGCAAACCGCATACTGTACCGTGTCTTGGCCCCCAGGCCAATCGGGAATAACGGCAAAAGTGACCCGTCAGTCTCGAGCCCGTCCACAAAGGGCGCGGATGCTTTCGGACGATCTTTCGCCGTTTCCCCCTCCCGCCGAGCGGGATTACCGCTGAGGGCAGCATCGCCTGCCTGTGCGGGGCACGCAGACAGGCCGGATCCTGCTCGGCGGGAACGAAATCTCACCCAAAATCGCACTCGCGCGCCCATGCACCCTATTGTGGACGGGCTCCAGTCTCGGGGGACCGAATCGCTGCTGCCGTCATGATCGTGGCCGCCATCGCGGTTACGGTCGATTCCGATTTCGATGCGGTCTCGATTTCGAGTCGGTCCCCTCTACACGTGACTGAACCGGTTGTTGGCAAACCAAAGAAAGGACGGTCGCTATGGCAGTCTTGCGTGCGGACAAGCGGGGGGACGACGAGTTGCGTCCAGTCTCGTTTGAACTCGATTTCCTGAAGCACCCTCTCGGATCGACGGTTATTCGATGCGGCAATACTCGAGTCCTATGCAGCGTCAGCGACGTCCCCGGCATTCCCGGCTGGATGCGCGAACAGCAGGTGCCGGGCGGATGGCTCACCGCAGAGTATCGGATGCTGCCCGGGGCCACCCCGGAACGGGCGCGACGGCAGGTCGTCGGACCGGGCGGCAGGGCGACGGAAATCCAACGACTGATCGGTCGGTCTCTCCGGGCCGTGGTCGACCTGACGCAGATCGGCCAGCGCACTTTGTACGTGGATTGCGATGTCCTCGACGCGGACGGCGGCACACGTTGCGCGGCCATCACCGGGGCGTCCATCGCTCTGGAACTGGCCTTGCGCCGGCTTTTCGTCGAGAGTCGAATCAGCACGTGGCCCCTGAAGACCCGCGCGGTCGCGGTGAGCGCCGGAATCGTCGAGGGACGGCCCATGCTCGATCTCTGTTACAGCGAGGACGCGGCCGCGGCGGTCGATATGAATGTTGTCATGACCGCCGAAGGCAATTACATTGAAATCCAAGGCACGGCGGAAGAAACACCGTTTTCCGCCCCGCAACTGGATCGACTCCTGGCGCTGGCGCGCAGCGGCGCCGCACGACTGGCCGACCTGCAGAGACAGGCCATCGACGCCCCGGCGCCGTGAAGCAACCTCCTCGGCGCTCGAGTGATGGAATCCCTCGTCCGGGGAGCGGCCAACCCAAAAGGCGGAACCAATTCCCGCAGTCCGCGATTCTCGATCCGGACGCCCAGCAACGGCGAAGTCGATGACACGACCGGCAATCATGAAACCGTCTGGCAACACAAGGAGATGAATGCATGAACCCTTTTGCCGGATCGATGCAGCGCTGGTTTGCGCTCCTGCTTACTGCCGCGGCACTCATTGGCGACCGACCCCTCCTTGCCGTCGGCCGCCCCGCCCCGAAGAAGTCCGACCTGCCCGCGGTCGACACGGCAATCCCGGTGCGGTGCGGACGGATCGTGGGAGTCAGAACAACAGACAAGCCCGTCTTGTGGCGCGACCTGGACAAGGTGTTGGCGGCGGGTCGATTTCGTCCGTCCGAAACCGATGACGAATCGACGCTCACCCGTCGTCCGCCGGCAGACGGTCGCGTGTATGTCGTGGTCGACATCAAATTGGCAAAAGGACGAAGTATCGGGAAGTACGATTGGAAGCTGGCCGTTGGAAACGAGGTCGTACCGTGCCTGGCCCTTGCCCGCGACCGATTGCCGTTTGACGCACGGAATTGGGAGTACCGGTACGACACCGGCCTGGCGGTCTTTCATCTGCTGTTCGAAGCCCCCGCGGACCTCAATGAGGCGAGCCTCGTCCCCGCCCTGCCGCTCACTCTGAAAGAACCTGCTGTCCGACTGGACCTTACCGGCGCGGGAAAAACCGGCCGCGCCACTCCCCCGGAAAAAGCGACGACCGGGAAAAGAAAAAAGAAGACGGCAGACAAGAACGAGTCGACCGCCACGAAGCCGCCGCCGAAGCCCAAAACGAAACCCGCCCGGGAAAAGCGCGCGGAAACAGTCGAAAAACCGTTGGTCAAACCGCCTCCAACCGCGCCGGCAGAACCAAAAAAAAGCGACAGGCCGAAGCCCGCAAAAAAACCGAAACCCCCTGCCCCGAAACCTGCTATCGACAACGACTGGATGTAGGCCCGGCATTCAGGTTCGGGCCGGGAACGGACCGGGGGCCCACATGACCCTGTCCATGGCGGAGAGATGGGAAACAAACCGCCCCCGGCCGCCCTGAGGGTAGACAGGATGCTCGAAATCCTGGAAAACCAGCTCGATGCCGGCGGCTTCGAACAGCTCCTGCTCGAGGTAGTCTCGCCCGCCGGCCCCGGAAAGATAGACATCCGCTCCCACGGCCCGACAGATGTCGATCAACCGCCCGGTCGGAGCGTCGGACAACGGTCCCAAATCCGTGCACCGGTGGGTGGGCGTCCGAATGCCGAACAAATCGAGCAGCCACAGCACCGTGGCCGTATTCAATTCCGCCAGTGACCGCCAGCTCTCTTCGAGGATGATGGCTTCGAACCCCGGAAAGGCGGCCGCGTACCCCGGCGCCCGAGCATAACTCATGGCAACGGTCCGCAGCAACTTCTTGCGCCACCGCCCGTCGGCGGCCACCTTCACTTGGTCAATCCGGTCTCCAAACCGAAAAGACACCGGGACGGTGAGCCAAGCCGGCCCCTGAGGCGTGAGGACCCGGTTCCGATTCTGGTACTCATTCTTCTTGAATTGAACACAATCGAGAAAAACAAAGACATCGGCCCGAAAAATCTTGTCGAAATAGCCCAGCCATGGAATAAAATGCGGTTGGTGGATCGCACAAATCATTTACCGCCCCCGGTTTTGGCCTCGAGCGCCCGAGTGTAGAGCCGGGCAATGCGCTCCACCATGTACGCCTCGTCGAACTCGGGATACACGGCCCGACGCCCCGCCGCTCCCATCCGCGCCCGCTCGGCCGGGTCGGCAACCAAACGCGCAACCGCCCCGGCGATTGCCGCCGGGGCCTCGGGCGGCGTCAGAATGCCGGACACGCCGTCCTGAACCACGCACCGGACCCCGCCCACGTCAGTCCCGACCACCGGAAGGCCGGCGGCCATGGCCTCCACATAGACTCGCCCCATGCCTTCGTTGCGGCTCGCCAATACGAACGCGTCCGCGGCATGGAGCAGATCCGGAACGTCGGAGCGAGCACCCAAAAACGCGATCCGGTCCGACAGACCCGCACGGAACACTTGCTCCTCAAGGCGGGGACGCTCGCCGCCTTCGCCCACAATGAGCAAACGGGGGGCCGGGGCAGCCACCAAACGCCAGGCATCGACGAGCACGTCCACCCCTTTGACCGGCGCCAGGCGCGCCACCGTGATGAACAAGACTTCTTCGGGCCCGATCCCCAAAACCGCGCGGACGCG
This sequence comes from Kiritimatiellota bacterium, assembly GCA_013151865.1. Lineage (GTDB taxonomy): Bacteria > Verrucomicrobiota > Lentisphaeria > Oligosphaerales > JAADHN01 > JAADHN01. The sequence continues at coordinate 8,659 of JAADHN010000063.1, forward strand.
TTCGCGGACACCCGCTCCCCGCTCCATGAATCGCTGCAGCGGCACCCCACTGGGAATCGTCACATACTGCCGCGGCCTCCCGATCCCCCGCTCCAGGTAATCGGTGGTCTCTCGATCCGTGAGGGAAATGATATGATCGCACCAATGAGCGGCCATCCGCTCAATCCACGCGAATAGCCGCATCCGAAACGCACCGAAGTACCCGTAAAAGATGTGCCCGTGCGGTGTGTGCACGACAACAGGCACCCGCAACAACCACCCCGCGAAACGCCCTAGTACGCCTGCTTTCGAGGTGTGAGTGTGCAACACTGTCGGCCGGAGACGCCGGACCAGCGCCAGGGTCTCGATCAAGCCGGCAACATCGCCGAGGGGATTTGGGTTGCGCCGCAGGTGTGGTAAAGTGACGCGGGACACGCCCGATTCATCGAGGCCGCGCGTCAATTGCGGCGGCATTTCTGGAGACGGTCCGGCCGCAAGCGTCACGTCGCAGCCATACACGCCGGCCAGTCGGACACACGTCGCGGCGGTGTTGGTGGACGAGCCGCCCATGTCCATCCGAGTGATCAAGTGAAGCACCCGGAGGCCGGCCGAATCGGAAACCGACGATTGTGCACCGGGATTTGCCATGGTCCAGGACAATAGTCCGTGGCGTTGGGCACTGCAAATGCTGCCGGAGGCTCACAGTTTTGGAGGCTTGCCGCGCAAACCGAGTGGGCGCGGCCGCTGTCCGTCGCCGACCGAGACGGACTTGTCGCTGCGAAGTGACCGAAGGATTGCGAACATGAATCGCAGGCCGACGTGCGCTCGCGATGCCGAAGTCGAACGCGACTGCGTGCACGGGGACGAACGAGGACGGTCGAATATGGCCCCCCCAAGAAAACAATGCCTGTGGGCCGCAGCAGTCTATCTGCTGGCCGGTGGGATTCTTCCGGCGCAAGCCGACGCCCCTGCCTCGGAAAAACAGTCCCCGTTGCGGCCGTATCGGGTGGTGGTCGGCTTTCGGACAAGCGTGTCCGGCGGCGACATGTCCCTCGATAAGCTGGCGAGGCAGGCCAAGACCGCCGGGATCGACGGCGTCATGCTCTCGGACCGACTCTCTCGCCAGCTCCAGTATGGACTGCCGCCCCTCCGGTATCTTCTCTGGTTCGCCTTCCGGAAGCCCTCGGTCTCAACCATGGGCCCGAGCCGCTACATCGAGAGTGTTCGAGCCTTGAACCGCACTCAAAAAGACGTTTGTTTCGTTCCCGGCGTCAAAGTCGCACCGGGGTATTACTGGACCGGCTCGCTGCTCGGCGATCTGCAATGCCACAATTACCACCGTGAAATCTTGATGCTTGGCACGCAATCTCCCGAACCGCTGCTGCGTCTGCCTTATGCAGCAGGATATGTCCCCGGACGTGACGGCCTCTGGCTTTTCGCGGCCCGGTTCCTCCTGCTGCTCTGTGTCGCTCTGTGGGTGGGCTATTACTACGTCCCCGCCTGGGTCCGACACCGATTCCGCATCCGGCGCCGAAAGACCAAGAGCGTGTATTTCGTGTTTTTCATCGTGCCGTCCCTGGTCGTCGTCGCTTTTTTCAATATCGTGGCGGGCGGCGTGCGTCGCTTCCATATCCACGGCCCTCCCGAGGGAATGAGCCCGGAGCAAGGGGTCCTGAACCGCGGCGCCGAGGCCGGTTTTTTCCAGATGTGGAGCCATCCGCAGGAAGGCGTGGAGAACTACCGCTGGCCGGTCTCCTTCGTCACCCCGCCCTATCGGGAGGTCATCACCCTCACCCACAGTTTCAACGCCTTCAGTTGTTTTTCCGCCAGCGGCCCGGACCTCTACGCGCCCGGGCAAGTATGGGACCGGTTGCTGCTGGACTTCATCGAACAGGTGGCCCCGTACCCGATTTGGACAGTCGGCGACCTGCTCGACCCCAAAAAGCTTGTCGACACTCCCGCCGGGATGGTCGACAACGTGGTTTTCGCCCGCGAAAAGAGCCCCGGCGCCTTTCTGACGGCCTTGGAAACCGGACGGTTTTACTGCAGGCGCCGCTCGCCGACCAATGCAATCGATATCAAGCGCTTCACGGTCGAAGGGCATTCGTTCGGCGAACAGGCGAAAACCGACCGCAGCCGTATGGAGGTGGCCTTCGAAATATCGAGCCTCGAGCCCGGCACGCCGGTCGAGGTGAAGCTCGTTCGAAATGGGATCGTGCTCTATTCGTTCAAGGGCGTGACGCCGTTCGCGAAAAAACTGTCCGATTCGATCGACCAGCGGACGGAAACCGTCTACTATCGGATCACGGCGAAAGGACCGGGACGACTCGCCGCGGTCGGCCAGCCCGTCTTCCTCACTTACGCCCCGTCGGAACGCCCGTGGAGCGACTGAGCACGACCGGCGCCACGGCGCCGGGTTCGAGCACCGCAATCCGACCCGTCAGCGACGCTCCCCCACGGAACAGTTCGTCCCATCGCCCCCGGCCCGGTCGTCGAATAGCCGCCGTCCCCCCCTGATTCGCCCTGTTCGCAACCCGCACTTCACTCACCATTCCGCCCGCGGGCAAGCCGATGCGGAGTTCGCACTCGCGACCTTGGGCGGTCCGAGTCACATCCACGCCGGAGCAGCTCACCGTCCCACGGGCGACATCCGGAAGCGATCTTAGCCGGCCACCCCGACGACTGTGTTCCGCCAAGGCCCGTTCAAGACGCGGTCCTGCCCGGTCCGGCCGAAAACAGACGACGGTCCTCACATCCAAAGACTCAAGCAGAGCCGGCGCACCGCCGGCCGTGTCCCCGGCCGGACCGGCCAGGATCAGGGCGTCCACAGTGCGCACCCCGTGGCTGAGGAGCCACTCGGCCATCAATCTCCCTGTCCGGGAATCACCGGTATTCACGATCACGGGCGGGACTTGCGGCCGCCACGTGACCGCCACCGCCGGAACAGCCCCGCCGGGGCCGAGAACGGCGACCGCGTCGAACCCCGGCGTACGGAGTCGCGGCCAAGCGAAGAGAACCAACATCCCGAGGCCGCCGGCGAACACTACGCGGGCCCGAACCCGGAGCCGAGGGTGCAGTGCCGCAAGCAGAAGTGTGTAGTACAACAATACCGGCAGAACTGTCGGCCGGTTCACGGCCAGGCTCAGGGGCGGCTTGGCCCCCAACGCCGTCGCGCCGCGCATGACCACAAGGCCCGCCTCGAGGAATCGCCCGGCAACGTGTTCCGGCCACCGCCATAAGGGAACAAAGCTGAACAACAGTTTCCAGCCCGACATAAAAAGCGTGCCCCAGGCAAGCGGAGCGACCACAAGATTGACCAGAAACCCACCGGGAACCACCAGGGAGTTGGTCCAAGCCACTAACCCCCCGCTGCCGAGCCACGCCAGCACCCCGGCCCCGGTCAGACGAACCACGCCGCGGACCGCGCCGAACCTTGCCCAGGCGCTCCGAAACCGCAACGGGACCCAAAGGGCTCGTTCTTCGATGACAGCCGCCGTCTTCGAGACCAGCGGCCATCCCAGAATAAGCGTAACCACAATGGTAAACGAGAACTGAAATCCCGTCCGGGCCAGGTTTAGTGGATTGAGCACCAGGAGAACAAGGGCCGCCAAGGCCACCGTATTCAAGGGAGCCGCCGGCAAAAGCCCCGCCCTACCCCACGACCAGAGGGAAAGCATGATCCAGGCACGAACCCCGGACGGGTGCGCCCCGGTCAGGAAAACGTAGACGGCCAGCGGCAAGGGCAAGAACCAGTAGCGAAGGCGAAAAGGCACCCGGAAGGTTCGCAGCACGAGCAATAGCAACCCGGCAAAAATGCCGACGTGCAACCCGCTGATGGCAAACACGTGCACCGCCCCGCTCCGGACGAATTGAAGACGTGTGGCCCGGTTCAGACCTTGACGACAGCCAAGAGTGATCGCGGCCAGAAGGCGTGCGTTCTCCGTGGAGCGCGTCCCCCGAATCACACGATCCACGAGCCGGTCCCGCACCCGGAACAGGGCCGCCGCCGGGCGCCGCCACCCCATCGGGCCGGACAGCAGCCCGGCACGTTCAACGGTCAGGATGTGCCGCACTCCATCGCAGAGGAGGTACCGCCGATAGTCGAACGCACCCGGAAACGCTGCGGCGGACGGCAACGAGAGACGTCCCTCCAATTGGACTTCCGCCCCATACGGCAGTCCCGGCGCCCCGAACGGCAGGCGAGCGAGAAGACGGCCGGCCGCACCCCGCCAAGCCGATTCCCCCGGGCGGCGAACGGCACGCACCAGGATCTCACTCGAAGTCCCCCGTCTTGTGGGCGGCAGTCCATCGCCCAAATAAACGGGAGACGACACAATGCCCCGAACCTCGATCCGACACGGAACTCGAGGCAGAACGCGAAGGTAAGAACGCCCCGACGTTGCGAGATGCAACTGCGACAAACTCATCCCGACCGCAAACCAGCACAACTCGACCAAACGTCCCGACCGCAAACCGACCCCAAGGCAACGCAGGGCGAAGAATATACCAAAAAAAGACAAGCCGGCCCACGAGATTCGCGGATCACCCCAAAAACGCACTCCGAGCACCGTAACGATGCCCAGTGCTATGGCGATCACGGCGGGAAAGGCCGGACACAGGCGAAAAAACGACGCCGTCCACCGGCGCAATCCGAAAACGGCCGCCGCAACACGCAGGCGGACCAACTCATTCCAATTGGCAATCAAAATGCCTGCTTACTTCTTCCGATTATCCGGTCATGGCATGCCGGGCTGCAACTCAAGGCAGGTGCAGATAGGGGTCAACGTGCTTGCTGACCCGCATCGTCGTCCGCCTGCAATCGGCAACCCTCCAAGACGAGACCGGTGATGTGGTACGCCACGCAACGACCGGTCACGATGATCGCCTCGCGTCGCGCCCGGGCCACGCGGACCCGGGTCCGCACGTCCTTGAACTCCTCGGGCGGGAAATAACATTGAATGCGTTTGCCGAAATCGACACGGCAACGGCCGGCCGTCTCACTGTCCCCGGTCGGAACGCCGCGAATCGTCAGTTCCCGCCCGGTCAGTCGCCGCTTCAGCTCGATGCCGCTCGTCATCCGGAAGAGCCGCTCCAATTCAGCCACCGTAAACGTGTCCTGTCCGGCCTGCCGCTCCGGAGCGCCGGGCCCGCCCTCCCTCCCTGCCGTCTGTGCCTCCTTGGCGGCGCCCCGCTGCGCTCGGGCTGGAGGACCGACGATGTCGTCGCCGAAAAGAGTGGGGCCGGCGGAAGCCCCGGCTGTCGCTCCCGAGCGACGCCCGACGCCCGCCGCAAAGCGTGCAGCCAATTGCCGCGCCGCCTTCTTGGACAACGGTCCAACGCCGGCAACCTGCGCTTTGGCATACCGCCGGGTTTGCAAAGGTGTTTCGGCGAGCAACACGTCGCCGTTGGGCTCGCGGCGAACCAGCATACCGAATCGCTCGCCGCCGTTGACGAGTTTGACACGCGTGTCCGGAACCCAGAACCCCAGCGTGAGTCGTGCTGTCTGGCCGGCACTGACGCTGACTTTCCGGGTCTGCACGCCGGCGAGCGGGTGCCGGACCGACACGACATGTTCGCCCTGGACCAGACCGGGGACATTCAGCGGCGCCGAAATCCCACCTCCTTTTCCGGACGGAACAGTCGTCCCCTTCGGATCGCCGTCGACCACAACTCCGCAGCCCGCCGGTCGAGTCGCCACCGCCATTGCGCCGAGTGCGGATTTCAGCTCGACTCGCAGCCGCTCGCCACGAATGGGATTTACTTCAGCGCGCACGGTCTGCGGCACGAACCCCAGCGCCACCAGCCGCAGCTCCTGCTTGCCCGCAGGCAGTCCGCGCAACACGACGGGCGTACGTCCGAGCACCTGAGTGCCCTTCAGGACCGCGGCGCCCGGCGGGGCAGACTCCACCAGGAGCATTCCGGGCCGAAGGCGCAATTCGTACGGCGCGGTCGGTAGGGCCCCCGGCACCAGGATCTGCCGGACCAGCGGTTCGTATCCATCGAGCACAAGACGGACCCGATGGCGTCCCGGCGCCAACCCGCGCAGCACCAACGGCGTTTTCCCCACCTGTTCCCCGTCGATCTCGACCGAGGCCCCGGCCGGTTTGCTTTCTACAACCCCCAGGATAGCCGCGACCGGGGGCCTCGGCGCCGGTGCACCCCCCGCAGCTGCCGCTCCGTTCTTGGGGACGGCGACCTTCTCCGTCGCACCCGCCTCTTTCGACACAGGCGGTGCGCTCGGCGCGCCCGGCGCAAGCGATATTGGCGGCAACGGATTCTTGGGAGGTTCCAAGACCTTGGACGCACCCGGGGCAATCGATGCCGCTGCGTCCGCTTTCGAAATTGCGGACTCCGCAGGCGCAGTCGAGGCAGCCGCCTGAGTCGCTTCCCGATCCCCACCATCCAACGGAGTCCGGAAGGCAGCGATCAAGCCTGCAATTCCCGCACCCAAGAGCAGAAAAACCAAAACGGCCCGAAACCAGGGAAACGATGCGGACTCGACTCGAGGCGGCTCGGGGCCGGGGCCGACCCCCCCCATGGCATCGCGCGGGATCGATTCGACGTGCAGCGCTGCGGGATCCACGATCCCGGTGTCATCGGAAAAAAGCAGAAGTTGCCGGCAAATCCCGATTCGGTCGCCCGGTTTGAGAACAGAGACGCGGTCGATTCGCTTCCCGTTCACCCGGACGCCATTGGTGCTCTTCAGGTCCTCGATAAACCATTCGTCGTTCTCGCGGTAAACCCGGCAGTGACGGCGAGAAGCCCCCTCGTCTTCCAAGACCAGATCGTTGTCGGCGTCCCGCCCGATCCCAAAGCCGTCGGGCTTCAAATCCAGGGTCCGACCCTGATACCGCCCGCCGAGGTATCGCAGCTTCATCGGGACGTTCTCCTTTGCCGGCGCCGGGTACGGCGCCCAGGGCCGCAACTCAGACGTTACGTCGCGCACCGCACTCGCCTCGGAACAAAATGCACCCGTTTTCAGCAACCGTCAAGCCGCGTGGAAACGGTCCGCCCACCGGGCCCCCTCGGACGCTTGTCCGAACAGAGGCAGACGACCGTCCTTTCGGAGTCGGCTTGTACACCCCGGGATTTGGACTCCGCGGTCCCCGTGCTAGATTCCCGGCTGTTGCGGACAACGCACCGTGCCGGTCCGCGCGACTTCCTTCCCATCGACCCGTTCGCAAACGACGAGCCCATCTGGAACAGAGACGTGGCCACTGGCGAAAGCAAACCACCCCCCTGCGTGTGCATCCGGCGCATATCTAAAACCTTCGAGGGCGTTCGGGCCCTCCGGGATGTGAGCCTCGATCTGTTTCCAGGCGAAATCCACGCCCTCTGCGGTGAGAACGGCGCCGGCAAATCCACACTGATCAAAATCCTGGCCGGCGTGCACGTGCCGGATTCGGGGAACGTGACCGCCTGGGGCGAAGCGTTGCCGTTCGGCAATGTCCTGCACGTCCGGCGGGCCGGGATTGCGGTCATTCACCAGGAGTCGACGGCGTTTCCGGACCTCACCGCGGCCGAGAATATGTTTGCCGGTCGCGAACCCCGGTGTCTGCACGGCCTGGTCCTGGACCGGGCCCGAATGCGCCGGGAGGCGGCGGCGGCTTTTGCAGCCCTGGCCGCCGATATTTCGCCGGATTGTTCCGCCGGCCTTCTCTCCCCCGCCGAACAGCAGGTAATCGCCATTGCCGGCGCACTCTCCGAACAATGTCGACTGCTGATACTGGACGAACCCACGGCGTCGCTGTCGGAACACGAATGCGCCTCGCTCTTCCAGAACCTCGAACGACTGCGCTCCAAGGCAGTGAGTATCCTGTACGTGAGCCACCGGCTCGACGAGGTGTTTGCTTTGGCGGACCGGGTTACGGTCCTCAGGGACGGCCGATTGGCGGCTACTCGACCGGTCGCCGGGCTTTCACGTCCCGAACTCGTCCGCCTGATGGTCGGACGCGAAGTCACCGAACACGCCCGACAAGAACGAAGCCCGGACACGGACCGAGGCGCAGTGCCGCGTCTCGAAACTCGTGGGTTGACGCGACGGGACGAGTTTCAGGACGTGTCCCTGCACGTCTCTGCGGGAGAAATCGTCGGACTGGCCGGATTGGTCGGTGCGGGCCGCTCCGAACTGGCGCGCTGTCTCTTCGGCCTGGCACGTCCCGATGCGGGGGAAGTGCGGGTCGGCGGCAGGCTGTTAACCGGCGCCGGGGCGGCGGAGGCGATCCGGGCACACATGGCCCTCGTCCCCGAAGATCGGCAACGCCAGGGGCTGGTTCTGCCGTTGCCGGTACGCGAGAACCTGGGCATGGCCGTGCTGCACGGCTTGAAACGACGATTCTTTCGCAGTGCAAAACAAGAATCCGCGCTGGCGAGACGCTTGGTCGAACGCCTGGGGATTACCCCCCCCAACACCGAAGCCCCGACCCGGGCGCTGTCGGGGGGCAATCAGCAAAAGGTCGTCCTGGGAAAATGGCTGGCGACCGACCCGGAAATCCTTGTGCTCGACGAGCCGACCCGGGGAGTCGACGTCGGGGCCAAGGCCGAAATCCACCGGTTGGTCCGGGAACTGGCGCAAAACGGGACCGCAGTGCTCCTGATTTCTTCCGAATTGCCCGAACTCCTGGCCCTGAGCGACCGCATCTTGGTCATGCGCGCGGGACGAATCGTCGCCAACGTGCCTGGGAGGGGCGCAACCCAGGAACAAGTGCTCGAACTGGCGCTGCCCGACAGCAGCTCGACGGCACCGACCGCAAAGGCCCCGGCCCGCACCGGCATCCACCGGTTGTTCAGACGGCGCGAATGGCCGCTGGCACTTTTTCTTGCCATGCTGTGCGCCGTTGTTGCCGGCGTCAGTCCCCACTTCCTCGCCCCCGGCAATTTGAGCGACATGCTGGTGAATGCCGCACCGGCGGTGATCGCCGGCTGCGGTCTGACTCTGGTGATCGCCACTGGCGAAATCGACATTTCGATCGGATCGATGATGGGCTTGTTGGCGGCGCTCCTGGGGACTTTGTCCGCCGCCGCCCGGCTCGACCTCCCCGTGCCGGTTGCCGTAGCGCTGGTCCTGGCCGCCGGGACTGTGCTCGGAATCGTCAACGGCAGCTTGGTGGCACTGGCCGGAATCCCATCGATCATCGTCACGCTCGCTATGCTCACGATCTTGCGTGGTCTTACGGAGCTGGTCATGGGCGGCGAATGGATCACCGACCTCCCAGCCGGCCTGCGCGTGCTGGGAACCGGAACGTGGGCAGGGCTGCCCCTGAGCATTTGGACCGCGGCATTCGTGGCGGTCGGCGTCGCCGCGCTCGTGCGTCGGACGTCTTTCGGCCTCCATGTCTTCGCCGCCGGGAGCAACCCCGAAGCCGCGGCTGTCCGAGGTATTTCCGTTCGCCGCACCCGATTGACGGCCTTCGCAATCACCGGACTGCTGACCGCTTGCGCAACGGTCGTCAGCGTCCCGCGACTTTCGGTGGTCGAGTCGGGAATCGGCCAGGGCTTCGAACTGCTTGTGGTCACCTGTGTGGTCGTGGGAGGCGCTTCGATCCGTGGCGGCAGCGGCACCATTGCCGGCAGCGTCCTCGGAGCGCTGCTGCTCACGACCATAGGGACCATGCTCATTTTTCTCCGACTCGGTGCGACCGCCGTTTACTGGGAGCGCACCGTCCAAGGCGCGTTCATCCTCATCGCCGTCCTGAGCGATCATTGGCTGCAACGATCCCGGCGAAGAATGGAGGCGGCATGAAAACCGGGGCACACACGGCAAACACGATCCGTCGCGCCGCCCGCCGGCTGTTCCGCCATGAAACCGCCCTGGTCCTGATCCTGGCCGGCGTACTCGCAACGGCGGGGGTTTTGGATCCGGCCTTCCTCGCCTGGAACACCCAGATAGAACTGTCGACCCACATGTGGGAATTGGCCCTGCTTGCCTTGCCCATGATGCTGATCATCGTCGCCGGCGGGATCGATCTCTCCGTCGGCTCCGCCATGGCCTTGGCCGCGGTCGTGCTCGGCTTGACCTATGCAAAGGGCGGGGTTTCCATTTGGACCGCAGCCCTGGCCGCGGTGGCAACCGGCGGCGCGGCCGGCGCCTGCAACGGCCTGCTGACGGCCCGATTCCGCCTGCATCCACTGATCGTGACACTGGCAACATTGGCCGCTTTCCGCGGCATCGCGGAAGGTATCAGTCTCGGCCGGCCGTTCTCCGGTTTCCCGGACGCCTTCATCCTGCTGGGTCGCGGGACGTTCCTCGGTTTGCCCATACCCGGCCTGGTCGTTGCCGCAGCAACCGTCGGGACGGGCGTGCTGCTTGCCAGAACCACGTTCGGCCGCTCTCTTTTCGCCATCGGTCACAATGAAACCGCCTGTCGGTTTTCGGGCGTACGGGTGGGGCGCACCCGCTTCCTGCTCCACACCGCCGCCGGCTTGGCGGCGGGTCTCGCCGCGGTCCTCTACGCCGCGAGACGCAACACGGCCAAAGCCGATGTCGGACTCGGAATGGAGCTGGATGTGATCACTGCCGTCGTTCTCGGCGGCACGAGTATTTTCGGCGGTAGGGGGACCTTGTTGGGGACCATCGCCGGGGTCGTGGTCATTCACGAAGTCCGCGAATTCACCGGGTGGCATTGGGATCGGGACGAGCTGGTTTTCATTGCGGTCGGCGCCTTACTCATCTTGTCCACGCTCCTCCACAAAGCGTTGGACGCCGCACAAGGTGCAGATTCACTTCGGCAGTGAACCGCGCCGCCCCGTGGAACGGCGGACGTCCGACAATCACAACCATCGCCCTCCGACGGACTGCGTCGCGAGAGGAAAACCCGGAGTGCAAACGACCGGACGAGTCGAATGATGGGGCAACGCGGCAAACCGCGTGCTCATCGTCTCGAAGCAATCTGGAGCGTGGGCAAAGTCGCTTGCCTCTGTTGAACCGGCCAGACCGTTCTGAGACGGTCCGCAAGAAAAAGGCCATGCCATGTGTTACGAGACGCAAGTCCAGTCAGCCGGCAATGTCGACCGCGGCCGACGTACCGCCCGAACCGCCGGTTGCATCCTTGCTTGGCTGGCCGCCTGCGCCCTGTTGGCGACCGAGCGTCTCGGGGCTTTAGACTCCGCAACCGCCGTCCCCCTGGACGCGAATCTGTATTGGCGCTGTACGGACATTTTGCGGCAGGGACTGAGTGCCAAAGAATTCTGGCCGTCGATGCATGCGGCCGAGGCCCTGACCGAAACAAACCTCGGCGATGTCGTGCGTTTCCGCCTCCGGCCGCGTCTACCCGCGGAAATAGACGGGAATCGCCGTTGCGGCCTGGCGCGGGAACTGGTACGGGCATCCGATACGGTGCGGAGCGCCGTGCTCGTCGACGTCTTGACCAACCCGAAAAGCACTGCGGACGAACGTATCCACGCCGCGGAAAGCCTGTACAAAGTGAATGCCGGCGGCCGGGCCGAAGCTCCGTTGCGTGCCTCCCTGGATACGGGCAAGCCGGTCCTCGAACTCATGGCCGCCGCGGCCCTGGTCCGGGCCGGACATAACGACTTGCTGCCTCGTATTCGCAGGCGGTTGAGCGACGCCGACCCGAGAACCTTTCGCATCGCCGCCTGGCTCTGCGGCAGACTCGGCGACGACGCCGCGGTCCCGGCACTGAAGCGCCTGCTGAAAGTGAAGTGCGACCCGTTATCGCATTCCTTCGTGGTCAATGCACTGGCGAGGCTCGGGGACCCGGATTCGCGACGGCAGGTGCACGAGGAGCTGAAGAGTTCGGACCCCGGAGTCCGCACATACGCGGCAGCCGCACTCGGTGCGTACGGAACGCCGACCGCGATCCGCCTCTTACGTCCCCTTTTGAACGACGCGAACCTCGACACGCGCATTCGTGCCGCGCAAGCGATCCTGCGGCTGACCCGTCGTCGGCTGGCGGCGGACCGGGACCGGGACGGAGTGCCGGACGCCGTCGAACTCGAGCTGGGTACGCCACAGAATAGCCCGGAACCTTTCGCGGTCTTGTGGCGTGGACAGTCGCGCAAGCTCCCGCCGGACGTGAACCCGGAACGAGTCGCACCGTATCCCGTCGAAGTGCGCTTCTGTCACACAGGCGGCGACCGATACCTTTGGGAGGTGCGGTTCGACCGGCACTATTCGGACGTGCGCACCGTGTTCCACATGTACATGGACCTGGACAACGACCGGTCGAACGGACGGCAGGACAAAGATTGGGTCCGGGGCGTGGACGTGATGTACACATTCTCGAACGCACGGCTTGATCCGCGTTTTTTCACGCCGTCGCTGCGCACGCGTCCCGATTGGCCGGTCCGTGGCATGATTCTCGGCGACACCTTGTGGCTGTGCGACGATGTCCGCGTCCGCCGGGAAGCCGGCAGAACCGGGTTCCGGATGTGGACGCTCAGCGAATATCGCAACCCGGCGGGCAAGGTCGCCCGGCGTTTCAGCACCCCGGACCAGATCGTCCGAGCCCTCCTGCACATGGGACGCACAGTCCCCGAGCTGCCGTTCCCCAAACTCCAGGGGTTCCGTTCGTTTCCGCCGTCCTGGGAACTGCGGCATCGCTTGCAGTCCGCTCCGGACACGGTGGAGCTGACGCCGAACCCGGCCGCTTGCTCGGACGCGGAAATGCAAGGGAACGGAGCGGTCGACCTGGCGGGATACGGTGCAGGGACGGCGGGCTTCACTGTGCCGGGGGCGATCGGACCTCGATTTGTGGCCGTCTACGCACAGGCACTGAGCGGAGGGCTCGGTGCAGTCGAACTGCGCGTGAACAATGCCCGTGCCGGAACGCTGGTGGCGGGAGCGGCGGAGTCGCCGGGCGTGCTGTTGTCCGCAATCGAACCGATCACTTTCCACAAAGGCGACCGCCTCGAGTTCCGGACTTTGCCCCGCAGCGGTCGGCTGCGTTTGAGGCAAGTATTGCTCCCAACAGCCCCGCCGACATGGCCGCCGCTCCGCATCGACCACCTGACGACCGCGGTCCTGCCGCCGCGTGCCGGAGAGACACGCGACCGCGTGACGATCTCTTGGACCACCAACCGTCCCGCGACCTGCGAACTCCGCACGACGCAGACACGCGGCGGACGAAGCCGCCGCGTCGTCGTCGACCCCGAGCCGGTCGAGGTACACCGTTTTACAATTCCGGCGGCTTGGCAGTCCGGCGCCGGGAATGAGGTGCAGGTCTGGCTGTCGGCTCGCGATTCGCTCGGCGTCACGGCCGAAGCGGGGCCCGCGACCGTGCCGTTTCGGCGACCGCGCCCGGAAAAAACGGCCGCTTGGTCGTCGAGACGCATTCCGCTGACCGTGGCCGAACCCACACGGACTCCACGCCGCGCCTGGCCGCTCCGCTCGGGCGTGCCCCTGCCGCCGAAGACCCTGGCGGACCCCGCACGCTGCCGGGTGCTCGACCCGACAGGCAAGCCCGTGCCCGGCCAGTTCCGCGCCCTCGCCTATTGGCCGGACGGCAGTGTGAAATGGCTCCTCACCGAGTTCGAAGCGGATACAGTGGCCGGCCCCCGGTCCGTCGCCCCGGCCGGTTACACACTGGTAACCAACGTCTCACCGTACGAGACGCAGGACACGCCGCGAGTCGCGGTCCGACAAACTCCCGAAGCGGTGATCGTAGACACGGGGACCTTGCGAATAATTCTGCGACGGGACCAGTTCGATCCGTTCGCGGCAGTGGAAGTGAACGGACGCCGACTGGCGAAAGCCCCCGGCAGAGGGCTTGTCGTGGTCGACGGGGACGGCGCCGTGTACACTTCCTGTTCCACGAAACCGGACGAGATGCTGGTCGAGGCCGACGGGCCGGTACGCGCTACGGTGCGCGTCCGCGGGCATGTGGCGGGTGCCGTGGCCCGGAAAGGAATGGCCTATCTTTGCCGCATGGACTTCTTTGCCGGCCGCCGAATGGTCCGCTGCACGTTGTCGCTCGACAACAGCCTGGTGGGCCGGAAGATGAGCCTGTTCCGCGAGGCGACGTTGCACATCCCGGTATCCGCCGTGCGAACCGCGCAGTTCGGCGGCGACGGCAGTAGTGTCGTGCGAACTCCGCAACTCCCCGCCCGCCTCCTGCAGGACTACGACAACCGCTGGCGATTGAGCAGCGGGGCGAACGGCAACGAGATCGCCTCGGGGAAACGCGCGGCGGGGTTCGCGGCCGTGCCGGACGCACGAGTGGCGGTGCGCGATTTCTGGCAGTTGTATCCCAAAGCCCTGGCCGTGGACCGGACCGGCCTGACGGTCGAATTCCTGCCGAAAATTCCGGAGGACCAGTACACATCGGACGAAGACCGCAAGCTCTTGTCGAAACTCTATTTCTGGTCTGACAAGGGCCGATACAAACTCCGTGCCGGCGCACGGATCACCACGGTGTTTACGGTCGATTTCGGCAAACCGCCTTCGACGACGACCTTCGCTGCACATGTCCGGCAGCCGCTGTTCGCGGCGTGCACCCCGGACTGGTATTGCGCGAGCCGGGCGGTGGGACGGATCGCACCGCGGCGGCCGGGAGCGTTTCCCAAGTACGCCGAAAACCTGGACAACGCGTTTGCGGGTTTCCTATCCCGGCGTGAACAGGTGCGGGAGTACGGATTCATGAACTACGGCGACTGGTACGGCGAGCGCCGGTGGAACTGGGGCAACCAAGAGTACGACACCCAGGGCGCGTTGGCCTTGAATTACCTGCGCACCGGCAACCTTGCCATGCTGCGTCGGGCCCTCGAAGCCGAGTCTCACAACGCAGACATCGACACCATCCACCACAGCGTCAACCCCAACGACGTCGGGCGCGTGCACATCCATTGTCTGGGGCACACCGGCGGATACTTCCCGGCGGGGTTCAAAGGCATGAGCCGGTCGTTTACCGGGGGCGCCATGACCCCGAGTCACACTTGGGATCGGGGACATTTCCTGCTGTGGGCGCTTACCGGCGAACCGCGCTACCGCGAAACGGGCGACCTGGTGGCGGAACACTTGGCCTCCGTGGATGCGAACAAAGCGGCCATCGGCCGGTCGCGCAGCGGCGGCTGGGCGCTCATCGCCCTGACCGGCGCATATCAAGCCACCGGCGACCCGTACTATCTGAACGCAGCCCGTCTGCTCACCCGAAAGATCCTGGAGAAGCAACGTCCCAACGGCCAATGGCGTCATCCCATATGGGAAGCGCGGGACAGGACCCCGCAGCCGTGGGGCTGCAAGCCGTTCATGACCGGCATCATCCTGCACGGACTGTGCATGATGGACCGCATTGATCCTTCGGACGCGGTCAAGGCGGCCATCCTTCGCGGTGCGCGGTACCTGTGGGATAAAACATACGTGCGCAAGGACCACGGGTTCGTCTACGCCGAGGCGCCGCGTTTTATGGGACGCGGAGGGATTTGGACGCTGCCGCTGGTGGGTGACGGCCTGGCCTATGCCTGTCGGCTCGACCCGAGACATCGAGACAAAGACCTGCTGATCGAAGCGTGCAGTTGGAACTTCCACAAGGCCGGGATCAGTTCATTCGGCAAGAGCTTCACGCAAGGCGCCTGCTTCATGCCGTACATGCTGACCGAGTTGCCGCGACTCGGCATCACACGGATCCAACCGCCCATCGAACAGGACGTTTTGCACTTGCGCGAAGCGGTCGTTCTGCCCGTGGGGGGAAGTACAGAGTTGCGGATCTGGATCGAACGGAAGCAGTCGGAGAGCGCGGACTGGACCGCAGTGTTCGCCCAAGGCGCAGAGCGCTGGCTCCGCCTGCCTGCCGACCGCACTTTGCGGTGGCGGGCGACGCCGGGATTGTCCGGTAGTCCGATTGTACCCGTGCAGGCACCGACAAAACCTGCCCGCGAGAAACTGAGGGTCACCCTCCGCAGCGGCAAGCGCACCGAGCACACGATCATGCTTTTCGGGGCCGTGGCCGCCCGGAAACCCGGAAGGCGCATCGGCTGGGTCACGGGCAAAGACGATTGGCTGCGCCGCGCTGCAGAGGCCTGCGGCGAGAAAATCGCCCGCATCCCCGACCTTCGCACTGCCGACTTGGCAGGATACGGCGCGATCATCATTGGCGCCGAGGGCTTCGAGAAACGGTTTGCCCACTGTCGGGAAGCCTCCGTCAAACTGCTGGAGTTCGTGGCTGCGGGCGGGCGGCTTGTTTGCGGGCAACTGAACGATGGCAATTGGCGGCTCGGGTTCCTGCCGTTCGACCTGATTTTGAGTGACGCCGGATCTGAAAGCGGGAGGATTATTGATTCCCGCCATCCATTGTTCAACCGTCCCGTGCGGTTCTCGCGTCTCCCGACTGTGGCCTGCTACGACAGCATCGTGCGAGCCGCGCCGGAGTGGCGGACCTTGATGCAAGACACCGCCGGGCGACCCGCGATTGTCGAAGCAACGGTTGGAACTGGGCGCGTCCTGGTCGTAATGCCCAGTTTCGACCGTCCCGTGCTGAACGCCGAGGCCGATGCGGAGACACGCAAGGCCTGTCGGGGCTTCATTCGGAACCTGATCGCCTGCGCACGCCGCCTAACCCCGCCCTTTGAAGAGCGGCCAGACTGATCGCCCGCGCGGCACTTGCCCTGCGGCGAGATCCCCCTGGGAGTACGGCGCCGCCATGTCGTGCCGCGATCGCGTTCCGCCTCGACCCGACGACACCGCGCACTTGTTCGGGCCGACATTTCGGTCCGGTCGCGACCGCGTGTGCAGCCGCGCCGTACTCGGGCCAAACCCTTGCGCGTGTGCATTGGACATTTCCACCAACCTGTGGTAGGTTTTATTTCCGTGGTCGGAATCCTGCGGGCGGGCTGTCCGTCCGGTGGCAGAGTCGCCCTTGAATAACCGCACCGACAGGAACGTCCCCCGGAATATGGAACGGGGGAACTGTCGGCAACAACGCCCGGAACCGTTCACCTGAAGTTAAGGGAGGATGTGGCGATGAACTGCCTGAAATTTCACAGCTCGACTCTGAGGGTCTTGGCCAGTGCCCTCGCCCTCGGTTTGATTCTCGCGGCGCCGGCCCGGGGTGCACGCGAAAAGAGGAAAAAGGAAGCGGATTGGAAAGTCGAACGAAGAAAACTCTTGACTCAAATCGAGCAGCAGGTGGCCGCGGAAGTCAACAAGGCCGTGGACCCAAAAAAGGTCGCGGCCCAGTTGAAACTGAAATGGCCGGTCACCGCACCGAAAAAGTCCTTGAAAGAAATCGAGGAAGAAGTCAAGAAGCGTATCCAGAAAATGGTGGACAAAGAATACCCGATGGAGGGCAAGAAAGAGGAGTACCGGAAACAGGCCGAAGCCAAGTATCGACTCCACAAGATCGGAGATCGGGTGTCCTTCGTCATCCGCGGGGGGCGTGGAACCAACACGTTTGTCGAGGGACGCTTCGACGCCATTACCGCAACGCGGATCAAGGTCAGCAACCGTTGGATCGTCCGTAGCGACATGGCCATGAGCGATGTCGCCTGCTTCGACCCGGACGTGCACAATCGGTACGTGGAACGATACGCGCGAGTCCAACTGAACAAGTACAAGATCAGGCGAGTCGACTACGCCGAAGCCCTGCGCAAGAAATTCGTGGATCAGGCGTACAAAGATGCCGGTTACATCAAGTGGGGAAAAAACTGGATTGCGGCCCGTGATCTTCTGGACCGGGCCATTGCCTTCCAGCGCAAACAGCTCGAGACTCGTATCCGCCCGAAACTCGAGAGAGAAGTGTTTACGAAAAAAGGCTACATGCTTTTCAAGGGAGAATGGATGCCCAAGAAAACGGCCACGTCTCTCAAAGAAAAGCTCAAGAGAATGATCGAGGAAAAGAAACAACAGTCCCAGGCCCAGGAACTCTTCGGCCCGGAAATGGGCGCCGGCAAACAGGGCGGCATGCCGGGAATGGGGAAGGGCGCCGACATGATGATGGGACCCGGGATGCCCAAAGGCGGCGGCGCCGACATGATGATGGGGCCCGGGATGCCGGGCGGCAAGAAAAAGAAGGGAAACAAGGGCGGCGGTCTCTTCGACGAAGACCAGTGACCGACGTCAATGTCACGGTGGCACAGCGGCTGAGAACAACGCAAATCGCCGACAAAAGCCCCGGCAGGGATCTCCGCCGCCGCAATCGCGGCGCCCCTGCCGGAGCGCTTTGTTTGGACCAGTGCTCACTCGATCCCGTCCACAAAAGGGACGCCGATATTTGGACGAACGCACAGCCCGGGAGATAACCAGCGCCGAGTCGGAACTCGCCCATGCAAGGCAAAAACCTCGCCAGTCGATTGGGCGCGCGGTCCGGGGAATTTCGCCTGGAGGGCAGTCCCGCCCGACGGGAAAGCCGTGCCTTCCGGCAAGCAGACCGCAACGTTGAACGGAAGTCAGCCAATGCGCACGTTCCACTTACGCGCCTCGACGAATTCTGTTTGAAACGGTTTTCTCCGCCCGAAAGTCCTTTTCGGGGCGGTCCGCAACCGGCACGCACTTTGATCGGAGGCAATCTGCCTTCAGGTTGCCCGAGCGGTCCTGTACAGGCAGTCTCCGCAAAGCGTGCCGCCGGCTTCGGAGAATTGGAAGAACGATCATGCAGGCGACAATCCTTCAGCCGCCCTACCCTTCTGCCTCCAGTGCCGCACTCGCCCGAGACTGCCAGACCTGGATGCTGGCACGACTCGCCGAACTCCCGCCGGGAAAGACGGACTTGATCGTGTTGCCGGAGTACGCCACTGCACCGGGCATCGATGCCCCGGAGCTGCTGTTTCAATTCTCCGCAACCACGGGAGCCGACTTCCTCCAGCGACTCCAGACCGCGGCCGAGCGGCTGAACGCATTCATCACGGTGGGAACGGTCCAGCGGTCCGGCCGGCGTCACGTCAATCGGACAGTCGTTTTCGGGCCGGACGCAACCGCAGTTGCCGTGTATGACAAAACGCACCTGACTGCAGTCGAACGGGAAACCCTGAAGTTGGCCCCGGGCGGAAAACCCGGCCTGTTCCCCCTCAAGCGCTGGCGCGCGGGGCTTGCCGTCTGTTTCGATCTCTATTTTCCGGAGTACTTCGAAGCATTGGCCGCCGAACAGGTGGATGTGATTCTCTGTCCGAGTTACCAGCGGTCGGAATCCCCGGAGCGGATTCGGCTGATCTGCGGCTGCCGGGCCCTGGACACCGGGGCTTACGTATTGCGCAGCGGATACGCAATGGCCGACCGTTCCCGTGGAGGGGCGTCACTGGCGGCCGGACCGGACGGCCGGATCCTGACCGACGCCGGCAGCGAACCGGGAGTACTTACGGTCAGTTTCGACCCGGAAACCAAGTTCCGCAAGCCCGCATCCCACGGACAGGCGGCGATCGACCATCGCCGCCTGATCGAACGCCACCGGCGACCGAACCTCTATCGGCCTTCTCCCAAGCGCAGACGTCGCATCCTTGACAGTCCGTTTCCACGCCTTTGCGCTCACCGCGGCCTGAGCGCGGTGTGCCCGGAGAACACGGTCCCGGCCTTTGCCGCCGCCGCCGCTCTGCCTGGGGTCCATGAAATCGAGTTCGACCTTTGGTTGTCGCGCGACGGGGTCCCGGTCGTCTGTCATGACCCGAAGCTGGACCGAACGACCAACGGAACGGGCTACGTCCCTGAATTGGATTGGACCGACATTCGCCGCCTCGATGCCGGCGTCCGTCGGGGCGAAGAGTGGCGCGGGGTGCGCGTCCCATCGCTGGACGAAGTGATTGACGCCGTGGATGGGCGGGTCGGCCTGAACATTCACATCAAGGCCCCGGGACCGGACAACCGGTTGATTCATTTGGTTTGCGACCGCATCCGCGAATACGGCGATGTGGAAACCGCTTACATTGCCGGAGACGGGCCGGTTCTCGAGGCGGCTCGGCAGTATGCACCCGAAATCGCCCGCGCCTGCCTCGCCGCACAGGACCGGCCCGCACAACAGATCGAGGCAGCGCTTCGATTCGAGTGCCGGCGGATCCAGTTCGGGCGGAACGCAACCGCGGAGCACATCGTCGCGGCACGGGACGCGAACCTGATCTGCAACCTCTTCTGGTCGGATGAACCGGACGATGCCAGCCGATGGTGCGCCAAAGGAATCCAGGTAGTGCTGACCAATGCGGCGCACACATTGGCCGCAGTCGGGGGCGACGCCGGCGGGTAGGACCGCACAAAGCACAAAAAAAAGCCTGCCCCCGCACACGCGAGGGCAGGCTTCGGTTTATTCCGACTCAAAGACTCTGGCGGTTTACCAGCGATGTCCGCCGCCGCCGCCGCCGAACGAGCGTCCGCCGCCGCCGCCATCGCGCCGGGGCCGGTCATTGGCCTCGTTCACCCGCAGGGGGCGCCCATCAAGATCGGCGCCGTTCATCTGATCCATTGCCGTCTGTGCGTCCTCGTCGTTCGCGAAAGTCACAAAACCGAAACCGCGGGAACGCCCGGTGTCCCGTTCCGTGATGACTTTTGCCTCGATGACTTCGCCGAACTGCTCGAACGCCGTGCGCAAACTGTCGTCCGTCGTTCCCCAACTCAGATTGCCTACAAACACCTTTTTCATACGACCCGACACTCTCTTTTCCGGTCACGCTGCTGTCTGAGACGGGTTGCGGCGTTTCCTTTGGACACCTGATACATCCCGGACGCCCGCACATCCGGGCCGGGCAACCCCACGGCCGCCCGGGGTCCAGCATCACCGCCCCTCTTCCGACACTCGAGTATACTCGGAGGGACGCGCGTCAGCAAGGCCGGTGGGATTACCCCGCCGCAGCCGGCAGACAGACACTGGACTCAAAACCGGAACTAACTTAGTTGGCTAAAAACGGTATACAACTCATTTCAACATATTTTTTTGAGGCACGGACCTTCCCGTTCCCGGGAGCGCCTCCCCCACAGAACCACGAATTGCAGAATTCGGTAAATGCGGTATATAGTTCGCAGGTGTCCAGGAAGGCCCCTCGTGCATCCCCCTGGCGTACGAGTGCAAGCCGGCCCGGCTTCTCGCATCGGCATGACTGTGGAAATCTCTGCTTGGGACAACGTCGCCGGCCATGAGCCGCCGCCAAGTCGCGGAAGTCTCCCGGCGCTCGTGCGAGACCCCGGGGGCTTCCTCGGGGCTCCTCTGACTGGCTCCATCCCATGACTGGAGCCCGGCCACAAACACATAAGGGAGCATGGCCGCGCGCGAGCACGATTTTGGTGAGATTTCGTTCCCGCCGAGCGGGACCCGGTCTGTCTGCGTGCCCCGCACAAGCAGGCGATGCTGCCCTGAGCGGCAATCCCGCTCGGCGGCAGGCGGAAACGGCGAAGGATCGCCCGAAAGCGTCCGCGCCCTTTCTGCCGGGCTCTGACTGGTGACTAGAGGAGAAGATCGACCGGTGAGCACCCGAAACCCTCCGCCGTCGAACCCCGACCCGACTGCCGCCACTGTGATGCGCCAGGAACGGAAACGCATGGCCACGGCCGACGTGCGCGCCTTGCTCGAGGTCGTGGGCCGCGTCCAGCGCGACCATTTGGAGAAAACAAACCGCCGGCAGGACTTGTCCGCCAGCCTGAGCCGCGGACAGTTGGCGGAATGGTTCTCCAAAGACCGCTACGTCTATGCCGAAACGATCGCCGAGGGTGGAATGGCACGCATCTACTGCGCGGCGGACCTGCACCTCTGTCGGACCGTGGCACTCAAGACACTGTTGGAAGACCAGCCCCCCGAAAACGTGGCCCGCTTCTTGTACGAGTCGCAGATCGCAGCCCAACTCCAGCACCCGAACGTGGTGCCCGTATACGATACCGGGCTCGACGAACAGACCGGCCGCCCCTTCCTGGTGATGAAACTGATTGCAGGGCAGTCCCTGCTCGACATTATTCTCGGACTGCGGCGGCACGACAACACCGTGCGGCGGTACAGCAGCTTGGCGGAACGAATCAACATCTTTCTCAAGGTCTGCGACGCCATCAGTTACGCGCACGCGCACAATGTGGTGCACCGCGATATCAAGCCGGCGAATGTCATGGTGGGCGAATACGGTGAAGTCTACGTCATCGACTGGGGCATCGCCGAATCCCGTGCCGACTTGCCGCCTTCGGACCCCGAAACCGGTCGTGTGGCTTTTGGGGGCGACCGTGTATCGACGTTCCACGACGTCTACCGACTCTCCGATCCGGCCGCCGATAAGTCTTTCATGGGCTCGCCGGTACACATGGCCCCCGAGCAGATCGCCAGTCCCGACGAAATCGACCACCGCTCCGATGTTTACGGGCTCGGGTGCACCCTGTACGAACTCATCACGCTCAACGCGCCGTTCAGCAGCCGGTTGAGTATCGACGAACTCTATCGTGCCAAGTGCAGCGGCGACTTTCCGCCGGTTTGGCGATACGTGCCGGTGGCGCGGTATGGACTGGCCGACATTGTCCACCGGTGCATGGCGCCCCGGAAAAGCCGGCGTTTCCAAAAAGTCACTTCGTTGCAGAATGCCCTCAAGCGTCATTTGCAGAACGCCATGAAGTCCAAGCTTCCGCAACGAATAGACGCTCTCGCCGCCTGGGTCAACAAGATCGACCCGGATTGCTTCGACGAAAAAGTCAAGGCGGAGTTGCTGGACCGACTTTCCAAAATTGCCCGCGGGAGAAAGCCCTGAGGCGCCCCCGGCCGGGAGCACTGTTCAGTTTTCCTCCCGTACTATTTGGCCGGGACTTTTGTCCAACCCGGTGGGCGGGGATCGGTAACCGAGGAATCGATGCCGTGAATCCGACGCAAGCACGGGGACCCGACTGCGCGACTGCGTGCGACATGCCTCCGGATTGGCAGAACGATCCCGTGGCCGGGGCTTGCGCTCCAACCTACTTACTGTATGAACCATCCGCCGCAATGACAGTTCTCGTGTGCCTTCTCGCGACGAAGTTCATGAATCGCAAAGCGTCTCGAAGGGGTCGGAGAATACTGCAGGGCCCGCAGGTTGGAGTGCGTTCCCGATTGTTTCGAGACGATTCGCAGGTCCGATTCAATGAAACCCTTTCAAATCCAAGATGATGCAGACGCCCTCCGGATCCTTTTCGGCCCACGCTTCGTCCGAACTGATACCGCAGCTTTCTGGGACGAAATCGACGACTCGGTCCGCGGGACGTCCCGGGAACGCGTCGAACTGGACTTCACCGCCTGCACCCGATACGATTCCAGCACCGTGGTTCTTGCCGCAGCACTCCGAACCCAATGCGAACAGCGCGGGATCTCCTGCGAACTCCACACGCCCTCGGGGAACTTCGACGAACTGCTCAGTGCCGCGTCGGCCCAGCCCCCCGACCTTCGCACCCGGACAACGGCTCCCGCCTCTGACCGGCGTTACCCCACGCGTATCGGCGACGCAGCCGTACGTCTCGCCGAAAGTGTCTACCGTGCCCTGGTGTTCACGGGCGAATCGGCCGCGGCCTTGGCCGAAGTCCTGCGCCACCCCGGGCGCACCCGCTGGGGAGAGACGTGGCGCATCCTCCAAGGGGCCGGCGCCGATGCGTTGCCGATCGTCGCCCTAATCTGCTTCCTCATGGGGGTCATTATGGCATTCCAAGCCGCCGTGCAACTTCATACCTTTGGTGCCGACATCTACGTGGCCGACCTTGTGGCCCTCAGCATCGTACGCGAGCTGGGCCCCCTGATGACGGCCATCATCTGCGCCGGACGCTCAGGGGCGGGGTTCGCCGCGGAACTGGGAGCCATGAAAGTCGGAGAAGAGGTGGACGCCATGGTCACCATGGGATTGGACGTCCAGCGATTCCTCGTCACGCCGAAAATCCTGGCCCTTCTCGCGGCCCTTCCCTGCCTGACCGTACTCGGCAATCTCATCGCCATTCTGGGCGGCATGTTGATAAGCGCCACGGTCCTCGGCCTGCCCTGCGCCGTCTACTGGAACGAAACCGTTGCCGCACTCGGGTACAGCGACTTTTTCGGAGGACTGGCCAAGAGCTTTGTGTTTGCCGCCCTGATCGCCGGGATCGGTTGCTACCGGGGCCTCGAAGTCGGGACCGACGCCCAGGACGTCGGTCGCAAAACAACCTCGGCCGTCGTAACCGGAATCTTTTTTATCATTCTGGCCGACGCCGGATTCTCTGTCTTGTACCATGTAATGGGAATCTGACCCCGCGACGCCACGAACAAAGCAGACCATGAGAGCCACATCCGCAGCCGATATCGCCATCGAGGTCAGCGGTCTGACCGCGTCCTACGGCCATAAAGTGGTCCTGACAAATGTCAGCTTCTCCGTCAAACGCGGGGAAGTCTTCGCTATTCTCGGCGGCAGCGGTTCCGGCAAGACCACGATCCTTCGCCACCTGATCGGACAAGCCCGACCCGCCGCCGGCGCGGTCAAGGTGCTCGACACCGACGTCGCCGCCGCCCCGGAAGACCAACTCCGGCGCCTGCGGAGTCGGTTCGGGGTGTTGTATCAGACCGGAGCGCTTTTCGGGGGAATGACCGTGGGCGAGAATGTTGGCTTGCCGTTGCGGGAATTGACGAACCTGCCGGATGCGGCCGTCGACGTCCTGGTCCGACTCAAACTCCGCTTGGTCGGACTCGAAGGAGCGGAGAATCTGTACCCGGCGGAGCTGAGCGGCGGAATGCGCAAGCGCGCCGGACTGGCCAGGGCCATGGCCCTCGATCCCGACCTGCTCTTTTTCGACGAGCCTTCCAGCGGACTCGACCCGGTCCTGGCGGCAGGACTGGACCGCCTCATCGTCAAACTCCGCGACGCCTTCGGGACCACCATGGTGCTGGTCACCCATGACCTGGACAGCGTCATGGCAGTGGCCGACCGAGTGATTCTCCTTAGCGGGCAGGCCCGGGGAGTGGTCGCTGAGGGCGATCCCAGGCAGATCGAGAAGAGCGCGGCTCGAGCGGAGGTAAGGGATTTCTTCAGCCGTTGCGGTCTCCGTCACGCGAGTGCCGGGATCGACTCGACCGTCACCAACAGGATACCCGAAAATGGCCAATGAAATCGACAGGTTCAAACTGGGGCTGTTCCTGGTGGGGGCCGGTCTGGTCCTGATCGGGGCCCTCGGCGTGCTGGGCAGCGGCAGGATCTTTGCCCGCCCGCTGCACTTGGTGTCGTTTTTCGACGAATCCGTCCAGGGACTCGAAACCGGTTCGGCAGTGAAATGGCGAGGCGTCCGTGTGGGCCGAGTCTCACGTATTCTGCTCGACGCCAATGCCCGGCTCGTGCGCGTCGAAATGGACGTCAACACCCGGCGCTTCGCCATGGAGGCGGCAGCGGAGAGCGGCCGTGTCGATCTGAAAAAGACCGAGCTAAAAAAAATCATTCGCCAAAAAATCCGGCAAGGCCTGCGCAGTCGACTCGAGTTGACCGGCATTACGGGGATGAAGTATGTCGAGTTCGATTTCTTCCCGACCCGCACAAAGCGCTCTCCTTGCCCGACGCCACCGGTCGCCGAGGCGATCTGCATCCCCAGCGTGCCGTCCAGTTTGGCGCAACTTCAGGAATCGGTGACCCGCACCGCCGAACGCGTTGCCGCCATCGATTTCGAAGGAATCTCGAAAGACATCGAGGCCCTGCTTCAAAACGCCAACAACGTGTTGGGCAACCCCGCCCTGGTGGAAACACTCCAGGACCTCAAGACGGCAGGAAGGGCCTTCTCCCGGCTGTCGACGCGCTTGGACGGGGCCATGGATGAACAGGTCCTGCTGAAGGTGAAACAAGACTTGAGTACGGTTTCGGGTAACTTGGCAACCGTCACCACGCGCCTAAACCGGTTGCTTGAAAACAAGACGCTCGAAGAAACCCTGAACGACTTTCGCACCGCCGGCAGCACGGCCCGATCCGCCGCGGTCCGCTTGGACAAACAGTTGGCCAACCTCGACCTGCCCGGAATCGCCCGAGATACGCGTCGAACCCTAGGAGAAGCACGCCGGGCGGCAAAGGCGATCACCGGAACCCGAACGGACCTGCGTCAATCTCTGCACGAACTGGACCTGACCCTCACGGCACTGCGCCGGCTCATCGAACAGGTCCAGAACGACCCGTCAATTCTGGTCCGTGGAAACCCGACGGAAGAGGAGTAAACCCGATGCGCAGCACGACGCCGGACCGGACGACCCAACCCGGAAATCGACCGTCGGCGCGATGCGTCGTGACGGCGGGACTGGCGACGGCACTCGTGTTGACGGGATGCAGCTTCTCGCTGGTCGATCTCGCTCCGCGACCGACTCCGGCCGAACTCTACGAACTGCAAAAGCCGCTGGTGACTCCGGTCAAGGACGCCTGGTGCCGGGATCTGGTGCTCGCGATCGAACCGTTCACAACACCCGACAAGTACGACACCCGTTTCTATTCACGTCGAGGAGCGCACAAAGTTGTACTGGCGAAAACTGCTCGGTGGGTCGAATCTCCCGGTCCCATGATCGCCGACCTTCTGCACGCCTCTCTGCTCGACAGCGGCCTTTTTCTGCACGTGACGGACGCCCGCTCCGGCCTGTCGCCCGACCTGCGCCTCACCGGCGCCGTGCTCACCTTCGAGAAACAGTTCGGCAATGGGCGGAAAAACCCCGAAGCCGTGCTGCGAGTCTCGGCGGTGTTGACGGCTGAACACGATCTGCCCCCGGCCGTCCAAAGCACACTCCGAACCATCGTGGGAAGCGTGGAAGAGGCGGGACTCGTCTGGAAAGACACATTCGAAGCGCGGGAGCCGGTCGCCGGAAAGTCGCCGGAGGCCTTTGCCGCCGCCATGAGTGTCTGCCTCCAACGTGTTGCGGAAAAACTGGCCCGCAGTATCGCCGCCGCCGGCGCGTCTTGAGACATGTCTCCCCTTGCGACGTCGCGAAGCGATTGTTGAAAGCAGACGCAACGGCCCGCCCCGCGGTTCCCTCCCGTCATACGCTCCCATCGGCGTCCATCCGCGGTTCGTTTCGGACTTCGCGACCGCAGGCAGATCTCGGAGCACGCGAACACAGTCGACCCCTTTCCAGATACCAACCCGGCGGGTCGGCGGAGGGCGCGTCTTCCGCAGAAGGCAACGCGTTCCAACAGCGTTCGGCGTATGTCGTCGGGTAACACATTTTGCAACCGCCGACGGTCAAACGTGTTAGACGCGCTCCACAAAGAAAAACGGGTTGTGCCGCAACGCCCAATGCCCCTTTTCCCACATGGCTCGCACCTCGATCAGTTGGCAGACCGCCTGAAGCACCCTCCCCGTGCGGACCTCGCCTTTGGCTCCATCCAGCAACGGCCCGAGCCGGTCATACCGTTGCGCATAGCGCGTGCCCCGGAACAGGAACTTGTGCCGAAGCACCCGCATTTCGAAGGACGGCCGACCTGCCGGAATCATGGTATACACCACCTCGTTGCCGAGGAGGTAGGGCGGTTGCGACAGCTCCTCCACGGCGTGCATCGAGGTGTTGGGATGTAACCCGCACCCCAGCATCAGCAATTGCCCTTCCCGATCCCGGAGCTTGCGAAAAGGCGAATTTGGACCGCACGGTGTGTGGTCCATCTCGTGCCTTCCGAGAAGTTCGCCGGCAGACCTCCCGACCCCGCAGACCGAATGCGTGGGATGAAGGCTTCGCAGCGTTCCGGGCCGGGTGCGGAAATACTCGGGCAGGTACCCGACACAAGATGGTGTGTTTAGCTGGTCGAAAACGGGGTTGGCGGCGTTCACAGTGGCGTACGAGAGGGCCGGCATCAGGAGCGTCCCGTCGCCTCCAAGCGCCTCGAGCAACGCCCGTATCACCGTCTCGGCTCCGCCGCCGACGCGGCCAAGCGATTTAAACGAGGCATGCACGAGCAACACACCTCCGGACCGCACCCCCAGTTTTTTCAGATCGTCGCAAACTCGACCGATGTCCGAACCGCGCATTACCGAACTCCTTTTATTTTTATTGCTGCAGCAATAGTAACATCGCTGAAAGCAGGCGCAAGGGAACGATAAACCGACCACGGCCGAGGCTCCTGCACACCGCCGAACGGGATAGGACCATGTAATCGGAGCCCGAAACGCGTCATGCGACGCACGACGTCTGGATTTCGCTCCCACACACGGGGACATGCCCGAAACGTCTTGAAATTGCCGCGAGGGGCTGGATTCTTATCGCGGCCGACGCACTTCTTTCATCATGCGTCGGTTACGGCGGAGACCGCCGGGCCCGGGGAACGCCGCTCGTGCGGAACAACCCGCTTGACGGGCCGGTCGATTCATTGACAAACGGCGGCAAATCCACGGCTCACGGGGCCGTCCGCCGTCCCGACACATGGCTCGCCAGCACGGTTTTGGAGGGCGAGCGGCCCTGCGAGTCGCATAAAGCGACAGGCTTTGAAGCCGGGACTCGGACGGCGTTCTTCCCGGGGCTCGTTTCTCCTTCCACCGTCTCCGTCTTCCTCCGTGTCTCCGCGCGAGATGATTCG
>JAADHN010000148.1:0-36540 GCA_013151865.1 Kiritimatiellota bacterium
CAATGTTCCGGGATTGGAGAGAACACCGACCCACAATGCATACACATATTGCGTCGTGGGGCCGGCTTCAAGCACACCTTCAGGTTTTTATGCCGCAGGCGACTGCACCCGGACCGAGCACTCGAGCCTCAACTGCGCGTATCGGGTTTCCGCCTGACCTCCCGGTTGCCGGCGTTTGAAGGGGGCATTCGAAAGGGTAGGGTATCCGTTGTTCCGTGGCGGCGAAATTCGGCCCCCCGCAACGTCCCGAGACAGAGGGGCGAGACTGAGACCTGCCGCTTTGGCCGTCCTCGGCAAGAGGCGAGCACGTGAGACGACACAGAAGAACTCATGCGGTCTTGCAGAGGGCGGGCGTTGGCCCGCGGTCCAACCCGAACAATGCGTGGACCATCTGCTGCGATGCCGCATCTCCCACACCTTCAGCATATTGCTGTCGCCCAACGACCGAAGCGGTGTTTCAACACAGCCTCCTCTTCCGGCGTTCGGCGCAATGCCTCGAGTCCGCACAAGCTGCGCCCGCTCGCCACGACGTCCATGCCTCAAGCAGGTTAAACGAGTTCGAGACGAGGAACACATGAGAATCGCTGTCGAGGAACAAGTGGTCCTGCCTAGGGATGGAACGGCAGTCGCGTTGGAGCTTCCCCGCGACCTGCAGGCGCTGCGATTGAAGGCCTTACGCCCGGAGAGCGATGCGCCCCCCAATTGCAGCCCCCCGGCCTTGCCACTGATCGACGCCCGGGCGTGGGTGGCGCGCACGCACGGAGAAGACTGGCTGTTGTGGCGTGCCCGACGCACAGCGGAACGCTTGGCTCGATTGCCCATCGAGATTCTTCCCGGTGAACGACTCGTGGGAAGACCGGTTCTGGGAGCACCCACGCCCGAACAGCGCGCAGCCATTGAAAAGGTGCGGACGATCCTCCAATCCATTCCCCCGTTTCCCGGGGGAGACGCCGGCCACTTTCACCCCGCTTACGAGCGAACCTTCGAACTTGGGCTGGGCGGTCTGCAGGCTTGGGTCCGGCGGCTTCGAGCACAGTATGCGCACACATCCGCGAAACACACGTTCTATAGCGCCTGTGCAACGTCGTTGCAGGCGGTAAGCACTTACGCGGTTCGAACTGCCGAGGCCTGCGACGATGCCGCGGCGCGGGGGCTGCCCGGCAATTGGGAGCATAACGCTCGAATCTGCCGAAAGATCGCGACGGCACCGCCGGAGACCTTCCACGAGGCACTTCAGCTCATGTTTCTGCTCATTATCGCACTCTGGTTCGGCGAAAACCATTCCCTAACCTCGCCCGGACGCATGGACCAGACGCTCCACCGATTCTATGAGGCCGACATCGCGGCCGGTCGCCTGACCCCTCAAACCGCGCTCGAACTGCTCGCAGCGCTGTACATCCAGTTGAACATGATCCTTGGGCCCGGTTCCGCCCTCGCCGTCATGGTCGGCGGGCGCGATGCCAAGGGCGCCCCGGTTGCAAACGATCTGACCTACCTTTGCCTGGCTGCACGACTGGCGACCCGGCTGGTCTATCCCACGGTGGGCTTGGCGTGGCATGACGAACTGCCGGATGAACTGACGAACTTTGCCATGGGCGTCCTGGCCGCCGGGTTGGGCGACCCGGCGTTCTTCAACGACGATCTCATCCAGCAGGGACTCATGGACAACGGGGTCCGTGCGGAGGACGCCTGGAATTACGTCAACTCGACCTGCGTGGAGATCAAGGTCGCCGGTGCTTCGAACATCTGGGTCACGCAGCCGTATTTCAATTGTCCCCGAGCCCTGCTCGAGGAAATGCAGGCCGTCGCTGACGGCGCCGTGCCGACCCCGGACAGCTTTGCCGAATTCGAGGCACGGGTCCGTGCCCGGATTGCCGAGTGGGTCCGGCAGGAAGCTGCACGTTTGGACCGGATTTGGCGACAACGCGCCGAAACCGGCTGTTTTCCACTGGCGAGTTGCTTTGTGGCCGATTGTCTCGAAACGGGAAAGGATTTCGACCGGGGAGGCGCCCGGTACAACTGGGTCGAGAATTCGTTTGTGGGGCTGGCGAACCTCGTGGACGGCCTGCTGGCCGTGCAAGAGCTGGTCTTCGAGCGAGGCGATCTTTCCCTGCAAGCCCTTTGGGAGGCCCTCGACCGGGACTACGCAGGACACGAGGGACTCCGGCAGCGGATCATCAAGCGGCTCCCCAAGTATGGCAACGACCATCCGGCAGCGGACGATCTGGCCGTCCGCTGGGCGGATTTTCTGCAACGAATCACCGGAGCACAACGGGTGGGGCCTCACGCCTACGTGCCGGGGTTTTTCTGCTGGGTCGTTCACGAGCGGTTCGGACGCGAGACCGGCGCCACGCCCGACGGCCGCGGCGCCGGTCTCGCCCTGGCCGACGGGGCCGGAGCCGCCCAGGGCCGGGAAACCCGCGGACCGACCGCGGCCATCCTTTCCACAACCAAGTGGAGTCACCGTGCTGCTTTGGGGGGATTGGTGCAAAACCTGAAAGTCTCCCGGACGCACTTGCACAATCGTGCCGGCCGCACTGCCCTCCGGGCTTTGATCGAGACTTACCTGCACCGCGGCGGGTTTGAGATTCAGATCAACGCCGTGGACGCCCAAGACCTGATCGAGGCCCAGCAGCACCCCGAGAATTACCGCGACCTCCTGGTCCGTGTCGCCGGCTACAGCGACTATTTCGTGCATTTGAATCGTAATATGCAGAATGAAATCATCGCCCGGACGTTGCACGAGGAAATCTGAGCCTTCTTCCACGAGGCCCCCGTCAGTCAACGCTCTCGACCCGATGCAGAACGGCTCGCCCCCTTTTCAGGGGCATGGCGAGTTGCATCCGGTGCGCGGGCCCTTCCGGAAGGCCATGCGCCGCCACGTTCCCCGGCTCGCTTTACCCGAGCGGACACCCCGGGAACCTGCCTTTGCCATGCTTCCGGCCTTGTCCGGCATCGGCGCTCCCGCCGACTTGACTCCTTCCCGGCAGCGGATACGTTCCGAGAGTACGATTCGACCGCAGAATCCGCCGTGAACCGACGGGCGGGACTGCTGCTGTCACCGAAGGCAGGCGCACTTCCGGCGGAAAGTGTTCCGGGGGTCGACGCACCCGGTTGGCGTAAAGCCGGCCTGCTTCCCGGCGAATCGGCAGGCCGCAGTGAAAGGAAGTGACATGAAGATGCAAACTCGCGCTCTGGTCTTGTGTTCGGCCCTTCTCGCCGTGGTGGTCCACACCGAGACGGTCAAGCTCAAAGACGGACGCACGCTTCGGGGCAGTGTCGTCACCAAAAAGAACACCGTAACCGTGGTTTCCGGGACGCGCCTGTTCCAATTCGCCAAGGCCCAGGTCGCCGAAATCACTTCGGCCCCGGCCAAAGCGCCGGAAGCCGCAGCAAAGGAGAAGGCCGTGAAGAACCCGACCATCAAGATCAAGACCTCCAAAGGCGACATCACCCTCGAACTTTTCGAGGACCAAGCGCCCAACACCGTGGCCAACCTCATCGAACTCGCAGAAAAAGGATTCTACAAGGGATTGGCATTCCATCGCATCATCCCGGGGTTCATGGTCCAGGGCGGCTGTCCTTACTCAAAAGAAGGTGCGCACGGAACACCCGGGACTGGCGGCCCAGGGTACCGTTTCGCGGACGAGTGTCGGCCCGAACTCAGGTTCGACCAACCCGGGCTTCTCGCCATGGCCAACAGCGGGCCGAACACCAACGGCAGCCAATTCTTCATTACGCTAAAGGCCACTCCGTGGTTGAACGGACGCCATACGATTTTCGGGAAGGTCACCGACGGAATGGACGTCCTGCGCGAGATCGAAGCGGTCGGCACGGAGTCCGGAAAGCCGAAAGAACGGGTTGCTTTCGATATCACGGTCGTCTCGAAGCGGGACCACGCTTACGCCGTAAAGAAACTGCCGTGACACCCGGGGGCCCGTGCGATCTTCGCACCCGTCTTTCGCGCCGGAAGTCATGTCGCACGCCTTGTTTCCGCCTCCGGCACTGGAGGTTCTCGCGACGCAACTCGGTCCCGTGCACCGCCGTCGGTCAATGGAGTTCCCGGCCAGTTCTTGTTCCGTGAAGATGCGACCAGCACCCAAAACACGTTTGGCGACACGGTTGAGAGCGAAGAACGTTTGGCGGACCGTATTGGCGGCCGGGATCGCGGCGGCGGTGATCGGGATCCTGGCGGCTGTCGGGGAACACGCCGCGCGACGGGCGGCCGCCGGGCAAACTACGCGGTTCGACCCCATGATCTGGGAAGCGGCGCGACGCAACGGACTCTCCCCGTTTCTGATCAAGGCCGTTATACTGCAGGAAAGCGGCTTTCGACCGCTGGCCCGGGGGCGGGCAGGCGAAACGGGACTGATGCAGGTCACGCCGGCGGCGATCCGCGATTGGGAACGTCGGACCGGCTTCCGCCTCGGCAATCCCGGTTTGGCCTTCGACGCGCGACTCAACATCGAAATCGGCGCCTGGTACCTGGCCCATGCGATGACTCAATGGCAAAACGCCGAAGACCCCCTGATCCCGGCGCTGTCCCAATACAACGCCGGACGCCGGAACGCCCTGAAATGGCACGTCGGGAATTCGTCCGGAGTCGGGCTTGAACGCATTCGTTTTTCCAGTACGCACGAATATATTAGAAACGTACAGGACCAGTGCCGCAGCCTCGAAAGTGAATTCATTCGCCGTGAACACCGAACGACAAACCGTTTCGGCCCTGCTCAACCTCCTGCAGGATGAGAACGTGAAGGTCGCATCGCTGGCCATGGAACAGCTCCTGAAGCTGGGCACGGCAGCGGAGCAGGCCATTGCCGAGCACCAGGAAGCCCAGGACCCTCACCTTCGTACGCGCATTCACCAGCTCAGTACGATCCTGGGCCGACGCCGCGCTCGGCTTGAATTCATCCAGGCAGTACGCAATGAAAACGTGGATCTGTGGGAAGGCGTCCTGTGGATCAATGCGTTGTACGATCCCGACTGCCGTTTGGATCTTGTGAACGACACTTTGACCGACCTTCGCGCCCGGGTCGGCCCGGGGACGCCCTCGACCCCACGCCTCGCCGCGCTCATGCGCGACCAGGAATTCGCCGTACCGGATCAGGATGTGCTGGACGTGGACCTTTTCTTGGCGGAGCGCGTACTCGAAACACGCTTCGGCAGCCCTGCCGTCCTGTGTCCGTTGGCACTCGAGATCGGTGCGCAAACGGGCTGGCGCGCCACGATCGTTCTGTTTGAAGGACGCTTCTGTCTCGTGGATCGCAATCACCTCCTGCTGGATCCCGGCAACGACTGGCATGTAGTCAAGCTGGGAGATACCGACCGTTTTCACCCGTGCGCTCGGAAGCATATCTGGCTCGGCATACTCGCCCAGCTCTTCCTGGTCTGCCTGGTGGACGGACACCTCCGGGACCTGCACCATTTCGGGGTCCTGCTCACTGCATTGAACGACTCGGCACTGGACGCCCTGCCCCACCCGCTCGGCGAGTGCGGTTGATCCCGAGCGCCGGAAGCGGACGCGCCCCCGACGGATTACGGGGGGACCGACCGACACCGGCGCTCCCAGAGCACCAACAGTCACCCGAGGCCGTTCCGACTGAGTTCGGTCCCATCCGTATGACGGACAATGAGGCGCAAAAAACACTGCCGAAACGCCCGGAGCTGTCGGACCCCGGACGCCGAACCCTGATCCGGCGCGGACATTCGGTGATTCACCCCGATGTCTATGTGTTCGAGACCGCGAACGGGACCAGGTTCCTGGTGAAGGACATGCATTCGCGACCCCTGATGATGCGATGGCTGGTCGGACGACGCTGCCTGCGGCACGAATATCGAATCCTGAAAGGATTGCGGAATGGGAAGAACATCCCGCAGGTATACGGAATGCCGGACCGGGACGCCCTGATCCTGGATTTCATCGAGGCCGCGCCCCTGCCCCCGGAAGACGAGCCGGGTGAGCGGGGACTGCCCGGGCCGGAGTTCTTCACGCGGCTCAAGGACGTCCTCACGAAACTGCACGAGCGCGGTGTCGCCCACGGCGACATCCGGCGGAAAAACGTTCTATGGGACGCGGACGATCAACCCTACTTGATCGATTTCGGCACAGCCGTGTGCCGGGACGGCGCCTTCGGGTGGTTCCGGCGCCAACTGTTTCGGGCCGTTCGGCGGGTGGATGACGTCACGCTGCTCAAGTTGCAGCACAGCTACCATCCTGAGTCGCTTACCGAGGCCGAATCCATACGTCTAAAGGCCGTTCCCTGGTATTTGCAGGTGGGACGTTTCCTGCGGAAGCACGTGTATCGGCCCTTCATCAAGCAAAAACGCTGGCACGAGCGACTCGAACGATTCAAGCGGCGACGACACCAAGAGTAACAGCCCAGGCTTGCGGGCAGTCGGCACGAGTCGCGTCTGCTCTGCCCGGCCGGCTGGAAGTGGGTTCGGAGGTGGCAACGTGGACACGCGGAGATTCTTCCTGCAGGGCCGATTGTCCGTCCCGAGCCGGATTCTGGCCGCCGGATTCGCAGCACTGCTGCTTCGAGGCGCTTCCCTGCCGGCGCTCGCGGCGCCGAAGCTTCCCGCCACGGGCAAAGGGCGCAGTGTATTCGTCCTGCCCATCCATGGCCCGATCGACAAGTCGCTTCTGTTCGTCTTTCGGCGTGCGTTCCGGCAGGAAAAAGAAACTCGACCGGCGGCCATCATTGTGGACTTGAACACGCCGGGCGGAGCCCTGCGGGAAACAGAGGAAATCCTCCAGTGGCTCCGCTCGGTGGAGATCCCCACCTACGCGTTCGTCAATCCGCACGCTCTGAGCGCCGGAGCCATCATCAGTCTTGGCACCGACGCGATCTACATGGCGCCCGGCAGCCGCATCGGCAGCGCGATGCCGGTCATGTTAAACCCGCTTGGGGGCGGCATACAGCAAATCCCCGAGGCGATCAACGAAAAAATCCTCTCCGACACCCGCGCCCTGGTTCGGGGCCTGGCCGAAGAAAACGGTTACGACAAGAAACTGGCCATGGCCATGGTGGACCGCTCGGTTGAGTTCAAGGTCGGGAAACGGGTCATCTGCAAAGCGGGCGAACTGCTGAACCTGACAGCCAAGGAAGCCACGGAGATCATCCCCCCGCGCACCAAACCCCTGTTGGCCGCCGGAATTGTCAAAGACATCCCGGAACTGCTCGACGAGGTCGGCCTCCGCGGCGCCTCGGTCGTTCAGTTCAGACAAATGCCCGCAGACCGTCTGGCACGGTACATCACCCTGTTCGGCCCCATCCTCTTTGCATTGGGGGCACTGGGCATCTACCTCGAATTCAAGACCCCCGGATTCGGCCTGCCCGGCATTTTCGGGGTCATCTGCCTGATCGTTTATTTCTTCGGTCATTACGTGGCGGGATTGGCGGGACTGGAAGCCATTGCACTGGTGCTTATCGGGTTCATTCTTCTCGCAATCGAGGTGTTCGCGATTCCGGGATTCGGAGTCCCGGGCCTCCTCGGACTGGCCTGTATCGTGGCCGGGTTCTTTTGGGGCCTGATCCCGCACCTGCCCTCATTGCCCCTGCTCCCCGGATTGCACGAAGCACTCTGGAAAAAGAATCTTCAGACGGCACTCTGGAAAACGTTGGCCACATTGCTGTGCGGCGGATTCGGCGCGTATCTACTCGCCCGGGTCCTTCCCAAGACTTCCGCTTACGGCCGGCTGGTGCTGCAAACGGCCCTGGACCGGGATAGAGGGTACGTCGCGGTAGGCGGCGATCAGCCGACAGAAGCAGATCTGATCGGGCGCGAAGGCGTGGCCCTCACGCCGTTGCACCCTGCCGGCAAAGCCGAATTCGGAGCAAAACGACTGGACGTAGTCAGTTCGGGGGACTTGATCCCCAAAGGCACCCGTGTCCGCGTCCTGCGTGCCGAAGGCAGTCGCGTGATGGTCGAGGCCGTTCCCAGGCAAGCAGAGAAGGCCGAGACCGACAGCGTCTCGGTTTGATGACCCCGCCCGTTAGTCAGACGCAGCGGGTCGCGCGCACAACTTCGAGGGCCTCCTTCGCCGAACGCGTGATGCTCCCCCACTCACCGACACGGATCATATCTTTACGGGCAATCCAGGACCCGGCCACGAAAGCCACATGCGGCAACCCCAGATACGTTCGCATGTTCTCGATGTTCACGCCGCCGGTCGGGATGAAACGGACCCCCAAATGTCCGTACGGACCGGCCAGGGCTTTGAGCGTCCCAACCCCCCCCATAGCTTCGCCGGGGAAGAACTTCAGGTAGAGCAAGTCGTATTCAAGAGCGCGCTCGATGTCGCTGGGCGTACAGACCCCGGGTGCAAGCGGCAGACCAAACTCGAGCGCAGCCTCGATCACCCGTCGGCTGCACCCCGGCGCCACGGCGAACCGAGCCCCCGCATCGACCGCCCGCCGAACATCGTCCGGCGTGATCAGGGTGCCGGCCCCCAGCAGCAGATCCGGAAAGCGAGCCGCCGCACTCGCAATCGCCTCGGCGGCCGCCTCGGTCCGGAATGTAATCTCCGCAACCGACAGTCCCCCGGCCAGCAGGGCCTCGCAGGCCCGTAAACCGGCCTGGACATCCTCAACCGTCAGGATGGGAACGACACCGGTTTCCGACAATCTCGCAAACATAACGTGCTCCTTCTGTTGAGATCGACACAGTCGGCTGCGGAATGCGTTCTGCCGGCGCACGCCGCGGCACGGCCTTGCAGTAGTATAGTCCGTCCTCCGGTGCTGTCCGCCGGTCGGCGGCCGCGAGCCGGAGAAGCTGCGCGGGAAAGGCGCTCTGGCGGCGCGCGCGACTCGCGTGCGGCAAAACCCGTTCCCCTCACTCGAGCAGGAGAATGCGGTACACACGCTCGCGGTCGAGACGGGCGGTGCGCCCTCGCATCCGAGCCGGGGTACGGTCCAGAACTTCCACGACCCGATGGCCGGCCGGCGGTGTATAATCCTGTGTCTCGTACGCCCAGACAACCTGCGGCCGACCGGAATCGTCGCTCCATTCGACTCCGATGCAGTGCCAGGGATCGCCCGGCGCGGCGATCAACCGCCGGTGCCTCATTTGCTCACGAACCTGGCGGAAGGCACGGTTGTCGTACGTGATGCGTCGGAGGTATTCCGGGTGGTCCGTGATGGCGTTGCCGCGGTAGGTGCGGAGTGTGTATTGCCACGCCAGAATCGGGGGCGCGAGGTTCGCAAGGCGTCGGAAATACACATCGTACCGGTCGGGGCGGACATGGTACACGAAATGGCCGCTTTTGTAGGACGCGTACCCGCCTTCATCGAGGTCCCCCTGGGGATAGCCGTCGACGCCAGCCGGACCGCGGCCCTCGATGTAGAGCATTTCGAAGCCCATGTCCTGCAGTTCCTTCATGCGCCGAAACGCGGGAAGAATATTGAACCCAAGATGTTCGGGATCGCCGTAATCGACCACGGCGGCGACGGACCCGAAAGAGTCAAACCACATGCCGCGGATACCCAGGGCGCGGGCTCGGCGGAAACCGTCCATGGCCATCCGGTAGTAGCCGCTGTTCAGGTCGGTCCAGGTGAGGGTCGAGCCGGAATAGTCGTAGCGTTTGCCCTTCGTGTTCTTGGGAAACCACTCCGGGTGTTCCTTCCAGTATCGGGACGCCGTCGTCAGTTGCCCGCTGGGCGACCAAGTGTACACCCCCAGGCCGTGTTCTTCGGCTGCGGCAATCAAACGGCGCAGACCGACTTCGCCGCCGCCGTACGGCGAAAGGGTCATGTCGAGGATTTGCAGATTGGGCCGAGGCGGTTTGCGCTGGGCCCCGGCATTGTTCCAGATGCATCCCGGCCAAACCCGTTCGAAGCCGGCAGCGGCCATGCCATCCAACAAAGGAATGACGGCATCGTAGGTGGGCGTGCTGTTTCGCGGGCGAATGCCTTCGCTCGCCCGGACGCACAGCCGCCGGATGTCCGGCTCCCGAATCCCGAAGTGCGCCCGGACTTCGGCCTCGAGGGCGTCGAGACAACGGGCGTACTCGTCCTCCAGGGCCAGACCGGTCAAACGAGCCTCCGGGCAAACCAGCACGCGACGCCACGACGTGCCGGCTTCGGTGCCGGGCGAGCACAGGATCTCGTCCGTAAACCGGATTTCCGGCGCGCCCGCCGCACGCTCCATGCCGGTCCGAACCCAGGGCGTGCCGTCGTCGAACCGCCGCGCAATGAGCATGCACCCGGCATCCCCTCCCTGGAAGTAGAAGCACGGGGTACGGAGAAACTCGACCGCAGGACGGGTGTGCAACGAATCCCGCCCGGCAACCTGCCGGGGAGGAACGAGATAGAGATCGTCCGGACGCCCGCCGAGTGTCCAGTCCGTCAGATCCACGATTCGGCGGACCCGATTCTGCCGGCTGCGGAATCGCCAAGCGTACTCGATGCCGGCGTACTCCCTGTTCCGAACCCGTAGGGACGTCGGCCGGAACCGCCACTCGAGCCGATCCCGGACGCCGCTCTTCTTCTCCTCCAAGTCTGTAACCACCACCTGCTCGGAGCCCCGACGTTCGAGACGAACGAACCGGCACCGGGCATAGCGTCCGCCGCTCTCGGTCTCGATCAGCGGCCGTCCGGGGGTCGGGCCGTCGCTGACGACAACCGACCCGATGCGCACCCGCCCAATGCCCAAGAGATTCGATGCGTCGCCGGCGAAAACAACTTCGATATCGCTCTCGGACCATGCCAAGCGCACGACCGCCGCCGTCGCCTGCCAACCGCCCGCACCCAACATCACGCAGATGGCGATCGCAGATCGAACGCAGCAAAACCGGAATTTCATGCAAAATCCTCCATCGGACGCCCAAGTTTCATGGAGACGGAAAGCCGGAACTTGTCCTGGACGATTCACGCACCGCCTGAGGGCTTGTCGCTTTATTCGAGAATTGCGCCAAAAACGCCCCAACGGGGCAATGCCACCGTAGTCTGGGGCGCCGCCCCAGGCCGTGTTGGGTTTCCGAAACATGCGCCCTGAAGGGGTGCCTCAACGTATTCATTGAGTGTAGGTTGAAGTACGCATTCAGCGTACATCGGTACGGCGCCGGCCAACCTTGGGCGTTGCCCCGGGCTACGGTAAAGTCGACCCTTCAGGCCGTCTGGGGACGCGCACAATAATCAAGCGACAGGCCCTGAAGGCGGTCCCGCACTATTCCGATCGTTTTCTTGCGGAGTCCGCAGGCGGCAACAGGCGGACTTCGACGTCGTCCACCCAAATCTCGCAAGGCTGTCCATCCTGCCATAGCCAGACTTCGAGGCGGCCCCAGTCCTGGCCGC
Source organism: Kiritimatiellota bacterium (assembly GCA_013151865.1). Lineage (GTDB taxonomy): Bacteria > Verrucomicrobiota > Lentisphaeria > Oligosphaerales > JAADHN01 > JAADHN01. Next base: position 11,298 of record JAADHN010000148.1, read on the forward strand.
CCGGCACGAATAGACGAGTCCCGAACGGCTTCCAGTCCCAGGAGCCGTTGACATGAGTCACGCCTTCCGGAGAGCGCAGTAGGGGCTGAGTCCAATACGTTTTCCTTGCCGGGTGGCCTTTGTAATGACCGATGTACTTGACATGCAACGTGCGAACTCCGCGCGCCCTGATCCACATTCGGAAGAAGTATTCCCGTTCGCCGATCACCGGGAAACGATTGCTGATGAGAGGGACCGCCCAGGTTTGAGGCACGGCGGTTCGGCGCCGCCTCCAGGCAGAATAATCCCACCAATCCTCCCGGAGAATCGGCGGTGGGGATACGACCGCGGCCGAGTAGTGGAAAGACCATTCGCCGGTATGCGCTTCCCGGGAGCGTCCGAGCGTCCACGACGTCTTTCCAAGACGCGGCGGACGGTGGTACTCGACTTGCGCCGATGTGCGCCATGCGTCCGGGCGCCCATCGCCGTCCGCGTCCACCTCCATGGACGGGTTTCGGATCAGGTTTGTCCCGGACGCGGACAGCGTCTCCGCCTCGTTGCCGCCGACCGCACCCCGCAGGGAGAGTGCCCCCAGGAGAACGATCCAACTCGGAATCCCACCAAAACTGCGATGATGCAAAAAGTATGCCTCAATCATGGCACAAGGCCCCTGCGAGGGCGGACGCGGTAGTCGCCGGGAGTTTACTTGGGGACACGCACGGAGAACCGCCGGATCAGTCCCGGAAAATTTGGCCGCAACTTACCGAACGGGCCGGTCGTGGGTCGCCTGAATTCGCAGCCGACGCCCACGACCGCCGCGGACGGCGACATGGCTCGACCCACCGCGACCTGTCCCACTCGCCGGCCGTCGATGCGCAACTCGACCTTTCCCGAACCGCCCGGCGGGGGGGGCAGGTACACGACCTCGATCCGCGCCCAACGGTCCAAAGGGAGCGCCCGCGGTCCGCTGCTGATGCCCAAAGGACGACCTTGATCCGGCCCGATCCCGGCAATCTGAAAGAGCACATGCCGATCCTGGCCCACAAGCAGCCGAAAACCTGTATGAAAACTGCCCTTGGTCAGCAAGGCGCAGTATTCGTTCCCCTCGAACCCGCCGGTCATTTTTGCTTCGACGCGCAAGACCATTCCGCGGCACACGACGTCGTTGAAGTAATCCGAGGGCAAGAACCAAACCCGGTCGAACCAGTTCATGTCCAGCCCACCCGGACGCGGTCCGACCGGCGGACGTCCACCCTTTCGAGGGAGGGCCCGCCCCAAAGGGCCGGCGCACGCGCCGCCCAACCAGAACGGGACCTTCAAGTCGGTCACCCCCGGGACGGTGAAGTCGCCTTCGACAAGAACCCCCGGGTCCGAAGACGCGGGCAGCTCCGGCGGCCGGTCGGCCAGGACGAACCCTTGCAAGTCGTTTTTAAGGTAGACGAAACCGGATGCCGCATCGGAATAACAGAAACGGACTTGGTACTGGCTGTCCCGTGCATCCCGGGGGAGTTTAACCGTACCGTGGAGCCGGCGAGTCTTCGCTTCGAAGTCCAGCGAAACCCCGAACGGATCACCGCGCCGACTCGCAGGGGTAATCAGCAGTCGCCCGTCGCAGGCCGTGATCGGCTCGGGGACGGGCGCCTCGAAGGCCAGTGTCCGTTCGGAACGTAGAACGATGCCAGTGCGTTTTCCGTCGTCGAAAGAACCCGGCGACTTCCCCCGAAGTGTGAATACCGTCGGACCGGCCGGCGGCGGCGTGAGGTCGGGGTCCCGAAAAAACGCCGCAGACGTCGCAATGATAAAATGGAGCAGGAGGCGTTGCTCCGGCATGTAAGCGTCATGCCAGGCAGTGGCGATCATCCCCCCGCACCCCCGAGCGGCGGCGTACCGGGCGAATTGGCGAAGGTTGATCTCGTTGTGCCAAGGCGCACCCCACACGTCTTTGAAGCCCACCTGCTGGAAATAGTCCACAGACGGAAACTCGCCCGTCGGCGACGGCTGGTAGTGCCAGTCCACCACGATGATCCGGTCGCGGTCGCGCAGGAAGTTGACCATGGCGTGCAATGCATGGTCCTGACTCTTGCCGAAAGCGGAGTGATACGCTCCCCCCGCCTGGAGCTGCAGGCGGGGATCCGGCTTGTAACCGGCCAACGCGAGACCGTGATCCCGTGTCCCGAGCGCCGGGGAGAGCATCACATCCCCCCAGATCAGGGGCGTCACTCCACGGGCCAACACGTGGTCGGTTCCCAAATTGAGGCAATGCGCAAAAGCCTGCGGCGGGGTCATCCCCAGCTTTTTCGCCAGTTTGGCCATGTCGTCTGCACTGAATTCGTCGATGCCGAAGAAAAAGTAGCGCGCGGGATGGTTTTTGGGATACAACGACAGCAGGTAGTCCACCAAGGCCAGGGCGGTTGCGGAGTACGCATCGCGCCCGTCCGGCATCCGAAACGCGGCGTTGAGTACGGTCGAACGATTATTCGGGTCGATGACAAGGTCGGGGTACTTGGCCACGACCTCCCGCAACAGGGGAAGTTGCTTGCCGATAAACTTCATCTCAAAGACCGGTTCCAGTCCCAGGTCGACGGCGTGCCGGACCAACTTGCGCAGATCCTCCGTACTACAGCCGTTGGGAACGATGGAACCGTCGGCGCGCAGAGTGATGGTCGACTTGTCCGGCGTCCCCATGCCGAACACCACCATGTTGTAGCCGAACCTGGCCAGCGTCTCGAGCCGCCGGTGAAAAACCTCCATCGGTTGCCTGTCCGGGAAAACGTGCTGGTGGTATCCCCGAACGGGAAACGGCCGGGCCGGCGGACCTTTTTCCTTCGGCGCGGCCGAGACGCCCCCGAACCCGATTGCCGCGAGGACCGAAAGACAAAGGACTTTCTGCCGGGAAACAAGTTTCATGCGTCGCTCCTGTGTTCGTCAAGGCTTTGGCAAAACCGCGCGCGGACCTCTTGCGGAGACGTCGTCCGACGGTCGGAAAACAGTCCGCCGGCTCAGTCGGCTTCCTCGAGCACGCGTCGCAGGTATTCGGCATAGTCGCACTGCGGGAGGCGGTCGATCAGCTCTGCGAACTCCGCAGCGGTGATGTACCCGAGTCGAAAAGCGATCTCTTCCGGACAAGCGATCTTGAGTCCCTGCCGCGCCTCGATGGTGTAGATGAACTGACTGGCCTCGAGCAGGCTGACCGGGGTGCCGGTATCGAGCCAGGCAATGCCGCGCCCCAGCCGAATCACCCGCAATCGCCCCTGATCGAGGTAGAGCCGGTTAAGGTCCGTGATCTCGAGTTCGCCCCGGGCCGAAGGTCGCAGGGAACGGGCCATCAGGACCACATCCTCCCCATAGATGTAGAGCCCCGGGACAGCGTAATGACTCTTGGGATGCTCGGGTTTTTCCTCGATCGAGAGCACTCGCCCGTCACGGTCGAACTCAACGACCCCGTAGCGCTCGGGGTCGCCCACGGGGTAACCGAAAATGCAGCCGCCGCCGCCGAAGTCGCGCACGATCTCGTTCAGTCGCATCTTGCCGTAGAATACGTTGTCGCCAAGGATCAGAATGGCCGCGGCCCCATCAAGGAAAGCGTCCGCCAGCAAGAACGCCTGCGCAATCCCGGCAGGCTCCGGCTGCACGCAATACTCGATGGAAATCCCCCACGTCCGACCGTCCCCGAGCAGTCTGCGGAAACGGGGCAGGTCCACGGGAGTCGAGATCAACAATACCTCCCTGACCCCGGCCAGCATGAGGGTCGACAGCGGATAGTAAATCATGGGCTTGTCGTACACCGGCTGGAGCTGTTTGCTCGCCACCGAAGTCATAGGATAAAGACGTGTCCCCGCACCCCCGGCAAGAATGATTCCTTTGATGTGCATTGGCCGGTCCCTCGCTGGAACCCGCCCGAACGAAGCGCGCGCGACCACGCACCCATTTCGGACGGACGCTTGCTGTTGCAGAAGTCATTTCCCGGTCGCGGGTTTCGCATGCGCCTGGGGCGGAGCGGGCTCGGGCACATCCTCGAGCAGACGCCACGCGGCCCGGAGCCGACCGTCCTCGGCCAGGCGACGTGCGACGGGCAGACGGCGCAAGACCTTGAGTCGGTCCGGGTCGCCGGCCACGGGGATATCGGGGACCAGGCCGTTCTTCTGCCAACTCCGGCCCGCGGGCGAATACAGGGCCCCGATCGTAAAACGGACGTGGTAGCCGTTTTCCAGTGGAAAGGTCCGCTCCATACTGGCCTTCCCGAACGACCGGCCGCCGATCAACAACGCCCCGGCGGAATCCTTGAGCGCCGCCGCAAGGATCTCACTGGCGGAAGCCGACTTGTGGTCGATCAACACAGCCAGAGGAACTTCGAGTGGAGTCTCGTTTCCTGAAACATAATCCTGGATCTTGCTGCCGTGTGTGACAATACGCAGCAGCCTTTTTTTCTTTGGCACAAAGAGTTCAGCTGTCTTGAGCGCCTCGGCCAGAAGTCCGCCGCCGTTCCCCCGGACGTCGACGATCACACCGGCGCACTGTCCGACCCCGTGCTTGTCCAATGCGGCCGTGAGCGTCTTGGAAACCTCCTTCGAAAAACGGCGGACTTCGGCCAACAGCACCCGATTCGGCAGGTCGGTCACGACCACATTGTCGACGTGGACCTCGGCCCGGGTGACTACCAGGTCGAAAACGGCCACGTCACGAACGATCTTCAAGCTGACCTTCGTGCCGGGCTTCCCTTTGAGCAAGCTGTCGATCTCCGCAACTGGACGCCCTTTGAGCGGCAGGCCGTCAATCCGGACAATCCGGTCGTAGGGCTCGAGCAACGATTCGCTGGGCCCGCCGGGCATGACGTCGGTGACCGTCAGACTCCCGTCATTCGGATTGAAGGAGCTGCGGATGCCGATCGACTCTTGAACGCCGCTCAAGGACTGCTCGACCTTCTCGTACTGTTCCGGGGTCCAAATCGCCGCGAGGTTCGGGTTCTCGGGCGGAGAAATCTGCCGGAGCACGCCCTTGACCGCTCCCCACAGCAGGGCGGAGCGATCCACATCGTCGGTGTAATAGTTGTCCAAGACCAACTTCACGACCTCCTCGAGGGTCGCTTCGGGCTTCGGAAAGGCAGGATCTGGCTTCACAGTAAAAAGCGGCTTGATACGGGGCTTGGCGGCCGGAGGCGCAGCGCCCGCGACGCCAAGCGCGAACACCGGGCCGACAACGAACAACAGAGCCGCTGCCCGTGCAAGAAGAAGACGGGAAAACTGGCGCGAAAACAAAGAACGCCTGAAGATGGCGTCGGCTGCAGGCATGGAACCGGCTCCTTGGCTTGGAACGTCGGGTCTGAGCCGTCCGATCAATCCGAGTTGCGCCCTTTTCCGGACGGGGGCTCCGTTCTGCGGCAATGGGAACGGGAGTACTCGAGGTGCGGGAAGCGAGTCGGAAGACCGGCCTCCCGAAAAAGGGGTGCGAGTCGCGCGCCAAGCGCGGGAAATACAGTATGCCCGCTGCGCGAATAGTCAAAGCGTGTGCGTGCGCCCCGCCCCGCCCGGCAACGGAACGGGCGGCCGGGAAAGCGGCCGAGCGCTGTTTTCAGCCCTCTCGTCGTTTTCGTCTCCACTCATCAAAAAGCCGCTGCCGACAATGGAAATCCACGCGGCCACAGTGTATCTGTAGGCCGCGGCGAATCGCTTGGTTGACACGCCGTCGCCCCGAAGTGCCGGCACACAATCGCCCCCACTGGGCGCGAACGGCTTCATCAAGGAAAAGCACCATGAAACTCAGTCCCTGTCTCGAGTTGTTCTTTCGCGAGCTGCCCTTCACCGAACGGATCGAAGCCGTGGCCGACGCCGGGTTCCGGGCCGCGGAATTCTGGGGACATGCCGACAAAGACTTGACGGCTGTGGCCGCTGCCGCCGAGAGATGCGGCGTCGCCATCACCAGCCTCACGGCCTGCGGCAACCTGACCGACCCCGAGAAACACGAACAGGCCGAAGTCGAGTTGGCGGCCGCGATCGAGGCCGCGCGGACGGTGGGCTGCAACCGACTTATCGTGCTCAGCGGAAATGTCATCCCCGGCAAGACGCACTGCGCACACGTCAAAGCGATCATCGACGGTCTCAAGCGTTTGGCGCCTGCGGCGGAACATGCCGGGGTCGTACTTGTGATCGAACTGCTCAACTCCAAGGTGAACCATCCCGGCTATTTTCTGGACAACTCCGAAGACATGGCTGCCGTGCTGCGCGCCGTCGACCATCCCAATGTGAAGGCGCTGTACGACATCTATCATGCGGGCATTATGGAAGGGAACATCATCGAGAAAATCCGGACGAACCTGGACATCATCGGCCACTTCCATGCCGCGGGCATTCCCGGTCGACACGAAATGAAGGCCGGCGAGCAGAACTACCCGGCGATCTGCCGCGAAATCGACCGGCTCGGCTTCGACGGCTATCTCGGCCTCGAATATTCTCCGACCAAAGATTCTCGAACGTCTCTGATCGAAACGCGGCAGTGGCTCGAACAGGCATGATCCGCCGTCTTTGGCACGGAAACCGGGCCCCGAACCGTCGAGGTGAACATCTTTTGCGTGAAGCAGGCGCCTAAAACCTAAGGAGACAGGCAACAATGGCGGACAAGGTACGTGTGGGATTCATCGGTTGCGGAGGCATTGCCAACTACCACTTCGGCCACTTCGAAAACATCGAAACGGCCCAAATCACCGCAGTATGCGACCGAGTGGACGAACGTGTCGAGAAGGCGTCCGAACGGTTCGGCGCCACGGCGTACAACGACTTCCGGCAGATGCTCGACAAGGAGAAACTCGACGCCGTTTACGTCTGCATCGAGCCCTGCGCCCACGAACGCGACGGTGATAACGTCGAGTTGGCGATCATCGACAAGGGATGCCATCTGTTTATCGAGAAACCCCCGGCGCTAACCATGGACTATGCCCGTAAGGTCTTGACCGGGATCGAAAAAAACAACCTGATCAGCGCGGTGGGCTTTCAGGATCGGTACCAGGACATCGTGCCCAGGATGAAGGCGTGGCTGAGTATGCAGGAAATCGGTTTCTTTAACGGATACTGGGTCGGCGGTATGCCGGGGGTCTGGTGGTGGCGCCGGCGGGAAACGTCCGGCGGTCAAGCCGTGGAGCAGACAATCCATACCTTCGACATGGCCCGAGTTCTTTTCGGCGATGTGGTGGCGGTTCACGCCATGGGACGACGCGGCATCATGACCGATGTGGAGAACTACGACACCGAAGACGCCTCCGGCGTGACCATGACCTTCAAAAGCGGCCTGATCGGCACCATTTACAGCGGCTGTTTCTCCCGGTTCGGGGGCAAAAACGGAATCGATGTCTTCTGCCGGAACGGTCGCATGGAGTATACCGAGCGCCGCGGCTTTCGCGTCCTCGAAGCCAATATGACCATCGACGCCAAAACCGGGAACGATTTCGGCCAGGAAGAGGACGACGTGTTCATCGATGCCGTTCGTACCGGCGATCCATCCGAAATCCTGGCCCCCTATGCCGACGCGATCAAGACCCTCGAAGTCACGTTGGCGGCAAACCGGTCCATGGACGCCGGCGGCGAGTTGGTTCAACTCGATTGAGACCGCCGCCGGCGAGTGGGTTCCCGGTCGCGGCGCCGTGCGGCATCCGGCCGATTGCGTGGGGTCGACATGCGGATTCTCGGGGTGGACACTGCACTGCGTTGCACGGGCTTCGGCGTTCTGGAGTCCGACGGGCGCCGATTCAGCACTGTGGACTGCGGAGTGATCCAAAGCCCGCGTGCAGCCCCGCTCAGCGAATGCCTCCGACGTTTGGCCGGAGGCATCCGCGAACTCGTCCGCACCTATTCCCCGGCGGCCGCGGCTATCGAAGGAGCGTTCTACTTTAAGAACGTCCGAACCGCGATGGTGCTGGGAGCCGCCCGGGGAGCCGTAATCGCCGTGCTCAGCGAACACGACGTGCCGATCTTCGAGTATGCGCCCCGTCGCGTCAAACAGGCCGTGTGCGGCTACGGAAACGCGGACAAGCAACAGGTGGCCCTGCTCGTTTCGAGGATCTGTGCCCTCGATGTGGAAGAAACCCCGCGCGACGCCACCGACGCCATGGCCTTGGCCGTGTGCCATGCGCAGACCATGGTCGCGGCCCAGGGCCTGTACCTGCCGGATCCGTTGTGATCCCGCCGGCGCCGGATATGGGCCGCGATTCGATTCGCTCGGGCGCCCACACAGACAACACGACCAAAACGCAAGGAACAACAACCGCATGAGGCTTTCGCAGCTCATTGGACAACGCCTGCACGAGGCCCCGCGAGACGCGCAGACTGCCAGTCACGTCTTTCTCATGCGCGGCGGGTTCGTTCGGCCGCTTTCGACCGGAATCTACTCCCTGTTGCCTTTGGGCAGACGCGTGACTGCCCGAGTCGAGCAGATTATCCGCGAGGAAATGGACCGCATCCGAGGACAGGAAATCCTCATGCCCCTGGTGCAGCCCCAAGAGCTTTGGGAAGAAAGCGGACGCGCCCAGGCCATCGGTCCCGAACTGCTCCGTTTCCGGGACCGTAACGACAAACCCATGGTCCTCGCCATGACCCATGAGGAAGCCGTCGTCCACCTCGTCCGTTCGGACGTCACCTCGTACCGGCAACTCCCGTTCATGGTCTACCAGATTCAGATCAAGTACCGCGACGAAGCCCGCCCCCGTGCCGGTCTCATTCGCGTCCGTGAATTCACCATGAAGGACGCCTACTCGTTTCATGCCGACACGGAAAGCCTCGACGAGTTTTATCTGCGTGTGCACGAGGCCTACGAGCGCATCTTTCGACGTGTCGGCCTGCGCGAGTGTGTTTCCATCGAGTCCGACACCGGCATGATCGGCGGCAGCATGTCTCACGAGTTCATGGCCTTGGCCGAGTGCGGAGAAGACGTCATTTTCATGTCGCCCGACGGACGCTACAAGGCCAACCGGGACGTGGCCGTGAGCGGTGTCGCGTTCCGGAAGACCGAGCCACGGACGCTCGAAAAAGTCCACACTCCCGGCCGCAAGACCATCGAAGAAGTCGCCGACTTCCTCGGAATCACCCCGGCAGAAACCGGCAAAGCCGTTTTCTACGCGACCCCGGACGGACGCCTCGTGTTCGCCATGGTCCGCGGCGATTTCGAGATCAACGAGACGAAGTTGTGCAACCTCTTGCGGACGCCCGAACTCACATTCGCCAACGACGAGCAGATTCGCGCCGTCGGGGCCGAACCCGGTTACGCTTCGCCCATCGGGCTCGATTCAACCCAGATTACCGTCGTGGTGGACCGGTCCGTGGCGGAATCTTCGAACTTGGTCGTGGGCGCCAACGAACCGGATTACCACCAAAAGAACTTCAACTTCGAGCGCGATCTCCCCGCGGGCGCCACGGTGGCAGACATCGCTACTGTACGCCCCGGCGATCCGTGCCCTGTCACCGGCGAACCGTTGATCATGAAACACGGAATCGAGGTGGGCAACATCTTCAAGCTCGGCACAAAATACTCCGAAGCCATGAATTGCCGCTTCCTCGACCGGAACGGCCGGAGCCGCCCCATGATCATGGGGTGCTACGGCATCGGCGTCGGCCGCACCATGGCCGCCGTCGTCGAACAGGCCCACGACGACTTCGGCCCGGTCTGGCCTATGAGCATCGCGCCGTTCCACGCCCACCTTATTGCCATCAATCCCGGGAAAGGAAGCGTGGGCGAAGAAGCCGAAAAACTGTACACCGAACTCCGCGAAACCGGGGTCGAAGTGCTGTACGACGACCGCGGTGAAAAAGCCGGGGCCGCCTTCTTCGACGCCGACCTCATCGGCTGCCCTATCCGCCTGATCGTCTCCCCACGCACGGTCAAGGCCGGGCAGGTGGAATTGAAACTGCGCAACGGCTCGCGCCGGGACGTCCTGCCCCGGGGCGATATCGTGGCCGAAGTCCGCAGCATTGTCGAGGCCGAACTCGCCCGCTTGACGCCGTGACCCCCCGGCGCCCGCACTACGGCCCGGGATGAGCAAGCCCGGGGCCCGGTAGAAGAAAGGTCGGATCGCATCGGGGAGCGGTCGACGGAACACCATCGCCGTGCTATGATACGCAACGACACGAGTACTGCGAGAAAACGGGATGGTGGGCCCGGCAGGGTTCGAACCTGCGACCAGACGATTATGAGTCGTCTGCTCTAACCGCTGAGCTACGGGCCCCTAGGGTCGGTCGCGACAGGACGCAGGAGACAGTGGGTTCGGAGTTGTCCGGGAAATCCCGCCAAAGCTGGCGCCGACACTCCCGCACGCTTGGTTGTTTTCGAAACGATCAATACTCTGCCCCGGTCCCGCACTGCCGGGACACGGAGCCACAATATGGCCCCTGGAATACCGGAAATCAAGTACGAACCGAGGCAGCACGGCTCCCCTGGAAAACCCGTTCCGCGGTCCCCTTTTCAGGATCCAATGCGCCCCCCGCCCCGCCGGAGGCGTTGCTCGCTCTTCCCGACTCCATGAAGAAACAACACCTCTTTTTCTGGGTGCGCTTGGCCGGCGCTGTGCTATTCGGCAGCCTCGTGGTCGGACTGGTGCTGCTGTCCCGCCGGCACTGGTCGGACTTGACGCCCCAGGAACTGGCGCGGCGACTGAGCGAGTTCCGGTCCCTCGCCTTGCTCGGCATGCTCGGGCTGTGGATGGTGCGGCCGCTGGGCTTGGCGATACCCATGTCGGTCATGTCGTTGGCGGGAGGCTACCTGTTCGGCGGGCCCATGGGCGCACTGCTCAATATCGCCGGGATCAATCTCGGCGCGCTTTGTGCCTTTAAACTGGCCCGAGGCCTCGGCCGGGAAATCGTGGAAGCGCTCGTCGGCACCTGGACGGAACGATATCTGCGCGGTGTGCACCGGCACCCCATCGAGACCCTGCTGTTCCTCCGGCTCATGCCGATCTTTTCCTTTACCGCCGTGTGTGCGTTGAGCGGAGTGATGCGCATCCGTCTGCGCGATTACATGCTTGGGACCGCCTTGGGGGCGGCGCCGGCGGCCGTGGTATACGCTTTTTGCGGCGACTATCTCCGACACGGCACTGCGGCCATGGCATGGTTCGTGGTCGGGTTTTCGGTCTTCATGGTGCTGCTGCCGGTGGCGCTGTACGGAGTCGTGCCGCCGGTTCGAGACCGAATCAATGCCATTCTCTGTCTCGAAGGTGGAGACGGAGAAGACTCGAACGGGTCGACAACCTGACCGTACGGCCCATAAACCTTTCCGGCAGGGCGGCCTGCCGGCATGTTTTCTTCTCTCAACCCGCTTTTGCCGGCAATAAACGAAAAGGAGTCATGGACAAATGGCACCCGAAAAAGGCGTGGTTCGCATGGGCGTGATTGGGGTCGGCGGCATGGGCCAGGGACACTGCAGGACCATGCAGGCCGTGGACGAAATGAAGCTGACGGCCGTGTGCGACATCGATCCCGCTACGGCCGAAAAAGTGGGCGCCGACTACGGAGTGCGGTGGTTCGCAAACCACCGCGACCTGATCCGCTCCGGGCTTTGCGACGCCGTTCTCGTGGCGACCCCCCATCCCCCGCGTCCTCCGATCGCCGTCGACGCCATGAAGGCCGGTTTGCATGTCCTGGCCGAAAAACCCCTGTCCGAACGAGTCAGCACGGCAGACAAGATGATCGCCGCCGCTCGGGAAAGCAAAGTCGCGTTTGCGGTGGATTTCCAGCGCCGGACCGAACCGGCCTTCAAGAAAGCCATCGAACTGGTCCGCAGCGGCATCCTGGGCCGGATCTACCGGCGTACGTTGATCTCGCCGGAATACCGCAGCCAAGCTTATTACGACTCGGGCGGTTGGCGCGCCACCTGGACCGGAGAAGGCGGCGGAGTCATGATGAACCAATCGCCTCACATCCTGGATCTTTTCATCCTGCTCGGCGGCATGCCGTCTCGAGTCATGGGCAAAACTGAAACCCGCCTGCACCGCATTGAAGTCGAGGATTTGGCCGAGGCCACCCTCACCTACCCCGACGGCGGCACGGGATACTTCTATTGCTCCACCTGCGAAGCCGGCCCCGGGCAAATGATCGAGATCTTCGGCGACAAGGGAAAGCTCTGCTGGCGCAATGGAAAGCTCAGCCTCTTCCGGTTCGACCCGCCTATCGCGGAATTCACCCGAACCAGCGAAAAGATGTGGGGCGGCCCGAAATGCGAAGAAGTCCCCGTCGACATCCCCGACGGCCCTCGGGGTCACATCAACATCCTTCGCAACTTTGCCCGAAACATCCTCTGCGGCGAACCGCTGGTCTCCCCCGGTGAAGAAGGCATCCGGTCCCTTGAACTGGCCAACGCCGTCTGGCTCTCCGCCTTTCGCGGCCGCCCCGTGGACTTGCCCCTGAACCGCAGGGCCTACGACCGCTTCCTGGGCCGTATGCGACGGGAGTCCAAGTTCGAGAAAGATCCGGCAAGAATCCATAGAGAAACCGATCCGCATCACCTCGTCTGACCGGCGTGGACACAGACAATCCGAACCGCCGCCGCGGAGCGGGGGCAAGCCAGGGAGTCACGCATGAAAGGCCTGAAGAAGAAGATCCTGGTCACCGGCGGCGGCGGGTTCCTCGGGTCGCACCTGTGCGACAGACTGCTGGGGGACGGAGCCGAGGTGCTCTGCATCGACAACTTCTTCACCGGCGACAAGCGGAACATCCGCCACTTGGTCGGTCAGCCGGATTTCGAGCTGATCCGACATGACGTCACGTTCCCGATCTACCTCGAAGTGGACGAGATCTACAACTTGGCCTGTCCCGCCTCCCCGATCCACTACCAGTTCGATCCGGTCCAGACAACCAAGACCAGCGTACACGGGGCCATCAACATGCTCGGCTTGGCCAAGCGCGTTCGGGCTCGCATTCTCCAAGCCTCCACATCCGAAGTCTACGGCGACCCCCAGGTTCACCCGCAGACCGAAGACTATTGGGGACACGTGAACCCGATCGGAATCCGGTCCTGCTACGACGAAGGCAAACGCTGCGCCGAAACCCTGTTCTTCGATTATCGGCGACAGCAGGGACTGGCGATCAAAGTCGTACGAATCTTCAACACGTACGGCCCGCGAATGCACCCGCACGACGGACGTGTGGTCAGCAATTTCATCGTTCAAGCCCTGCTGGGCCGAGACATCACCATCTATGGGAACGGCGAGCAAACCCGGTCGTTCTGCTACGTGGACGATCTCATCGAAGGCTTGGTCCGCATGATGGCCACTCCGGACGAAGTCACCGGCCCGATCAATCTGGGCAACCCGGTCGAAACCTCGATCCGGGAGTTGGCTGAAACCATCCTCGAACTGACCGGAGCCAAATCCAAACTGGTCTTTCGCCCGTTGCCCGCCGACGATCCGGTCCGCCGGCGTCCGGTCGTCGACAAGGCGCGGGCCGTGTTGGATTGGCAGCCGACCGTGCCGCTCCGCGAAGGACTCACGCAGACTATTGCCTATTTCCGCGGCCTGCTCCAGGAAGTCGGGCCGGCCCGGTTGGGCGGGGGAGAGTGAATGCGACTCGGGATCGACTTGGACGACGTACTGGCCGACCTCGTCGGCGGCCTGATCGAACTGCACTACGCCATGTCCGGGGTGTGGCTGGACCGGGAACAGGTGGCGGATTGGGACGACTTCCCTCCCGAAGTGCACCGCCGGATGCGGGAAACGGGTTACGCGCGCCTCAGCCCTCTGCCGGCCGCGCGGGAATTCCTCGAAACGCTGAAACAAGACGGCCATCATGTGTTCATCGTTACCTACCGCAACCCCGAGGCAGGCCCCGTCACGCGCCGCTGGCTCGATAGGTATCTCGACGGCCTGTATGACGGCTTGTGCTGCACCGGCGGCAGTAAAGTCGAAGTTTGCCGCGCCCATCGTGTGGATTTGATCGTGGACGACAGCCCGAACCAAGTGCAAGCGGTGACTCGAGCGCTGGAGGTCCCCGGCATTCTTGTTACGACCCCCATGAACCGCGCGTTCCGAACCGGCGGACTGATTCGACGCGCCGACGACCTCGCGACCGCGGGCCGGCAAATTGCGGAGTTCGCAACCCTGGGCGCCGCCAAACCGCCCGGCCTCGTAAAACCGCGTCCCTGCCCCCCGCTTCCCCCATGCCCCGGAGACCGAACATGAAAAACTGGGTCCGAAACTTCCTGGCCGGGTTCGACACCCCCCTGAAACGGACCGTCGGGGCTGTGGGACTGGTTCTGGTCGTGTTGCTCGTGGCTCTGGCGGTCAGTTGGGCGGTCGCCCCCACGTGGCGGCACTACCTGCTTCGCCCGATCGACCTGCAAGTGGAACTCCCGCGCCCGCCGGTCCAGTCGGTCGGCTCCGGGACATCATCCGAAAACGTGGCCTTCGAGTCGCGCAGCCCCCGTCTTGCCGTGTTGCTCGCCGGGCAGTCGTTCTCCGAATCCGACCGGCCCGAATCGCTGGCGGAACTGGCGCACCGGGTCATGTCGGCAATCGAAAAGCACCCCGACATCACGGAGGTCAAGTACAAAACACAGCCGGGTACTCTGGGCGACAAGACGGGCCTGCGCATCGCGGGAGAACTCAAGCGCAAAGGGGTGCCGGGGCGCGTGCAGGGATTCGTCGCCGTGGAGGGGCCCAGAGCGTGGGAGGTGGTCGTGTTCTTCAGCGACAATGCCGGGGCCCGCGATGCGGACCGAGTTCTCGGGTCGTTGCGCTTCACCGCGGGAACGCAAGACTGATTTCGGGGGAGGAGAACCCGTCCGAAAAGCGCGGTCAATGCCGGTTCGCTTGGAAAAAACCACCCCGACAGCTCAAAATGGCGACGCAACTCCGTCAACGAGATCGGGGAAACCGGCAGCAACGATCATCCGTCTCTTCCCACGCCAAGCAGTTGCCGCGGGGTGCTCCGTTTCACCGGGGAAACTCGGGGACATCGACATACATCCGGCGGGGGAGGGAACCACCGGCCGGACTCCTCATTTCCCGGCGCCGAACAACGGCGCTCCCTGACGCAGGACAAACGTGTGCCCGGGAGGCGCCGTCTCCTCCTCCGACCGGGCCCGAACCCGGTCCAACACGGAGCGCATCGCCGCGGCCGCCGGCGAAGCGTAGAGTTTGACCAACCCCAGATTCGCGGATGTCCCGAAAATGACAAGCAGCAGGGACTGCTCGTCCACGGCACAGATCAGAATGCTGCGCCGGGTGCCCTGGTGCACGACGGAGCTGAATTCGTTTTCTCCCAAGAGTCCCGCCAGTTCCCGCGTAGCGGCAAAAACCCCGGCCCCGAGTGCGGACATCAGGTGCGGGTCCTGAGATTCGAGCCCCTCTTCCGCCAAGACGTGCCCGGCCTGGTCGCAGACCACGCAGGCATCCGCCTCGGAACGGTCCAGCAGCTCGAGCAGAATGCGGCGCATCCGCCGCACGTCCTTGGACCCCATGCTATACGCCATTGTTTCTTGCCCCTCTGACTCATTCCCGTTGTCGTCGTCGCTGTCGACAACCGTTGCGGACGCCCGGCGCCGGCAAGACTATGCAAGGACGAGCCGGGCGTCCTCGACCTGCTTGCCGCTGTATTCCCGAATAAACTTGAGCAGCACCAACTTGGCAATCATGTTCAACGTCTCGAAAACGCCCCTTCCTTCCGTGGCCACTCCTTCGACGGCCGGACGCCGAACGCGCCGGTTGTTCAAGAGGAAATCCAGGTAATGCCGGGGAGCAACATTGGAAAGGTCGCGCTTGTTGTACTGAAAAACACACGGCAAAGCCTCGATATCGTCAGATTGCAAACGCAGGTTCTCTTCGAGATTCTTGAAGCTCTCGACGTTCTCGGGCATTTTGTCCCATTGGCTGTCCGCCACGAAAACCAGACCGTCCACTCCCCGCAGCACGAGACGCCGGGTCATGTTGTACATCACCTGGCCCGGTACGGTGTACATCTGAAAACGGGTCTGAAAGCCCTCGACCGCATCCGCCACCAGCGGCATGAAGTCGAAGAAGAGCGTCCGATCCTGCGCGGTTGCCAACGAGGTCAGACTCCCCTTGCTGTCGTCGCTGACCATCCGATGGATCGTTTGCAGGTTGGTGGTCTTGCCGCAAAGGGCGGGACCGTAATAAACGATCTTCAATTGGATTTCGCGTGACTCATAATTCACGAAGGCCATGAGCCTGCTCCTCGAGGAACGCCGTACGCCGACCGCCGCGCCGAAAGCCGCGCCCACCTCATGTTTCCCCCCGCGCAGTGACACACAGCCCCCGGCTTTGGAGAAAACCATACCCTCCCTGGCGCCGAATTTCAATTCGATGTCCTGTAACCGCTTGAATCCGCGGTGAGTCCGGTGTGCGGCGGGATCAGCCGGACGCGCTGTCGCGCCCTCCCCGGCGCCCGCCTCGGAAGGACGGACCACACACCGCCGCACGGATCAACGTTCCGCGCCGTCCGCCCTCGGCACTTCGTGCTCACGGTGACACTTCGGACAGCGCACGCGGGACGCCGTGAATTCCGGCGGCACTTTCAAACGGACACCGCACGGACAAGCAATGAAACCGTACCGGTTCAATCGCCACAGGGCGTCGGTGGTTTCCCGCACCCGGCGCACCTGCGATTCGCGCGCCTCCCCCCCTGCGGGCGGCGACGGTCGTGCCGGCACTTCCGCCGCATCGTCGGCGAGGGCCGTCCGGGGCAGTACGCCGGACCGATTCGTGACGCGCCGGTATGCCTCCTCGTAGTTCAAAAACCCCGCACCGCCGGCCATGCTGCGCAGAATGCGGACCCGCTCATCGATCGGTGGGTGGGTTGCTCTCAGGCTTGCGGCATTCAACTTGCCGCCACGCAGCGGATTCACGATGTACATCGGCGCCGTGGCCCGGTTGGCGTGCTGCAGGGGGCGACTTGCCGCTCCGATTTTTTCCAGAGCCGAAGCCAACCCCTCGGGAAACCGGGTGAACTGAGCGGCACACGCATCCGCAAGGTACTCGCGCCGCCGGGAAACGGCGAGGTAAATGAGCTGGGCAATCAACGGAGCCAGTATCGCCAGGACCAGTGCGATGACGATCAGGACCAGTTGCGCCTGTCCGCTCTCTCGCGAGGTCCGACTGCGCCGACGCCCGCCCATGCTGCTGTAAAAGAAGACGCGCAACAGAACATCCGCCAGCATCACGATCGACCCCATCATCACGCCGACCATAATCATCAACAACACGTCCCGATTGCGAACGTGCGCCATCTCGTGGGCAATCACGCCTTGGAGTTCGTCTCGGTTGCACAAGTTCAGGAGGCCGCTGGTCACCGCTACAGCGGCGTGCTCGGGGTCCCGTCCCGTGGCAAATGCGTTCGGAGAAGGATCGTCGATGATATACACCGCGGGCATGCCCGGGAGGCCCGAGGCGATCTGCATCTCCTCGACCACGTTGTACAGCCGGGGGTGGTCCTTTTTCTCGATACGCCGTGCCCCGCTCACGGCCAGCATAATGTCGCCGCCGCCATAATAGCTGACAAGGCTGAGGATCAGCCACAGGATAAAGGCCGCCCCGAGCCCGACAGGCCCCGCACCCGGCTGAAGCGCCTCGGCCCCGACGTAACCGAGCACGAACAGAAGCGCCGCCATGGCAACCACCATGCCAGCCGCTTTGTGCTTGTTGGCTCGAATCTGCTCCCACATGGGATGGGTCTCCCCCGGGTCTTTTTGCTCGTCTCAAAACAATACCGGAGCGCAGGCGTATGCCCGGCCCCAACAGAATCGTCCGATTCGCTCTGCGAAGCTCCGTTCAAGGGGCGACCCGGCAGCGCCCGAACATTTCTCGCCGCAACACGTTCAGTGCCCGGTCTTCCCGCCTCCGCCCGCGGCCCGCGGCAGTCCGGCAACAACCATCTCCAACAGAAAAAACACCGCCGCCGCCCATGCCAGGAGGCCTCGGAACTCCCTGCCGCGCCGTAGCGACGCACTGCCGCGTGAGGCCTCACCCGAGACAGCCGTCCTCCCGCTCGGCGCGACGCCCGCGGCCCAGCGTGCCCGCAACACGTCGAGTTCGGCGCGGCGGACCGTCGACTCCAGCCGAGAGACATTGACTTCGAACGGGATCCCCTGGACCGAGAAGGCGCCCGGGCGATCAGTGTCGATTCTCGCGTCTTTCCTCCGGCCCGCCGGAGGCTGTTCGCCGAGCAGTGTGGACGGCAACGCTGCACGCGCACCGCACTCAAGCCGACGGATCCGGCTTCGCCCTTCTCCCGTCCCGTCGGCCAGCAGTTCCCGCAGAAACGGCAGGAACGAAGCGGACAAGGGAAAATCACTCCAGCCCGGCTCGAACGCGAACGCACTCACGAACAGACGCCCACGCCCCACGGCCGCTTCGACCAGGGCCGGGTCGCCCTGCTCGGTCTTGAGAATCACATGGACCCCGGGACCGGCCTTGAACCTGGCGTAGCGCCGGACCGCAAAAAGGAACAGGTCCGTCTGCCGCTCTCCCGAAAAAAGCCGCCCCACCGGGCTTTCGGGATCCACCCAGCCCAGCGTGAACGGCAATGCGTCCGCGCGACGGT
Organism: Kiritimatiellota bacterium; assembly: GCA_013151865.1. Taxonomy (GTDB): domain Bacteria; phylum Verrucomicrobiota; class Lentisphaeria; order Oligosphaerales; family JAADHN01; genus JAADHN01. Next base: position 29,801 of record JAADHN010000148.1, read on the forward strand.
GTTGACCGACTATACCGCGGAATTCCAGCGACGCCAGACCGGATGTCTGTAATACCTTGAACAGCAATGCAGTTCCGGCTCCGGGAGTGCAAAAGACCGTCCCGCCGTTATCGAGATACTGCCGCAACATTTGCAGCTCGGCTGTTTGAAAGCGTTCGAGCGCACCGAGCAAAAACACCGCGTCGGCGGCTTCCAGGTTCAGGGCGAAGAACTGGGACACGTCCACCGCCTCCACCTTGAATTCGGCAATCCCGCCCTCGGGGACCGCCTCGAGGGCTTTGCGCAAGAAAAACATTTCGGCGCGTTTGGCGGGTTCTGTCTCGAAGGGCGCGGCAATCAGAATGGGAACCGCGGGGACCGGACCGGACCAAAACACGAAACGGTCGTCCGGTGTATAGGCGTCCGGGTCGAGTGTCGCCGTACCCACCGTGCTGTCCGTTTTCGGCAATACAAAGGTCTTGCGCACCACGGCTCCGGGGGCGATCTCCGCACGCACACTCGACCGTGCACTGCCGATGCGCACCTCGACAGTTCGGGTCTCGACTTGAAAGCCGTAATTCTGCATCGACACCGTGACCCGCACTTTGCGGTGCCCGAGCAGTCGCGCCGTGGCCCGGAGCACCCCCACGTTGCGAGTGTAGTCCGGGTCCACGTTCACAAGGTCGAGTCCGATCCCTGGGCCGGGCGAACGCAAAGCCGCGTCCTGCCAATCCGTCTCCTGAAAATCGGAAAAGACAACCAGACGCCCTGCCGGGACGGCGCGGAGCATCGCGACGGCTTGCCCGAGCGCCGCGGCATGCCGCCCGCGCGACAATCCCGGCGCCAACTTGCTCAGCGCAGCCCGGAGCCCGGAGTGATCGGCCGACAGCGGGACGGTCTCCACGCTCCTGCCCTTGGAGGCAACCAGTCCCGCGGGTTGCCCCGGGTGCGTCCGAAGCCAGGATTCGATCCGCGCACGGGCCGTCGGTACGGCCCGTGCGACATTCATGCTCGCGGACAAGTCCAGCAAGAAAACCGTCGGGACGGCGCCGGCGCCACTCCCCCCGCCGGCCCCGCGGAAGCGCCAGACGGGACGCGCAAACGCCAAGATGAGAGCCGCCATGAACAAGAGACGCAGCAGCAGCAGGAAGAGGTCGCGCAATCGCCGGCGCCCGCCTTCCTGCGGCAGGCCGGCGGGCCGAATGAAACGGACCGACGGAAACACCCGCTCCAAAGGACGCTCCCGCTCCATCAGGTGCAGCGCCACGGGAACGGCAAGGCCCGCCAACGCCAGAAGAAACCATGGATGGACGAAGGACAGCATCAGTGCCGCGTCCCCCTCCGATGCAGGTATGCGGCCAGAAGGCGCCCGAGGTTGTCCGTCGTGCAAGCCTGCAAGTAGTCCGCGCCTTGTTCGAGGGCCGCCAGCCGGAGTCGCCCGGAAAAACGCTCCATGTCCCGCCGGTAGGAGTCGGCCACCACTTCGGGGGCCGTCACCACCTCAACGCCGTCCTCGGCATCGTGGAACTTGATCGACCCGGAGAAAGGAAAATCCAGTTCGTCCGGGTCCAGGACCTGAACCACAACGCACTCGTGCCCGGCAAACCGGAAACGGCGCAGCCATTGCGCCAGCTTTTCTTCGGCCCCCAAAAAGTCGGATACCAGCACAATCACCCCGCGACGCCGCAGATCTTCGGCCACCTGCCCCAGCACCACGTCGTGCCGAGCGCATCCGGCAGCGCGCACCCGCGCAATCTCCACCAGCACCCGATGCAAGTGACCAGTGCGGGTCCCCGGTCGGACCGCCGAAGTCAGCCCCTCGTTGTACGCGTAAAACCCCACCCGATCCCCCTGGCGCCGGGAAACATACGCCAGGCACGCCACCAGCATGGACGCATAACGTAACTTGGTGCAGGGCGCGCGGTCCCCGCGGTACGACATCGAGGCACTCGCATCCAGGACGAAACAACAATTCATGTTCGTCTCTTCCTGGAACAGTTTGATGTAGTAACGATCCCTGCGGGCGAACGCCTTCCAATCCAGGTACTTGAGGTCATCACCGGGCACGTAGTCCCGGTATTGGAAAAACTCGCTGCCATAGCCCTGGAGCAAACTGCGGTGCAAACCGGACAGCACCCCGTCGACAACCGTGCGCGCCAAAAGCGCATAATTGTCGATCCGTGCCAAAACAGCCGGTGACAACAACTCGATGATGTCGGCGTCGGGCATTGGGTCCGATCCAGTCCCCGCGGTCCCCGAGCGGCCGCCGGCGGGAGGCCGGCACGAGCCGGGAACAAAGCGGAGTGAAACACATTTTCACTGGGAGTCGGCAGCAGCGACACCGTCCGACGAGGCCGGCGCCGCGCCGGCCGGCTATTCCGGAACGGCAGCCAGAAGTTCGCGGATGATGTCTTCGGAAGTCACCCCTTCGGCGTCCGCCCGGAAGTTCGTAATGATCCGGTGGCGCATGACCGGCGCCGCCAAGGCGCGGACATCCTCAATGGCCACGTTGAGCCTTCCGTTCAGCAGGGCCCGGGCTTTACCGCCCAGAATCAGGGCCTGCGACGCACGTGAACCCGCCCCCCACTTGACCTTCTCCGTGACGATCTCCGGGGCGGCGGAACTCCCCGGACGACTCGCCGCCACCAAACGCACCGCGTACGAAACCACATTTTCCGAAACGGGTACCTCCCGCACGAGTCGTTGGAGTTCGAGAATCTCCTCGACGGCAAACACCGGGCGCAGGTCCGCACCTTCGGGCGCCGTCGTGGCCGTGACCATGCGAACCTCGTCCGCTTCGGAGAGGTAGTCGATGACAATGTTCAGCAGAAACCGGTCAAGCTGCGCCTCGGGCAGTGGGTACGTGCCCTCGAGTTCGATCGGGTTTTGGGTCGCCAGCACAAAAAACGGCGGGGCCAACGGGTACGTCTTCCCGCCGACCGTCACATGACGTTCCTCCATGGCCTCGAGCAGGGCGGCCTGGGTCTTCGGCGGCGTTCGGTTGATCTCGTCCGCCAGCAGAATATTGGCGAACACCGGCCCCTGGACGAACCGGAACTGCCGTCGCCCCGTGCCCGGATCTTCTTCCATGACTTCCGCGCCGAAGATGTCTGCGGGCATCAGGTCCGGAGTAAACTGTATCCGCTTGAAACTCAACGAGAACAATTGGGCTATGCTCTTGACCAACAAAGTCTTGCCCAGTCCGGGGACCCCTACGATCAGGCAATGCCCGCCCGAGAGCAGGGCGAGCACGATCTGTTCGACCACTGTGTCCTGGCCGTAGAAGACTTTGCGGAGTTCGCGATCAAGAGCCGCTCTGGCCTCTTGCACTTTTGCGGTCACACGGTTCTCGACAAGGGTGGAACTCATGGGCGCTACGTCCTGCGGGGTGTGTTGCGGCAGTCGGGTCCGCGGCGGGGATACCGTTCGGCGGAAAACGTCTAATCTGGCCCGGAATCCCTGGATTTCAAGCGCCGGACCGCCGTGCTGAATGCAGAACGCCGAACCGGTTGGCCTGGCCCATCCTCCGAACTGCGGGAGAGACGACCCCGACTGACGCGGCAACGAAGCCGCCGCTACGGCCGAGGCGCGACAGTTGCGATCCGCGGCACTTCTTCGGGATCGCGCGCCGGAGGCCGAAGGTCCGCCAGCCTGCGCAGGGAACTCGGTGCCGCCGCATCCAAGAGCCCCCCCACGATGGTGCGCAGCCGCCAAAGCTGCACAGGGTCCGCGGACTTGAACACCAGCCGACCGGCATCCTGTTCGCCATTCTGCACAAACTCGGGGCCGGTACCCAAAAACCGCCCAACAGCCCCGGCAACGGCCCAGCGGGAAACGCCCTTGGTCCGCATGAGCATCACCAGGTATTCGACGTCCTGTTGGCCCCGGCGAAACGCCTTGAGGCGCAGGGACGGCGCAGGGCCATCGAGCCCGGACGGACCGGGGGGGTAAAGCAGCGCCAGCGTGTCCGCTCGGCGCCAGGAGGCGCCCTTGCCGATCGTTTGCCACGGCAACACACCGTCCGCACCACGCCGCCAAGCGTCGAGACACCAGCTCACGCATTGCGCGTTCGATTCCGACACCGGGTTCGGACTGCCGTAGGTGAGCACCAGATGGCGCTCGCGCCGTTTGCGGTCCGTCACGAGGCGCGTGTACTGCCGAAACGCACCGCCGACCACGTTCACATCGAGCAACCCATCGAGCAAATCACGCTGCCATTGGGGTCTCGATATGTCGCACCGAAAGGCAAGTGCAGCCTTGCCCCGGACCGGGAAAACCCCCTCGTGAAACGCCCGTCCAAACCAGCGCAAGGCCCAAAAGTCCTGCGTGTGCATCGGTTCGTCGAAAATCCAGGGCGCCGAACATCGGCGCCAACCGGACTTCTTGTAGTAGACCTTGCCGTTCAGGTAGAACTCGAAGACCGGTTCGCGCCAGCCCTTGGCCGCCACGTGTGTCGCAAAACGGCGCGCGGCCCGGACGAACTGCGCGCGATAAGCTCCCGTCAGGGCTTCGTCGGCCCAGTAACCGCCTTTGAATCCCCGCTCGATGCTCACGGGCCAATTCTCGTTCAGCGGCAGGTAAAACGTGTCCACCGGCACGCCTTTGCGCGGCAAATCCAGGAACGCCGTCCCGTCCAGGAGCGGGCCGAAACGCCGGTCGTAGCCCCTCCAATCGAACCCGCTTTTCTTCACTTCGGGGGCGCAGCCCGGGGCCGGGACTCCCCGCCAGTTGTAGGGCAGACGATTCAGGCAGGTGCGATGCCGGTGGGCCAGGCGGTACCATTTCACCTCGTCGGGCGGGCCGGGCAGGCCGTAGCAATTCATCTCCGGAATGAACGAGAGCACGTCCGGAAGCGCGAACCTCCACGTCCGCACCACGATGTGGAGCGTGAGCCGCCTGTCGGCGGCGGTGATACGGAGCCGACCGGCGTGCAGCCCCGGAGCCGCGTCGTGCCTCACGTACAGATCGACAAAAAAAACAGCGTAGGGCGCCCCCGGCGCGGCGGCGTCCTCAACGCCCCCGGTCCCCACGGGCACGAGCGGGTCCGGAAGAGGGCCCGCCTTGGACGCCACGTTCCATGCACGCAACACCCTGCCCTGCACCGCATCGTCTTGAAAATCCAGGTCGACCGACACGCCGCCGGCCACGCGGCCCTTGATCACCACCTGAAACGCCGCAAACTCGTTGCGCGCCGCGTACAACCGAATCCGGCGCGCCCGAGCACTCCACAGATGATTCGCCCGGCGATAACCCGGAGCGTGCGCCGGAAGCAGTTCGCCGGTCTCGGCGTTGATTTTGTCCAGGGGATCGATGACGAAAACCTGCACCGGGCCTGCCGACGGCAGAGCTTCGCCCCCGGCACGAAAAATCTCCGGGGCCGCCGCATCGCGCAGCAATTCCGGGGGGCGCCCCGAAAGCGTGATCCGAGCCACTCCGATCGGACCGCGGTTTCCCGCGGCGTCCACGGCGCAGACCCCAAGGCGAATCTCTTTCCCCGCCAGTTCCGGGGGCAAGTCACGCAACTTCATGACCACTTCTTCGCCTGCACGGCGCGCCGCAGGAATCAACCACCGCGGCACGGGCCGGGCCGTCGCCCAGTCGAATCGCGCCCCCACCCTCCAACGCACAAAGAAGCCGATCACGCCGGCAGGACCCCGGTCCCGAGGTGTGCGCCATATCACCCGCGCCCGCCCCGGGGGCAATCCGAGACTATTCGAGGCGATGCCTCGGACCGGGTCGGGCGGCAAACGATCGGAGCCGTTCACATAGATTGTAAAGAACGGTGCGGAATTCGCACCCGCCTCGCGACTGGCCATGTACCGGTTTGGAAACTGGTGGTAGACGAACTTCTCCCCATGCCGTTCGTACTCCGAACCCACGTCGTCGAACACCACAAACCCGTAACTGATCCCGGCAATCCGGGCCGCAACCACCTGGGGGGCCACCGGGATCGTCTGCCACCCTTGCGAGTCCGGCGACGACGCATCGGCGAACCCCCAAAGCGTATTCCCCAATCCGTTCATCACCGCCGTGATGTCGCTGCCGGACCATGCCCACGGCCGGGCGCCTTGCCGCGCCCAATTGAAGGAGGTCGCGCCCGACTCCGTCCGGTACGTGGGCGAAGTCCCTTCCACCCAGTCCGATGCCAAGCTCGAAACCGTCACACGCTTTTGGACATCCTTGGAAACCGAGCGGACATGCAGCAATGCACCCGTCACGATCTTCCCCCGGAGCACGGCAGGGTCCAAGTCCACCAGCGTGAATTCCTGGAAGCTTTTCGTCTTGAGTCGACGCGCCCCGCCCAGGTTCGCATCCCGCTCCGTCTTGTACGACGACACCCAGGTGTCCCGCGATACCGGCACACGCAACGGGATCCAGGCCGGCGGCCAGTCCCCCCCCCGGCAAACCATGGCCAAGAGGACAAGCACGGCGCCCATCCGGGGCCCAACCCATCCGCTGTCGGCCTGCTTCCAATACGACACGATACGATCTCCAGGTTCCGATTGCGTCGGTCCCATGGTGGTGCGGACGGGCCCCGGCCGCAATGCTTCCTTGCGTGTAAAGCAGGCAGGGCCCCTGGGACCACCGTCGCCCACGACGACGGCATTCGCCTTCCCGTCCTCATCCGTGCCTTCTTGCCTCCCCTCCCTCTGTCTTCTCTTATGAAATCGGGTTCAATCGCCGCCAGGAATAGATTCCGGCCGCAACGTCGCCCTGCCGCGCCACCGCCAACCGCTTCTTCTCCGCCCGTTCCGGATCGA
>JAADHN010000148.1:36612-36942 GCA_013151865.1 Kiritimatiellota bacterium
ATCGGACCCGACGTTGCGCCGTCAGCACGAACCCGTCGCCCCGCCGTGCCGCGGACTGCGCAGCAAAAACCGCTTCAGACGTCTCGCCCCGTTCCGACGCCGCCACCCGCGCCATGTCCGCATTCAATTCCGCCAAAATCCGTGTCCCGCTCCATGTCCTGACCTGTTCGCCCAAATATCGACGCAAATGCCGCACCACGTTCGCCTGGAACGGGTGCCGACCGCTTCCCTTGTACCGCCCCCATGTCCCGAACCGATACTCCGCGGGGTCCGCGCACACCCCCGCCCGCACCGGGTTCATCTCCACGTACCGGATACAGGCCCACAGTG
>JAADHN010000006.1:0-6506 GCA_013151865.1 Kiritimatiellota bacterium
GTAAAGCAGAATGCCCTCTTTTTTTTGTCGCAGTCACCGCCAGTGTGGGCGACTACTTTACAGAAGATGACGCTTCCAAGCTCAAATTCGCACGAAACTGTAAGGCAGTCGCCCACACCCATTCCCGGGAATCCGTCCAAAAAAGGGAATCCAACTTTACAGAGCTCCAAGCTCAATCTACTGAGGTCTGGTTCTCGCGGCAGTCAAGGCATCCGAGTGCGCGCTCTCCGACCGGCACACCAGCGTACGCTGTTCAGCAGGAGAGTGCGTTCGGCCTTTCCCGGGGCCTGCTCGCGGGTGTCCGTCGCCAAGCCCAAGGCCAAGCCGCACGCCACGTATCGCCCCTTGCCGGCGGCCCCGTAAACGACTACGGGCTTGCCGCTTTTCGTCGCCTTGGCCGCAATTGCCCCTTTCGGGCCGGGCGCCAGTTCGATGTGGTCGTAGTACGTCTGAGCAAGCGGCTTTCCAGCGGGAATGCCGGCCGTCAACGGCGCGGCCCGCACGGCGGTCCAATGCGGGTCCCGGACGTGGTCCACACCTTTGGCACAGATTTCCGGCAGGATCGGCGGGTGCCCGCGGTAGCCGACGGCATTGTGGGTGGTCACCAGCCCGCCGCCGGACCGGACAAAGGCTTCGAGGAGCTTGACGGCGGCCCCCCCGAGTGGAGCGCGGGGCTGGGGGACTATGACGACTTGACACGGCTTCAGCGTCTCCGCCAGCAGGAGGCGGAGCGGGACGGCGTCCACATCCTGGGCTTTTCGCAACGTATTCAAGACAGCCTCGGCGCCGTAACCGCCCTCGAGCACGCCGACCCGGACACCTTTGCCGTGGAACCGGGGGCGCTCCCGCTCCCGGAGTTCCGCGTCGGTCAGGGGCCGCACGCCGGCGAGGGCCGTTTCCCAATCCTCCGGCAGCGCAGCCATGAGGGAAACCTTCCCGTTGCAACCTCGGCGATTCTCGGGTCTCCCCACCGACTTCACGCCTCGAATGTCGGCGACCACGAACAGGCGACTGTGCTCGGGCAGTTTTTTCACTTCGAGTGTGTAGGTATTGTCCTTGCTGCGAGCGCCCGTCGAGCCGTGATGCTTGTCCACGGCAAGCTCCCGGAGTTTCCCGGGCCGGTCCGCCGGGGTCGCCGCGAGGGCGACCCGTTCGACCGACAGCCCCCACCAGCCCGAGGTGTATTGAAACGTCACGGACCAGGCGCCGGGTTTCGTCACAAACCGAGTGACTTCATATCGCTTCTGCAGTTTCGTTTTCCGGTCGAAATCGTGTGTACTCCAGCCGCCGATCTCGATCGGCCGATAGGGTTGCAGCGGATCGACAACGCCCAAAGACGCCAGCGTGGCGGCGATGTCCGCAACGGTTTTCTGTGTGACGTCCACGGTGTCGCGCAGTCGTCCGCCACCGATGCGCTTGCCGCTGCCGCAGGCTCGCTCCCACTCATCCAGGGCCCGACTTACGCGCATCCCGGACAGCGCCAGTCGTCCGAACTCTTTCTGCAACTCGGTACGCCCGTGTGCCGAAAATGTTCCCCGGGTATCCGCCAGCCGGTCTGCGAGTCGGCGGATGGCGTCCAGCATCGTGACATACCCTTGAACGACTTTGGTTTCGAGCAGGATCAGCGGATCTTCAAGCCGCCGTGCGATGGTCGCGGCCCGCCGGCAGACTTCAAGGTCGTTCTCGATGCGGTCGACCGTGGGGAAGTAGCGATACATGCCTTTTCCCAGTCCGGCCCGCCGGCGGCCGGCGATCATGGCGGCCGCCTCCCCGAAAAAGGCGTTGTACGCTCGCGAGCCATACACGTCCCAGCCCACCGGTCCCAGCATCACAGCCCAGTCCGCCGCGGCCGCCGGGTCCTTGACGCCTTTCCGGGTGAAGTACGCCAACGCGAATTCGCGCTCATCTCGCCCATGGGCGTTCCAGGCCCATTCGGCGGCCGCGGTCACGTTGAACTCGTACAACCGATTGTTCGGCGTGGCATAACCGCAGAGGCAGGCCAGTCCTTTGTCCACGAATTCGGTCATGCGGAACCGAATGAACTGCGGCGCGCTCCAGGGGCAAACGATCCGCCAGGACGCCGTCAGTTGCGGGTAACACCCCAGCCAACCGCCCTTTGCCGCGTAGTCTTCGAGCAACGGATAGATCATGGGATCGCGCGAGGAGTCGTAGGTGCGGCCACCGTCGTAGTATGTGATGCCCACCTCGGGCGGGACTTCCGCCAGGACTTTGCTGTTGCCGGCATAACTTCCCTGCGTGAGCAGAATCCGCAGCCGCAGATTCGGATGTTGGTTGCTGACCTGTTTCCAGGCGCGGACCAAGCAACGGGCCTCGAGCGCGTGTTGCGGCAATCCGGTCGCCCGACAGCGGTCGCAGGAGCACGCCACCCGGTTTTCACTGAGCCAGGCGCAGACGTCGGTGACATCCCGCTGGGCCGAGAGGTCGCGCATCCAATCGGCCAGGAGGTCTCCCAGTTCGGGTTGGGAACAGCACGGCGCCTGGACCGCGGAGGAACTGGGGTTGACCGCGGACGGTCCCTTGCCTTTCAGTTCCGGAAACCGCTCGTACACGCCGGTGCGCCCCAGTTGATCGAGGTGGGTGATGATGGGGACGACTTTCAGGGCGTGAAGGCGGCCACGTTGGATTCGGGCCGGATCGGCGTGCGCTGTGCCCTTGCCGGCCGGCGTCAATCCCAGTCGGGCATGAGACTCGACGAGGTTCATCTTCAGGTGCGCCATCCACACGATGTCCTTGTCGGCGCTGCCGCCCCACTCGCCGCGCTCGGCCAGATCGGGCCAGTCGGTGACCGAGACCAGCGGCAGGGTGACGGAACCGTCTTCGAACCGGCTGTCGATGAGTTGGCGCAACGTTTGAGCGGCATAGTAGACGCCTTGCGGGGTCAGTGCCGTCAGCACGAGTCTGTCCCTGCCCACGGGGCGAATCAGGTATGCCTGGTCCGAGTTGGGGAGGCGCTTCAGCCGGGCTACCTCGGGAATGCGCATTTCCTCGAGTCGACCGTCCGGCGTGGCCACCCCCATGAGAACGACGAACTTCTTGCCGGTCGGCGGGCGCCCCGCGTTCTCCCTGAACAACTCGCGCAACTCGTTCGCCGCGGTGTTTTCGATATCCCCAGCTCCTGCTCGAAGCCGGACCCCCACATCGGCGGCCCGCAGGGTGACCTGTCGCCTGACATCGATTCTTTTCGGCAGAGGGATGACGCGAAGCCGCCATTCCGCAGCATCTGCCTTCCGCACCGCCGGCCCGGCGCCTCGGGCCCCCGTGAGACAAAAAGCGTACGCCAGAATGCACCCGAGCACAGCCCAATGTTTCATTGTCCGACATCTCCTCGTTTCGGTGGCGCCGCAGGCGAGCCGTCCGGCGCCCATTGCGTGTAGGACCGGTGCGGGAAACGACCTACCCCAATCCCCGGCACAGGGCAAGGAGGAAGTCGCGGTTGTCTGCGGTTGCGTATCGCATGGTCCCGCCCATGCGGCTGAATGTCTTGCAATATCGCAAATAATAGTCCGGCGAATCTTCGGGGGGCTCCCCCCGGCGCCAATCCCAACGGGACGGGGCCAGATCGACCACGGCCATGAAATGTCCCTCGAACGTGCGACCGTCCCGGAGCGCCAGGTTGCGGGCCATGGCCATAGATTTTTCGAAGATCATCGGCGACATCACCGCCGACCCCACCGACAGATAAACCCCTCCGCCGTCCAAGCGTGCGATCTGCGCAGCATAAACGAGGAAATCCCGTTGCGCCACGCGACCGATCGCCGCGCAATGGTTGAGTGGGTGCACGTAGATGATGTCATGGCCGATCATGGGGTGGCCGGTAAAAGGCACCCCGAGCCGGTGGGCGGCTGCCTGGACGCTGTACCGGGACCAGGGATGGGCGACCGAGAGCGTCCCCGGGGCGAGGTCGAACCTTCGCAGAACGCCGAGCAGGTCCGCGGCAGCCGCCGCGCGGTCGGCCGCGTCCGCCGAATCGGCCGCATGGTGAATGTCGGCCAGGAGTTCGTCCTCGCCGGGGATGTGGTGGGCTTCCTGCGCAATCAGTCGTCCGACCGCCTCGCCGTACCCCAATCCGTCCCGTGCCCCGAGAACCAGGGCCAGGTTCAGGTGAAACCCCGTCTCCTCCCACAGGCCGAATCGGCCCTCGGCCACGTTGGTCCGCACGTCCTCGCTGCTCTTGCCCAGGAAGGCGAATTCCCAATCGTGAATGATTCCGGCCCCGTTGGTCGCCAAGTGGGTGACCCAGCCGCGTTCGATCAGCTCGATCAGGACCGGTCCCAGTCCATTCTTGATGGTGTGCGCTCCGAAGGCCAGTACGACCGGCTTGTCGTCCCGGCGTGCCCGCCGGACGCGTTCGACGGTTTCTTCCACGATTTCCGTCGCCGTCGGCGAGAGGGGCCGCGGCGCTGCACGAGCCGGGACGGCGGCCCGTTCTATATCCACCTTGTTCTTCCGTTCGGCCAGCGGATAAAGTCGAAGTCGAGACCGGTTCAGCATGGAATGTTTCAGCATCTGACGACTCCTGTCGAGTCCGGAAAAGATGTCAACCCACTGCGCATCGCCGTACGGATCGGGCGCTTCGGCACGAGCCTGTCGGCTCGCTCCGGGTCAAGCCGACGATGTCATCACCGCCTTGATCGAACGGTGTTCGGGCCCGGGCAGGAGCGGACCGGTCCAGGACGGTACCGATGCGATTCGGTCTCGTATCCGCCCCGGCTCATTCCCTTGCTGTCCGGCAGATAAGCAGCGCCCCCATTACTGTAGCCCAAAATCGGCCCTTGTTTCGGAGAGACCGCCGCTTCCACACGGGACTTCGCCGTCGATCCTGATGGGGGCCGACTCTTCGTGAACCACAGGGCTTGCACATGGAAGGTGTGAGAGTCCGAGGCGGTTTCTCCGGCATCGAGTCGGGCGAGAGACAGATTTCGGCGTGACGCTTCAAGCCGGGGTCAGCGGCAAGGAAGGGTCTGGAACTGCCGACTCTCGCACGGCAGTGAGGCTTCCCGCAAACAGCCCCGAGGCACGAACGGTCCAAGGCGTCGGCAGCGCGCCGGTCTTCAAAGGATTGCCTTCAGTGCGAGGCTGATTGCCGTGGCCATTAGCATGAAATGAACCAGTTTTTCGAACCGGGCGGCCGGAATGCGTCGGGCGAGCGACCTGCCGGCCAAAGTGCAGACCACCACCACCGGAATCGACGGCAGCGCGTAATGAAAAACTTCCGGCGTCCACAGTCCGGCAAGATAGTGGCCGAGCAGGATCATGATGCCGACGGGAAAGAAGAACCCCTGGAGCGTGGCACGGAAGCGCTCCGGTCCCCAACCCCGCATGGCGCCGTAAATGACGACCGGCGGACCGTTGGTGTTGTACGCTCCCCCGAGGATGCCGGCCGCAAACCCGGCGACCCAGGCCCAACGGTCCGAATCCAGATGGAACAATTTGGGCCGATAGAGCTTGTAAAGGCTGAAAACGAACACGACCACGGCCAGCACAAGCTGAATGACGGGCGTGGGCAGTTGTTTGAGAAACAGAAGCCCGAGCGGGATCCCGGGCACGGAGCCCGCAATGAGGTGCATGGCGCTTCGCAGGCAAATGCCGCGCCAGCTTTGGGCGAGCATAATCGCCACCATGACCATGGCCGTCATCGCCACCAGCGGCGTGACCACCTCCGTCGGCAGAAAGAGAGCCAACAACGGCATGGCAACCAGGGCGTTTCCGAACCCGAGTACGCCGCGAATCAGAGTCGCGGCCACCCAGACCGCCAGGACGCCCATCATTGTCCAGTCCACGTGCAGTTCCTTTCGTCGGGAGAATCTCACACTGTTTCAGGATCGCCGGGACGGTCCCCCGACGGCCCGTCGGGGGCTTGTGCCCCGGATTGTTCCGCCACGACCGACGAGTATTCGGCGGCACCCGGGTCATGGGCGGCCCGTCCGACCGCCGGAGCCGGATCACGACTCTGCGCAGTCCATCGGCGTCACAGGCGTGGCCGAGCCAGCAACCATGTTTCAAAGAACCGACGTGCGAGGACCGCGGCCGTCTTGCCGCCCGACACCCCGTTTTCGACCAGGACGGCGACCGCGTAGCGCGGTGATTCCCAGGGGCCGAAACAGACGAACCAGGCGTTCTTGGTCCGCAGACGGCCATGCCGGACCTCGGCCGTTCCGGTCTTGCCGGCCAATGAAATCGTCTCAGTCCGGGCGCGTGCGGCAGTGGCGTCCTCGCCGTTGACGACCCGCCACATGCCTTCTCGGATTCGTTCGAGGTTTTCGGGGGGTCCCGGCAGTCGGTGCAGCACCTCGGGGGCGGCGTTCCGCAAGATACGCCCGTCGGACGCCCGGATTCGGCGGACGAGGAACGGGCGATAGAGCCGGCCGCCATTGGCAATGGCCGCGGCAAACATGGCGGCCTGCAGGGGACTGAGGTTGATCCGTCCCTGGCCGATCGAGATGTATGCCGTATCAATGGCCCCCCATCCGGACCCGGCGCCCCGG
>JAADHN010000006.1:6527-22354 GCA_013151865.1 Kiritimatiellota bacterium
CGCGGGTCTCTGCGGCGGAATGGGGCAGGTCCAAACGCGGGTCCTCGCCGATGCCGGCCGCGGCCAGGACGGGTTGGAGGCGTTCCAAACCTGTGCGCAGGCCCGCTTCGATGAAATAGACATTGCACGAATGTTCGAGAGCTGCGGCCAGGGACAACGGCCCGTGTCCCGAACGGAGCCAGCAATGGATTGGACGGTCTCCGAGCCGGATCGCCCCGGTGCAGTCGATCGTTTCGTCGGGAGTGACGGCGCCGGCGTTCAACGCGGCAAGGCCGATCAGTGGTTTGACAATGGATCCGGGCAGGTAGCCCGCGGCCACGGCCCGGTTCAACAACGGCCGCGCCGTTTCGTCCCGAGCCAGGGCCGCGTAGCTCGCGGCATCGAGCGCGGCCAGGTCATACCCGGGTGATGAGGCCATGGCCAACACGGCGCCGGAGCGGACATCCAGAGCCACGAGGGCCCCGCGCACGCCGACCAGGACTTGCTGGGCGCTCTCCTGGGCGTGTCGGTCGAGGGTGAGGATCAGGTCGTTCCCGTCCGTCGGTTCCACGGGTTTTCCGATGATGCCGTGGACATACCCCAGGGTATCCACCCGCACCATTCGCGTTCCGGCGGACCCGGCGAGTTCGCGGTCGTATTGCAATTCCAACCCACTTCGACCCCGGAGATCCAGCGTTACGTAACCATAGCGGCCGAAAGGCCCGGAAGGGTCGGGACGACGGCGTCCCGTGAATCCAAGCACATGCGGCGCAAGCCCGGGCCAGGGGTACCGTCTGCGGAGTCCGCAAACGATTTCCATGCCGGGAATCGGAGGCCACAGCTCCTCGAGCTGTGCCAGTTCTCGGGCATTCAAACCGGTGAACACCACCATGGGAAGGGCGGGATACGTCTCCAGACGTTTTTTGATCCGCGCCTTCGAAATCGGAACAGGTCGACCGATGAGTGCCGCCGCCTTGCGGACCTGGTCCCAGATGAACCGGACCGTGGCGGTCCGGCTGCCGCCCCGGCGCATCTCGGAGACATGGAAAATGAGTGCATAAGACGGTGTGTTGTCCACCAAAATGTCCCCGCCGCGGGAAAAGATGCGGCCCCGGACCGGGTTCAGGCGGATCAGGCGAATGCTCTGCCGGGCAATGGCACGTGTGTGCCTGGGGCCCTCTTTCACCTGCACGGTCCACAGCCGGATCACGAGGACGCCGAGGCCAACGGCAAAAAAGGCCGCCAACAGGAGCAGGCGACTATAGAACACCGGCGATGTCCGTTTGATGTGCAAACGAGCGCTTCCATGGGCTGAACGTGTTGTGACGACTCACGGAGTGCCCCGGGGATCGGTCGGGCCGACGTGTCCGTTCCCGAGTCGCGGATCACTTTGAGACAATCGGCAAGCCGAATCCCCGAACCCCGAGGCGTTGGACGCCGTTCAGGAGTGGGACGATCAAGGCGCCCAACCCCGCGGCCACAACCCCTTTGATGAGGGCGATGCGGACCATGAAGGTCGAGAAGGCTCGGAGCCCGAGCGCCTGCGCGGCAAAACACAGGCCGGCATAGCTCAGACCGACGATGGCGCCCAACGCCGCCTCGGCCAGGAGGTGTCGTCCGGACGCCCGGGCCCGCCAGAACAGGCCCAGTCCCAGGACGCAAACCAGTGGGAGTGTGGTCTCGAGTGGCGGACGCCCCAAGACCGCGTTCAACGAAACACCGGCGAGCACAACCGGCACCAGGACGGCACGCCCGCCGAAAGCGACCCCAAGAGTCAAAGCCGTCGCGGCAAGGACGGGCGCGGGAACCCCCAGATTGCCCGCTGCCAATTCGATCCAAGCGGCAAAGATGCAACATGTCCAGACCCAGGCGGCGATCATGGCGTTGTCACTCCGGGGTTCACTGCCATCAGTCGACTCCGTTTCTTCCGATCCGTTTTGAGCCCGACTCTCCGTCCGGGTGCCCGGGTCTGCACATTGCCGCGGTTGCCGGACAGAGGCGCGCCGTTTCGGCGTGCGGGTGCATCAGGCGTTCATTTTTTCTTGCGAGTGGCCTCACGGTCTTCCGTCGGCTCGCCCCGGGCGGCTGCGCGGGAGGTGCGCCGGGACGCGTTTTGCCGGGGCGCCAGGATCGACACGAAGCGAAACCACCGAAACTCGGCGGACGGCCGCACTTTCAGGCGCACATAGGCAGTACGCACGACTTTCCTCAACACCCCGGGACTGAAGCGCGTCACTGTTCCGATAGGCAATCCCTCCGGGACCGCGCCGCTCAGTCCGGAAGTCTCGACCGGTTCTCCTTCTTCGTACCGGAGGTCCCGCGGGAGGTAGTCGACGAAACACAGGGGAACGGCGCCGGGGCCGGTCCCTCCGCCGCCGTGCAAGACCCCGGCGCCGCCGGAAGCCGGCAGACGGACACTCAGTCGGCAAGCCGGATCGGCGAGCGTGATCACCAGTCCGGTGGTTTCGGTGACTTCCGCGACGCGGCCGATCACGCCGCCCCTGCCGAGCACGGCCAGTCCGGGTCGGAGACCGTCGGCCCGGCCCCGGCCCACCCGGAACCGTCGGTCCCAAGAGAGGGGGTCCCGAGCCAGAACAGGCGCCGTGACCAAACTCCAATCCACCGGCGCCGACAGGGCCAGGCGCTGGCGCAATTCACGGTTCTCCGCCTCGAGCGGGATCAGTCGCGAAGCCTCGAATCGCAGCTGCCGCACCTGCTGCTCCAGGGATTCCAGTCGCGAGCGCTCGGCCCCGGAAAAGGGCAGGACCGACTGCCCGAAACGACGCGCTGCCGCGACGCCGGCACGTACAGCGCAGAGCGCCGGGGTGGCAAAACCGACGGCCGCCTTTCGAACCGGCGGCACGAGAGCCGCCAGAACGACCATGAACGCCAGCGCTGCGGGCAAGGCAGTCCAAACATTGCGATGAATAGGGACCCGCATGGATATAACCTGAGTCTCCCGGGGTGCGGAGATTGCCGTCGAAACCATGGAGCCCGGACCGGTCTTGCCTGGCCGAACGGCGGGACCGGACCGGTCGCCGGATCGGAACCCGCCCGGCGGCGCGGCTCAGTCGCTTTTCGCCTGCAAGCACTAGGGCGGTGGGCGATTCAGACAAGGGAAGGACGGGACGGGCTTTGCGGTCGCCCAAGGGCCGGTCCCGGTCGAGAAATGAGGACCAGGGTCTGGTCGTCGGCCTGGGGGGCGTCTCCTTTAAATTCGTCCACGGCCCGGAGCAAAGCGTCTACGGCGCCGGCGGGCGTGTCGGCCCGGGCGCTCCAGATGTTCTCGAGGCGTTCGAGGCCGAACTCCGCCGAGTCCTCATCGAGAGCTTCGGTGATCCCATCCGTAAAGAGCAGCAACGACATCCCCGGACGGAACGTGAAAGAGAGTGTGTCGAACCGGGGCGCCAAATCATCCGGCAACAGACCGAGGGCCGGTCCTTCCGGGTTGATAGTGCGGGAGATCCCCTCCGGCAGGCGCAGCAGCAATTCGGTGTGTCCGGCCCGGGCGTAATCGCAGATGTGGTTTTGGCGGTCGATGACACAGATACCGACCGTCACGAAATGTGCGCGGTCCGTGTCCTGAAACAAGAAATGGTTCATGTCCCGGAGAAAGGGCTCGAGTCCGCAGTAGCGCTGGGCGCAAGAGCGGGCGAAGCTTTGGCACATGGCCATCAACATGCAGGCGGGAATACCTTTGCCGCTGGCATCGGCCACCACGACCATCAGTCGGTCCGGGTCAATCTGGATGAAATCATAGAAATCCCCTCCCACTTCCCGGGCGGAGCGGGTGAACGCCTGGATGTCGTAATCGCCCCACTCGGGCGGTTTTTCCGGCAGCAAGGACCGCTGGATGTCCCGTGCGAACTCCAGTTCCTGCACCAGTCGCTGCCGTTCTCCGCGTTCCTCGTAAATGGCGATGAGATTGCTGGCCAGGGCGGCTTGGTACGAGAGATTCTCGAGCAGGCGCAAATCCTCTTCGCTGAACGGTTGATCGGCCTCCCGAGGGTTGATAACGCACATGACGCCGTTGAGTCGGTTCTCCACCAGCATGGGCACGGCCATGAGACTGCGGACCTCGCGAGGGAGTTTGTCCTCCTCGGGGAGAGCGGAAACATCTTCCACCAGAATGCTGCGCCGGCTCGCGGCCACCCTGCCGAGGATGCCTTCGCCGAGTCGCACGCATTCCTGCCGGAAGTGCTCCTTAAGGAAAGCAGCTTTGGCCAGAACCACCGAAGAGGTGGTGTGCAGGGGCGGAAACATGCCGGCGCAGGCGGCGCCCCGGAGGCGGCGTTCTCCAGCCTCGTGACCGTCCTGCAGCAGAAAAATGCCCACGGATTCGGCTTTGGTCACGTCCCGTACATAATGCGCGACCAGTTCCATGGTGTGCTGAATGTCGGAGACCGTGGCGAGACTGCGAGCAAAGAGGTTCAGGAAATCGATCACGTCCCGGTGCTGCGACCGGGCTTCGCGCAATTCTTCGCGCAGACGAAGAAAGCGGTCGTGGAGGACCGTGCCGATCCACCACACCAGACCGCAAACCATAAAGAAGAGCAATACCCAGAACATCGTGTTCCGTTCGTCCGGCGGTCCACGTCGCCGGCCACATGCGGGGGAGTTTCACCGGGGGGCCGGCGGCGGCCGCCGGACGCTCCCGTCGGGGCTATGTTTCGAGGCGAAGCGTTTCAGGATTGTCCGAACGGACCTGCAAATGCAGCGTGCAGCGAGTCCGCCTGCGCCCCGGATGGTTGCGCGGCAATCAATACGTGCAGGCGCCGGTGAGGTTTCCCCAAGCCAGGGCAACGCGTCCGAGCCATTTTCTCGCCCCTTTCGGCGCGAAGCGTTCGAATTCCGAACTATAGACCATATCGCCTGTATTTTCCCACAGTTTGTCGAAGACTTCGGTGCATTTTTTTCCGGCCGCCCGCGCCTTGTCGAGAAAGACGTCCGCTTCGAGGTTTTCGTCCCGCAGGTTGCGACGCGTGAAGTTGGCGCTGCCGCAAAGGATCTGGTCCCGGCCCAGGTCGGGATTGTAGATGTGAATCAGTTTGAAGTGGGCCTGCTCCTCCTGGGTGACGAACCAGCGGACCTGCAAATCCCGGCCGCGTCGTCCAGCCCACCGCACCAGGCCCGCCGCCGCAGGACGGTTGGGAATCCCGTGTCGACCCCGACCGAAAGCGCGGCGGTTGGGATCGAGCAGCAGTCGAACACGGGCACCGCGGGCCGCGGCGCCCCGGATACGGCGGAGTACGCCGGGATCGGCGAGATAGAACATGAGGATGTCCACCCGATCCCCGGCGCCCGCGCCGTCCAGCATCCAGTCCAGTTTTTCGCCGATGGCGCCCTCGGTGCACAATTGAGCCACGGCCGCATCGCGGGGCGACTCGGGGCGTTCCGGGGTGGACCGGTCGTCTCGTTCGAGCCGAGTCTCGATCTCCCGGAGCACCTGTGTGGGGCCGTCAGCCCCGAAACAGCCCTCGGGCCGGCGCAGAAGGCTGCTGCGCGCAATCTCCAATTCATTGGCGAAGAGGGCGGCCGACGGCCCGCCCGTGAGACGAACCGCGGCATTGCTCGAGGCCGAGCCGACCTCGTGCGGGTTCGCTGAACTGACGAGCGCATGCCACTTGCCGTCCCGGTCTTTTATCACTGCGGTCTTCCGATGGTTCGCCTTGAAGTTGAGGAGGCGCAGTATTTGCAACGGAGTGACCGAACGCCGGATGCCGTTCACCTCCGCCGTGACCCCGTGACGGCCCAGGAACGGGATGCGCTCCGCCAGGGGGGCAATGGCCCGATAGAAGGGCGAGTAAAGCAGGTTCGAGTCCCCCACCTGGTCCAGATCCGTCAGAATCACCCGGCCGCCGGCTTCGACCAAGGGACGCAGCGATTCCGGGCATCGGTCGAGCCGATACGCCGTGTTGATGGGGTCGGTAATGACAAGGACCCAAGTGTCGGGCGCTTCCTTCTTCTTTCGAACCAGGGCGCCGACCAGTTCCTGCATCGTTTTTCGGGCCGGGGGCGGTGCGTCGGGTCCAACGGCGTCCACCAGGAACATGTCGAGTACGATGGTATCGCCGGCCGAGCGGACCAGCTCGAGCAGGGAGTCGAAGATTTCTTGGTTGAGAATGCGGGCGCCGCTTGGATCGGCTCCGGTCAGATCGAACAGCAACTGCACATCGTCCTGACGCATGGAGACGGGGGGGGAGAGAGTGTGAAATCCGTTCACTTTTCCGGTCCAGTATGCCAGCAGGAAGCCGCCGAACCACACCCCGGCCAACACCAGCAGGCAGCCGACTGCGAACTTCGCAAACCCGCGCAGGATCGGGTGGGAGGACGGTCCCGCAGGGGCGGGGGCGATTTCTTTCTCCCGAGGGCTTTCTCGCTCGATGTCATCTGCCATGTGCGGACTCCATCACGCCTTTCGGCGGCGCAGTGCATGGGGGGCGTTCCTCGCGCCGGTTTCAATGATCCGAACAGACGGTCCGAGCCCTGCATCGCCCGACTGAGGGGCGACGGCGCGGATGCTTCAAGGCGTTTCGAAACAGTCGACTGCGGGCGCGATGGGTACCGGTCGAGATCGCGCGGCGCCGCGGTCGCTGCGAACCCCGGGTCCGACAAACGCGGATTTCTTCCGGATTTCCCTGGCGGCCGCCTTTTTTCCCGGAAAACAGTGGGTATCTGTACTATACCCACCCATTTCCTTGTTTTCCGCCCGGGCCGGGGCTGGAACGGCGGAACGACAGTTCGGGATCGAAGCAGAGGTCCGGACGTTCACGTGCTCGAATCGCTTCACATTCGGAATCTTGCGGTGGTCGGTGACGCGAACATCGAGTTCGGTCCCGGCTTCAACGTGCTCACGGGCGAGACCGGGGCAGGAAAGTCGCTGATCCTGAGTGCATTCCAGCTCCTGCTGGGCGAGCGGGCCGGTCCTCATTTGATTCGAACGGGCGAGGACCACTCGGAATTGACCGCCGTCGTCTCTCCGTCCGGTCTGTCGGCGGAGGTCGCGGTCGGGATTCGGGAAATTCTTGAAAACGCGGGCATCCCCGAAACCGATTCCGGTGACCTGCTGTTACGGAGGGTCCTTTCGCAAAGCGGATCTCGCGCCTTTGTCAACAGCGTCCCGACGACCTCGACCATTCTCCGGAAGTTGGGGGAATTGCTGGTGGATATCCACGGTCCACACGACCACCAATCGCTTCTGCGTTCGAGCTGTCAGCTCGGGCTGCTCGATCGTTTCGCCGGCTTGATGAGCGAGGTGCGCGCCTGCGGCGAGGCATGGGGCCGGGTCTGCGATTGCCGCGAGGCGCTGGAACAGGCCCGAAACAGCCGCCCGTCCCCGGAGCGGGTCTGCCTGCTCCGGCACCAAGTCGCGGAGATCGATGCGGCCGAGATTTCCATCGAGACCGACGAACGGTTGTTCAAGCGATACCAGGCTGCGGCCAACGCGCGGCGCCTGCTCGAGATTGCCGGGCAGGTTCGGCAGGTCCTGGACGATTCGGACGATGCGGCTGCCGAACAGCTCGCCATGGCGCTCCGCTTGCTCGGAGAGGCCCGGGAGCTTGACCCGGACGGAATGACGCCGCTGTGCGAACAGCTCGCGGAGGTGGTTACCAGCGTTCGGGAACTGAGTATCGAAATGGATCGTTATGCCGGCACGCTCGAGATCGACTCGGCGGAATTGGCACGCATGGAAGAACGCCTCGAGTTGCTTCACAGATTAAAACGCAAGTACGGGGCCTCCCTGGTGGGAGTGCTCGCGCAGGCCGACGTCTTTCGGCGTGAGCTGGCCGAACTCGAAGACCGGGGCGCCGTCGAAGCTCGCCTGCAGCATGAACTCGAACAGGCCGAGAAGGACTACGCCGCGATCTGCACCGGCCTGAGCCGGCGTCGTCGGACCGCGGGGGAAGAACTGGGGGCGGCGATCACGGCTAAGCTGGCGCGACTGGCCTTTGGTCGGGCCCGGTTCGAGGTGTCGGTTCGCGATGCCGAAGCCGGTTCGCACGGGGCGGACCGGGTCGAGTTCCTGTTTTCCCCTGCGTCGGGCGCGCCCCTGCTGCCCCTGCGGCGGATTGCCAGCACCGGCGAGATCGCCCGAATCATGCTTGCGGTAAAGACCGTCCTATGTGCCGCCGATCAAGTGCCGATCCTCGTTTTCGACGAAGTAGACGCCAATGTGGGCGGCCGGGTGGCGGTCGTTGTCGGCGAGGAACTTCGGACCGTGGCGACCCGGCACCAAGTGTTGTGCATCACGCATCTCCCGCAAATTGCGGCAACGGCGGACCGACATTTCCTGGTCCATCGGGCAGACGACGACAGCGGGGCGCAGTCGACTCGACTCGCGCTGCTGGCCACGGAAGCGCGCCTCGGGGAGATTGCTCGAATGCTCGGGGCGCCGGACGATTCCCGGACGGCTCGGGCCCATGCACGGGAACTCCTCCGACAAGCAAACCGCGCCGCACGAACTGCCGCGGCCGAATGAGAAGAACGAAGGGCCGAACCGGGCTGCCGGACACACTGATCGTTCGAACGCGAAAGGCCCCCGACAATGCAAGCGAGACCGGTCACACCCGACGGAAATCGAGCCAGCAAAGGCCCGTCACCGCTCCCGGCACTTACGGGGCTGCTGCTCTGGGCAGCGGGGTGCGCGCCCATTGATGTGTCGCAAGTGCTGCGCCAGGCCGAGGACGCGGCCCGGGGCGGCGCGTGGGAAATGGCCATGGGCTTGACGGACCAGGCGCTTGCGGTCCGGGAAAACGATATCGAGGCCCTGGTACTCAAAGGAATCTGTTTGCAGAAATGCGGCCGAATCGACGATGCCGCAACGATCCTCGAACGGGCGGCGCTTCTGGCCCCTGACACATACACGGCCCAACTCTTCTACGGGTGGGTCCTGGCCGAGCAGGGCCTGTACGAGAAGGCGCTCGATCCCCTCGAGAAAGCGTGGGAGTTGAAACCGGGCGGGCGCGATTTGATGGCGCTTCTGGCCCGCTGTTGCCTCGAACAGAACCTTGAGCGCGGCCTTCATTATCTCCAGGGTCTGCGTCGTTATCCGTCGTTGGCGCGCGGGCCGGAGATTTACAACGACCTCGGTGTTCTGCGGTTGAAACTGGGCGATGCGCAAGCCGGGCTCAAATGGCTGCTCAAGGCCCTTGGCCGGGCCCCGGACAACCCGGTCGTACTCCAGAACCTGGCCGTTGTTTACGACCACTATCTGGTCAACCCCGAGCAGGCACTCCGGTTCTATCGGGACTGCCTCCGTACCAGTCAGAAGCGCGGGGATCGGCTGCGGGTGCGACGTATCACCGACCGTCTCCGGGCCCTGGCGGCCGAACGCCGAGCCGAGCAGCGCAACGCCGAACAAGGAGGATGACGCCTGCGCAGTCGGCGGGTCGTCAGTAACGGAGCAGGCGGGTCTGTCCTTTCCTGATGTCGATCTTCACTTCCGGGCCGGTCCCGAGTCGTTTGCCGGTCAGGGCGTCCACGACAGGGGTCGTCCGGCCCGTGCGCAGGATCAAAGGGCCGTCTTCCACAGCGTGGACGCTCATCCACCCTTCCGCGGCCCAGACGCAGGCGTCTGTGTCGGAAAAAAGATGGACGCCGGCCAGGCGGGCCAGGGCACGGACGACGGCGGGCGTGAATTGGGGAACGCCCACGAACACATCTTTTCCCTGCGGGCCGTTCCGCAGGAGAACAGCGGGGGAATCGTCGTCGTACCGCGCCAGGACCGTCCCACCGTCCGCGCTTGCGGTGAAGAGTGGACGGATACGCGCTTCCACTCCCCACTTCCCGGGAAAGCCGAGCGCTCTGCCCTCCGGCGTCGCGGTGACCAGGCTCGTTCGCGGTGCGGCGGGCCGATGGCGGAACCCGGTCAAGCTTTCCATGGCCGCGGCGTCGGCGCGGTCGCCGGGCAACAGGTACCCGGGCGCCCAGCACCAGACGCGGGTGGTCCCGTCCGGCCGAGTCTCCTTCAGGCGTCGACGGGCTTCGGGCGTGAGGGACCAGGCCGCGAGAAAAAGCTGAAGCCGGGCGTCGGGCAGCCCGGTCCGCACGGCGTCCCTGAGCAGGTATTGCCCGTACGGTGCGGCGGCGCGCCCGAGCGCGGCCCTGACTTCATAGATGGTCGCGAGACGGTCTGCGCGCCGCCGGCCAGGCAACACATGCTGTCTTCTCCGATAACGGCCGCGATGGGTGGGCGGAAGGGCCGGGCGCGGCGCAGCATGGCGTCGTCGAGCGGCTTCATCCGAGTCATCACTTCCCAAAGCCTCGGGTCGTCGAACCAGCCGGTCCCGGGCAGGTCCATCCACCACGTCCCGAAGCCGCGGATCGCCTCCTGGCCCAGGTTTCGCATCAGGACTTGGCGGCTCTGCTCCAGGTCGCTCACCCCGCCGTACCGGGTCGTTCCGGCCAGGAAGGTGCGCGTATCGTCTTCGTTGAGCCAAAGCTTGCCTGCGCCCATCACGCTCTCCGCGACGGACATGCAAGGGCCGCTGCCGGTCCATTGCCGGTCGAAATAGGAGATGGGCGAACAGAGAATGTCGATGTCCGGTGAGGCCAGCACACGGTCCAGGGCATAGTGCCCGCTGACGGGCGCGCCGTTGGGGAGCGCGGCAAATTCAAAGAGGTAGCCATAGAAGAAAACGATTAATTTGCGGCCCCGGGTCCCTCGCCGGGCCGCGGCGGCCAGGGCGGTTACCGTGTCGGCCATCTCGGCCTGTTGGAACCGGGAGAACTCGATCAGGCGGCGCTCCCGGGCCGGATCGCGGAGCAGTCCGTTCGGAGCGGCATGCCGGTTTTTCGGTTTCGGGACTTCTGCGGAGTCCGCACCTGGAACACCGCGCCGTTTCAGCCAGGCACGCCAAGCCTCGAGTGTGGCGGGGTCGTAACCGCTCAATGGCCGGCCCCAGGACTGATCGTAGAACCACTCGCCGGTGTTTTGCCCCGAGGGATGGATTCCGGCAAAGTTGTTCGGGAACGCCTCGCACAGGTGCCGGCAGAGACGTTCGAGGTGGGCGGCGGCCTCCTCCCGGTAACGCCGGTCCGAGACCGAGACCATGCGTCCCCGGCGATCTCCCTCGAAGCGCATGCGGGCTTCGGGGTGCCGTCGGTTCCACCAACCGGGAGCGTTCATGCCGATTCGCGGCAGCAGCAGGGCGTGCGGATTGACGCGAATGATGTCCCGGCAGAGCCTGTCGATCCCGCCCCAATCTTCCGGTTCCTCGGGCGGATACCAGCAGGCGGGCGCTCCGAAAGAGACGAAGTCCACTCCGGCATCCCGTGCCAAAGCGACTTGGTGGAGAAACGGGCCTCTCGGGCCGCCGATCTGCCGCCAGACACCCCCGGACACCCGGTATAGAGCGGGCATGATGCGGCGCGCCGGGACGGCGCGCCCCTCGAAACTGCACCGGTACACCCGTTGCCGTCGAAAGCGTAACGAGATTTTGGAGGGCAAGTGAAAGTCCGGCCAGGGCTGGCCGGCCGGCGGTTTGTGCAACGTCACGTGCAGGGCGCCGTTCTCGACCCGCACCGCGCCGACCGTATTGCGTTCGTCCGGCGGCCACACGTCCCAGGCCGCTTCGAAAGCCGCCTGCGTGGCGAACGCGCCGGGCGTGAGGACGTCCGTCCCGGTTTTGACGTCCGTGATTCGAACGTTTCGAAGCCACACGTCCCCCACGGTTTGCCCGAATCGGAAATGGAGCGTGCCACGGCCGTCCACATCGACTTCGGGGGCAAAATCGAAGCTGAACGGCTGCCATTTCGTTTTCAGCCGCACGCTCCCGCCGCGGACCGTGCCGAAAAAGATGCGCGGCGCAACGAGCTTCCCGTTTACGAAAATGCCCGGTCCGGCGGGCGTGGGTCGGACCCGGGCCGTCAGGTCTGCAGCCCCGCCCGCCAATGGCGCCGAAAGCACTGCGGCCGCCCAGATACCGTAATTCATGCGCATTGGCATGCCTCCCAAGTTGTTGGGGAAGAGGTGGTCCGGCCTGGGGCCTTCATCGCGACTCCCGCGACTGCGCCGGCAGTCACACCGTCCGGTCGAAACGGTGTTTCGGTTCAGGTCGGGACGGGCGGAAGCTCTGGACGTGCTGGAGGTCGAAGCGAATGCCGGCGCCTTCCGTGACCGTCCGCAGCGACTGTTCGAGGACATCAGTCAGGGCCTCGGGGGAGATATGGACCCGGGCGTTGACCACCGCCACTACTTCGCGGTCGCCCGCCGGCGCGTCGCCGCGGTACGAGGGGGTTGCGTCGCTCCGGGTGAGGTTTGCCACCAGTGAGCCGCTCGGTCCCGAGAACAGGACTTTGAGATGGGCGATCTCCGCATTTGCCGCCGCAAGCCGTTGTTGCATTTCTTCGATGAACCGTCGGCTGAAAGTGCGCCAATCCGGCTGACTGCCGTCAACGGCTTCGAGTGCGGCAGTGGCGTTCATCCACCCGAGCACGGCCTCGCCCTCGGCATACACGTCGTAGTCGACCTGGGCCAGCCGGCGTCCACCCGCGTCGGCGGTCGCCAAGACCCAGTCGAGCCACTCGTCCACGCCCCGATCTTCGAGTGCGGAAATGATCTTCACCGGGACTTGGGGAACGTGGCGTTCGAGCAATGCGCGGCAAGCAGCCACTTCTTCCTGGCCATACATGTCGGCTTTGTTCAGAAGGACCAGGTCGGCCTCTTCCAACTGCTTGCGGAAAATGTAGTTGACACTGCTCGGGAAACCACTGTCTGCATGGGGATCGAGCGCTTCTCGCAGACGTGCCGGGTCGGCCAGGACCGAAAACGGGGCCACGTGGAAACTGTCGCCATAGAGATCTTTGATCGGCTGGAGGACGGTGGCGGAGAGGTCGGTACAGCTCCCGACCGGTTCACCAAGGAGAACGTCCGGCGCCAGTTTCGCGATTAGGTTTTCGGCAGCGGACATGAGGTCGTCGAACCGGCAGCAGAAACAACCGCCGCTCACCTCGGCCACGCCGAGCGTCTGTTTCTTCAACAGGGCCGTGTCCACCAAATCCTCGGCCTGGTCGTTGGTGATGAGTCCCACGCGCTTGCCCGTCGCGGTCAACTTACGGGCGACCGCGCCGAGCAACGTGGTCTTTCCGGCCCCCAGGAACCCACCGACCAAAACCAGCGTCACTTCTTTCATGTCCAGATTCTCCTGACTTGCGGGGTGTCTCAAACGGACCGACCGACTCTGGGGCCGAGAATGAGCCGGAAATCCTATCGGGCGCAGTTGGCCGCCTCGGAGGGCGGTCGAATGCCCGCCCAAACGGGCCGCGGCACGGTTCCGGTTGTCGGTCCAAACTCACGATGTTGGGCAACATTCGGCCCCGGTCTGGCAGGACGGGGCACGGCCAACGGCGGTCCGACCCATGTCAAGGAGCTGCTCGACCGCATTCCGGTAACGCTCCAGGGTGTCCATCCAGCGTTCGAGGCAGGCGTGTCCTTCGGGGGTCAACCGGTAGACCCGCCGGGCCGGACCGGTCTCGGAAAACGCCCAGGCCGAGGTGACCATTCCGGTATCGGCCATGGACCGCAACGCCCGGTACACGCCGGTGTTGTCGGGACGCAACCCTTCGAAGAGCGGCAATCGGGTCAACTCGTGGAGGATTTCGTACCCGTGCATGTCGTGGCGGGCCAGGAGCATCAGCACGGCGGGCTTGACCAGTTTTCCAAGGGTCTTTCCCGAGCATGGGCAGGCGTCGAAGTCGATCATGGTGCTTCTCCTGTATCGGTGTTGGTACAATAGCGCCGGACGATCCAGTCTCGGCCGGTTAGAGTTTGAAGAGTTTGTGAATCGTCGCCGCTGCTCACCGAGCCGGCGACGGCCGGAACCGACCGGACGCTCCTGACGGTGAGCTGGAAGGCGTTTCAACGGGGCGTTCCCGCCAGCCAGTCGACGAGATCGAGGACAAGCCGGCGCTCGGGGCCGGTCAACTCTTTGCTGTAGCCGTAGTAACAGCCGGCGTATACCACACGGCCCCTGCCGGCCTCGCCCACTACGTACACCGGGTCGCCAAAAACGTTCTTAACGATGACGCACCCCTTTCGACCGGGGCGAAAGATCATGTGGTCTCTGAATTCTGTCGTGAAAGTCAGACCGGGTTCAAGGTCGGGAATGCTCGGGTGTGCGGCGGCCACGACCAAACGGTTGTCCACGACGTGTCGCTCCGCTTCGACGTTGTGCGTGGGTCGGCCCCGGCGCGCGATTTCCGGAAAGATGCTGTCCATGAACCAAGCCGTGTCGTGCCCGAACAGGACGCCTCCCCCCTGTTCGACGTATTTTCGGAGATTGACGCTGATGGGGTGATCGACGGGCAGGCTCATATTGAAGTTTTGCAGAACGACCGCGTCGAAGTTCTTGAGGTATTCGAGGGACATGCCGCGGAGCGGGTGCACCTCGTACCTGCCGGTGGACTCGATGTCCTTCTGCAGCAACTTGCGGCTGTTGTACACGGCCACTTGGAGCTTGTCCGTTTTACGTTTCACGACCGTCTCGCCCAAATTCTCGGGCGCACTGCGAGGGCGTCGCCAAAGTTCGAAACGCCCGGATGCGATATCAGCGTTCGCCTGTTGGAACCAGCGGAAATACTCGGGATGCTCTTTGCCGTACTGCGGGCCTTCGTAGAAGACCCAGTAGCCGTCCGAGACCTGGGCGATGGCCGAGGCGTTCTTGCCGCAGAATTCGGGATCGGCCCCGGCGCAGACCGGATCGATCCCGCCGAGGTAGGCGAATGGTATGCGGTGTTTGAGCGGGACCCGCATGTTCCGTCGTAGTGCGGCACGGTTGATTTCGAGGGCTTCCTTTTCCGACAAGAACTCGGTTTGTCGACCGTATGTCGTTGCGTCGCAAAGGATAAGGGGAGCTTGGTCCGTGGCCCATTCAGGATAGAGCGCCTCGGTCATGAAGAGCGTGCCGGGGGCGGGATAGAGCAGCAACAGGTAGCGGGGGTTGATTCTATCGATGGCTTGGCGCAGGCGTCGGGCCCGCCGGCGCCAGCCCGTGATCTGGAAGGCGCGAAAGCGACGGGCGAGGCCGCGTTTCTCGAGCCAGGGCGCCCGTTCAGCCGGCTGCAGGTCGGGCAGGTCGATTTTTTCGGCACGGGCGAATTCGGCCATGATCCGAGCGTCGTAAGAGAGTCCGTAGCAATTGCCGGCCCGGCCGCGGGCGTAGTTTTCGAAATCCAGGAAGGAACCTGCCATGGCAGGCTCTTCGAGCGAGATGCGGGCATGTTCGAGAATCGTCCGTTCCCACCATTGCCACAGTTCGTCCGAGTTCGGACTGAACACATCGCAGTCGTGGCCGTCGGGATACACATACTTCAGCCCGGTCTTCGTCCCCAAACTGCCTCGCATCCAGGCCACGTAGAACATGCCGTGACGTCCGGCCATGGCCGCCACTTTGCGGACCCGGACCGGGTCCGTGCCCCCCAGCCGGGGGCTTACGACATTGAACCCCGCCGCCTTGATCTCCCGGACATGGTCCTCGGTCATTACCCAGCCGTTGTCCGCCATCAGGACTTTGTCCACCAGAATACGAGGTTTCTCGGTCAGGAACGGGTGGTCCGGGACCCGGTGCACGCTGACGCAAGAACACATGGCTGCGACGAGAGTTGCGCCCGCGAAGGCGCCGGAAAAGGCATTCGATCTCATTCTCTTGCTCCTGTTGTGGACTGCGGTTCTGCCATTTTTCACCACGACATTTCGCCGTAACACTCACTGTAAAAGCGCGTTACGCGCCGAGTTGACCTCTCCCCCCCCGTCGCCGGAGTTATCCATAGGCGGCGGCGAAGGCGAGAATGGGTCGTAAGTCACTCGTCGGAGCCGAGTTGCCGACTGTGGGTAACTCCGGCTGCCCGAC
>JAADHN010000167.1 GCA_013151865.1 Kiritimatiellota bacterium
CGGGGACCGGTCCCTGGGGCGCCTGCGCGAGTTCGCCGACTTTCTTTCCCATCTTGGCGGCGGCCGGGGTCCGCTGGGTCCGGGTGGGTGGGTTCGGTTGGGGGACGGTCGAACCCACGCCGGACAAGATCGATTATTCGACCGCCGAGAAACGGGTCGTGGCGGCCCGTCGGGAGGGCATGGCGTGCATCGGATTATTGCAAGGGAACCCGGGCTGGGCCACAGTGGACGGCGACAGCCTGAGCCGACCCCGGGATTGGGAACAGTGGGAGGCGCACGTCGAGCGGTCCGTCCGCCGTTTCCGGGATCGGGTGCAAATCTGGGAAATCTGGAACGAGCCGGACATCGGTTCGTTCTGGCACGGCACGGTCGAAGAATACGTGGCCGTGCTCCGGCACGCATACATCGCCGCCAAACGAGCGGACCCGAACTGCCGGGTGATGTCGGCGGGACTGGACGGCGGCGGCGAGAAATACCTCGTACAAATGCTCGAGCACGGAGCGGCGGCCTGGTGCGACTTGGTCGGTGCGCACCCGTACGCAGGCACGGTGGCGCTGGCCGAATATCGAATGCGAGTGATGCAGAGGATTCTAAACTTCTATGAGGTCCGCAAGCCGCTGTGGGTCACGGAAGTCGGATGGCAATCGGGTGGTTGGATAGGCGGACCGGGCGTCGTGGCAACGGAACAAGTCAAGGCAGACCGGCTCTCGTCGGCCCTCCCTGTCTTGACCCGACAGGCGGAAGTGGTCTGCTGGTATCGCGGGGTCGAGCCGGGCCGGATGTACGGTCTGATCCGCCCGGTGGACAGGGCCGGCGCCCAATTGCAACCCGCCTGGTTCGCCATGCGGAAGATCGCACTCGATGCCGGCGCGGACGTCACGGTCAATTCCCCGAAGAAGGTGACCTTCGAAGTCGGCCGGACAGTGGAACTGACGTGCACGGTGGAAAACCGCCGAAAAGACGCCGTGACGGTGCGATGGCTGGGGCTCGACCCGGATTGGGGCGGCCCCTTTTCGACGGTCGTCCCGCCCGGAAACGGGACGCTGACGGCCCGGATAAAGGTCCCGGCCGGCCAGCCTCCCCATGAGCGAGATCTCGTGGCCGCCGTCCAGCGAAACGACCGGCGCCACATCGCCAATTCCATCGTCCATGCACTGATCATCTCGAAATAATCCGGAACACAGGCGAACTTACAGTCCCTGCAACATTTCCGGGACAATTCCAAGATGCGTTGCAAGAGTGACGAACCCCGGTCCGTCCCAGGCAGTCAACTTGGCCGAGGGCTGGGGGCAGTGCCTTGATGAAACGGAAAAGCCCGCGGACAAGTGGCGCCGATCAACGAGGTGGCCCTGCTCCGGGCGCTGCCTTCATCCAGCCCCGGCGACCCCGAAACAACGACAGCGACGCCGACACGTACACGATCATCCTGGACGGCACGACTGCAAACTGGATCGCACCGCCGCCGGAAGCGATTCGTGCGGCCCCCGGCAAGGTCGGTTGGATCGGCCTGCGCGTACGGCTTCCGCCTGTTGCCGCACCCGGCACATACACGCTCAAAGCCAAAGTCCGGGCCAGCACCAACCCCCAGGAGGAAAGCACGTTATCGACCTCGTTCTCAGTGCGCCGGCCGCCGGGCAAGACGAATCGCGGCGCCAATGTCCACTGAGCGGGGGGTCCGCCTGCCTCCGTCCTGGGTTGCGGATGACGCTGCACGGGGTTACTGTTGGGGCGGACGGTTTGGTTGAGTTCGGGAATGCTCTTGAGGCGACTCCATGGAACGACAACTGCGCGAACGACTGCCCGGCGGCAAATTCGGCTATGTTGCGCCACGGCATTCCCGATTGATGAAACAAGTTCGGGGAAAAGGGAATCGGACTACCGAGCGCCGTTTCCGGGCCGCCTTGGCCGCAGCCGGGATCTCGGGGTGGCATACCAATGTGCGGGAAATCAAGGGCTCGCCGGATTTCTACTTCCCCGAAGAGCGCTTGGCCGTTTTCATCGACGGTTGTTTCTGGCACGGTTGCAAACTATGCGGCCATATTCCCCAAAAAAACCGTCCGTTTTGGGAGGCAAAGATCAACCGAAACCGGGAACCCAACCCATGGCAGACCCGCAGAAGACCTCCGACAACCAGACCTGTTGCCGGAGAGACAACCCCGGCTTCTGCCTTGGACGTCCCTCGGGGACGTTATCCGCGACCTCCGCGAAGAGACCCCGGTCATCATGGACTTTAGTCCCCGTAAAAAGAAGTACCTTTCTCTGGTCCCTCCCGGCGGAAACTGGCGGCACCTCCCTGAAGCTCTCCAACGCGAGTCTATGGGCAAAGCTTTTTTTGCCAAAGGTGGACGGTCGGGCTGGTGGCGCCGCCTGAGCTACGATTTGCCATGTCCGACCCTTGTCACGATGCCTAACCACGCAAGCACTGCCCTGTGCCATCCGGAGGAAGTCAGAGCGCTTACTGTCCGCGAGTACTGCCGTATCCAGGAATTCCCCGATGAATGGACCGTTTGCGGTACGCCCGCACAGCAATATGCGCAGATCGGCAATGCCGTCCCTGTTCGTTTGGGTGAAATAGCCGGGAAAGTGCTGGCAAATGCACTGGATAGATTGGCCGAACGCTGCTGGCGGCTTCGACCGGGACGACCCCGCCCGTACCGAAAGATCTACATCCAATCCCACATCAGGACCCGGCAATGGTACAAGAACGGAGAGGCCCTCCAATGGCGCGACGGAAAAGACAACTCTGCTCTTGTGTACGCCTCACCCAAAACACGACGCGCATGGGCTGTGATGGAAAAAAAAGGACGGTAGGCCATGC
Organism: Kiritimatiellota bacterium; assembly: GCA_013151865.1. Classification (GTDB taxonomy): domain Bacteria; phylum Verrucomicrobiota; class Lentisphaeria; order Oligosphaerales; family JAADHN01; genus JAADHN01. The sequence goes on from JAADHN010000167.1 coordinate 2,819, forward strand.
CCAGAAACCCGGACTTGCCCAAGTCTGACCCGCAAGTGCTCTCGAAAAGAACATTGTTACTCGAATTGCAAGCCATCGATAATTGCGACGAAGCGCGTGCGAGGGTGCTGAGGCTGGAAGTCGAATTCCGGCGGCGGATTACCGATCACGTGACTGCCCTGCCGGCGAAGTCCGCATGCCTTCGCAAATTCAATACCAGCCCGTTCGTGCTGATGTTCTATGCGAAACAGAAGGGCTATGCCCACGTCAGCGAAATTGAGAAGGACATCCTGCCCGCAAAACTTTTTTCGTCCCTGGAAACATCCGCCGGCAGAATGATCCAGGATGTGGTTTTGCCTGTCTACGGATGGCAAAGCGTCGAAAGCACAATGCACTCTGCACGCTCGGCAATCGACGGCCGACGGTGCGAACCGGGTGTCGTGAAATTGGCTACCCCCCTCCACAAAGGGTGCCCGAGCCGTGTTGATGTCCGGGGGCCGGGCTTATGTTCTCCGGCGGACCGTGACCGGATCGCGGTCCCGGCGACCGGAGGCGTCCTGCCCATTCCGCGTCACTGATTCGAGAGGATCTTTCCCGTGGCCCCTGAGATCGTCGAAACCGAATTCCTGGTGCTGCGCAAGACGCCTTACTCGAACACGAGCCTGGTGATTGCCGGGCTTGCACCGGACCGGGGTCAGGTCCATCTGCTGGTCCGAGGCGCGCGCCGCTTTGGAAAACGCCGATTCCCGGTTGTGGATCTGTTCCGGGTGCTCCGGATCCAGTACCGTCCATCACGAGCCGGACTGGCCTCTTTGCGTTCCGCAGAGTTGAAGGAAGACTTCTCCGCGATTTCGCGGTCTCCCGAACGGTTCGCGACAGCCGGCAGTCTGGCCCGTTTTGCCCTTGACAACACGCACCAAGGGCTTGCATCCCCCCTGTTTTTTTCTGCATTCCGGAACGCCTTGCGGCGTCTTGCCGAGACGGGGCCGTCGGTGTCGACGGCAGCCGATCATGCCCTGATGGACGGAGTCGTCGTCTGCGTGTTGCTCGTCTTCCTGGCCGAGCACGGTCTCTTGCCGGACGGCGCCGATCCGGAGAAAGCCACGCGGCAAAACCTCCTTCTCGACGCGGCACTCGGGAGCGGTTCGCTTCCGACCCTTCCGGCGGAACGCTGGCGGGCCCTGCGGGAATGGTGCGGGGCGCTGGCACGCTACGCCGGATGCTCGGGACTCGACTCCCGGGGATCCGATTGAGTGCGCCGTGTTATTCTCCACGGTCCCAGCGAATGCGGAGACCTCCGAATCCTTGCGCCGGCGGTTGAATTACCCCGCCCTTACGTCTAGAGTAGTATACCAGGAAGCCACCATTTCTTGCAGCTTCCAATTGACCGCCCGGACGTGTACATCCGCCGTGAAAGCCCACGGCAAATGCGGTCGCCGTTGTGTGCCTCGGACGCACATCCGACTCGGCGTCGGCCCGGGCGGATGTGCAGCCCGGAAACCGACACGGGAAAAGACGGTTGGTGATCGTCTTGCAGCAAGTTTGACGCATGGGCTGGCCGGCCTGAGCGATCCACGACCCGCAGGTGATTTGGGAATCAATTGCCTGATGGGCTTTGATGCAAGGCCGTTTCGCCCGCGGGTCGGCGCGGCGCCCGAATCTGTCGAAGCGCCCGGTTCGAGCTGGTCGAAAGCCTGACAGCCGGCAGTATCGTCCGGGCCATTCCGAGACGCATTGTATCAAGTTGCGGCCCTGGCGTTCAGCGTCGCGGGGCCGCTCAGGAGAAAATCCGGTGAACGACAATATCCCGATCCCGTCCAGGACCGAAATCCGCCGGGCCAGCGCCCACATTTTCGAAATGCTCCTCGAGTGGTTCCCGGACATTATTCAGTCCGTGGACAGCGACGGTCAGATCATCTACGTGAACCGCAAGGCCACCGATCTGCTCGGCTATACCCGGGACGAACTCCTCGGCATGAACGTACGGGATCTCTACGCCCCGGAGATCATGGAAAAAGTTGAAAAGGGCTTTGCCAAGCTCAAAGACTCGGGGAACCTTGCGGGTATCGAGAGCGTAGTCTGCGACAAGGAGGGCACGCGGATCCCGGTCGAGATTCGTTCGTTCGCGGTCTACGACAACAACGGCAAATTTGTACGAACCTTTTCCATTCTGCGAGACATCCGGGACATCAAGGAACTTCAGAACACCCTCATCCACACCAGCCGACTCGCAGCCATCGGCGAGTTGGCTTCCTGCATCGCGCACGACATCTCAAACCCGCTCGCCGTGGTGAAGCTTTACGGCGAGCTGCTGGCGGGCCAGATCAGTCAACTGCGAGCCGAAGGCGACGAAGAAAACGCCGGCCGCTTGGCGGACGCAGTCGAGGGCGTGCAGAAATCGGCGGAAAAGATCGAGAAACTGGTCAACCACTTGCGGGACTTTTCACGCAGTCAGGAAGCCGGAAACGAGTTGGTCGATCTGCGCCAGACCGTCGAGGACGCCCTGTTCATGATCACAAACAAGATCACGAAGGGCAACGTCGAAGTGGTCCGCAACTGGCCGGAAGGCGAGAGCTTCTATGTCCGCGGCTCCGCCAGTCAGCTCGAGCAGGTTTTCATGAACCTGTTCAGCAATGCGTGCGATGCCATGGCCGAGGTGCCGGAACCGACGATTTGGATTCAGATCGAACCGGCGCCGGCTTCGGAAGGCAGCCCGCCGATGTGGGTGTGCAACATCAGCGACTGCGGGTCCGGAATTGGGCCGGACCACATCGAAAACATCTTCAAGGCGTTCTACACGACCAAGGGCAAGGGCAAGGGCACGGGGCTCGGCCTTTCGATAACCCGGAACATCGTGCGGCGGCACGGGGGCGAGATCTCCGTGAATTCCGTGGTCGGGAAGGGGACCACATTCTCGATTCAGCTCCCCTGCTGGGTCGACGAGTGATCGGTGCGCCCGGGCGGCCTTGGCGGTCGCACGAACCGCCGAGGGCCGCCAGACAATAGGAGGCAGGAAGAATGGTCCGGCAACAAGACACGATTATCCGCCGTGTGCGACATGCACTGGCGATCACCGCTTTGTTCGCCCTGATCGGTCCCTCGTGGGGGCAGGACAGTTTTCACGCCATCTCGAAGAAAGGCCAATGCAAGGTTCGCCTTACTTCGGCAAAAAGCTATGTTCCCTTGGAACTGAACAAGGAATACCCTTTCTCGACCGCCCTCAAGACAGGCCGAAACTCCTTCGCGGTCATCGAATTCTCGAACGGCAACCGCTTCCGAGTCCTGGCCCGAACCAAGGTTGTAGTGACCGCAGACGTTCGGAACCCGAAATTCAAGAAACTGCAGCTTGCCCGAGGCAAAGTGGAGGTGGAGCTGGACAACTTCCCGCCGGGCGCCCGTTTCTCGGTTGAGACGCCCACGGCTGTCTGCGGCGCCGTCGGAACGCATTTCGCCGTCGAATTCGCCGACGTTGAGGAACCCTCGGGTGGTTTTTTCGGCAGGCTCTTCGGACGCAAGTACCGGGAACACGAAAACCGGTTCGGATGCACCAAGGGGAAGATATTCGCCCGCAGCCCTACGTTCGCGGCCAGCAGTCTCGAGGCCGGCACCCGACTGCGCGCCGTCGTGCACGCCGGGCGGGAGAACAGTTACTCTGAAATCAGCGTTCCCGAGGGTCAGGCCGCCCTCGAACTGGCCGGCGGCAACCGGCTGGACATCGAGCAGGGAGGACGCCTGAGGACTGCACAAGAGAAATCCGCCACGGCCGAATTTGTAGCGCTCACTATCGAGGCCGGCGCCGCCGCGGCCGGAGGCCGGCGCTTGGAAGGCAATGGGCGGGCCGTTGTCCTCAAGAAGAATGAATTCTACCAGGCGGACGGCGTCTCAAAATATGTGGCTGCGGCACGCACCGAAGGGAGACTCCAAACCGACTTGGACGAAGAGAAGCAGAAACCCGCCCCGGACCCCGAGCGCATTCGAAAGCTCGAGGCCGAGGTCAAGAAAGCCGCCGAAAAAGCCACCCGTCTGCGCCGGCGCATCGCCGCACGCAACATGCGGCGCATCATCCAACGCGTCCGGCGTATTCGGCCGCGCGTCCGGTGACGCCGGGGCATCGGTCGAACCGCGGGAGGTTTGGTCAAGGGAACTTATGCAGACCCTCATCTGGGACTTCTCCGGACAAACCGCTATCGTCACGGGGGGAACGCGGGGCATCGGCCGGGCCATATCCGAAGCCCTCCTCGCCGCAGGCGCCCGCGTCTTCGCCACCTATGCCGGGAACGAACAGGCGGCTGCGGAATTCGCAAAGGCCAACGCGCCGGCGGCGACCCGCTTCGAACTCTTCCGGTTCGACGTCGCCGATTACGCTGCTGTCGAGACGTTTTATTGTGAGATCGATTCCCGGACCGACTCAGTCGAAATCCTGGTCAACAACGCCGGCATTCGCCGGGACGCTGTGGTGGGGATGCTCCGGCCCGAAAACTGGCAGGCAGTGATCAGGACCAACCTGGACGGGGTCTTTCACATGGCCAAATTCGCCGTGCATCGGATGATGCAGGCTCGGTACGGACGGATCGTCACCATCACCTCGCCCTCCGGGAAAATCGGGTTCGAAGGACAGGCCAACTATGCCGCCAGCAAGGCGGGGGAAGTGGCTTTCACCCGGTCCCTGGCCAGGGAAGTGGCGCGGCGCGGGATCACGGCGAATTGCGTTTCGCCGGGGTTCATCGACACGGACTTCATCCGCGATCTCACGCCGGACCAAGCGAAGGGGTATCGGGGCATGGTGCCGATGCGCCGGTTCGGCCGTGCGGACGAGGTGGCGGCGTGCGTCCTGTTCCTGGCGTCCCGGGAAGCCGCTTATGTCAACGGGGCCACACTCGAGGTCACCGGCGGCCTGTGATTCCCGTCCGCCGCTTCCGATGCGATCATATCGAGACGATTTCGTACGCAAGCGGACTCGCCCGCTTCTACTGGAGCATGGGGACAATTTCAAGACGCCCGGGATAGGCGGGGAGTTGGGGACACTCGATATTCGAGGGGGCCGTGTGAATCCTGTAGCTTTCATGGCATGGCGTATCGGCGCTGAAGCCGCTCTGCTCCCGCAGATTGCGTGGATTCACGCACACGGTTTCGATGCCGTCTCCTTTCACACGTCGCCTGGACCGCAGGCCGCACGGGCCGGTTTCGACGCGGCCGCCGCCCCTCCGGAAGCCACGGCGGCCCTCGAACGCGCGTTGCGTCCGTTCCGGCAGGTTGAATTGCACGCCCCTTTCGAGGCGTTTCCGCTTGCGGTCCCTCTTCCGCCGGCCTGGAGCCGGGAAGATCATCCCCTGGGGCCCACCCTGCGTTTGGCCGAACGAATCCGGGCCAACGTAATCACGGTGCATGTCACGGACCGCGACGTCGCCGGCGGACCCCATGCTTCCCGGTCCCTCCTCGCCGCCCGGCTTGCGGAGTTCGCGGCCTCCCGCCCTTCCGGCGCCCGTGTCGGCATCGAGACCAGCCGTCTCGATTATCTCGAGGTCGTGGCCCTGACCGGAGCGCCCGGGATTGGTCTCACCATGGACATCGGTCATTTTTTCCTGGGGGACCGTGCGGCCTTAAAGGCGTTCGATGGCGCCCTCGCCGCCTTGGTCCGGACTTTTCTCCCCGCGACAGTCCACTTTCACCTGCACGACGTGCGCAACGGCATCGACCACCTACCCCCCACTGGAGAACCGGGCGAAGTCGATTTCAATGCCTTTTTCCAGGCCACATGTGCAGGGGAGTACGACGGGGCGTTCTGCTGGGAACTCAACCCGGACCGTGCGACCCCGAAAGAAATCGCCGCAACCCCGCACTTCACCCGCAGCCATTTGCGAGACGCCGGGTGTGGATGACGAATCCGCGCCGGTCCGAGGGGCTGTGAGCGGCCGGGGTGCGGCAAGGAGGCAACCCGCCATGGCACGTCGTGACTGGCCTTTGGTGGTCGCAGTGTGGGCGGGGGTGTGCGCTCTGTCTTCAATGCACGGAGCGCCGCCAAGGCCGCCCTTGACGCCGTTCGAGCCGGACAAAAACACGCTGCTGCTCTATCATTTCGACGAATCCGGCGGTGATCTCGCCCGGGACGCGAGCGGCCATGGATACCACGGCGCTATCCAAGACTGCCGGCGCGTCTCCGGTCGATTCGGCGGCGGTCTTGCGTTCAACGGCCGAACCGGGTGCGTATTCCGCAAATCCACCCCGGCGTTGCGCGACATCGCACGCCTCACGGTCGAATGCTGGTTCGCCCAAGACGATCCCACCGGCCGTCAGTTCCTGGTTGGGCTCGACGTCGGTTTTCATTTCGATCTCTCCAATGGCGAAGCGACCTCGCTGTCGATCTACAACCAAGGCGGACGCACGCCGAATGCGGCGGGATTGCGGCACCAGCAGGTCTCGACCCGCCTGGGGCGGGTACGCTCGAGACGCTGGCATCATCTGGCGGCCACATACGACGGCAGCGAAGTGAGTTTTTTCCTCGACGGCGTCCTGGTCGACCGGTTGCCGGCGGCCCGAGATTTCCGGCTCGGGGCGGACTCGCGCGGTCTGTGGGTCGGTTGTTACATCGGACGCGAGTTCTGGTTCCGCGGGCGCATGGACGAAATCCGTGTGTCGGACTGCATCCGCTACGATCCCGAACGCCGTCTTGCGAAGGGGGGGAAGGTGTTCGACATGCCGGTCGCAAGGACGCAACTGACGCAGGAAGTGCGCCGGGCGAAAACGCACGGCAAAGCACGCCTCGGTCTGGAACTAATCAAACGCCACGGCGGCGCGGGCGCGGGTTGGGTGTGCCTGAAACCGCCGGGACGACCGGCGGCGATCATCGGCAAGTATGCACTCGACGAGAAAGGAAAAGGTCGAAAGTACCATCTTGAATTCGATGTGTCGGACGAATACAGGGGCGACGGTCTCTACCTCGTCGGTCTCTACCCCACGACAGAGTCTGCGTATTTCACCCTGACCAGCGCGCTGTTGACGGCTGCCGGCAAGCCGGTGGCGGCATGGTCCGGCCGCGCGGAAAGCCGACGCACGTTTCGCCCGCCGGTGCTCGCCGCCCTGCGGGTGGGGCCGGTCCCGGGAAAGGCGATTACCGACAAGAAGGGGGGGGCCATCGTACGAACCCCGCGCGACGTGGATCGATTCCAGGGAAACATCGAAATCGATGACGAACTTCCCGACCAACCGCCGGTACTGTGGGGGGACGGGTTCGCGGAATACTGGATCCATGTTCCCGTCAGGACCGTGTATCGCGTCTTCCTGCGGTACGCCGCGACGGCGCCGCACCCTTGCGACTTGGTCGTGGACGGCGACGACCTGCATCCGTTCAACATGTGTGCCCGCAACGCCACCGGCGGTCCCGGCGCGGTCAACGCGTTCTGGGAATACCAAGGGCCCCTCACACTCGAACGCGGCGTACACTGGATCCGCCTGCAGGACGTACTCCCGGACACGGTGGCCCTGCGCCTTGAACCGGCGGCGGCTCCACCGCCGCCGTACCGCACGCCTCGGGCTCGGTTCCCGGAGCCGGGGGAAGACGTGTTGGCGGGCGCCCGGAACTGGCGCGTCCAACCCACGTTGGGCCGGATCCGCGACGCAACAGCCGCGGCGAAAAGAACGCCGGACGGAACGATCCTGCGCTTTGCAGCCACGTTTGCCAACACGGACCGGAAAAACCTGTTCGCCGGGGACTGCGTCCGGTTCGTCCACGCTCTCAGAGCCGACTTCGAACCGTTCGGCCGACTGCGGTTTGCGACCGAAGACCGGGGCGCCGGGCATGTCGTCAGCCTATGGCTGCTGGACGCCAAGGGGGATGAAAAGCTGCTTTGGCGCGGGCGGGACGAGACCGTCGGACGGCGGGAAATCAGCGTACCGGTTTCGTTCGAAGGCAATGACGTGTTCGATCCCGGTCACGTGGTGGCCGTCGCCGTAGAACTGGACGAAGGCAATGTCCGGGCAGAAAACGTCAACCGCTTCGAAGTCAAGCTCATCTCACCGCGCTTCGAGCGGCGGGACGCGCTGCGTCTGCCGCCCGACCGGAGCGCGCAGGTCGCCCGCGCCCTGGCGATGGCTGCGACCGTCCAACCTCGGAGCGGCGGCGCCGCCTTGCGCAGTCCCGGCTTTCGGCCCTGGGCCCGGCCGGTAGTTCCGGAAGAATACCCAACCTTTGCCGCGGCCGATCCCAAGCCGGTCACCCGCGCCGCCCTGGGGTACGGGCTGCACTTCACGGGGGCGCGAGGAATCAACCCCAACACTCTCGACGATTTCCACCGGCGGTATGATTTCGGCGACATCTGCTGGCCGCACATCGGAATGCTGCCCCAGCGCAACCGGTTCAAGAGCGAAACAGACTACACCACTGCCCTGACGCGCCTGCGGGACCGACTCCGAGACGTCCGGGGGCGCAGTCTGTTCCTCTTCGATATCTGGGGATACGTGCCGCACAATCCCCGCTTCCCCTGGAAAGTGGCCGCAGACCATCATGCGATCCTGTTGCGCGTTTTGGGCGACCACTTCCTCGGGTACGACAACGGCGAGCAGGACGGACGATATATCGGTTCGTACGCGGACCGCGGCGCCTTCACGACGCGCCGGGGCGGCTGGGAAGACTTTGTGCGTTGGGACAAGTCGATCTGCGCGGACAGCATGAACTACATGAATGCCACGGGATCGCTCAACTTTTCGCATTATTATGGAGAACGTGGTTGCCGCACTTTGGGATTGGAGACGGCCCAGGGCCTGCCCAGCGACACGCTCATGTTCGCCTTTCTGCGGGGCGCCGGCAAGCAATACGGACGCCTGATCACCCAAGCCACGTCCGTTTGGAACCGGTTCGGCTACAAGATCTATTCGGGCCGGAAAACCACCGGCGCTCGCGGATACGGATACGGCCCGCACAAAGGATGTTCGTTGAGCCTGCATAAGCGACTCATGCTCTGCAGCTACCTCGGGGGCCACAGTATCGTCGGGACCGAAACGGCGCAGTTTACCGCGGACCGCCTCGAGAACGGTGCGCCCGAATTGAGTCCGCTGGGCCGTCAACACCTGCGCATCCGCCAGTGGGTGAAGCGCCATCCGGACCGCGGTGTAATGTTCACCCCCGTGGCGTTCATGCTCGACTTTTACAGCGGCTGGACCGTGCCTCGGCACCTCTACCGGAGGGACAAATACAAAGTGTGGGGCAAGCTGCCGTATGGACGGGGCGATTACATGGCGGACCAGGTGTTCCGCCTGGTGTGGCCGGGATACCAGGATTGCAGCTACCTCCGCAACGAACGCGGATTCATCACTCCCACGCCGTTCGGCGACATCTTTGATGTGCTCACAAACCGCTGTCCGCCCCATGTACTGCGACAATACACCGCAATCATGCTTGTGGGCCGAATCGAGATGACCGCCGGGATCGTGCGGGACTTGCTCGCATTCGTCCGCGCCGGCGGCGACGTGCTCCTCGATGTCCGCCTCGCCCGAGCCTTCCCCGGCGACGCGATCCAAGTCCCGGCCGGACCGCGAACGCTGGGGCATCTGACCCGCGTGTGCGCCACGGGTAAGACGTTCGAGGAGCCCCCTTTCCACTTCGAGGACACGGTCCCGGTCGGGGCCGCCCCTCTGCTCACGGACGAACGGGGGCGGACCCTTGTCAGCGCCAGGACCGTCGGGCGCGGACGCATGATCGTCTCCGTCATCGACGGTTGGATGACCGATCGGCTCGAGTATGAGCATCCGGACCTCGTGAACATGGAACCACCGTACCGCCTGTTGCACGGGGTCCGCGCACTGTTGGCCGGGTACTTCGATTCCTTCAGTCCGGTCGCAATCTCGCCTCCGGGTCTCACTTTCCGCACTTGCCTTTATGCCGATGATCCGCGGCGAATGTTGGTCGGCTTGCTGAACGACGACCTGTTCGCCACATGGGAGGGCGCCGTGCGCGTGCGGGTCGGCCATGTCGTTCGGGTACGGGACATCTGGCGCGACCGTCCCCTCCCGTCCGGTCGCAATATTCCGGTCGCCATCGAACCGGGCGGGGTCGCCCTGCTCGACGTGCGGCTGGAATGATGCCCACGCCCCGTCCGGCCTTCTTGGAATCGCGCTCTGCGGTTCTCGGTCTGTCTGTTCTCGCACTGCGGAAAGACGACGACAGAGACGCAAGGCAGGAAAGCACGAACGAACTGAAGCCGTGCGACATCGCCGCGGTCACGGCTGTCGATCCGGGCCCCGCGGTGAGGGTTCAGCCTGTTGAGTCGGACGGCGACGCGACAATCTCGCCACCGGCCACGACTTCCCCATTCTCGTCGTAGAGCACCAGGTGCTGGCCGGGAGTCGGGGCAAACTGCGGCGCGGAAAAGCTCACGACGATGCGGTCGGGTTCCGCAGCCGTCACACGACATGGTTGGGGCCGCATCACGGATCGAAGTTTGGCTCGGAACTCTCCGCCACGGAGGGAGTCGGGGGTACGCAGATAGTTTGGCGCCACGGCCGAGACCGTGCTTTTCATCAACGCCTCGCGCCCCGCCACGATCACGGCATTCCGAGTAGGATCCAAATGCACTGCATAGAGCGGGCGCTCGGATGCGACCCTCAGACCGCGGCGCTGCCCGACCGTGAAGTTGCCGATCCCCGTGTGGCGCCCGAGTTCGTTGCCCTCGAGATCGAGAATGGGACCCGCCCCCCCCATCGCCGCTCCCAAGGCCTGTCGGTAGTCTCCGCCACCGGTGAAACACAGCTCCATGCTGTCCGGCTTTTCAGCCACCGGCAAACCGATCTCGCGGGCAATCTCGCGGACCCGGGGCTTGGTCAACGAACCGAGCGGCAGTTGAAGTTGCGGCAGTCTCTTTCGGGGAACACCGTAAATGAAATAGCTCTGATCGCGGTCGACGTCCCGGGCGATTCGAAGAGACGCGCCCCGATCTGTCCGAGCAACGACGGCGTAGTGCCCCGTGGCCAGGCGGGCGGTCCCGAGTTCCTGCTCCAAAAGGTCCCAAACCAGTCGGAACTTGAGAATCGTGTTGCAGGCAATACAGGGGTTCGGGGTCCGACCGTTTCGGTATGCCGCGCGAAACGGGGACAACACGAAACGCCGAAAAGCCGCCGTCGATTCGACAAAGTAATGCGGTACCCCCAGTTCTCTGCACACCTTGGCCGCATCGAACCCGCAGCAGGACGACGCGCCGGAGACGCAGTCGGCGACAGGGATGCGCATGGTGATTCCCACAATCCTGTACCCGGCACGCTGGAGCAACACGGCCGCCACACTGCTGTCCACGCCGCCGCTCATCAACACGGCCACTGCCTGGTCGGCCGGACCGGCGTCACGTTCCCAGAGCGGAGCCTCAAACGTCGGCGGCAGAAGCCGGACGCCGTCCGCTTCGGAGGTCTTCGTCTGTGCCCCGCGCTTTGGATTCATTGGTCGCTTCTGAATTGCCGAAAAGGGGGTAAAAAGCCGAGAGTGCGTCTCTGCGCTGCGCCAAATGACTTCAATACAGCCTGAGCATCTGCCCAAGCCCACTCGCAAGCGTCAAGGCCAGGGGCCTCGCACAAGTCCAGGTTGCCGCCTCGACCAACGGAAAAGGCAGGGTCGACCCACCGCACCGGCGGCGAGCGGCGGCAAGGCGCCGCAGATGTGCCGGTCCCCCTCCTCCCCGCAGGTGGCTGATGAATCATTCAGGCTGGATTCGCGCTGCGTTTACGGCCGTTCATCGTTCCCGCGCCGCGCACATCGCGGCGTTGTCGGGACAGCCCGCTTATGAGGGACGATTGCGCACCTTGACTTCCCAGTGCCCGTCGCCCAAGTCATTCATCTCCAACACCTGGTATCCCTCGGAGCGGAAACTGACCGGGACATTCCGAATCGGTTCACCCTCGTCGAGAATGATGGCCAGGATTGCAGACGGAGGGAGTTCTTCCATCTGAAGCTTGGCCCGCACAAAGTTGAGCGGACAGGGGACGCCTTTCAGGTCGAGCACTGTTTCTCCCTCTTCTCCGCCCGTGCCTGCACTCTCGCGCTCCTGTGTGGAGGCTTCCGCCGACTCGGACGTTTCGGTTGCCGGTCCGGCCCCGGACTTGGGCGGGTGGAAATTCAGGTCCGAATCCATCGTGCCGAAGAGCACTTCGAGTTCCTCGAGCAGGCGCGCAATCTCGGTCTCGGCGTTCGCCAGGGCCGCAGTCCACCCGTGTACCTGGCCGCGCGCCCGGGCAAACAAGTCTCGGAAACTCGAGTCCACCAGCCCGGGGTCCAAAAAATGGACTTCGAAACCATGGAGGATGGCATCGGGGTCCGCGCTGTCCATTCCCCGGGTAATGAGCAGGGCCCCGCAGGCTGCCAGGAGCGCCTGAAGGGGCGCACCGCCCTCCTCCGCCCCCGACGGATTCTCCAGGAGACGCACCGCCTCTCGAAGTCCTTCCTGGATGACTTCCACGACCCCCGCCCCACACTCGCCCGGCCCGCGCCCGGCCAGCGAAAACTCGGCTTCGTCGCCCCAGTCCCGGTAAAAGTCCGGGGCCGCGTCGTACTCGGGCGTTCGGTCGTGACGCAGAACCAATTTCCGCAGGGACTCCACCCCCAAACGCTCGACGTATTCGGCATAAGTCTCCCCGGGACGCCGGTCGCGGGCAAACTGTCGCACCATTTCCACCAGCAGATCGGGGACGACTCGCGCCGGCACACCTCCCAACAGCGTCCCGAACCGTGTGCGGCCTGCCCCACGTCGGGCCCCGGCCAGAACGTTGTATCGCGGAACCAGGCGTCCGGCTACGCGGCGGGCCGAACCGAAAAGGCCGATGTCGCCGACCGGGTGCTGACCGCAACTGTTCGGACAACCACTGACGCGAATATCTACGGCATCCAGAACATCTTCATGCAAACCGGCCTGTCCCATTGCGGTCGCACATGCCCGGCAAAGCGGCCGGGACAGGCACAGCCCCAACTTGCACGTATCCGCCCCCGCGCAAGCCGTGAACGCCTCGAGCGGCGCCGGCCCGTCGTCGCCTCCGCCCAGCCCGATCTCCCGCAGCGCCCGGACCACCGCGGACTTCCGGGCGGTCGGAACAAAACGGATGAGCAGGTCCTGATTGCGCGTCGTCCGCAGTTCCGTTTCGTCCGACATGCTTTCCGCCACATCTCCAACGGCTTCGAGCGTATCGGCATGGAGTTCTCCAAGCGGCAACGACACCACGAGCGCCACATACCCGGGCTGCCGTTGTTCCAGCCATCCGAATCCCGACGCGTCCCGGCAGAGGCCGGGCCCGCTCTCTGCGCAAACGCCACCAGCGTCCGGATCCGCACCGTCGAAGATCTCCACGCCGCCGAGGTCGGGCAGCCCGTCGTATGCGGGACCGGTCGAGGCCAACGCCCGGTCCACGGCTTGCCGGAACGAGGACATGCCGATCCGCTCGACAGCGAATCTGAGCCTGGCGCGGGAGCGGTCCTTTCGGTCGCCGATCCTGTCGAAAACGCGCCGCACCGCTTCCGCAATGGGTACGCTTTGTGGCGCCGGAACAAAATCGTACAACAGTTCGCCGACCCGAGGCGCCGCACCCATTCCCCCTCCTGCATAGACGGCAAACCCGGGGACTCCATCCCGAACCACGGCCACGAACCCGAGATCCTGGACCCCGGTAAGTGCGCAGTCCGCATCGCAACCGCTGAAGGATATTTTGTACTTGCGCGGCAAATGAAAGCTGCCGGGCAGTCGAAGCAGGAACGTTGTCACTGCGTGAGCCCAAGGGGTCACATCGAACCGCTCCTCAGGGCAAATCCCGGCATACGGACAGGCCGCGACATTGCGCACCGTATTTCCGCCGCCGCCACGGGGACTGAGGTTCGCTTTACGAAGCCGCGAAAGGACTTCCGGGGTATCGCCAATTCGAACGTCATGGATCTGGATGTCCTGCCGAGTCGTCAAATGCAGCCGTCCGCTGCCCAGTTCCCGGCTGACAGTCGCCAGACAACGGGCTTGCCTCGGCGCCAGAACGCCGCCCGCAATCCGAACTCTGACCATGTACGTTCCCTCACGACGCTGTTCGTAGATGCCGCGGGGGACACGTTTGGCCTTGAAAAACCCGGGCGCCAAGTCCCCGTCCAAGAAACGTTGGACGTCCCGCCGATGCTCGGCAATATCCTGGTCGGTGTCCGGTGGTAGGTCGCTCCAAATGCTCATATGGTTCTCAAGCTCCTGTGACTCCGAGTCAATCAAGCACCTCGACCGGTATAGCGGACGGCTTCCCGGCGTCCACACGGTACGCGCATAGGGCCGCCCTGTCCGGTCCGGGACGCAAGGATAGAATGACGTACGCCACGCCGGGCGTATACGCCAAACGCAGATCCTCGTCCGACATTCGGGCCGGAGAGGCCGGGTGACTGTGCCAAATGCCGATTACTTGCAACCCGCACCGGCGGATTTCCTTGACCGCCCGAAACTGTTCCTCCGGTCGCATACTGTAGTGGTCTGGAGAGGCGTCCGCGTTGGTCATGGGATAGAACTTCTGCACGATCCCGTCACGTCCGGCCAGCAAGCCGCACGCTTCGTTTGGGGCATGGGTCCGAGCTGCGTCCAAGAGTTGCTCGAACACCTTTCTCGGAATGGAAACACGCATCGATCCCGTCGTCAATGGTTCTTCTCCCGGTTTCAGGCCCAACGCCGTACCAACAGGGGCCATCCGTCCCAGCCCCGCATGCAACTTCCCAAGTAAGGTCCTGGTCCGGGGAGCTTCGGAATATACGGTACACGGCCGAGCGCGGCCACGGTCTCGGAGGAGATTCCGCGGTTTTCGGGGCAGGCGCCTTTTGCGGAGAGACCGCGGCGCCCGAGAGCGGCGTCAGTTTGTCGGCCTGCCCGGCGACAAACCGGGCCCGAAGCGTGCAGCGACCCCGGCCCCGAGCCGTTCCGTCAGGCAAGACCGTGCACGTCTCGCTTCGCGGCCCCCACCGCACAGGCCGCACCGTTCGGACGCCCCGCTTCGGCAGTGTCGAGGTGCGTGATGGTCGGCTCGGGACCGCACAGGGGGCACCGGGGGTTTCGCCGAACGCGCACGGTCCGGAACCCCATTCGCAACACATCACACACCAACAAGCGGTTCGTCAGCAGGTCGCCTGCCCCGATCAAGGCCTTCAACGCTTCCGCGGCCTGGATCACGCCCAGCAACCCAGCCACGGCCCCCAGGACACCCGCTTCGGAACAGGTCGGCACCGCCCCGACCGGCGGGGGCTCGTGGAAAACACACCGGTAGCAGGCGGTCTCCCCGGGGAAGACCGTCAACGCTTGTCCCTCAAACCGCAGGATCCCGGCATGGCAATACGGTTTTCCCCCGAAATGGCAGGCGTCCGCGATCAGAAACTTCGAGGCGAAGCTGTCCGTTCCGTCCAAAACGAAATCGTACCCCTCCAGTATGCCCGCCGCATTGTCGGGACGGAGCCGGTCGGGGTAGGTCACCACCTGCACATCCGGATTCAGTTCCCGGAGCTTCTCCGCAGCGGACTCCACCTTCGGACGGCCCACGTCGGGCGTAAAATGCAGGACCTGCCGCTGCAGGTTGCTCAGGTCCACCTCGTCCGCATCCATCAGACCCAATGTTCCGACCCCGGCCGCCGCCAGATAGAGCGCCGCCGGCGCCCCCAAACCGCCCACCCCCACAACCAGGACCCGGGAACGCAACAGCTTCTTCTGTCCCGCCCCGCCGATGCCGGGCAGAAGGATCTGCCGCGAGTACCGCTCGATCATCTCATTGCTCAAAACCAATGGCGCAGTCATGTCAAAACGACGCCTCCTCTGCATCATGCCACTCTTTCGACTCCGGACGCCGGCGGAGGGCGACGGCGCTCCCAAGATCGCCCGCCGTTCGATCCGCACCGCCGCCCATCAGGTAGATGAACTCGACCCGGTCCCCTTCCTGGAGTTTGCGCTCCCGAAATTCGATCCGAAAGAGGATGTGGTCGTTCAACTCGACCGAGACCATCTCGGGCCGTTCGACTTCTTCACTCTCCAGCAAGTCTTGGACGGTCAAACCGTCTGGCTTCTCTTTAACAATCCCGTTGATTTGGATTTGCATTTCTGTCTCTCTCCCGGATACCTGAAAGGTTGAGAACTGTCCCGGCGAAGCGGACGAAACCGCTGCCCGCCGCTCAGAGCACTTCGAGCGCCTGCTCGAAGTCGGACTTCAAATCTTCGAACGCCTCGATTCCGACGGACACCCTCACCAAGTCTTCGGAAACCCCCATCGCTTCGGCTCGCTCGGGGGACGCCTCCCGACAAAAAGTGGACGCGGGATGAATCACCAACGTCCGGACGTCGCCCAGATTGGCCAAACGTTTGGCGAGTCGCAACCGATTCATGAAGCGAAAACAACGCTCCTGCGACCCCAGGCGCAACGTGAGCAATCCACCGTAACGGTCGCCAAATTGGCGTCGCGCGGTCTCATGGTCCGGATGCGTGCCCAGGCCGGGGTACCGCACTTCCGCAACCTTTGGGTGAGCCGACAGGGTCTGGGCCAGGGCAAGCGCGTTGCGACAGTGCTGGTCCATGCGGAGTGCAAGCGTTTCGAGACCCAACGTGAAAAGAAAAGCATGAAACGGCGCAAGACACCCTCCAAAATGCTGCTGAATCCGCAGCCGCAGAAATGCCGCGAACGCCAGCCGACGATAGCGCTCCAGAAACTCGGGAGGGATTTCCACACGGCCGGCAGTCCAGTCGTACACTCCCGTGTCCACCACGATCCCCCCCAGCCCCGCGCCGTGCCCGCCCACGTACTTGGTTAAAGAATGAATCACCAGGCTCGCACCCAACTCGCCGGGACGTATCAAAGCGGGCGTCGCGGCCGTGGCATCCACCGCGAGCGGAACGCCGTGCACGGCCGCCAACTCGGCAAGCGCCCCAATGTCCGGCACATCCAGTTTAGGGTTCCCGATCGCTTCCACGAAAAGCAGACGCGTCCGGTCGGTGATGGCACGACGCCACCGATCCGGGTCCGTGGGCTCGACAAAACGGGTTCGAACGCCATACCGGCCAAAGAGTTCCTCCAGAAGCACGAACGTCCCGCCGAAGAGGCTGGTGCCGGCAACAATCTCGTCGCCCGGGGCCGCCACGGCCAAAACGATCGCCGCGATCGCCGCCATCCCCGAGGCGGTCGTCACGCTTGCCACAGAATGCTCGATTTCCGCAAAGTGGCGCTCGAACAGCTCGATCGTCGGGTTCTGAATTCGGGCGTACACGTAGCCGGGACGTTCCCCGGAAAACGCGGCAGCCAATTCTTCCGAAGAATCGTAACCGAACGAAACACTCAGGTTCACCGGAAGCGCCGTGCCGCCGGCGGCGGGGTCGTACGGCACGACCGGGTGAACCAATTCGGTGGCCAAAGACCATTTTCGGACCGCCTGCATCGGAGGTCTCCTTTCTTGACGACAGGCCCTTCTGCATCCCGCCGATTCGCAGCGGCATCACTCGTTCCGCCCGACCGGCAGCAACAAGGACTTCACCGGAGTCCGGCGCGCGCCTTTATCGGCCGAGGCCGGATTATTCATAATACCAGATCATTTTTGTATAGTTTAGCAAGCCTCCGAGGTTTGTCAAGCCAGCCGAATCAAAAAAAAGGAAACGGATCTGCAATTGGAATCGGCTGGACTTTCTAATGTCCAGGCGGCAATTTACGGCGTACCGCGGCATTGTCCGCCGCCGAAAAGAGCGGGAACGCGCACTGCATCAGGAGCAAACGTGGAACGAACCGACCAGCGACACTTCGTTTTCGGTTTGCGGTCCGGGAAGAAGTTTCCCGCCGGACTTCCGTCGGCAACTTCTCGAAACATGTTGCCCCGTCTACTCCTGTCGGCCTTGTGGACATTGGTTCCGGCGTTCGGGGGCGAGGGACGCGGGGGGCTTGTTCCAAACGGAGATTTCGAGCGCGGTCTCGACGGTTGGCGTCTCACCGGGCAGTCAGTATTTGCCGCCCTTGACCGTCCTCCCGGGGCGCATGGCGCCTGCCTCCGCTTGGCGCCTCGGAGCGGTTTGGTAGGCGTCGAACTCGAACACTTGCTGCGGGATGGCGTCGAGGTCGACTTGCTCGACACCTGGGAACTCAGCGTCCGGATTCGCACCGGCCGCATCACTGGCGGCGCGTTCAACGCTCTGCTTTACTGTTATGGGCCGGACGGACGGTACGTCGCGATGAAGTCGTTCTACACTGCGGGCGCGCCGCACGCCGGCGCGGATTGGCAATCAGTACGTCTGGTCTTCGGGCCGGACGGTGACTGGTCCCCCCCGGCGGAGACCGCCCAAATCAAGATTCGTTTCTCCTTCTGGTCCGAAGACGGCCGATGCAACGGCGCCGCGTGGGTGGACGACGTCCGCCTGATCCGGCGGGCCGGGTCCGAACTCGACCGCCGTTCGACCGGTCCCCACCATCAGCCCGACAGCGTGGCGGTCTGGGATGACCCCGCCGTATGTGGCGCGCCGGTCGCGGGACTCGAGTTTTTTGCGGAATTCGCACGAAAACAGGGCTTGGCCGCAATCAAGCTTTCGACCCGTGAACTGTGCGACCCGGAGATCCTCACCCCCGCCCGCTTCACCTTGCTGATTCTCCCGTATGGTCCCGCCTTCCCGGCCCGGGGCAAAACGGCCCTGCTCCGCTATCTCCGTCGCGGGGGCGACCTGATCGCCGTCGGCGGTGCGGCGTTCGAAACACCACTGATCGAGGTGGACGGACGTTGGGGGACGCCGGCGGATTTTCTCGCCCCGGAAATCGCTGCAAAGATTGCGGACTTCGAGCGTGGGCTGCCGGCCGGACTTCTGCGCGACCACCGGGTCGAAGGCGCATCGGGCAGCGCCCGGCACATCGAGCCGGGAGCAAATGGCAGCCGCGGCGCGCTCCAATACATGTCGCCCGACACGGCGACCTTCGAGTACGTGGGCCTGCCGGTGACCGCCCCGTCCCCTGTCGACACGGCGCTGGTATTCGATGCCGGCGGCATCGGGGAGCGCCCCTGGCTCTGCGTCGAAGCCCAGGAACGAAACGGCTCGCGATGGAAGGCTGTCGTTCGCCTTTCGACGACCTCGAAGTGGGAGCGTTTCGTTTTGCACGCGAGCGACTTCTTCGCGTACGCCGCCTCCCCGAAAGACCGCGGGGCTCGATTCCGGCCGGAGCGTACCGCACGACTCTATTTCGGCTTGACGCGGAAGATGAACGGCCCGGGAAAGCACGGCTTCATTCTCGACAACGTGGGCTGGGTACGGTGCCGCTTGGCGGTCGACGACCGGGAACGCCGGAACGGGCTGGCGCCGGTGGGCTTTCTCGAAGCGCTGTATTTCGGTGGGAAACTGATTGAAGGGGCCAATCTCGGCGGGCCGTGGACCCTGTTCGATCCCAGCGGCTGGGCTCACGAAGCCGACGCGTTCGAGCTGGTCTATGGGAGGCCGACCGACGACGACCTCGGCCAATTCTTGAGGTTCGAAAGCCTGCAGCGGTTTCGCGCGCCGGGGGAACGTCCGCGGATCGACGGTCGGAAGCGAACCGGCCCCCACATTCTTCCGGCCGGTTTCAAACGCCAGCCGCTGCTGCGCGCGTCGGACGTCGAGGCCGGCGCCCTGTTCACGTGGACGCGATGGCCTTTCCGGGGCGCCACGTGTGCATTCTTGGGGGGCGAGTCGCCGGAACTCACGCAGGGCGTCCTACGGCGTCTTGGTCCCGCCTTGTTCGACATCGTGACTCGCGGCCCCGCCATCGCCGGGGTCCGCCCTGTTTTTGGCGTCGAGGACGACCAGTGCACGATGGCCGGACGGATCACGGTGCTCAACAACGCAGGACGCTCGGCCTCGGTCCATGTGCGTTGCAGCCGGCGCGACGCAGACGGGAAGCGGACAGTGGGGACATCGCGGCTCACCGTGGCCCCCGAGGGGGTCGGCGCTGTGGATGTGTCCCTGGGCCTGTCCGGGCCGCCGGGCAGCCCGTATCGCTTCGATGCTGCCGTGGAAGGCGAGAACGCCCGGAAAGGTTCGGTGCAGAGTTCCGTCGACCCCGGCCGGACATTCCGAGATCTGGCCGACTGGTTCGTCGGCCGCCAGCGCGACGACGGCAAGTTTTCCGGCATCTCCTTCATCGACAGTCGTGCCGCGCGAGGCCTTTTCGCCGCTTTCGAGCTGTTCCACCGCGAAACGTACCGCCGCGCCGCGCTGCGCTGGGTGGACGCCATGGTTGAAGCACAGCGCGGAGACGGCGGATACCGCATGGGATATGCCGATGCTCAGGGGGTCTGCTACGTGGCGGACGGCGGAGAAATCGCCCTGGGAGTAGTTCGCGCCCTGCGCTATGCGGACACGGCTCGGCGCAAACGCTATCGGCTGTCGCTCGAGGCCTATATGCGCTTTCGGGAAAGCTTTCGCAACGACACGGGCGATATCGGGGTGGGATGGTGCCTTCGTGATTACATCGCAAACAAACCATTCGACCGACTCACCCGTGAAATGAGGGGCCGCCCGTTCACCCTCGGCTGCACGCTGGGCGCCGCCGCGGCGGTGTCCGCGTTGGACGAAAAGTATGCACGGCAGACCGTCAGAGACGCCCGGCGATTCATGGCCGGCCAACGACTCACGCCGGGCGTCTTCGCCGAAGCCCTGATGTGGACGCGCCATTTCACGGACAATCCTGCTTTACGCCGCGAAATCGAGGCTCGTCTTCGCCAATCCCTGCTCGAGTTCACCAAAGACGACGCGCGCCCCTGGTGGACCGGCAGCGGCGGGCGGCACGTCGTGACTTTGGCGGTACTCGCATACGTCCGGAAAATCGCGGGACGGGATCCGCACCTGCTCGCCGCACTGAAACGCGTGGAGTGGGCGTTGTGCGCCGCAGCGTCGCCTTACGCCCTGATGCGCGTGGCCCGACGCAACACGCTCGAGCACGACGATTGGATCTACCTCTGCTACAGCCTCGTCAGCCTGCCCGAGTTGCTTGAGGCGGGGATCACGCTCCGTCCGCTCGGCACGGCCACGGGCAACCGCGGGGCCGTCCCCCCCTGACTCGCGCCGAACAAGGGCGTTACCCGGGTGGCCGTTGTGCACGACGCCGACCCCAGACGGTCTCCAGGGCTGTTTTTCTCCTGATGCCAGCGCTTCCAGGGCGGCGGCGTGGAGCAATTCGGGCCGCATTGCCGCTCGGCCGGGGATCGCCCGAACCGGAGCGCGGCCACGCACCATTTGTGGACGGGCTCAATTCATTTCCCGCGTCCTCGCAGACGAGTATGAAGCAATCCCGGCGCGGTCTCCGGACAGTATGGCGGAATGGCCCCTGGCGGGGTATGGTGATTTCAGATTCTGGCCCGCATGTCGTGCTTGTTCTTTGGCGGTTTCACGAACGCGTGACCCGCAGGCGGACCCCAGGTTCGGCAACATCGTCGTTTGGACATTCGCCGGCGAATTGTGTGTAAGACCGGGAGGACCGTACCATGAGGCCCAGAATCAAGTGGTTTGGCCATGCAAGTTTTCTCATCGACACCGGGACCGTCGCCGTGGCTGTCGACCCATGGAAGGTGCCGGCCGACGCGGGACCTGTTTCGCTCATCCTTGTTTCGCATTCGCATTTCGACCACTACTCGGCGGAAGATGTGCGAGCGTTGAGCAATCCCGAAACCGTGGTGTGCGGCCCCCCGGACGTCCCCGGCGCGGTCTGCCTTCCCCCGGGGGCAACCCGCCTCTTCGACACTATAACCATTACGGGTGTGGCGGCCTACAATATCGGCAAAAACTTTCACCCCAGAGCCAACCACTGGCTTGGTTTTGTGCTTGAACTTGGCGGGAAACGCGTGTACTATGCGGGCGACACCGACCGTGTCCCCGAGATGCGGCAGCTTGAGGCGATCGATGTTGCGCTCCTCCCGGTCGGTGGAACATATACCATGGATGCGGGCGAAGCAGCCTGCGCCGCCGGAGAGATCGGCTGCCGTCTGTCAGTGCCGTGCCACTGGGGCGATATTGTGGGAGCCAGGGGCGACGCCGAGCGTTTCAGGGAACTCTGCCGTACCGAGGTGCGCGTCCTCGAACCGGGGGAAGCCCTCGATATCTAAGACCGAGGGGAGCAAAGTTCCCGTTCGCCGGTGGATCGAGCGCCGGCCGCAAAAGGGAACACCGCCGCACCATGTTCTCTGCCCGAAAGTCACACCAGCTCAGTCAGAGAGCGTTCCGTCGCCGGACCGCACTCCGGGGCGGCGCGCTTCTTGTCTTTCCGCTCTTGGCCGACGAAGGGGCCGCTGATCGCACTCGCCCGGCGGCGCCGGGTTGGCTGAAGCGACCCGAGGGCGCTTCGAATGCTTCCTCGGAATCGACCATATCGAAGCCGCGGCGCCCTGCGACCTTCGTCGGCCGTTTGTCGAATTCGCGACCCAGGTTGCCGACATTCCGGCGCCTCCCGCGACGTGGGCACGTCGGAAACTGCTGCCTTGCACTCCTGGACGTTCGCACCCCATTGGCCCACGCCGAGGCCGCCGCAACCGCCGCGCAGGATCCGCCGGCGCGTCATCCCCTTGATTCGGACGATGGGCGGAGACTGGCGAGCCGTTCACTTCGCAAACTCCATCTCCCTGATCACCCCCGGAGCAGTCTCATGGTCCGGATCGTGCAAGACTGATATTCGTAATTAGTTGATGGACAAACGAAAACGTCCAATCAACGACAAGATTGTATGCAGCACCCCGAGAACCGGAGCAAAGAGAAGGAGACAGAACCATGCCCGAGAACGAAGTCCCCGAGCCCCGGGAAGAGCAAAGCGCCCCCGGCGTCCCCGACCCGGAAGCCAGTGCGCCAGCGGCGACGGAAGCCGAGGCCCAAAGCGAGGAGGCCGTTCCGCAACCGGAGGCACCCCCCTCGACACCCCAACCCCCTGCACGGCGGGCGTACGGCCCGAAGGAGAAGGCCCTGATAGCCGTCCTGATGCTGGCGATCGTCGCCGGCGTCTACATCACGGTCCGCAACCTGCGGCGGCAGTACCTGGAAGCCAAAGCCCAGACCGAGGCCGCCAACGACATGACCACACCACTGGCCTACGACATTGCGCCCGCTCCCGAACCGGTTGGGTCTCCGGACGCCAAGGTCAAGATCGTCGCGAGCATGGGCCACTGCATCGCCCCGGCGATGAAAGAAATCGCCAAAATGGTTTCGGCGTGGCCGGACAAAGTCCGCGCTGAATTCTACACGCTCGAGTCCCCGGAGGGCCAGCAGGTGGTGCAGACTCACAACGCCTCCCGCGCCTGTGTCATTATCAACGATAAACTCGAGTTCACCATCCGGAAAGACGGCAAGGAACAGAGGGTTCGCCTTGAGGGCCCCCCCGGCGTCGAGTACCAACTCGCCGACATGGTGGAAGCTCTGCGTGCGACTCTCCAGCAAGTCTATGGCGAAGTTCCCAACGACTTCGACGAGAGAGCGGCCCCGTTGCTTTCGCTCAAGCTCAAGATCGAACCGACGGGGAAGGACGGCTGCGGCAAGCAGGCCGGATGTGAGGCCCCGCAAAAAGGCGGCAGCGGCGCCAAATAGCGGGTGTCCGAAGAATTCGTACGTAAAAAAAGCGCACGCCGGCACGCCGAGAGTCATGGTTGGCTGTTCTGCCGCAACCGACGCACTGTCCGTATCGATTCGAGGTCGACGTTCGCGCCTGACGTGCCGCCGTGCCACACCGACCGATCAAGTGGATCGCACTATGTGCAAGAAGGGACGACGGCGGCAGGGCGCGCGCGCAACAGAAAACAGATAATGATGCGCCGGATGCGAGAGACGTCTCGCTGGACCTGCCCGTTCCCGCGCTGTACGTTAAGGTTCTTCGTAAAACACATCGCTCCAGCCTTGCCCGCCTGCCCGGACGCCGTACCGGAAACCGAGCCCCGCTCCCGACTCCGCCGAAAGGACCGCCCAATGCCGCAGCGAAGCCCGCGCGCCCAGCGCCCCAATATCGTCCTGATCCTCAACGATGACATGGGGTTCTCCGATCTCGATTGTTACGGCGGGGAAATCCACACCCCGAATCTAAACCGACTTGCTGCCGGCGGGCTGCGATACACGCAATTCTACAATACGGCCCGTTGCTGTCCGTCGCGGGCCAGCCTGCTGACCGGGCTGCACCCGCACCAGGCCGATGTGGGCCACATGATGGGCGACGACGGTGCGGACGGCTACCGGGGGGACCTCAGCCTCGACGCCGTCACCATGGCCGAACTGCTCCGGACCGCCGGGTACCGAACGTACATGAGCGGCAAATGGCATGTCACGCGACACCTCGATCCTGCTCACGCCGGAAACTGGCCGTGTCAACGTGGATTCGACCGCTTTTTCGGAATCATCACCGGTGCGGCGAACTACTGGAAACCCAACAGCCTTACCCGTGACAACACCCCGGTCTGCCACGAAGACCTACCACCCGGTTTCTTCCTGACCGACGCCATCAGTGACGAAGCTTCGGCTTTCCTGCGTGCCCACTCGGCGGACAGCCCGGACTCACCTTTCTTTTTGTATGCGGCGTATACCGCTCCTCACTGGCCGCTGCACGCCCATGAAGACGACATTGCCCGGTATCGCGGCCGGTTCGCGGCCGGCTGGGATCAACTCCGACGGGAACGTCTCGAACGCATGCGGAAACTCGGTATCCTCGAGGAATGTTGGCGCCTGTCGGACCGTGACCCGTCGCAGCCCCCGTGGTCTGACGCCGACCACCGGGAATGGCAGCAGAGACGCATGGAGGTGTACGCCGCCCAGATCGACCGGATGGACCGCGGCATCGGGCGAATCCTGGACACGCTTGCAGAAATCGGACAGACCGAAAACACCTTGATCGTCTTTCTGGCGGACAACGGCGGCTGCGCCGAGGAACTATGGCCGGGCAAAGCGCATCCCATGCACGCCTGGCCCGCGGCCACGCAAACCACATCGGACGGACGCATCGTCATGGCCGGAAACGATCCGAGCCTCATGCCGGGACCCGAATCCACTTATCAGAGTTATGGCGTACCCTGGGCAAACCTTTCCAACACCCCTTTCCGCTTGTACAAGCATTGGGTGCACGAGGGAGGAATTGCCACGCCGTTCATCGTACACTGGCCCGCCGGCATCTCCTCGCGCGGCGAATTGCGCCGCCAACCGGCCCAGCTCCCCGACGTCCTTGCCACCTTTGCCGAGGTCGCCGGGGCCGAGTACCCCAGCGTTTTCAACGGACGCCCGGTCCCGCCCTGCGAGGGGTTCAGCATGACACCGACGTTTTCGGGAGGCGCCCCCGCCCGGGACGTCCTCTATTGGGAACACGAAGGCAACAAAGCAGTGCGGAAAGGACGGTGGAAACTGGTCTGCCGCTTCCCCGGGAAATGGGAACTGTACGACTTGGTTGCCGATCGCAGCGAACTCGACGACCTGGCCGGACGGCACCCGGATATCGTTCGGGAACTGACAGCGCTCTACGACCGGTGGGCAACCCGCTGCAAAGTCATGCCTTGGGAACAACTCCTGGAAATGCGCCGGGCTCGCCAGGCCGCGAGGGGATGACTCCACCGCCCATGTTTGCCGTTTTCACAACCAGCTTCTTGGCGGTTTTCAAAGTGTTCTCGATTTGCGCGGCCGGCGCGTGGCTGGCCCGCACGGGGACGTTGGACAACACCGGGCGTTCGAAACTCAGCCGAGTCATTCTCTGGACCCTGTTGCCGGCCCTGCTCTTTTCAAAGTTGAGTCGGAGCGCCAGTGCGGCCAATCTCCGGGCCTGGATCGCGCTGCCCCTAACCGCATACGCCTACATTGCGACGGGGTTCTTGCTCGGCTGGATTCTCGCCAAACTCCTGCGTCCGCCCGCAGGCACGGAACGAGTCCTGTCCGCGGCCACGGCCTTCGGGAACTCCGGTTACGTCCCGATCCCGCTGGTCGCCGCGATTGCGGGCACCGCAGCCCTGTTCAAGGACGACCCGGGCGCCGCGGACCGCGGAATCGCCTACATCTCAGTGTATCTCGTCGGCATGTCGCCGTGTCTTTGGGGGATTGCCTACCCCTACCTTTCGGGGCGGACGTTCCGCGCAATCCGCTGGCGCCAGGTCCTGTCGCCGCCGGTTTGCGGCGCCTTGGGCGGGGCCGTCGTCGGGGCCTTCCCGCCGCTTCGCAATCTCCTGATCGAACCCGGCGCCCCCCTCCGTGTACTGCTGGACGTAACCGAACTGGCGGGGGCCGGGGCGATCCCCTGTTCGCTGCTGGTTCTCGGAGCGAACGTCATGTCCGGGGCGGCCGCCGACGATGAGTTGTCGCTGCGGCCCATCATCGGGGTGACCGTGGGCCGATTGTTGCTTTTTCCGTTCGTCGGCATCGGAACCGTGTTGCTGCTCAAACGTTGGGGCTGGATTCCGGACGATCCCATGTTCGCCTTGGTTTTGATGCTCGAGGCCGCCGTGCCCCCGGCAACCAACCTGATCGTCATGTGTCAACTCCACGGTCGCGGCGAAGGGGCCATGGCCCGCATCCTGTTTTGGACATATCTGGCGGCCGTGCCCGCCCTGACCGTATTCGTAAGCCTCTTCCTCTGGCTCCTGCGATAGACGAACCGGAGCATTCCGCGGCCGGCATGTGCGAACTCCGGCCCCGGGGGGACAAACCGGCGGAAAGGAATCGCTCTTGCCTCCCTCCAACGACCTCAAACAAGACATACTCGACCTGTTGCGGGAGAATGCGGCCGACGGCCTGCGCAAATCCGATATCCGTCGACGTCTGAAGCTGCTGACTCGAGCGGAACAGGCGGCTTTCCGGGCGGTCTTCTCCGAACTGACGCGAGACGGCGCCGTCACCCGACAGCATCGCGGGCGGTATCGACTTCGGTCGGACGCACGCCACGTGTCGGGACGACTGTCGTTGCACCGCCGCGGGTATGGCTTCGTCCGACCGGACGATCAGGAGATGCAGGACGTTTTCATCCCGCCCCATGCAACCGGAGAAGGTCTGCCCGGCGACCGAGTCTTGGTGAGCCTCACCGACCCGCATGCCTCTCGCGGCCCGGTGGGACGGGTCGAGCGGGTCCTGGCCCGAGTGCGGGAGGAGATTACCGGACAGCTCGTGGCGACCCGGATGGGACTGTTCTTGCACCCGTTGCGCAACGGATACCCCGACTTGATCGAGATCGAAAACGCCCGCGAACTGGAGCGAACGGGCAGCCTGGGGCCCGGCGCCTGGGTCGTGGCTGCGCTGCGCCGCCGTCCAAACCCGAAACACCCCATTCTTGCCAAGGTGCTTCGACGTGCCACGGAAGCGACCGGGATCGACGGCACGCTCGACGCCGTGGCAACCGAGTTTGAGCTGCCCGCCCCGTACTCGGCCGAGGTCTGCCGGTTTGCCGCCCAAAGTTCACTCCGGGATCTGCCCCGACAATTCGTCGCCCACCCGGCCGCGATCACCATCGATCCGGCCGATGCCAAGGACTTCGACGATGCGCTTTCCGCCGCCCCGGGGCCGAATCCGGGGACTGTGGAGGTGGGCGTACACATCGCGGACGTCGCCGCTTACGTACCCGCCGGCGGAGAACTGGACACGGGGGCACGGCAGCGCGGGTTCACGGCCTACCTGCCCGGCCGTACGTTGCCCATGCTGCCCGAGCCGCTGGCCGCGGACCTGTGTAGCCTCGTCGAGGGGGTCGCCCGCCCGGCCCATTCCGTATTTCTCCTGCTCGATGCGGACAGCGGCGAAGTCCTTCAGGCCCGGCGCTGTCGGACGTGGGTTCGGGTCTGTCGACGCCTGAGCTTCCGCGAAACTCAGGATTATCTCGCGGGACGCGCGGGCGCCGCCCAGGAACCGCCCGAAGTCCGCCGCACCCTCAAGCTGCTTGCCGCGACTTTCAACGCCATGCGCGTCCGTCGTGCGGCGACCGAACAGTTCCTGACCCTCGCCCGTTCCGAAGTCCGTGTACTCTGTTCCGAGAAACCGGCACGGATCCTGGGATTGCTCCACACCGCCCCCTCGGAAGCACACGCTTTGGTCGAAGAATTCATGCTGGCGGCCAACACCGCCGTGGCCCGGGAACTGGCTGCCCGGAGAATCCCCGGGCTGTACCGGTGTCACTCCAACCCGAAACCCCGAGACCTGACGGCGCTCCGCGCCTGGATCCGAGACACCCTGCATATACGTACCGGACATTTGGGGGACAGGGCCGCTCTGAACCGACTCATTGCCGACCTGGACGGGGTGCGAGGCGGAGAGCTGGGGCTGCAGGCCCTGCTCCGCGCTCTCCCCCGCGCCGTGTATTCGGCGGAGAGTCGCCCCCATTTCGGACTCGGCAAGAGCCAGTACTGCCATTTCACCAGCCCGATCCGGCGCTATCCAGACTTGGTCGTGCATCAGCAATTGCTGGCCGCGGACTTGGGCGAACCCGTGCCGAGGTCTCTGGCCGAGTGCGGCGAAATCGCCGCCGAATGTACAGAAAAGGAGCGACAGATCGACGAAGCTTTCTTTGCCGCCCAGGACCGACTCAAGCTCCATTATCTGTACACGTTGCTCGAGAACAACGAACACCCCGTCTTCGAGGCCGTCGCCATGCGGGTCGAGCGAGGCGAAGTCACTGTGTATGTCCCGGAATTGGGCATGTACGGGAGTGTCGGGGGGCGCTCGTACGTCGCCTCGCGAGGCGCGGCCGGGTTGCACGGACGGCGCACCGAGCTCCGGTTCCGGCCTGGCGACGTGCTGTTCGTGGAACCCCGGGCGGTCGACATTGGTCGAGGCATTTTCGAATTGCAGCCTGTGCAGCCGCGCCTTCCCGGGGCGATGAACGGATGATCTTGCGCCAGGTGGCCGAAAGAGGTGCGGACCGGCGGCACGTGTAAGTATCCGTTCTCGTTCCCCGGCAGGAGAAGCCGTGTGTCATGCCCGACCGCGACATGGCCGCGGCCGACAAGTGCGCGCACGCGGTCTGCGCGCACGGAGGCCCGTTGGGGTGCACTGGTCAAGGGGGGACCGGAGGCAGCAGGAGGACCAGGAGGAGTGTGCCGGGCCCATCCGCCGGCAACCCGCCCAGAATGACCGGCTTACCGCGACGCAGGCGCATCCGGGCCTCGATCAAGCGATCCCGGTCTCTGCCGACCCGGACACGAAACTCGGTGCCCCGGACTTCGTACAGGACCATACGCAGTCCCCCGGGCAACTCGGCAACGGCGCCCTCGCGCAAGGTGAGCTTGCGACTGAAGATGAGGCGGTAATTGCGAAAACGGAGGTTGTCCCGCAGCAGCGGGAGGATGTCTGCCAGCTTCTCGGACGCCCCCGCACGGACGGCGTCGCCCCCATCATTCTCGACGGCAACGAGGCGGACGAGCAACTTGGGCGCCGGAGTCTGGTTGCGCCATTCCTGCGCTCGTGCGGTCAGGACCGCGGCCGCAGCCGCCAAACAGAAGAAGTGCCGAACCCGCCTCATGAGCGCCTTCCTTCATCCTCCGGGTGTTGCGGAGTTCGCACCCAGGATCCAGACCAGGGTCCCGCGCGATTTCGGGTCCTCGACGATGAACACACTATCATAATCCATAAGAACGTCAATGTCTTCGACGGTCGAAAGGGTGGCCGTTTTTCCGGCTCGGGCGGAGAATTGACGGCGGTCCGTTTCAGGCGCGGGGGCCTGATGGACACGCAGCAGCAGTGCGATCGCCACAGCGGCCAAGGCCGGCGCGAGCACTCGACCGACCCGCAGCCAGACCGGACGCGCGCGACGGGGCCCATTCGAACTCGCCCCATCCTCCCGAACCGGGGTGATCCGAGGGATGGCCCGAACGCGTTCTCGAAACCGCCCCCAAAACCGGTCTTCCGGGGGCGGCTCCGGCGCGGAAAAGTCATGCCGGATCTGTTCGAGCAGAGTGGACCATTTCATGGCAATCGCTTTCCGTAGAGTGAGAGCGCCCCGCTTTCACCGATTACGACCGGGCTGACAGGTCACGCTTCATCGAACCGCTCCGATCTGTTCGAGCAGGCGCCGCAACCGGCGGCGTGCATAGAACAGACGCGACATGACCGTGCCGATGCGGACGCCCGTGGCCGCAGCGATCTCTCTGTAACTAAGTCCGTCGACCTCCCGGAGCAGGAATGTGGTGCGATGGACTTCATGGAGCCGGTCCAACGCCGCTTGAATTGCGCCGCGGAGGTCGTCGGCCGCCGCGGCTTCCGCGGGTGTGCGCGCCCGTGGATCGGGCACTTCTTCGCTTCGGTCCCGTCCCTCCTCGAGAGGCTCGTCCAGCGACTGCTCTCGAACCTCGCGACGGCCCCGGCGGCGCAAGAGGTCGTAGGCGCAATTCCGAGCGATACGACAAGTCCAAGTGGCCAGCGTGGAACGCCCGCCGAATTCCGACAACGCCCGCCAGGCCTTGATGTATGTTTCCATGACCACATCGTCGCAGTCGTTCGGCCCGACCAAGCGGTATGCCACCCGATGCATCAACGGACGCATGGCCTCGAAGAGGACAGCAAAAGCGTCCACATCACCCTGTCGGGCCCGGGCCAGGAGTTCCTGTTGTTCGCGCGTCGAGAATTTCATGCCGGGTCTGCTTCGCCGGTGAACGGCGCCGATGCAAGCTCGCATCGTTGCCGAGGAGCGACCTCCCGGACCGGCGCGCCCGGCCGCGACCCAGGCGGTCGCGGGCTGCGTCCGCGGCGGGAGACGTTTAAGGCCCCGACTTTATTCACGCACCGGCAGCCGCTCGGGTCTCACTCGAAAACCCGTGAGCGATGTCCTCCCGGAGCGACTCGAAAGGTACGGCACGCCGTCGGGTCGCGACAGAGGTGCGAGTCGGGGCGGTGGGAGACGCGGACCGGTCGAGGTCGCTACAAAGAGGAGAGACAAGCCGTCTCGCCCCAGCGGGCGCTTCCTATCCCAGACCGGCGGGGACACCGAGCAGGGCCCCGAAGAAGGCCGACCGAACGATCAAACCAACCCGCCGCCGCTCAGCGCCAACTCCGCCACCCGGGTGGCGCGCAGGCCGGCATCGCCTCCGACGAGGGGATCTCCGCCGTTCTCCACCCAGTCGGCAAAGTGGCGCATTTCCTCACGAAACATATTCTGCCTCTTGAACTTGACAACTTCCTCTCGGCCATCTTTGAGGACCAGCAGATAGGCACCCTCGGCGGCGGAGTCGAACTTGCCTTTTGCCTTGGCCGGATCGTAGCTGCCGGGGAAGAAGAGGACGCCGTTGGGCCCCAATACTTCGGTACTGGCATTTGTCCGTACGCCCTCGGGCAATCCCCAGGACCAAGAGCACATGATTGTGTTCCCGGTCTCGAATCGAACCAGGACCGTCCCTGTATCCAGTGCGGTCGTCGCATGATGAATGCGAATGGGCATGGACTTCACCTCCACCGGTTCGCCGAAACAGTACGCGCCGAAGTCGTAGTTGTGCACCATTCCATCGATCATGGGGCCGCCCCCCTCGAACCGATCCATAAAAAAAGGACGAGCCGGACCGGGGCCGCCCGCAATTTGGCGCCAGAGCACGGGCGTTCCCAGGACGCCCGAGTCGACGACGTCTTTGACGACGCCCCAGTCCGTGTCGAACCGACGCACAAACCCGACCTGCAGTTTTACGCCGTTTTCCTGACAGACCTTGATCTCTTTGTAGCAGTCGTACGAATTCATGGCCATGGGCTTCTGGCTGAAAACCTGTTTGCCGGCTTCCGCCGCGGCAATTACGTGTTCGGCGTGCAGCCAAGTCGGTGTGCAGATCATCACCGCCTCGACATCGGCCTTTCGCAAAAGCTCGCGAAAATCTGTGTACCCTTCTTTCATGCCGAAAGTGTCGCGAAAGAGGTCCAATCGTTCGGGCCGGATGTCCGCCCCTGCCACCAATTCGAAGAGTCCGTCTTCCCACACCGACTTGAGCTGATGCGTGGCAATGCCGCCGCAACCGATGACACCGAGCTTAACCATGATGGATCTCCTTGTGCGCGATTCTCTGGTTGCATACCTCGCCGAAGCCCCTCGCCATCGCAGGTTGCCCGCCGACCAACCGCGTTGAGTTCGGCGGGAAGGCGTTGCTCCAAGTCCTATCTTGATCCGGCACTTCAAGACAGCGTTACCGGACGGCAACGTACGTTGGAAGGCGATTCGCCTTCGGTCACAAGCTGTTCGGCTGACCTCAATCCTCGTCTTGCGGGTGCACGACGATCTTCATCCCGCGACGACTTTCCATGACCTGAAAAGCCTCCAAGATTCCACTGATCGGGAACTTGTGCGTGATTAACGGCGCCACGCGCACGATGCCGGCCCGCAGCAGGTCGACCGCCAGTTCGTGCTGCCGTGGCGTGCTGCCGTGCGACCCGGTGACGAAGCATTCTTTGTAATGGATCGTATTGGACTGCACGCTGAGGTCCCGCGTGCCCTTGGCCAAGCCGCCAAAAAGATTGACGCACCCCCGGTGAGCCACCATTTCGATGGCTTGCTCATGGACCTCAACGGAACCGCAGGCCGTAATGACCACGTCCGGCCCCTCACCCCCGGTTTCCTCCCGAGTGCGCTGGACAACGTCTTCTTTGGACGTGTCGATATAGACATCCGCGCCGTAAGCCCTGGCAATCTCAAGGCGTTTTGCACTTCGCTGGGCCGCAATGATTCGGATCGCTCCCATGGATCGCGCCAAATCGATCATCATACAACCGATCGGTCCCAGGCCGATGATGCACACCGTCTTGCCCAGGGAAACTCCGGCCAGTTCGAGACCGTTTATCGCACAGGCCAACGGCTCTGCCAGGGCGCCCGTATCGAAATCGAGTCCGGCGGGGAGCGGGGTCACCGGACCCTCGTCCAGCAGCAGTCGCGTCAGTTTCATGTATTGGGTGAAAGCGCCGGAAATCTGGTAGCCCACCGCATAATTGATGGCGCAATTGTTGCCGAGGCCGTTACGGCACCAGCGGCAGCGGCCGCAGGGCACATCCGCTCCGACGGCAATCCGCTGTCCCTCATGTACGCGGGTGACTCTCGATCCGGCTTTTACTACCAGCCCGGCGGCTTCGTGGCCGATTATCGCCGGTGGTCTGACCCTGGGGTTCCCGTGCTTCAGAATACGCAAGTCGGAACCGCAAATCGCCGTGGCTTCCACTTGGAGCAATGCCTCGTCATCGGCAATCTCCGGCACGGGCAGGTCCCGAACGGTCAGTCGGCCCAGGTCTTCGAGAACAGCGGCTTTCATGCAAATTTCCTCATCTGGGTTCACTTGACGGCAAGCGACCCTGTGTGTCGGAACCCGGTCCCCACCCGACCGGTCGACCCCGCCGGTGCGACGCCCGTCCCCGACGGCGGTGCACCGGCTACCGGAGCCGTTCCACGGTTTCGACCATGGCCATCACATTTTCGGGTGGCGTGCCCGGCACGACATAGTTCGACACCCCCACCACGACGCCGCCGACCCGGTGGGCCTGGGCCATCACGGACTCGACTTCGGCGACCACTTGATCGCGTGTGCCCAAATGCACCGTGTGGGAACTAATATTGCCGATCAGCGTGAGTTTGGGAAAACATACGCGCAAACGTTCCAGATCCATTCCCGCCCGACGGTCGATCTCGTAATGCCGTCGATGCCCGACGCCCCGAACAAGTCGTCCGCCACGGGCCAAAGGTTTCCATCACTGGCAAAGAGATGGCAGACGCCATGATCGCGGCAGGCCTGCGAGACTTGCTGCAATCTGGGGAGGACGATCTCGCGAAAAGCGCCCGGAGAATACATGGGGCCGTCCTGGGCGGCAAAGTCGCCGCCCCCGAACAGGTACCGGAACCCGTTCCGGGCGAGAAAAGCGATGTTCCGCCGGGCACGCTCGACCTGGATATCGAGGTAACGGCCCACCAAGTCCGGACGAAGGGCCATCGCCTCCATCCAGACCGTGACATCCCGCGTGGGCAACCCGACGCCGACGCCCGGGGCGCGAACGGCGTAGTCGTCGCCGAGCAGACGCTTGGCACGAAACTCGAACGCGAAGCTGTCCTCGCTCGGTACGTAATCCGCAACGCTTTTCACGGCGAGCCGCGCTTCGATTGCCTCGAAGGTAAGTTCCCGGGGCGGCTCCACGGGCTCGATCGAGGCTTGCTCGCTGCTGGGATCGTACTTGAGGATCCGCCAGTTCTCCCGCGGTCCGCACTCGTACAAGTAGGTCCATTCATCGATCCGGGCAGTGGGTTTGAGACTGTAACGCCAGTAGCCGGGCCGTACCAGATCGTTCCCGCAGGCTTTGGCCACAGCCACCGCGTCATGAAAAGAGCGCTCGACAAACTCGGCGTGCGCCTCCGGTCCCTCCCAAAGCGCACCCGCTTCGCGCCACTGTTGAATTCCACCTCCCACATAGGCCTCGCGTCCAAGCAACACGCCGGCAGCCTCCGCGGAGAACCCGATGTGGTGCACCGGAATCCGGTCCGGGACACGATGCGCAAAGGCGGCGGCAACGCGTTCTTTCGGTTTCATGGCGCCCTCCAAGAATAGTGCTTCACACCGACCTCGAGCCCGGCCACAAAGAGGGCGCGAGCCGCGGGAGTTGTCGCTCTTCGCCAAAGGCGAATCGTTACCGCGCCTTCGGGCGCCCCGTCTCTCCCGTCAAGCGGGATCGGCTGGGAACGCACGGCGGCGGAGCGAGTCCCCAAGCGACCCTGAACAGCAGGGACTGCGGAGTCCGCCAGAGGCGGAGGCGGTCGTGCCTGTCCCGCTCAGCGGGCCCCGGTGGCGTGACGTGGCTGCCCGGGAGGCTCCCACAACCGCCGCGGGGATGGAGGAAGGCTGCCCTCCGTCCCGACCCGACCTGTCCGCCGTAGCCCCCCGCAGCCGCGGGACGAAGGCGGGAAGGTGCGGACGCTTTCGGACAATCTTTCGCCGTTTCCGACTCTCGCCGAGCGGGACCAATGCTGAGGGTTGGTAACGCCTGCCTGTGCGGGGCACGCCGTCCGTTCGGCGGGGAGGAAATCTCACCCAAAAAAAACCGTGCGCGCGCGCCCACGACCTCTTTTCGGACAGGCTCGGTTTACCGCCTTCTCGGGGCCCGACCCAACTGCCAACCGGAGGGCGCGTACGGCTTTCGGTACCGGGATTGGCGTCCCGGTCGGCGAGCGTTCCGCGGCTGCGTCCCGCCCCCGGAATCGGAGGATCGGGTGTTGCCGTACAGCGCCCGCTGGATGTCCACTTTCACTTTTGCGGGGATCTCGACCTTGGTCAGAGATTCGGCGCACTGTAAATCGTCCGCCGTCCGCCAGATTTTGTCCGGCCCGGCGCTCATCACTACGATGTCCATTCCCCGGATTCCGAGGGCATAAGGCGTGCCCCACATATCGCTCGCGTTATTCCGCAAGTCCTTGCCGCCGTACTCCGTGGTGTTCTCGGCCAAGAACGCACTGAAATTCCGCAACGGGATCTCCCCGGTATTCACATAGTGCATGAGCACGGCGCGACAGATGTTGCGCATTTCGATTCCGCCGCTCACGCCGACCTGCACTTTTCGGATAACGTTTATGCTGCTGTCGAGCATGTCCAGGTTCGAGTACCCCAGAAA
Organism: Kiritimatiellota bacterium; assembly: GCA_013151865.1. Classification (GTDB taxonomy): domain Bacteria; phylum Verrucomicrobiota; class Lentisphaeria; order Oligosphaerales; family JAADHN01; genus JAADHN01. The sequence continues at coordinate 38,284 of JAADHN010000167.1, forward strand.
AGCCAGGGCCCCGAGCATTGACAGCTTTGTAAAGAATTTCATGGATCACACAACCCTCCGAGGCTATTGCAGAACCCCAGGCGAATCGTTCTGTACGGGGCCGTTCGAGACGTTTCCGGAACGCAACCGTGTGCCCTATCGCCCCTCACGCATTTCCGCGGCACTCGCCACCACGTACCCGGCAAAGGCGTCGCCGGTGATCAGTTCAAAAAACCGCTTCCGGCCGATGCACAGGCAGCGGGAAGACTGGGCGGCGACCACGTCGGCCGTTGCGGGGCGATGTTCGAGCAAGCTGATCTCACCGAAGAATTCGCCGGGACCGAGCTGAGCCACGACCTCGGAATCCTTCCGTACCTCGAACCGACCTTCATAAACGAGGTAAAAATTCTTGTTGGGCCGCCCCTGCCGCACAACACATTCCCCGGCAGCGACGTCGACCAGGGAGACTTCGCGGGCCAATTCCAGCAGTGTTTGGTCCGGCCAGTCGGCAAACAGCGGGCAACGGCGGAGGGCTCCGCTGATTTGGACCGTCCGGCGGACCGCCTGTACCCCGAGGTGTTCGAGCACCAGTTCCTCGAAGACTTCCTGATTGAGCATCAGCAGCGCCGCGGCGCCCCGGGCCCGCACCGTGGCGGTCCGAGGGACTTTCTCGAGCAGGGCCACCTCACCGAACACGTCCCCGGCCTGCAATTCGGCCACCAATCGCGAATGACCGATTTCGTCTTCTTTGTGAACAGTGGCGCGCCCCTCGAGTAGGACGAAGAGGCAGTCTCCCCGGTCGCCCTGGCGCACCAACACTTCCCCGTCCCGGGCTCGCACGAAACGTGCTCGCTCGGCAATTGCGGCGAGATCCTTGTCCGAGAGTTGGGAGAAAAGAAGGGTTCGAGCCAGGAACTGCCTGACGTCTTCCGTCGCCGGCGCAGCACTGCTGCGCTTCGTCCAGAGCCGGCGTTCCGCCCGGAACCAACGCGGCGCCACCCAGGCAAAAACGTTGTGAACCACGATCCACAACTGGACGATGACGGGGACAAAGACGAACAGGAGAAGCACCAGAAGGATTGCCCCCGCGCCAACGCGCTCGGCCCATGTGCCGCCGACGGCTATGCGCTCGGCCAGGCCGCCGCCTTGGCGTCGCAGGAGCCCGGCGCCGAAACGCAGGAGCAATCCCAGCCAGAAAACCGCGTACGCCCCGAATAGTGTGATGTACGTGTCTTCGGCAACTTCCGTTTTCCAACGCAGCAGTTGCCGGAACAGCCGGTGCTTGAGGAAACGCGTCGTGCAGCGAGGGATGTCATGCGCCTTGCGGAAGAGCGCGTGCAAGAGGCGCGCTCCGGGGGCGCCGCCGAACGGCGCAGCCAGAGCCAGTACCCCCACATAGGCCGCCAACATACCTTCCGGGTTTCGGGCGAACCGGGCGGCCAGAGCCAGAGCATACGGAGCGGCCAAGGCCTGAAGCGCAACCGCCACCTCGCACTTCCTGCCTCCCATGAACGCGTCCCGGGCGTCGATGCCCACGTAGGGAATAATCCGGTCCCAACGCCAACCGAAATCGTAGACTGTACGCCCGCAACCGGCCAGCACACACCCCTCGAGCAAGCTCGCCACAGACAATTCGAGGCCAATGAAGACCAGCGCGAAGAACCAGCCCGCCAGAGACACCGGCACCTGGATGGGCGCGCTCCCCAGGGCGATGGCCCCGAAAACGATGACCACCAGGCTGACACAGAGCGCCACCGTGTCGGACCACCCGGCAGGCCACGGTGTCGGTTCCGGGACCGACGGCAACTCCGTCCGTTCAACCGGATCATCGAGGATCCCCTTGGTCAGCGCCGAGACGATCAGATCGTAAAACTCACGGACGTTGCACCCCTCGGTTTCGGACAGCAGTGTCTCCAGAACGTCCCGGACGCTTTTCTCGCCGTCGAATTGCTGGAAGATCTCCCAATCGCGTGGCGAGACGGCCAGATATGTGGCGCGCGCCACGCGTTTCAGCAACCGCGTCCCGTCCGGGAGAAGGCCTACTTCGAGATCGTCGCTCAGGCGCGCCTTGCGCAAAGCCAGTTGGCGTCCATCCATGATGCTTCACCTGCTCCTGGGGACCGCGGCGCCGGCCGGGACTGATCCCGTGCGCCCTTTGCCCCGATTACGGACCGTCCCGGAATACTCTGGCCAGTTCAACAAAGGCAGCGAGTTCACCTGCGCTCCCGATTGTTTCGAGACGACGAACAGTTCCTGAACTTCGTCGCGAGACGGCACAGTTCACGCCGATTCGGGTCATTGCATCGAACGCCGGACGCGGCCGCATGGAACCACCGTCCGGGGCGGCGGGTTGCAGCAATGCTCCGAAGGCGGCTGAAGTGCGTTGTCGAGACAGACGGCTCATGCGCTGTTGACGTTACGTCAGCGAATTGCCCCCAGCGCCCAAACAGATTCTGCGTCGATTCGGCGCGCCCTCGGTTGGTCGGCGGGTTGTACCGTGCCCTTTGCCCGTTATAATAACACCGGAACCCGGTTTCTTGTACCTTGTTTGCGGTGCTATTTCAAGCCGGATGTCGGGGGGCGGCGGAACGACGGTGGCGCCCTGCAAGGACCGCTTCCGCCGACGCCGCGAGAGATATGCTGATTCTCTGCGGGGAAGGTCTGCAGGAAGGGGAGACGCATGGGTCCGATCCTTGCCACAGCGAGCCCCGAACGCTTTTATTTGGCGTGCGGCATCTTCGGGGCCGCCATCTTCGTCGTACGCATGATTCTGATGTTGGTGGGGGCCGACGGCGATCACGGGGACTTTGGACATCTTCCGAACGATGTCTCTGGGGAGGCGGGCGGCGATGTGCACGGCGACGTCGACCCGGGCCTGCGACTGCTCACCGTGCAGGGGATCGTCGCCTTTGTCATGATGTTTGGACTCACCGGGTACGCACTCAGCCACAATGCCAGGGCCGGGGCCCTTGCCACACTTCTGGGCAGCGTCGCCATGGGCGGGGCCACCATGTGGCTACTGGCCAAGACATTCAGGCTCATGGCGTTGTTGCAGAGCAGCGGCACGGTGTCGTTGGACACCGCCATTGGCGAACGGGGAACGGTTTATCTCACCATCGCCCCGGGCGGTGTGGGGAAAGTGCAGGTTAAAGTCGGCGCCCACCTGCGGGTGGTGGATGCGGTCTCAACCGGGAAAGAAGAACTGAAGACCGGTGATCGCATCAGGGTCGAGTCCGCGCTGGACGGACATACGCTGGTCGTCACGAAGTGCGAGCCGACGGAATGAGTTGTTTTTCGTGTCCGGTCTCGAAACCCGAAACAGGGGGTGTCCTGAAGTTCCTGCGGCCGCACTCGTTGCGGTGAATTGCCACGACGCAAGTGTCTTTCGGGCGTTCTCGAATCACAGGAGAGTGGAACCATGCTTCCCGTACTTGGTGGGTTGATCCTGATTTTTCTGTTTTGTGTTGTGTTCCTGGCTTCGAGGTACAAGCGCTGTCCATCCGACCGGATCCTGGTGGTGTACGGCAAAGTCGAGCAGGGCAAATCGGCCAATTGCATCCATGGAGGCGGCGCGTTCGTCTGGCCCGTGATTCAGAGCTACGCCTACCTGAGTCTGACGCCGATGACCATCAACATCCCGCTGCAGAAAGCCCTTTCGCTCCAGAACATCCGGATCAACGTACCGAGCACTTTTACAGTGGGTATCAGCACCGAGCCGGAAATCATGAGCAACGCTGCCGAGCGTTTGCTCAATCTCGGGTCGCGGCAAATAGAAGATATGGCCGGTGAAATCATTTTCGGACAACTGCGTCTGACGGTGGCCTCTCTGACCATCGAGCAGATCAACCAGGATCGGGAGAGTTTCCTCGAGTCCATCCGCAAGAACGTCGAGCCTGAACTGAATAAGATCGGACTTTACCTGATCAATGTCAACATCACGGACATCACGGACGAATCCGACTACATCGGGAGCATCGGGAAAAAAGCCGCCTCGGAAGCCATCAACAAGGCCAAAGTCGACGTTGCGGAGCAGGAGAAATCCGGGGCTATCGGCCAATCCGAGGCGTACCGTGAAAAAGATATTCGTGTGGCCGAGAACACCGCCCAGGCCGAAAAGGGCAAGAAACGCGCCGAGGCCGATCGGCGCGTCTACGTCCAGCAACAGGAGGCGGACGCGGTCACCGGGGAAAACACGGCCAAGGCGCGGATCGCGGAAGTCGAAGCCGACTTGGCCATCAAACAGGCCGAGGCCCTGCAGCGCGGAGAGGTGGCCAAGCGTCAGGCCGCGGTCGAAATCCAAAAAGCCCAGTACAAGGCCGAGATGGAACGATTGAACGCCGAAGAAGTGGTGAAGCAAGAGATCGAACGCCGCAAAATCGAGATCGCCGCCGATGCCGAGGCCGAACGGAACCGCCGCGAAGCCCGGGGTCAGGCGGATGCGATCCTCGCAAGGTACGAGGCCGAAGCCGCCGGGGTGCGCAAACTCCTGAGCAGCAAGGCCGCCGGTTACAGCGCCCTGGTGGAAAGCTGCGCGGGTGATGCCCGGGCCGCCGCCTCTCTGCTGGTCATCGAGAAGATCGAGGAAATCGTGGCTCGGCAGGTTGAGGCCATAAAGAACCTGAAAATCGACAAAATCACCGTTTGGGATTCGGGCGGCGCCGACGGCAAAGGGTCGTCCACTGCGGGCTTCCTGTCCAGCCTGATCAAGAGTCTGCCTCCCCTCCAGGACGTGGCGGCCATGGCCGGCGTGGAGCTGCCCGAATACCTGGGCAAGTTGGTCGAGGAACAAGGCGTAGATACCGCACCGGAGTCCGAGGCGGCCCCTGCTCCGGACGCGACCTGAATCGCGGCCCATGCCCCATGAACGGTGCAGCTCCGCGCTCCACGAATGTGCCGCAGGCCGCCCTCTGCACTTCCAGCCGATCCCGCTTGGCGGGAGAGACGGCCCCCGCCGGAGGCGCGGCAGCGATTCGCCCCTGGCGAAGAGCGACAACTCCCCCGGCTCACGCACCCTTTGCGGACGGGCTCGACGAGCACGGATCGAAATGGGCCTGCACAGGTGAGAACGACCGGCGGCCCCCGGCCGGGCGGCGGCAATCTCGACCGCCTCCGTACGCTCGTATCTGCCCCGCCCACACGTCACGTCACTCACGACGCATACGGTCTCGATACTGCGTTGTCGGGGCGCACTCCGGCCAAATCATGCTGCGCACTCCGCAGAAGGCAATCGGTCTCGACCGGGGCGGAAAGGGGCCGAGGAAGCTTTTTGTCGAGACCCCGGACCGGCGAAAGGCGGGTGGACGCATGTCAGCTCCGTAGGTGGTGGCTGTGTTGTGGAAATCGGGACCGCGCATTTGCCCGGTCGGAACACGGATCAATGCGACAATCGGATTTGTCCGTTACGGGCGCCCAATCCAGCCCCGGGTTTCGACCCTGAGGCCGACCCCGATTTGTGGGATTGCGGCATGGCCGGCCCATAGTGCCGGCGCTCTCAAGGACCAACGATTCTTGTTATGGTGCGATTATCCCAGGGCTGGAACCCTGGGTTGGACTCGGCGTCCCCGTCGGGGACCACGAACCAACGCGGTATCCGGGTTTGTCCTGTAGAGAGGGACAATGAAAAACGTTCGACGGCGAGGGCCGCCACCGGAACCACCGACGGAACCGACATGCGCGCAAGGCGGATCGGGCCGGTCTGCACGGGCGGATTCGGAGCGCTATATTGCCGGCCTGTTTTTCGCGTGTCAAGGGGCTCGACACCTATCGAGACTGCAGGCGAACACGCCGTCATAAGAGCGTTCTGACACGGCCCGTACGTCCCGCAACATTCGACCGTCGTCGGGGAACGACGCCACCACTGGCCTCCGGCCGTATGCACCGCACCGGGCTGCGGTCGGACCACCAGGAGTTCGCAAACGGTGAAGGAACCGGCCGCCGACAGATCTACAGGCGGGACCCACAGCAGGGGCGGCCACCGGTTACGGCTGCTCACGGCGGTTGCGATCGGCCTGGTGGGGTCGATCCTGATCTGGGTCGCCGCGCCATACAACAATTTCGTGATCGGCAGTTCGTACATCACGGACAGCTACCTGCCGATCGCCTCTCTTTTTCTCGGCCTGTTCCTGGTTCTGCTAATCAATCCTCTGCTGCGCCGCTTCGCCCCGCGCTTTTCGCTACGGTCTCCGCAACTGGCCGTTGCCTTCGGTATGTTGCTCATGGCCAGTGTATTGCCGGGCCAGGGCCTGTTGCGGATGCTGCCCTATACCCTGGCACGCATCCCCGCCGACGTCCGGGACAACCGCCGCCTGGCTGAGATGTACGAGAAGATGGATCTCCCTCCGAGTCTGTTTCCGGACAAGATCGGTTTCGCCCAGGAGACGCCGGTTTCGACGTCGTTCTTGACGGAGCTGCCGCCAGGGCAGTCGATCCCTTGGTCGGCCTGGCTGCCGCCGCTGGTCAGTTGGGGGACGTTCTTGCTGTTTTATTGGTTGATGCTGATCGGCCTGGCCATGATCGTCCTTCCCCAATGGCGGCACAACGAACGGCTGCCGTTCCCATTGCTGGGGCTTGAACAGTCCATGATCGAAACTCCGGAGGCGGGACACTGGTTCAGCCGCATGTTCAGATACAAATCGTTCTGGATTGCCGCGGGTGCGGTCCTGCTGCTGCATGTATTGGCGGGCTGGAAGCAGTACAACCCGGACGGCGTGCCGGCCATTCCGCTGAACTGGGACCTGAGCCGCCTGTTCACCGAGGAACCGCTGGTCTATCTCCCAGGCTACATCAAACGGAACCGCATCTATTTCATCTTTGTGGGGATGGCGTTTTTCATGCCCAGTCGGATCGGCTTTTCCATCTGGTTTTTCGTGGTGGCGTATGCGGCGTACATCGTTATCGGCCGAGCGTACTTCCCGCCTTTTTATTACGACACCATCGGCGACCATCGGATGGGCGGAATGCTGGCGTTGACCGTGGCCGTGGTGTGGCTGGGGCGAAGCCAGTGGGCGCGCGTGTTGCGCCTGCTGGTGCGTCGTGCTCACGGCCCGGAGGACGAGCGGGACCAGCGGGCCGGGTGGATGTTTTTTGCGGGGTGCGCCGGCATGTTTTTCTGGATGGTCTGGATCGGCGTTCAGCCGGGCTGGGCGCTTTTTTTCGTGGCGTTCGGTTTTATGGTGTCGTTGCTGATCACCCGGATCGTGGCGGAAACCGGCATGCCGTTCATCCGGATCGACTGCGGCTATCGGATCAGTCTTGTCAAGTTGGTTCCCATGTCCTGGCTCAATCCGGTGTCGCTTTATTTTTCCACGGCGATCGCCATGTTTTTTCCGACGGCGTCGCGGGTGAGCGCCTGCACCATGGCGGCGCACGCCGTCGGCCTGGACCGGGACGCCTCCCCGAAGCGGCAAGTCCGGTTCGCTTTGGGCTTGGTGGCTCTATTGCTGGCGGGGTTGGTCATCTGCGGCGCAGTCAACCTTGCCGCCAGTTACCACCACAGCATGACTCTGGACGGCCGAGAACAACCCATCAGCTCGTGGGGAACGAATCGGATGGCCAACGCCCACCGGGACTTGATCCAGTGGCAATCCGGACGCTTGAGCCGGCCGGTGTACAACCAAAAAGGGCATATCCTGTTCGGAATCGGTCTGGCGAGCGCTCTCGAGTGGGCGTGCCTGGCCATGCCACGCTGGCCGCTGCACCCCATCGGCTTGATCATGGTGAACACGTTCTATGCCAATGAAGCCTGGGTGAGTGTGTTTTTCGGGTGGCTGGTCAAAGTCCTGCTCCTGCGGTACGGCGGGGCGCCTGTACCGACAAGCTCGCCCCGCCATCATGGGGTTGATCATGGGCGAGGTCTTTGCGGCGGTCTTCTGGGGGCTGGTTCCGGTGATCCTCGTGCTGATGGGACGTCCGTACGAAGCCGTTCAAATTCAACCGTTTTGAAGCGGAATCCGCGCCGTCGCCCCCGAACGGAGGCGCGCCGGTCATGCCGTGACCGAGGGGAGGCAAGTCTCCCCGAACCGACAAAGCGAGACGACGCTCTTGCGTTATCGGACAGTTGAAGCAAAGCAGGTATCGGGAACGGAATCGGTCGCGGGCGCCGTCCCGTCGACGAGTTCGAGCCCGAGGGCGAGGTTGGAAGCGGCCGTTCGATCTTGTTGCCGCCGGACCTGAAGCAACGGAGCTCAGGAGGAGAAGATATCCGATTATGAACAGACGCTGCAAGCCGCCGTCGGGGAATAGCCGAGCCGGCACGCCGCTCCGGCGCCCGGTCTGGACCGGGTTCGCGGCTGTTTTCCTCGGGGTTTTCTGTGCTTTGCCGACAGTCATCGGGGCGGGTGCCGACGCGACCGAGACGGCCGCATTTGCCGCTGCCGTGCGCCGGGACACGGCGTGGTTCGGGGCCCCGGCCACACGCTTGGTCGGGACCAAATTCCACGACGCAGTCATGTCCGAGTTATTGGATCGGGTGCGATCCATACCGGGAATCAAGGTATGGTCTCAGGAGTTCTCGTTGGTCGCACCGCAGATCGATGAGGCCTTTCTCGAGGTACCAGCCGGCAAATTTGCCGGCAAACACCGCGTGTTCCCGGTGTGGCCGGCCTCTGTTCGTTTGCCGTCCACGCCGACCGGCGGAATCGACGGCAAGCTGGTGTATGTAACGGAAGGTGACTGGAAGGACATCCGGCCACGCAGTCTGCGCGGGCAGATTGCCGTCATGGAGATGACCGGCGACTGGCGCTGGACAGCGGTTGCCAATGCCGGGGCTCGCGCCATTCTCTTGCTGGGCAGTCCGGGGATCGACTACCGGGACGCCCAGTCACAATTGATCCCCTTGCCGGTGAATGTCCCGCGCTTCTACCTGCCGGACGGTGCGTTGGCCGCGGCGTTGCGTGCCGACGGAGTTGTTCGGGCCCGGGTTTTCTGCCGGGCCCACTGGGCCCGAGTCCGGGCACGGAACATCCTTGCGCTGGTTCTCCCCGCCGCGGCGCCGGTCCCCCCACGCCAGGCCTTGGCCGTGGCGGTCCAGTGCGATTCCGCAGGGGCGATTGTCGAAAAGTCGCCTTCGGCGGACGGGGCCGTCGACGTCGCCTTTCTTCTGAACTTGCTTCGACAGTTTGCCGCGGAGCGCCCGGCGCGGCCTGTTCTCTTCGCCTTTCTCGACGGCCAGGGCATCAACCAGCTCGGGGCACGGCAGATGCTGGCCGCCCTGGCGATCACGAAAAAGGAAAAGAAGGCAAATGTCAAAGCGGATGTCGAACTCCTGGCCGACTACCGCCACGACCTGCAATTGGCGGCCGAACTCGGTCGAGAACGCGACCCGCTGGCCGCCCTGTATCGAGAGAAGTTCCGGGATCTGCACCAGTACGTGAAGGACGAGGTGGCCCGGGAGGTCGTTCAAATCGAAACCGTCATGCACCCCAAGCGATTGAAGCTTTACCGTGCCGCCGGGGAGGAGAAAGAACGCCTGCGCCGCGAGGTCGCCGCCCTATCGGACCGTCGTTCCCGATATTTCGGGGCGCAACTGCGTCTATTGACCAAGGAATCGCTGACGCCCGCCCTGCGCGGACTGGCCCAAAAACTTTGGGATCGAGTGCAGCGGCGGCTTGACCGGCAGGCGAACGAAACCCGGGAGCTTGTGGCGCGCGAAAAGGAACGCGACACATTGCGGCAAGCCGTCCTTGCCGCACTCGGCCTGCCCCCGGCGCAAGAGCGCCCGATAGAGTTTCTGCTGGGAATCGACCTGTCGGATGCCGGAGTGGCCGCCGGCCCGGCTTTGTATTGTCGCTTCTTGTTTACGAACGAATCGCGCAACGCCGCAAGTTTCACCCGCTGGCTGAACGATGTGACCCGAGACAAAGATGCCCGTCCGATCTTTCCCGAAACACTCCGACGGGCCGTTGATTTGGGACCGCTGGCCGGTCTGGACTCACCCGACTCGTTCATCTGCGGAGATCCCGCCACGCTGACCGGCAACGCCGAGAGTTTCGGCACGGCGGGCGTGACGTGGGCCACGCTCAACGCGATTCGCACCAAAGCCGACACTCCGCTGGACACGGTGGAACGTCTCGATTGGTCGCGCCTGGCCCCCCAAATCGAGGCAACGTTTCTGCTGGCACGGCGTTTGGCCGACAGCCCCGGCTTCAAAGTTACGTCCAAAGTGGTCCCGAAATGGGTCCGGGCCTGGGGCACGATCGTGGACCAGGCCAGCGGCGAACCGATCCCGCGCCTGCCGATGCCGGACTACTTGGCGGTATTGGTGAACGGGTCGAGCACGGCGGGACGGGGTGGCGTGTACTTCCTGCCTGCCGTGCCGGGCGTACGGCGCCAGGAGTTCCATTTCACCCGAGCGGACGGCCGGTTCTACGTGGATGCGATGCCCGGACTGGTGGGAGGCGCTGCCCGCCGGTATTTCGTCCAAGCGTATCTTCTGGCCGAGGACGGTCGCATCGTGCGGGCTGTGGACATGAAAAAAGCCGGCAAAGGTGTGAGCCTGAACATCGATACCAGGACCCATGACCCCACGCCGTTGCGCGCCGTAATGTTCACATGCCAGTCCCTGCAGGGCTTCGATTTCTTCGATCCGCGCTTCCTGCTGCCCCTGCCCATGGCGTCACTCTTGGACGCGCGACGGGGCGGAGAGCCGCGGCGGGTGAACTTTTCGCTGTCCAACGGTATGCTGTCCGCCATGCTCGAGCCCGAAACGCGCTGGGAACTGATCCTGCGGGCCGGAGTGACCCGGAATCGACTCGCCCTGGTCAACATGGCGCCGCCGTCCGAATGGAAAGGGCTGAGCACTCGGCAGGCCATGCGCGGTTTTGAAGTGGGGAAACCGTTGCCGGCCCACCCGCTGTATCTGGCGGCCCGGGATTTCTACCGATTGGACACGCGACGAATCGAAGACTATCGACGGGCCGGGATATCGAGTCGGGCCATCGGCAAAATCCGCGAGCGGACGAAACGCCTGTTGACCGAAGCCGAGGCGGCCGTCGAGGCCGATGACGGTTCGGGCCTGTACCGAGCCGCCGGCGGGGCCGTCGCCAACGAGATTCGTGCCTACCAGGCAGTGCGGGACATGGCCAACGACGTAATCCGTGGGGCCATTTTTCTCCTTCTCGCTCTGGCCCCGTTCGCTTTTGCCATGGAACGCTTGATTTTTGCGTCGCCCCACGTCTATCGGCAAATCGCCGGCACGGTCGGCATTTTCAGCGTGATGACGCTTATCCTGTGGAGCTTTCATCCCGCGTTCCGAATCACCAACCAGCCACTGATGATCATCATGGCATTCGGCATCATCCTGATGAGCCTGCTGGTGATCTCGGTTGTCTTCAGCCGGTTCGAAGCCGGGCTTGACGAGTTGCGCAGCGGGCGAGCCGAGGCCAGCGGGGCGCGAACCTCGCGGTTCGGCGTGGTCAGTACGGCCATTCGCCTCGGGATCGCCAATATGCGGAAGCGCAAGTTGCGCACGGCCCTGACCGGTATCACCATCATGTTGATCACGTTCGCCCTGCTCTGCTTCACCTCGACCAGTCGGTACGTGGGAACCAGAGAATACCGGATCGATGCCAACGCGCCGTATGCCGGGGTCTTGGTCCGACAACCGTCGAGCCGCGCCATGCCGGGCCTCGCCGCCACATACCTGAAAGAAGTGGCCGGTCGCGAGCGTGTTGTGCGGCGTTACTGGTGGTGCAACCCGTGGAACCCCCAGTGGCGTCTGCACCTGGCCAACCCGAAAACGGGTAAACAGGTCTCGCTGCACGCTGCATTGGGCTTGGACGGCGCCGAGGGCGACCTCACGAATGTGCGCCGCTTCTGCCCCAAATGGGACGAATTCTCCACGCGCTCGGACGGCTGTTACCTCTCGAAGGAAACCGCGCGGGAATTGGGTGTCGAACCGGGCGAAACGGTTGTGATCGCCGGTCGGGCCATGCGCTTGATCGGGACGTACGACGCCGCAGCCATGGACCGCGGCCTCAGAGGACTCGACGGCCAATCGCTGCTGCCCATGGATTACTCCGCAGTCGGCGACGAACAACGGCGCCTGCTGGCCCGCGGCGACCTCGAACTGATGGCGATCGAAATGGAGTCCGGGGCCGGCCTCGAACCGGACCAGGAAGTCCCGCGCCTCTCGGGCGCCTCTGTCGTAATCGTCCCGGCCGACATGCTCGAGGGGTTGAACGGCAGTTCGTTGCGCAGCCTGGCGGTCAAGACCAAGTCAGGAGAAGCGGCACGTGTTTTGGTCGAAGAATTGACCCGTCGTTTGGCCTTCCCGATCTACTACGGATCGCCGGAGTCCGGAGTGCGCGTGGTGGCCACGACACCCCTGTTGCCCAAAGCTCCGAAGAGTCTTCTGATCCCCTTGGTCATCGCCGGATTCATCATCTTCAACACTATGCTCAGCTCGATCGCCGAACGCCGCCGCGAGATCTATATCTACACAAGCATCGGTTTGGCGCCTCTGCACGTCGGCTTCCTGTTTCTTGCGGAGGCCGTGACGTACGGCCTCATGGGCTCGATCTTCGGGTATATCATCGGCCAGGCCCTGGCCACGGTCTTCAGCAAGCTGGGATGGATGGGGGGCATCACCCTCAACTATTCCGGGACCCAGACCATTGCGGTCATGGTCATGGTACTGGCGGTCGTGGTTCTGTCTTCGCTGGTTCCGGCGTACTTGGCCGGCAAGCTCGCAGCCCCCAGTAACGAAATGAACTGGCGTGTTCCGGAAGCAGTGGACGATGTCATCCGCGACAACCTCCCCTTCACCGCCAACCGGCGGGTGGCCAACGGCGTAATGACCTTCATCCTCGACTATCTCGATGCTCACCGAGAGGGCAGTATCGGCAACTTCAGTACGGACGACTTGCGTGCCTTCCGGACCCGGATCGACGGCCGAGAATTCATGGGGATCGAAGGGACGGTATGGCTCGCACCCTATGATTTAGGCGTGCGCCAGCGTGTGCGGATCACTTTTGCACCCGCGGATATTGAGGACATCCTCTGTATCGGGATCGAGCTGAAACGCGAATCCGGCCAGCCCGGGAGTTGGCACAAGTTGAACCGGGTATTCCTGGGGGACTTGCGACGACAGCTTCTGGGATGGCGCAAGCTCAAACCGGAGCGCATCCTGGCCTACATCGCCGAGTCCCGCGGACGGCTTGCCGAAGTCCCGGCCTGAGTGCGGCACCTCCCGGAGAAAGGATGCAGCGAGATTGCCGCCGCCGCGCAACCGGCGGGAACGCGACGTGAGTACCCGCCGGTGCGCTGCACACAGACTGGTTCCGCACCCGTTGCAGGCCGGGACGATTCGTCCGCTTCGGTACGGCAGAATGCCCGACCGATGAATGCCGAGAAGGGAATCGAACAGCCCCCGGGGTGAGACGGACGGCTGAGAAACGGTTGCCTGCGTCACCTCGTTAATGACGCCAAGAAACGCACGGGAGCGTTGCCCTCTCCGGCGGGCCTCCGAACCGGAGCGTTGCCGCACAGGCAGCGCGACATCGTCTCGTAACAAGGTCGAACACCGCCATGCGAGAAGACCAAGAATTCAAAGAATTCCGGAACCTGATGACGCGGCCGTCCGAGTTCGAGGACGGTTTCGGCTGGCGAACCGTGCTGATGGCACTGTTCGTCGGTTTTCTCATGACCCCGGCCCAGCTTTACATGCAGCTCGTGGCAGGGATCGAGATCGGGGGCGCGGCGCAATGGGTGACGGTGATCTTGTACGTCGAGGTGGCCCGCCGGGCCTTCACGCGCCTGAAGCGACCGGAGATTTTCGTCCTTTTTTACATGTGCGGCGCGGTGATCCATTCGGGCGGCCAAGGCCTGCTGTGGCGGCAGTTCCTGGTCCAGAGCGAAGAGATCCGCAAAATGGGCATTACCGAATTCATCCCGAGTTGGTACGCCCCGAGTGACCCGGCGGTACTTGCCCAGCGCAATTTCTTCATGAAGGCTTGGCTCGTGCCGATCCTGCTGGTCATCGCCATGCGCTTCATTTCGCGTTTGGACAGTTTCGGTTTGGGTTACATCCTGTTCCGCATCACCGCCGACGTCGAGGAACTGCCTTTCCCCATGGCGCCGGTCGGGGCCATGGGAATGACGGCCCTGGCCGACGCTTCGAACCAGCGGGACACTTGGCGCTGGCGTACGTTCAGCATGGGGGCCGTGGCCGGAATCGCTTTCGGTTTCATTTACCTGGCGATCCCCAGCATCACCAGCGCAATATTCTCGGAGGGATTACGCATCTTACCCCTGCCGTTTGTGGACCTCACCTCCTACACGGAGAAGTTCCTGCCGGCCATGCCCATGATGATCAGCTTCGACCTGACATTCGTGGTCACCGGCATGGTCCTACCGTACTGGGCCATGGTGGGCGGGGTCATCGGCCTGGTTTTCACCATGGTGGTCAATCCGGTACTGTACCAGACCGGGGTCTTGAACGGCTGGGAAAGGGGCATCGGCGCAATTCAAACGATTCAGTCCAACACCATGGATTTTTATTTCAGTTTCAGCCTCGGCCTCAGTTTGGCTGTGGCGGCCATCGGTTTCGTCCATGTCTCCGGCAGCTTTCGCAAGAAGAATCGCGAAATGGACGAAGCCGGACGGCCGGCCATCGAGTGGCGCAAGTTGTTCACTCCGCCGGCCAACCGCGGCGACATCCCGCTCTGGTTGGCCTTCGGCATCTACCTGTTCTCCACATGCAGCTACATCGCCCTCGGCTACTGGCTGGTGAACTTTGCCTCCGGGCCGCTGCACGGGTCGAAGTTCCCGCTGTGGCTGTTGGTATTCTACGGCTTCGTTTACACGCCGATCCTGAGCTACGTGTCCGCCCGAATGGAAGGGATCGTGGGACAACAGGTGCGCATCCCCTTTGTCCGAGAAGCCAGCTTCATCCTGTCCGGCTACAAAGGCGCCGCCATCTGGTTTGCCCCCATTCCCCTCCACGACTACGCCAGGCAGACCCGGTTCTTTCGGACCACGGAACTGACCGGGACCCGATTCACGTCCCTGATCAAGACCGAGATCCTGATCTTCCCCATCATGCTCGTCGGAGCACTCCTTTTCAGTCAATTCATCTGGAGTATCGACAATGTGCCCAGCGAGATGTTTCCGTATGCAAACCAGTTTTGGGAACTGAACGCTTATCGACAGGGACTGATCTTTTCCGCCACCCTGCCCGGCGAGGCCATGAGCCCGTTCCGGGAAGCGTTCAAGCCGGAATACCTGGGAATCGGTTTCGGCTTGGCGTTGGCGGTCTACGCGGCACTCAGTCATTTCGGGCTGCCCATTTTCCTGGTTTACGGGGTGGTGCGCGGCCTGGATCAGTCGGTGCCGCATGGGATCGTGCCCATGTTTCTCGGGGCCCTGCTCGGGCGGTACGGCTGTCGGAAATGGTTCGGAAAAAACTGGCCGCAATACCGCATTGTTTTCGCCGCGGGTTTTTCCGCCGGGGTCGGCCTGATAACCATGCTCAGTCTCGGGTTCGTGTTCATGAGCAAGAGCGTGATCAAGCTCGCGCTGTAATTCGAGTCCGGCCATTTCGAGACGCGGGCCGGCCTGAAGCGGCGTGCGGCCGGCAGGTGCTTTGCGGGACCGGCCCCGGCTTTCCCGAAAAGAGTTCGCCGAGAAGAACGTTCTCTCTCCAGGCAGGTTTGCATTCTGGCCACAACGAGTCACCCCGAAGACCTCAGGAGGTTTCTTTCATGGCATCCCGCCCGGTAACCGCAGTCATCGTCGGCGCAGGGCATCGCTCCCTCGGCTATGGCCGGTACGCGCTCGAGCACCCGGACGAGTTCCGGATCGTCGGCCTGGCCGAGCCCAACCCCGTACGGCGGCGCCAGGCGATGGCACGATTCGATCTGCCCCCAAGGCAGTGTTTCGAGACTGCCGCTGAATTGGCCTCGCGACCGGCCTTTGCGGATGCGGTCATCAACGGCACCATGGACCGGGATCACGTCCCGACGACCCTGCCTCTCCTCGATGCGGGATATCATGTCCTGCTCGAAAAGCCGATGGCGCCCAGCCGGGAAGACCTTCTGCAATTGGTCGCGGCGGTCGAGCGCACCGGCCGACGGCTCATGGTCTGCCACGTGCTGCGCTACGCCCCGTTCTATGCGGAAGTCCGCCGACGCATCGCGGCGGGCGAAGTGGGTGCGGTACTCCACATCCATACGGGGGAGCACGTGAGCTATCACCACATGGCGGCGGCGTTCATTCGAGGCAAATGGGGCCGTCGAGAAGACTCGAATCCCATGCTGCTGGCCAAGTGCTGCCACGACCTGGATCTGCTCTGCTGGATGAAAAGCGGCGTACCGCCCCGGCAAGTGGCCAGTTTCGGCGGGTTGAGCTATTTTCGGGCGGAAAACGCGCCGGCAGGCGCCGGGACGCGCTGCCTGACGGACTGTTCGATCGAAGCCGACTGCCCGTTTTCCGCCCGAAAAAACTACATCGAGCAGGGGCGCTGGGGGGCGTATGCGTGGGAGCCCATCGAGCACCTCGACGCACCGACCGTCGAGGACAAAATCGAGTCCCTCCGGACCGACAATCCCTGGGGCCGTTGTGTCTGGCACTGCGACAACACCGTGGTCGATCATCAAAGTGTTCTCTTGGCATTCGCCGACGGCTCCACCGCCAGCCATGATATGGTCGGGGGCACATCCCGCCCCTGCCGGAAACTCCACGTCCTGGGCACCCGAGGCGAAATCGAGGGCGTGATGGAGGAAGGACGGTTCGTCGTGCGGCGCCCGGACGCCCGGAAAGGCCGCGAGTACAGCGAAGAACACGTGGATGTGAATGTCCGTGCCGGAATGCACGGCGGCGGGGACCTTCGCCTGGTGGCGGACTTTGTGCGGGTCGTACGCGGGGAAAAGCCGTCCCTCTCCACCACCGACATCCGCGATTCCGTCAACGGACACTTGATCGCCTATGCGGCGGACGAGGCCATGCGAACCGGAACCGCAGTGCCTGTTGGGTGACCAATTCGACCCGACTCCTTCACGAGTCGCCTGCTGTGACAATGCGTCTCCCGCGTTTTCAGAACGTTGCCGGCAACTGCCGACCGGAGCGACGGTTCAACACAGACTCGTCCATCGGTCGCCGCAACAATTTGAATCAGTACAACCCGTATCGTCTCGCTTCGAGGTTGGTACACAATCCAGACAAACGAGTTTTCACAAAAAAAAGGGGTCCAAGAATGGAAGAAATGAAATCGGCTGTGAGCCGGGAGACACCGGCGTATCTCCGTGAGCACGAGGCGTTGTATCGATCGGATCCCCACGGGGCAGCGCTCGAGTGGTTCCGTAACGCGCGGTTCGGATTGTTCATGCACTACGGCGTGTACAGCCTGTTGGGACGCGGCGAGTGGGTGATGTTCCACGAACGAATTCCGGTCTCCGAGTACGAAGAACTCAAGGCCCGGTTCACGGCGGAGCAATTCGATGCGGACTTCATTGCGGACCTCGCACTTTCGGCGGGCGCGCGCTATGTCAACATCACCACACGACACCACGACAGCTTCTGTCTCTTTCGCACGGCGGCCACAGGCTTCAACAGCCTGAACTCACCGGCCGGGCGCGACCTGATCGCCGAGCTGGCCGTCGCCTGTCGGCAGCGCGGTCTCGGACTGTTCCTATATTACAGCTACGCCGCAGACTGGCGCCACCCGTATTTCTATTCTCGGGAAGCAGGCTGGCACGCCGCGCGCCCCGCCTACGACACTCCGGATCCGTCCTATAAGTTTTGCTGCGACAAAGATTTTCGATACTATATCGACTTTGTGCACACCCAGCTTCGGGAGTTATTGACTCAATACGGGCCGGTGGCGGGCATCTGGTTCGATCCGATCATGGGCTACTACCACCGGCCGGACCTGTTTCCCGTAGAAGAGACTTATGCCTTAATCCGCTCACTTCAACCGCAGTGCCTGATCGCTTTCAAAACCGGCGCGACCGGCACGGAAGATTTTGCCTCTCCGGAACACACGGCCGAAGGCTTGGCCGAACGCATGCGCCGGTCGAAGGCCCCGGAGCACGCCATTCAGGCGGCGGAGCGGGCGTGGACCGGAAACCGCGACAATCCGCGCAACGAGATTTGCACGACCCTCACCAATCGGCATTGGGGATACTCGAACCAGCCGGACATCGAGCACCGAAGCGCCGACGACGTACTGCGAATGCTCAACGAGGCGGACGCCCACAACTGCAATCTGCTTCTCAATACGGGCCCGCTGCCGGACGGCTCGATCAACCCGACCGACGAGGCAACCCTGCGTGAGGTGGGACGCCGACTGTGCGACAGGCAGGGTTCCAGAGAGAAACGTGCCTGAACGGCAGACGGATCGTGAAGCCCCCGGGTCGGAAGGCACGGCACGGGGCACGGCCCGCCAGACAATCCAGGGGCCGTCCAAAAAGGGTGCATGGCCGCGCGCGAGCACGATTTTAGGTGAGACTTCGTTCCCGCCGAGCGGGGCCCGGCCTGCCTGCGTGCCCCGCACAGGCAGGCGATGCCATCCTCGGCGATAATCCCGCTCGACGGGAGGCGGAAACGGCGAAAGATTGTCCGAAAGCGTCCGCGCCCTTCCACCATGGCCCCGCGCCCGCGGGACCATGGTGGACAGGTCGGGTTGGGGCGGAGGGCGGCCCTCCTCCGTCCCGGCGGCGGTTGTGGGACCCTCCCAGGTAGCCACAGCCACGCCACCGGGTCCCACCGCGCGGGACAAGCACGTCCGCCCCCGGGTGGACTCCGCAGTCCCTGCTGCGCAGGGTCGCTCAGGGACTCGCTCTGCCGCCCTGCGCTCCCAGCCGATCCCGCCAAAGCGGGAGAGGGACAACTCCCGCGGCTCACGCACCCTTTTCGGACGGGCTCAATCCAGCAACCATCGCAACAGGCCCGTCAAGGCAGCCCGAGTTGGGGTTCGTTGTTCCAGAAAATCTTTCGACCGGAACCCGAGCTTGGTCTTGCTGCCTGTTGCATTTTGCGGAATTCGCTCCATATTCCCGGCCGCCGTCCGTGGTCGGAATGCCAGCGGATCCTCCCAAGCTCGGCGCCCCCCTTCGGGGAGGTGGCGCCGTGTCGTCCACGGGAATCCGGCAAGCCCGCGGGGCCTGGGAACGCAAGGCCTCCGCCGTCGGTTTCGCCATGGGGCGACGGCCTGCCGCCCGGATGCCGGCCTGTGTTGCAGGTCGGGGGAAGAAAAACAGCGCTTCGCGCTTCGCGCGTCGCGCCGGCGCCTTGCGGGACGAAGGCGGAGGGACGCGGACGCTTCCCGGCAGTCATCCGTCGCACGCCAGGTTTGAGTTCTATCGCAGTTACGCACCCTTTTTCGGACGCCCGGCAGGATAGCGCGGAAAGGAAAGACCGTTGCCGCAGCAACCCACTCAGAATGGTTCCGGAGCCCCTCTCGACCGAGTCCGATCGGAAACGGTCCCCCGAGACGCGGGTGCGGGCCCCGATGCGCCTCCCATGCGGTTTGTCACGTTTCGCTCCGTCGCCATCGCCTGCGCCCTGATGCCGATCCTTGCTCTGTGGGTGGTCCAAGCGGAATTGATCTGGTATACCGGCCATTCCACCACGATTTCGTTGTATTATCATGTGACCTTTGTCATTCTGCTGCTGGCGCTGGCAAATCTGGGGGTGCGCCGGCTTTGGCCCGGGGCGGAACTCAGCCCCCCGGAA
This sequence comes from Kiritimatiellota bacterium, assembly GCA_013151865.1. Lineage (GTDB taxonomy): Bacteria > Verrucomicrobiota > Lentisphaeria > Oligosphaerales > JAADHN01 > JAADHN01. The sequence goes on from JAADHN010000167.1 coordinate 57,931, forward strand.
ATACTGACCATTTACATGATGTTGTGCATCGCGGGCACGCTGTGCAGTCACGATCTGCTGCAAATCATGATCCCGATGTTGACGTTCCCCGAGTACAACGCCAACCCTCAGAACCGCTGGCAGCAATTGATACTGGCCAATCTGCCCAATTGGGCGATCGTAACAGACCCGGAAGCGTGCCGGCAACTCGCCGTGGGCAACGCGTCGCTCTACAGTTGGAGAATGATCAAGGCATGGGCTCGGCCGCTGGCGTTCTGGAGCATCTTCCTTGTGACCCTCATGATGGCCCTGCTTTTCCTGAACATCATTTTCCGACAGCCCTGGACGGAGAAGGAACGACTCAGTTTCCCCGTAATCCAGATCCCGCTGCTCATTGCCTCCAGTCTGCCCCGGCTGTTGAAGAGTCGGCTGTTTTGGATCGGTTTCGGGGTGGCGGCCCTGATCGACATCAACAACGGTTTCAGTTTTCTTTTCCCGAGCATTCCCGAGATCCCCATCATCCGGGCTTTCGAGTTTCGGGACTACTTTGTCGAGCGGCCTTGGAACTCGATTGCCTGGACCACTGTCAACCTCTACCCGTTCGTCATCGGACTCACGTACTTCCTCCCCACGGACTTGGCCTTCAGTTGTTGGTTTTTCTTCATTTTCTTCAAGCTGGAGATTGTCCTGACCTCGGCCCTGGGCATCCGCGATCTGCCGGGGGCGCCGTTTCCGGTCGAGCAGTCGGCAGGCGGGTATCTGGCTTTGGCGGTCTTCGCCATCTGGCTCGGACGCCGTCACCTGGCCGGCGTCTGGCGCTCGGTCCTGGGCAAGCCCGGGGGGGCGGACGAGTCGCGAGAGCCGGTCCGCTACCGTACGGCCGTGCTGGGGTTCATCATGTGCACGCTGGTTCTGATCGCACTGGGCGTGCAGCTCGGGGCCACGCCCGGCATTCTGGTGGTGTTTTTCATCATTTTCTTCCTGTACTCCCTGGCAATTGCACGAATGCGCGCCGAACTGGGACCGCCCGCGCACGACCTGCATTTCATGGGGCCGGACATTCTGCTGCATAATGCGTTGGGTACGACAGAACTGGGCACGGGCAACGTCTCGACTTTCGCGCTTTTTTTCTGGTTCAACCGCGCCTACCGCTCGCACTTCTCGGCGCACAGCATGGAAGGCTTCAAGCTGGCGCAGACCGCCCGGATTCGGTCGCGGTCCATGATGATCGCCATGATCATCGCGCTGCTGGTGGGACTGCTGGCGGCCTACTGGGCGTTGCTGCACGCTCTTTACGTCCACGGTTACAGCGGCAAGACGGCCGGAGACGCGTTCGCGCGCGAAGCCTGGAATACCATGGCGGGGCGCTTGTCGTTCCCCCAGAAGCCACGCATCGCGGCCACGGTCGCCACGATCATTGGATTCCTGTTCGCACTGCTGCTGGGGTTCATGCGAACCAGTTTCACCTGGTGGGTATGGCATCCGGTCGGGTTTGCGACGGCGACCTGCTGGTCCATGGGAAAAATCTGGGCGTGCCTGTTCCTGGGCTGGCTCGCCAAAGCACTGATCACCCGATACGGCGGTGCTACGGCGTATCGCAAGGCCCTGCCGCTTTTCGTCGGTCTGGTGCTCGGCGAATTCGTGGTCGGCAGCCTTTGGACCATCTACGGAGCAGTTTTCCACACCCCGGTCTACCATTTCTGGGGGTGACGGGACAGGGAGGTACTGATCGGCTCGAAATAGTCCGGAACACACGCCAACCCGCAGGCTCCGCCACATTTCCCGGACCATTCCGAGACGCTTTGCAGATGAAACCCGCGCTGGAGCGCAGAGGTCTCGAGGAAAACGCGCCGCGCAAGAATCCACGAGTGCGCGGAGGACAGGGCGAACAAGATATGCAACATGCGGCAAGACACCTTGATCATTGCTGGCTAAGGCGCCCCGCAGATCTGGCTTGCCGACGTCGAGCGCATCACTGAAAACGAACCATTTGTCCAAATGAAATCATCTGCCGACAAAAAACCCGCCGAGCCGGACGGCGCGTCTGTTGCGGACGGTCTCCGTCCCGACGGCGAGAGCGGCGTGGCGCGTTTTCTCTGGGGGCTCACCGCCCTCGCCTTCATCGCGGCCACCATTGCACTGGCCTACTGGACCGGCCGTCCCAAGCCGTTGAAACTGGACGTGAGCGGCGTCGGCGGCGCCGGACAGAACGAAGATCTCAACATCGACCGGATCCGCGCCTCCGTGCGTGCCTTGGCCGCTCCTGTATCGAGAGTAACGGGCTATCCCGGCAACGAGACGGCCTTCAGGTACGTGCTTGACAGCCTCACGGCCGCCGGTATCACCGACACTTACACGCAGGAATTCCAGGTCGCCGTCCCCTATGTCGAGTCGGCCACACTGACAGCTCGCACGGCTTCGGGGCCGGTCGTGATCCGATTGCACCCGCTTTGGCCCAACTTGGCTCGGACTTCCCAGACGCCGGAAAACGGCATCACCGGTCCGCTGGTCGATCTGGGCAAAGGTTCGGACGCGGACCTGGCGGGAAAGGAACTGCGCGGCGCCGTGGCGGTCATGGACTGGGACTCCCGCAATGAGTGGCTCGCGGTCCCCGAATTCGGGGGAAAGGCTGTGCTCTTCCGAGCCGACCCGGCCGCGGACGGCAGCAGCGCCCGGAGCAAGTTCCTGACCGTGCCCGCCAACGTCCCCCGGTTCTATGTGGCCGCCCCCGACCTCCCGACATTCGACCGACTGCTCTCGATCCCGGGCCTGCCGGTTACCATCCGGTGCAAGATGTTTTGGAAACGCGCCACGGCAAAGAACCTTTTGGCCCGTGTTCCCGGCGACGACTCGAAAGGCGGCGGCGGGGAGCCGATCATTTTCCATGCGTATTACGACAGCATCAGCGTCACGCCCGATTTGGCGCCCGGGGCGGAGCAGGCCTGCGGGGCGGCGACACTCCTTGAGCTGGCCCGATATTTCCGCGGCAAGGGCACCGACCACCCCGTATATGTTCTGTTCACCGGCGCCCACGGACAGGCATTCGAGGGCATGATCCACTTCGTGCGCCTCTTGCGGGACGGCCTCGACCATGGCTGGCCCAAGGCACTTCGCTCGAGTCTGCCGGCCCGAATGGGGCGTCCCGCCTTGTTCGTGGGGTTGGACTTGTCCAGTCACTCCGACCGGTTCGGGGTGTTCTGCTGCGGTCGTTTCCGCGGCCAATACGAGGGTCGACTCCGACCGCAATTCAGCACACTCGGTCTGAAATTGGACCAGTTCGCCAAGGCCAACGCCCCGAATCGCAATGACGCCGTTGAAACTTCCCAGTTCGTGGACTGCATCAACCTGACCCTTGGGCGAGGCTGGTGGACGTATTTCCCCTACCAAGCGCCGTTCGAAAGCGAGATCCCCACTACCGCCGTTCTGCCCGGGATCACACTTTCGACGATCAACGACGCCCGTCGGGCCGTGGACACGCCGAACGACACCATCGACCGGGTGGACTTCGAGACGCTCGGGCGACAATTGCGGCATGTCCCCGGCAAACGTATCGGTCTGGCCAATATCGCCCTGGCCCTTGCCATGTGGCAGGGGCCGTACGTCAGCAACATTTCGCAGATGACGGACCGACTGGCACGCCTCGACGGACGAGTCGTCTGGCTGGATCAGGAGCGAGACTACACGGCGAACCAGCCGCTCAGCCGTGCCGTGGTATTCCTGAAAACACAACGCGGGGACAAGTACCTGTGCGGGACTCGAGGCGCGCCCGTGGTTCTGACCGACGAGAAAGGCCATTTCCAGTTCGACGGACTCATCCAGTCGCTTGCCAACGGCCAATTCGACAACTGCCTGATCGAGGCCTACGGGTTGGCCACGGGACCATTCATCGCGGCCAATCCCCGCGCCGTGAGCCAGTATTACAAAGTCCTTAAAGCCCGGGGCGCCCACCCCGATCTGAAAGAGGACGGCGCAGTCTTCTATGCCGTGGACATGGCCCGGGCCAAAGAGTACCCGTGGCAGATCAAGCTCCGCAAACTCGAACAAAGTCTCAACCTCGTATGCTTCCCTTGCAAGTCGGTGACGCTGTATGGGCTGACTGATCCGCGCGAGTATATGGACCTCAAAGACGTGCAGATCCTGGACGCCGCCACGGAAAGTCCGCCGTTTGAGTTCGGGCATAGCGCCACCGACCAGTTTTGGGGCAACCCGGAGGAGAACTGCACCACCGTTTGGGGTGACCCCACCCTGAACGTGCGGATAACTCTCGGGTTCGGATTCCAAAAGAAACGACTCATCCTGATCAACAACAGTCCGGAAAACCCCATCGGTGTCGGATTCAAGCTGGACGAACTCGATGGCATTCCGTCGATGGTCCTTCAGGGCGGAAACGACATGTGGACTCTGGACGACTCCCGGCTCCGCAAGCTCCGCGAGCAGGGCATCGGCAACCCTCGAATCGAGAAGCTCCATGCCGAAGCACGTGAGAAACTCGATGCCGCTCAGCAGGCCCTGGCCGCACGCGATTACCGGACCTATCGCAGCATGGCCGAGAACGGTTGGGCCCTCGAGGGCAAGGCCTACGGCGAGTTGCTCTCCACCACCAACAACATGATTCGCGGCGTGCTTTTTTACTTGCTGCTGTTGCTTCCCTTTTCGTACTGTCTCGAGCGTCTGCTGTTCGCATCCGGGACCATTCGTCGACGCCTGATCGGCATGATTTCGATCTTTGCCGCAAGCTTCGCGGTACTCGCGGCGGTCCACCCCGCCTTTCGTTTCACACTCACGCCGCTCATTGTGCTGCTCGCCTTTGTCATCCTCGCCCTGGCAGGCACCGTGACGGCTCTGATCCTCGGCAAGTTCGACGCAGCTCTGCGGGAACGCAAGCAACAACTTACCGGGTTCCACGAAGAATCGTCGCGCGTGGGGAACATCGCCGTGCGTGCCGTGGATCTCGGCATTGCCAATATCCGACGGCGCAAGCAACGTGGGATCCTTACCGGCATGACGATCGTGGCCGTGACATTCACGCTGCTCTCCTTCGTATCCATTGTGCCCGAACTCAACATCTCACGTCTGAAGCACCCCGACGGAGTACCCGACGCAGGACGGCTGTTGGCCCGGGATCGCCGATGGGCCCCCATGCGATTCCCGGCGTTCGAATCGCTCCGCCGCACTTTCGCGGCGGGGGAAGGAGCCGGCTCGGGGAACAACGGCGGCCCGGGCCTGGTTCTTTTCGGATTACTCGGGCAGTCTTTCCCAAATCGACTTGAGCGTGGCCGGAAAGAGGCCGGGAGGCGGCCAAGCCCCTTCGTCGGGCTCGACCGAAAAAGCATCCGGGGCCTTCACCGCCGTCGCCCTGCTCTGCATGGAGGCGTCGGAACCGGCAGTCAGCCATGTGGAGCGTACTCTGATCGCCGGCCACTGGTTCCGCGACAACGACGAACGCGGCATCATACTCCCCCGCCACATTGCCGCCTGCCTGGGCCTCGGTCCCGGCGACATCGGCGCCCCGATATTGGTCTTCGGGGAGAAACTCCCCTTGATCGGCATTTTCGACGCGAAGGCATTCGACCGAATCCGCGACATCGACGGCGAGCCGTTGACCCCGGTCAATTTCGTTCTCCAACAGCAGATGATGGCCGAACGGGCCTCGACTGAAGAGAAGGCCGACACGCTCGAGAATTACGTTCACTATCCTAGCGACCAGATCGCCATCGTACCGTTCAAATTCGGCCGAGAGCTGGGGGCCACCTTGCGCGGCGTCGCCGTTCGCACCCGGCAAGGAGTGGATGCCGTGTCCGAGGCTGAGCGCTTCGCACGGCGCTCGAATCAGACGATCCTGGGCAGCAACCGGGAACAGGTGACCCTGTTCGCCTCGGTTTCGGGCAGCAAACTCAGCGCGGCCGGCCAGATCGGCGTGCCGATCCTTCTGGGGTTCATCATGGTCTTGGGCACCATGCTGGGGTCGGTCTACGAACGACGCCGCGAGATCTTCGTCTATAACTCCGTCGGGCTGTCCCCCACGCACGTCGCCTCGCTCTTCCTGGCCGAGTCGGCAGTCTACGCGACGGTCGGCGCCTGTTTCGGCTACCTTTTGGGCCAAGTGGTTTCCCGCATCCTGTTGCTCACCGGTGCGTTGTCCGGGTTGAGCCTGAATTACTCGGCCGGAGCCACGGTATTCGTAACGGCGCTGACCATGCTCATCGTGCTGGGGTCGACCATTTACCCGGCACGTCAAGCCTTTCTCGCGGCCATCCCGGAATCGAGGCGGGAAGACGCACTCGGAGATGAACAATTCGCCAGCGACCGGGTCTCTTCTTTCCTGCCGTTCGTGGCCATACCCGCCAACATCTATGCCATGCAGGCGTATATGCACGAGTATCTCGAGAGCATCCAGGGCGTCACGGTAGGCCGCCTGGCGGTGGACAACCTGCGTGTCCACAACGGGCAGGAAGCCGACAAACCCTCACCGACGCTTCTTTTCCGGGCCTGGATGGCCCCATTCGACCTGGGGATCAGCCATGACGTTCAACTTCGGGTGGTCTACCGCCCGGAACGCGACGTGTACCAGTACCATGTGACTGCTGTCCGCTTCAGCGGCGACCAGCAGAGCTGGCGCCGGCTGACGCCCAGATTCATTCTGTCCTTGCGCAAACAGCTCCTGATGTGGCGCATCCTCACACCGGAATCGCAAGCGGAATACGCCGAACGGGGTCGCCGACTTTTCGGCGTGAGCGCCGAAACGGCTTCACCCGCGCCGACACCCGAGGGTGCCGGCGCCTCGGAAGCCGAAGCCCGGGCTTGAACCCTCGAAATACGCAGCACACCTGCGGGGAAATGCCTCGAACAGGACATGTAACCGACTATGCCCGAGCGCCATCTAACTGCAGAAGAGAAGCTGGCCGCCGAATACACGGTGACTGCGGCCGACGACACACTCGAGCTGGGCCCGTTCGAGGACGGTTTCTCGTCCCGCACAGTCCTCGGCGCCCTGTTCGTGGCGCTGGTCATGATGCCGGGCTCCATCTATCTCGGGCTCGTGGCCGGGCAGTCACTGGGACCTGCGGCGGAATGGGTCACCATCATCCTTTTTGCGGAAATCGCGCGCCGTAGTTTCGCCCAACTGAAACGCCAAGAAGTGTTCGTGCTGTTCTATGTCGCCTCGGCCATTGCCGCGGTGACCATGGTGCAGTTGGCGTTGAGCGGCGGGCCGTTCGCCATGGCGATCTGGCGCCAGTTTCTGATTCAATCGCCCCAGACCAGCACCCTTGCCAAAGACATCCCGGATTGGGTCGTTCCGCCGGTAACTTCCGCCGCGATTCAGAACCGAAACTTGGCCCACCTCGACTGGTGGTGGTCCCCCTCAAAGGGACTGCTCTCACCTCTCCTCCTCATTGTCATCGGCTACGTCCTCAGCCGGATGGCTTGGTTCGGCTTGGGGTACATCCTCTTTCGAATCGTTTCAGACACCGAGCGTCTTCCTTTTCCCATGGCCCCGATCGCGGCGCAGGGCGCCACGGCCCTTGCCGAATCAACGGACCGCAAAGAAAGCGGCGAGGGCGAATATCGTCGAGGCAGATCTTGGCGGTGGCGCGTTTTCAGCGTGGGCGCCTCGCTTGGGGCCGCCTTCGGCTTGCTTTACGTGCTGCTCCCGGTCGTGACCGGCCTCTTCATGGCCAAACCAATCATGCTGTTCCCCATTCCGTTCGTAGACTTTACACGCAATGTGGAAAGCTTTTTGCCGGCCAGCCTCATATCCCTGAGTTTCGACATGAGCCTGCTGTTGGCGGGCATGATCCTGCCCTTCCGCCTTATACTGGGAACGTTCATCGCCGTCATGGCGACCAGCGTCTTCGGGAACCCAATCCTCCTAAAACTGGGCGCGTTCCCCCATTGGACCCCGGGCAACGGCCTGCTGGTGAACCAAATGATCCTGAGTTTCGATTTCTGGATGAGCGTCTCCATTGGGCTCGCGGCCGCCGTAGCCTTGGTCGGTATATGGAACATGGTGCGCACGTTCGTGGGACGGACGCGCCGGAAGGATTCGACGCAGAACACGGAGGCCGAAAAAGACACGACCGTCGGGATTTCCCGGCGGCCGTCGAAGGAGCGCGGCGACTTCCCCCTCTGGATTGCCGGGGCACTCTTCATCTCAGCCACCGTGGGGTTCATTTGGATCACGCATATCCTGGTTCCGGGGTTTCCCGTCTGGATCATCGTGCTGTTCGGCTTCATTTGGACGCCGCTGCAATCGTACATTTCAGCCCGACTGGTGGGGCTGACCGGGCGCGGAATCGGGGTGCCGTTCCTCAAGGAAACCGTGTTCATTACCAGCGGCTACAAAAAAGTGGACATCTGGTTCGCCCCCATCCCGCTGTGGGATTTCGGCGGCGCGGCCCAGCGCTTTCGGGAACTGGAACTGACCCGGACTCGGTTCACCTCGATCATCAAAGCGGAATTCTTGATGGCGCCGATCATTTTCGTTTGCAGTTTTCTCTTTTGGTGGTTTTTCTGGCACTTGAATCAAATCCCGAGCGTCTCTTTCCCCTACGCGGCCCGTATCTGGCCCGTTGCGGCAAGGCAAGCGTACCTTATCTTCACGGCGAACAGCACAGACCAACCTTTGCTCCTTCAGGCCCTGAACCCGAAGACCATCATCGGGGCATTCGGCGTGGGCTTGGCGCTCTACGTGGGCTTGAGCACCCTGGGAATGCCCGTGATCTTTTTCTACGGCCTGATCGGAGGGATCGGGGCGCCGCTGCACGCCGGATTGCCGCTCCTGGTCGGCGCCCTCGCAGGGCGTTATTATTTCCAACGCCGGTTCGGCCGGAAGCAATGGTCCCGGTACGTCCCGGTGGTCGCCGCCGGTTTCTCCTGCGGCATGGGGCTGGCCGGTATGACGGCCGTGGCCCTGTCGCTGATCGCCCAATGCACCCGGGATCTACCGTTTTGACATGACAAAACAAGCTTCCACAAGACTTGCCTCGGTCCCGACCGCGCGACGCGGCGCCGGCGCTCCCCGGACCATCGTGCTCACTTGGCGGCGGACTTTCAAGATGTGTTGGGCCAGTGTCCGCAACCGCATCGGCCGGTCGGCGCTGACCTTCCTGGGCATTGCGGTGGTAGCGGCCTTTTTCATGTCGTCGTTTTCCTATCAGACCATTCTCAGCGGCCTGATGCGGCGGCAGGACGTCCACACCCAGGCGGTCCTGGAACAGGCCGGGGTGTTTACGCACGATGCCGAATCCGTCAAACGACAGCGAGACCAGCGTATCTGGCTGCTGGCCCTCTCCGCGATCGTCTGCCTGACCGGGATCACGAACACCATCCTGATGAGCGTCACGGAGCGTGTTCGCGAAATCGGCACGCTCAAGTGTCTTGGGGCTTTGGACCGGTTTATTGTGCGACTCTTCCTGGTCGAAAACCTGTTCCTGGGGACTTTGGGGAGTTTGACAGGCGCCTTGGTCGGGTACTTGCTGTCACTGCTCCAGATCGGGATGAGCTTCGAATTCGGCCTCCTGACGGTCGGCGGTGCACTGCAGGCCCTGGCTCTCGGATTACCCATTGCCGCGGGGGCGGGTACGGGTTTGACGGTGCTTGCGGCGGTTTATCCCACATACGTCGCCGCCAAGATGAAACCCGTGGACGCCATGCGCGTCGAAGTGTGAGCCCTGCGACAAACCGCCGGCGAGCAACAGGTGGAACTGACAGCCCCCGCAACAACTGACAGGGAAAGGCCGATGAACCGCCGGGAAATCGTACAGACCCAGGACGTCCGGAAGGTCTATACACTGGGCGACGAACAGATTCATGCTCTGCGGGGCATCACGCTCACCGTCTACGCAGGAGAATATGTGAGCATCATGGGGCCTTCGGGCTCGGGGAAAAGCACGTTTTTCAACATGGTCGGCGGGTTGGACAAGCCCACTGCCGGAGAAGTCTACATCGATGAAGTCGACGTGGCCCAGCTCGGCGCGTATGAACTGGCTTGGCTCCGATGTCGCAAGATCGGCTATATTTTCCAAACGTTCAACCTGATCCCGGTCATGACGGCCCTCGAGAACGTCACACTGCCCATGACCTTTGCCGGGACCGGGGCAGACGAGGCCCGCGACAAGGGTGCCTACCTGCTCGAAAAAGTGGGGATCGGCCACCGTCTGCATCACCGCCCGTTCGAACTCTCCGGGGGCCAACAGCAACGCGTGGCCATTGCCCGCGCCCTGGCCAACGATCCTGCCATCATTCTGGCGGACGAACCCACGGGGAACCTGGATCTCCGAACCGGACGGGAGATCATCGACTTGCTCAACTCCATGAAGGAAGAACGCGGGGTGACCGTGATCACGGCGACCCACGACATGAAAATGCTTGCAGCCAGCGACCGCGTGGTCTGGATCACGGACGGTCGAATTTCCCGTATCCAATCCCGCGAGGAACTCGATATCCGGGTCGGCGCCATCGACGGCCGAGAAGAATGATCCCGCCCCCCGACGGCCGGGATCAACTCTACAGGGGGCGGCTGGTCGTTTTGTTCGTTTTGGGACGGGCTTTTTCTGGTTGATTTCGGCAGGAATCGGCGCATTGTAAGCGGCGGCGGCGGATAAGGGGATAAGGAACGGGATGAGTTCTGGGGCGGACGGAGCAATACTACCCGCGGGGACCACGGTCTCCAAAGGG
>JAADHN010000050.1 GCA_013151865.1 Kiritimatiellota bacterium
GATGTCGCCTTCGCGTACGGACTCGCCGACTTGGACATGCCAGCCGCCGACCGTCGCTTCGTCCATGTTCTCGTACAGTTTGGGCAGGCGCAGAACCTGTGCTGCAGTCATGGTTCAAAGGTCCTCATCGTATATTTTGACTTCAGATTGACCCGGGTTGCCGGATACGAACGTCGTCCGGACCGTTTGGAGGCGCACTGTAATGCGGGTTCAAGGGAAATGGAAGAGGCGTTTCTCAATCCGCACCGTTCTCCGCTGCCGGGCCCGCCGGGACCGGCGGTGCGGGTCCGTCCGACCCCAACTGCCCCGGACCCGATCGGACACGGCCCCGGTCGCGCCGTGACGTCCTTGCCGGGGCCTGGATCCGGCGTCGCCGGCAATGCCCGTAAATCGGGATTGCGCCGCTCGCAATTCCAGCTACATTTGCAGTCTGTCTCAAGATCGCCTGAACGGTCCTGCATGAGCCGCGAGGTCGACTGTGATCGGGATTCTTTCGAGGCGGTCGGTGTGTTCTGCGGCCCTTTCACCCGTGCACGCGGACGGAAACGCCCTGCCAAATGCGGCTATCGAACCCAGGAACGAACACCCACAGGGTGCGCATCTCACCTCCCTTCGGGTACCCGGTGTGTTTCACGCGCAACCTCTTTGCACCGGACAATCCCGTGCTGGCCGACTGGGTCGCGCGGACCACGGACACCAAACCGTGCCGCTGCCTGTGTTTTGTGGACAACGGCCTGGCCCGAGCCCGGCCCGGGCTCTGCGACCGGATTTCCAGCTACGTTGCAGCCCGGCCGGAACAAATGAGCTTTGCAGCCCCACCGCTGCTTCTGCCCGGCGGCGAGACCGCCAAGAACTCGTTCGACATCCCCCACAAGGTTATTCGCCTGGCGCGGCGCGTGCATCTTTGTCGGCATTCCGTCATTCTGGCCGTCGGCGGTGGGGCATTCCTGGATGCCGTCGGGTTTGCCGCCGCCCTCATCCACCGCGGCGTGCGTCTGGTTCGCGTTCCAACGACCGTCCTGGCTCAGAACGATTCCGGCGTCGGCGTCAAGAACGGCCTGAACTTGGGGGGCGTCAAGAACTTTCTCGGAACTTTCGCCCCGCCCGCGGCGGTGTTTAACGATTCCGTTTTTCTCGAAACGCTATCGGACCGGGATTGGATTGCCGGGATTGCCGAGGCCTTCAAAGTCGGCGTGGTCCGGGATGCGGCGTTTCTCGAGTGGATCATGGCGCACGGGGCCGCGCTGAAGCGCCGCGATCTCTGCACGATGGAACGATTGGTCCGGCGCAGTGCGGAACTGCATATCGAGCATATCGTCGCCTCGGGCGACCCGTTCGAGTTCGGTAGTGCACGGCCCCTGGACTTCGGGCATTGGGCCGCTCACAAGCTCGAATCCCTCACCCTCAACGAGCTGCGGCACGGCGAGGCTGTGGCCGTCGGAATGGCCCTTGACTTGTTTTACGCGGCAGAAAAGGGCCTTATTCCGTCTTCGGACGCGGCGCGGATCGTAGGCGCCATGGCGCGGATCGGGTTGCCCGTCTGGCACGAGGCCCTTGCCCTGCGGGCCCCGTCCGGGCGGCTGTTCGTGTTCCGGGGGATTGAGGAATTTCGGGAGCATCTCGGCGGAGAACTGCGGATTACCCTGCCCAAGCCGCTCGGGGCGAGGACCGAAGTCTCGTCCCTGGACGAAGGCGTGCTCGAAGACTGCCTCGACCGCCTGCGCACCCTAACCCGCGAAAAGGTCTCCCATGGAACTTCCGGGACGTAACCTCAAGCACCTGACGTACTGTCTCAATATCCATGCAGGCGAAACCTGGCCGGAGACGTTTGACGCCGTGCGCCGATTCGCGACGGCGGTTCGGGAGCGGGTCAGTCCGGACGCACCTTTCGGCTTGGGCCTGCGCCTCAGCGCCCGGGCCGCCGCCGTTTTGGAGCGACAACAAGAACTTGCGCAGTTCACGGAATACCTGGAGCGGAACCGACTTTACGTCTTCACCGTAAACGGGTTTCCCTACGGTCGTTTCCACGGCGCCCCCGTCAAAGAACGCGTATACGCTCCCGATTGGCGGACCCCGGAGCGTCTTGAGTACAGCTGTCGACTGGGGCGGATCTTGTGCGGATTGCTGCCGGACGGCGTTTCCGGCAGCATCAGCACGGTGCCCGGGGGGTATCGGGCCCGGGTGCGGACCGGGGAGGACGAGGCCCGGATACGGCTCAACCTGGGACGCGCCGCGATGACCCTCGCGCGTCTGTCCGAACGGACTGGCCGGCAGGTTCGTCTGGCGCTCGAGCCCGAGCCCGACTGCTTGTGGGAGCGGACGGACGAAATCTGCACCGTGTTCGCCCCGGGTGCGCTCGAACGGATGGCCGATTTGCTGGTCGAGTTCGACGCCGTTCCCCGGGAGCAGGCGGATGCGGCGCTGAAAGCGCATCTCGGGGTGTGTTTCGATACCTGTCATCAGGCCACGCAGTTCGAATCGGTTGGGCCCGCCCTGGCCGCCCTGGAGCGGGCAGGGGTCCCCGTGGCCAAGGTTCAGGTCAGTGCGTCGCCGGCGGCGGCGCGGAACACACCGGAGGTGCGGTCGTGCCTTGCGGAGTTCGCAGATTCGGTTTACCTTCATCAAGTGCGGGCCCGTCTGTCCGACGGGCAACTGCGAGCTTGGCCCGACCTGGACCGGGCGCTGGAGGAATTGCCGAACCTGCCGGAGGATTGCGAAGTTCGCACGCACGTGCACATCCCGTTGAGTGTGGGGGCGTACGGGCCGCTGGGGTCCACTCGGCGGGAACTCGATTCCGGCTTTTTCGGGTTGCTCGGCCGAGGGCCTTGTCCGCACATCGAGATCGAGACATACACCTTTTCCGTCTTGCCGTCGTCGTTGCGGCGGGAAGGCGTCGTCGCCGCGGTCGCGAGTGAATTCGAGTGGTTGCTCGGCCGGTGGCGTGAGTGGGCCGGAGCGGAAGCCGGTGTCTGAACTCCGAAAGGATCGCTTGGTGCGGAGCCAACTGGAACAGGTATCGCGACAGATCGACGCCATGCTTGCGGCTGAGGAGTTGCCCGCCGGACTGGTTCACCCCGGGCTTGCGGAGGCGGTCATGGCCTATCCCTCGCACGGGGGCAAGCGGATGCGGCCGGCATTGGTATTCTGGTGCTGTGGTTTGGTTGGCGGCGACCCTGACCGAGTTCGGTATGCCGCGTTGGCCGTGGAGCTTTACCATAATTGGACCCTGGTCCATGACGACATCATCGATCGCGACGCGACCCGGCGCGGGCGATCGACTTGTCACTGCATGGCGGCGCGATCGGCGGCGGAACTTTTCCCCGGCGAGCCGGAGGCGGCGGCGGAATATGGAAAGGGGTTGGCCATGCTGGCGGGCGACGTGCAGCAAAGCTGGGCCGTGAACGCTCTCTTGCGGACGGTTCGGGACGGGGTGTCGCCTCAGGTCGCGCTCGTCCTGGTCGAACGCCTGACCGGGATGGTGACTCCGGCGCTCATTTCCGGGGAGGCGCTCGACATGGAGTATGCCCGACGGCGCGATGTCGGTCTTGCCGCGCTCGAGGAGATGTTGACGCTTAAGACGGCCGTGTTGCTCGATTTTGCGGCCGTGGCCGGTGTCTTGGTCGGGCTCGATTGCGCCGATCCGGACCGACCGGAGGCCCGGGCGGCCGGTGCGTTCGCACGCGCCGCCGGACTGGCGTTCCAGCTCAGGGACGATTTTCTCGGGGTATTCGGGGATGAAACAGCCCTGGGCAAACCCGTCGGTTCCGACGCGTGCGAGGGGAAACTCACGCCGCTGTTCCTGACCGCGTGGGAACGCGCCGATGCCGCCATGCGGCGGGAGCTGCTGGACCTCTGGGGGCGTGCCGACCTCGATCGGGACGGACTCCAGGCCGTCCGCCAGGTCATTCGGACCACCGGCGCGGACCAGTGGCTCCAGGCGCGTGCCGCCGGGCTCGTGGATCAAGCTCTCGGTTTCCTCGCCGGGTTCCCCGAGGGGCCATACCGGCAATGGCTCGAACAGTGGGCGCGATTTGCGCTCGAACGAACCCACTGAGGCCCTCTGCGTCCGCTCTGCGGGTCGCCGAAGTCGGTGAAACTTGTTGAAGGTCCGGAGACTTCCGGGCTCAATCCGTTGCAGAACAGTCGGATCGGAGGCGGCTGTCCGCCTGTGTTTTCCGAGCCTTCCGAGACGGCCGGGGGGCGTTGTTCGTGATTCAAGCACAGGGTGTTGCGCTCAGATCTCCGGGCCCGACAGAAAACGCATGGGGACAACTGTGACTGTGGACCGCGGTTCTTATCGGTTCGCCCTCGATTCCTCGACCGGTTTCTTCGGGGCCCTGGCCCGGGGGGACCGAGTCTTGTGGAGCGGCGTTCTATCGCCGGCCGGTCGTCGGGCTGAGGCCGAGGCCTTGCCCAACCTGCTCGAAGTGCTTGAACAGTGCGGGTGCACATTGGGCGAGGTGCGCCGGTGGACGGTGGGGGTCGGTCCCGGCAGTTTCACGGGGCTCCGGGCCGGGATCGCCCTCGTATTGGGCATCTGCCGGGGGACGGGGGCCTGGGTCCGCGGACTCTCGAGCAGTTTGGCGCTGGCGCGTCGGGTCGCTGCGACCGCCCGGACCGGCGCACGGATCGGGGTCCTGCACGATGCGCGCCGCGCCCAGATAATCGTCACCGTGTTTCGGGTCACCGGGCCGGGGACGGTCGAAGAAATCGAACCGCCGGCCGTTCGCACGGTGAACGAGGTCGCCGACGCAATCCGGAGCTGGGACGGCGCGATCACGCCGCATTTTTCTCGGATCGAACCGCTGCTCCCCGAGGCAGCGGCAGGCACATGTTCGAGCGTGGACGGCGTGGACCCACGCTGGTTCCTCGCCGCGCCGATCCCGCCGTGGAGTCCCGATGCGGCCGAGCGACTTCGGTCTTGCACGCCGATCTATGTGCGGCCGGCCGTATTCGTGGGGCCGACCCGACCGCGCTCGGGGGTTTGAATTCGAACGTCCGCCCCCGATTCACAGTGGTTGGAGGGGCCGAGCCCACACGCAGCACGGCGGGAGGCGCCGTGTGTTCCGTCGGTTTCTTCTTCTCGATCCTTTCTTGCCGCACCGTTCCCGTCTTTACCGAGCCCCGGTTCCGGGGTATGTTGCGGGGAGATTCGGCCATGGACCTTTTCCGAGGCTTCGGACTGAGGTCGAGACGGCCCGGGCGTGCCGCACTCCGGCGAGCCCGCGCTGCACCGGGTGTCGGGCGCCAGTCGAAATCCATGAAAACATCTGCCGCCACAAAACCAAATGCCGTCGGTGAACCGGATGCCGCGGGCGCGAGTGTGGAATGGACCCCGGAGCGCCGGGCGGACCATCGATGGACGGTGTGGATCGTTTTGCTCGGGGTACCCTACCTGCTGCTGCATCAGGAGGTTATCCGGCGAGCCGTGCGGATCGCTCTCGAACAGCCCGACTGGTCGCACGCCCTGGCTGTGCCGTTCATCAGTGCCTGGTTTGTCCGACGGCGCTGGGATCGAGTCCGCGAAACCGTTGTGCAGCCGTGCTGGTGGGGATTGCCGGTCATGGTGTTTGGGGTGGCGGCCTACATGCTGGCCCTGTTCCCTGTTCGTAACGCCATGCTGGCCGGTTACGCTGCGGTGCTCGACTTGCTCGGCTTGGTCTGGTTCGTGGGGGGGACGCGTGTGTTGCGGCTGCTGTGGTTCCCCATCGGCTACCTCGCGTTCGCAATCAAAATCAGCGATAAAATTTGGGAGTTGGCCGCTTGGCGACTCCAGTTGCTGGCAGCGCGGATCGCTGCGGCCTGTCTGACGTTGCTCGGTCTCGATGCTCAGGTCCGAGGCGCCGTGATCGAGATTTGGACCGGGCTCGATCGAACCACACGGCTCAACGTGGCCGAAGCCTGCAGCGGTTTGCGCATGCTCATGGCCCTGACCGCCTTGGGAGCGGCCTTTGTGTATGTTTGGGCGCGACCGTGGTGGAAGCGTTTGTTGTTGTGGGGGCTTACGGCGCCTATTGCCGTCGGGGTCAACGTGGGGCGGGTCACTCTGGCGGGATTGCTGAGCCAGTCGTTCCCCCGGTTGGCCGGCGGCACTCTTCATGCATGGGTCGGCACGTTCATGGTCGTTCCGGCACTCGGAGCTTTCTTGCTCGCGGCATGGGGGTTGGACCGCCTGATTCCGGAAGTCCCCGCAGGGGCCGAGGTCGATCTCGAACACGGGGTCGGCTCGGGCGGCGATGGGTGATGGCCGGAATCGCCTGCGGTCCGGGACGCACCCAACAAAAAGGAGGACAGGGAAATGGGCGCAGTGGACCGGGACAAAACGGTGCGGATCGATGAGGACGTCGTCGAACGGACGCCGGAACAGATCATGAATTATGCACGTTGCGTCCGAGCACTCGACGAGTTCGTCGATGTCTTCACCGACGGCGTATTCTGGGCCGTGTTTGTGAAATCGAACTTGATTCGCCGTATCCTCGAGACGGCGCAGTGGGGACTCGATCACAAGCTGGAAGAGGATATCGGCGAACAGGTCAGCCGCGAATTCGGTCCTGTCCTCCACTCGATTCAACCACCGACCGAGGCGCAGCGCCGGGAGATTGAAGCGTTCCTGGGACGCATCCGCAAGCTGTTTGCGCTGGAAGAGAGATGACCGTCCGGCGCGTCGCCGCGCCGTGGTCGGCGCACGTGTTCGGGACCGATACGCTCCAAGGGGTCCCTTGTGTATTTCATTTGAAAGGATGTTGTTGAAAACATGCCAAGACCGCACGCTGCCAACATCCTGTTGATCATGTCGGATCAGCATCGGTTCGACTGTCTCGGCGTCAATGGTCACCCGTTGCTGCGAACTCCGAACCTCGACCGGCTGGCCGCCGCCGGCATGAACTTTCGGTACGCATTCACCCCCATCCCGTTGTGCATTCCGGCTCGAAACTGCCTGTTTCACGGGTGTTGGTCGTTTCGTCACCTGGCCATTGCGAATTGGGACACCGAGGCGCCGCGTCCGGCTCGGCAAGATTTGCCGACCTTCATCGACGGACTTCGGGATTGCGGGTATTTTCTGGGACACGTGGGCAAGTGGCATGTTCACCCGGAGAAATGCGGGCTCGATTACGGCTTTCACGAGTACGTTCCGGAAGCCTGGTACCTCCGGTGGCGTGAGGCCCAGGGCCGACCGCCGCCGCCGGAACGCCCTTACACGGTTGAAGACGACGGCTCGGGTCGGTTCCTGGACCAGTGGTTCGGCGGGCTGGATGCCGGAATCTCGCCGCAGGAGACGCGCCCGGCCTGGGGCGCCGATCACGTGATCCGGATTCTCGAGGACCGCCGGGGGGATGACCGTCCGTTTTTTGTTCAATGGTGGTTGACCGAGCCGCACCTTCCCTGTGTCTTGCCCGAACCCTACCACTCGATGGTTGCTCCCGAGGCCGTTCCACCCTGGCCCGGCTTCCCGGACCGCCTCGAAAACAAACCCTATATCCAGCGGCAGCAACGCCGAACCTGGAAACTCGACGATTGGAACTGGGAACAGTGGCAGCCTGTCGTGGCCCGGTATCTGGGCATGATCGCCTTGATCGACGCCCAAATCGGTCGCGTCCTCGAGGCCCTCGAGCGGACCGGCCTGGCGCGCGACACCTGGGTGATCTATACTGCAGACCATGGGGACATGTGCGGTAGCCACGGGATGATCGACAAGCATTACATTATGTACGATGACGTGATGCGGGCGCCGCTCATCATGCGCTGGCCCGGCGTGATTCCCGCCGGCACGGAGAGCGAAGCGTTTGTTTCTCACATGCTCGATCTATCCGCCACGTTCCTCGATGTGGCGGGCGTCGACCTCCCGGAAACCTTTGTCCGGAGCAGCCTGTTGCCCGTTATGCGACAAGAGAGCGGGACCGGGGGACGGACAGACATCTTCGCAGCGTACCACGGCAATCAGTTCGGCCTGTACACCCAACGCATGGTCCGCGACCGCCGCTGGAAGTATGTTTGGAACGCCACTGCGGAAGACGAACTGTACGACATGGTCCGAGATCCGGGCGAATTGAACAACCAGGCGGGACGCCCGGAAGCAGCCGGCGACCTTGCACGAATGCGCGGCCGCTTGCTGGAGTGGATGGAGCGAGTTGCCGATCCCATTCTGAACCGATGGACTCGCGCTCAATTGCTCGAGGGGGTGAAAGTGTAGAACGTCGGCGCCGCATCCCGTCCGTCCTGCCGCGACGTGGGAAAAGCCCCCAAGAGAAGGCTGGAACATGGGGTTCGGTCCCGTCGCGGCCGGGCAGTGTACGCAATCGATGCATCGCAGTCCGCCGGGAAAAAACGCTATCGCCGGTGCGCGGCGTAGGTGTGGAGGATGCGTCACGACCACAATGTGCGCCTGTCATTGTTGCAAGCGAGCGTCCTGGGACGTCGCTGCGCTCGATCCCGGACAGGCATGGTGGTCGATCCACAGTTTGCCGGCAGGCGATTCACATGGAGAACGGAATGACGACGGTACGGCGGTCCCGAAAGACAGGGCGGCGTAGGTCGGCCCGAGCACTGTTGGTCTGCGCCTTTGCGGCCTTTGCGATCCGGAGCGGGGCCGAGTCCGCCCCAGTGCGGTTCTCGCGGGCGTCCGGCGTGCTCGAGCTGCGAGGCGAGAACTACCGGATCGCTTGGTCGGCGGCGGACGGAGGGCTCCGGGGTCTGGATTTGCTGCGCGGACAGTCGCGGACTCCGGTTCGGCTCCTGATCGCGGGAGGGTCGCTCTGGCGGGTTCGGTTTGCGGATGGCGCTGAAGTCGACACGGCTCGCTTTTTAGGGCCGTCTTGGCAGGGCGTTTTCGATTCTGCCTGGAGGCCCCGGACACGCACCCTGTCCCTCTCCTACAAGTCCCCCGGTAGGCTCGAAATCAGCGTGGAAATCATTGCCGGCGCGGACCACTTCGATCTTCGCGGGCGAGTGGCGAGCACCCCGAAACCCATCCTGCGTTTCGACCTGCCGGACCGGTCTCTATTCGATCCCGGTACGGTGGACCGCGTCGTTTTTCCGCAGTACGGGGGAAAGTCGCCCGGCATTGCTTTCTCCGCAAGTTTTTTCGGCTCGCACGCGGATAGCGGGACACGGCGCTGGCGGCGGGTGCGGGTCGGGCCGGCGGGGTATGAGATGCTTTTCGGCGGCCCGTTGAAACAGCTCGAAGACGAGCCGCCGCCCGTATCGCTGCGGGTGACGGATGCCGGCCGCAAGTGGTTTGCTCCGGGCGCGGTTCGGATGATCGAGTCCCACCGAATGATCGTCAATCGCCCGCCGGCGGCGGGCCAGGCCCCGCTCGTGTTGGTGGACTCGTCGAGCGGTCCGGTGCTCTGCGGAAACCCCCTCGGGGGAAAAGGTCTTTTGCTTCGCTTCACCGGGCGCGGCAACCGTACGACCGAGGCGGCCGACCGGCGCAGTCTCCGGATCATGGTCTTGGGGGCCGGCGCGGCCCTGGCCCGGCAGTTTCCGGCCCGTTTCCGGGGGCGCAAGGTCGGCCTGATCGACCTGGAAGGCGAGCCGACCGGCGGTTGGGCCCCGGTGCCGGTCGCCGAGTGGCGGGGCCGTCTGGCCGCCGCCGCTTTCATCCGAAGGAGCGGGGCGAGTTTTGTCCGTCTTCGGACCCCGGAACGACTCCGGTCCGCGCTTGCCTCCGCACGCTTCGCCATGATCCTGAATCCGTACGGCGAATATCTGCCGGGCCAGGCCGAGGGCGATTGGCGCAAGACGCTCGAGATGGTGGGGGCTTTTGTTCGGAACGGAGGGTTTTGGTGGGAGTTGGGCGGGTACCCGTTTTTCTACGAATTCGTCGAGGAACGGACATGGTATTATTCGTCCGAGACGTCTCAGTACCCGTCGGCCACGGCGGATTTCATCCATCTGCAAATGCGCGGAGGGGCACTGGCCGTGTACGGGGTTCAACCCCTGGAATTCGACCTGCGAGCATTGCGCGAGGCCCCGGACCGCTTGCTCGTGCCCGCGGAATTGGGGGTCGGCGGCGCACCCGAGGGCGGTTTTATTCGTCACGGCTGGAATGTTGCTGTCGAGCCGGGGCAATCCTGGCGGTCGCCTGTCCTGCGGTTTCACCCCGGTCCGACCGTGGAAGTCGCGCTTTCCCGTTACGCGGAAGTGCTGGGCCTGGATCGAAAGCTGGCGGACAAACTCCCGCCAGGAACCCTTGCGAAACTCAAGCAGGCCGTCTTGATCCGACTGGGCGGCGCCACCGCCGGAGAGCAGACCGCGGCCCTCGATCTGCTGCCGGCCGGAAGTTTGGTGCACTTCACCGAGTATCTGCGCGGTGGTTTCGACAAACAATACCCGGACCATCTTCCGCCCCGGCTGTCGTGGGGGACAATGGCGGACTTGAAGCGGTTCTATCGCCGCGGCCACGAACTCGGGCACCTTATGATGCCCTACACCAACACCTCCTGGTGGTGTATCGACCCCAAAGGTCCCACGTTCGAAAGAGAGGGGGACGCGCCCCTGGCACGCCGGCGCGACGGCAGTTTGATCAGAGAACGCTATGCGTTCAACAAGGGATACCGCATCTGCTTCTGGCATCCGGCCGTGCGTGCGGCGGACCGGTTGGTCTGTCGACAAATGACCGAGGACGTATCGAGCGACCTCCTGTTCCAGGATCAGGTCGGCGCCCGGGGTTGGTCCTGGGATTACAATCCTGTCGCCCCCAAGCCGACGGCATGGATTTCGGGGCTGCTGGCCATGGCGTCCGAGGATGCCGCTCGCGTGCCGCTTGCCACCGAGAACGGTTACGACCGTGTGGCGCAGTTCGAGAGCATGCTCTGCGGCATGGCGTGGGGGATCGTGCCTTCCGGCGGCAGGCAGGAAGACCAGCGCAACATTCGCCGGTTTGCGGACGGGGACTGGACGGTTTTTCCCATCTTGGGATACCTGGCTCACGACAAGGCGGTTTTCACGTTGCATGACTTGGGGCACTTCGTGCTGACTGCGGAACAGTTGGCCTGGACGGTGGGGCTCGGGTTCAGCATGAGCTACCGATGCAGCGGCGGTTCCCTGGAATCACCCGCCAACCGGCGCTGGCTCTTCTGGCTGGACGCCGTGCAGAAGAGTGTGTGCGCCGCGTACGCGGGACGGCGGCTCGAAGCCTTTCACACGGTTCGCAATCCTGCGGAAAAACAGCGGATGCCGGCGGTGTTGGTCAGTCGTTACGCGGGCGGAGTCCGCGTGGCGGCCAACACCGGTGCTGCCCCGATGAGGCTTTCCAAGCTGTCGGACGTGATGCGGACCGCGATCACGCCCCTCGCCCCGGAACTCGAGTTGTCCGGGCCCGGGTTTCTGGCCGAGGGCCCGGGTTTCCGAGTCGGGTTTGTGCGGAGTTCGCACGGCGACAATCGAGCGGACTACGGCTATGCCGTGCGGGCGACCGGGGGCGGAGGTTTCGAAGCGACGCTGCTGGCGCCCGAAGCCGCGGAGGTCGTGCTTCCTCTGCCCGGCGGCGAACGGTTGCCCGCGGGCATGAAGGCGCAAGTGTGGGAGCGTTTTCCGGCCCGCGGTCTGGACCGTGGCGCCGCGATCCAGGTTTCGGTCCGGGCCGCCGGAGCGGCGGGGCAGTGGGTCCGCCTGCGGCTGCCGCGGCACGCCGAGGGGTCGGTACGGGCCCGTCCGCCCACTGAGTTCCGCGGCAAACCGCCCATCGAGTGGCCGGGAAGGTCCCGGACAATCGCCGTCGTCGCGTGCAGGCCGCCGGCGCCTCGGAGCTGGGTGCGAATGACCCCCGAGGACTGGATCGATGCACTGACGGAGGGGAGTTCGCTCCTCGACAAAGCCGGGTTCCGGGTTCGGGCCGTCCGCTCGCCGCGGGAGCTGTACGCACTCCTTACCGCGCCGCCGGCAGAACGCCCGTTCGCCGTCGTCAATCCGAACGGCGAGCATTTCGTTGCGGAGTCCGCCGACCGCTGGACGGTTCAACTGGACGCCATCGGCGAGTACGTGCGGAACGGCGGAATTTGGTGGGAGACCGGGGGGTATTCCTTTTATGTCTGTGACGCACCGGTCCGAGGAAACGCCGGCAAAGGCGGTTGGAGTGCCCGCAATGTCGGCCCGGCCGGGGCGGCCCGTCTCGGGTTCGCTTGCGCTGGATACGACGTGGACGCTCCGGCCGAACCGCTCGTCGTTACTGCCGCCGGACGTACTTGGTTCGGACCGGAACGCAGCGCCAGCCTGGCCGGGATGACCTGCGGCGTCCAACGGTCGTTTCTCGGGGACGATGAGGACGTGGTCTTGGTACGGGGGCAGCGTGACGATTTCGTGGCGGCCGTGCGCCTCGGCGGCTGGGGCTGGCTTTGGCGGTTGGGCGGGTTCAATCCCGACCCCGCCGCGGCCGGGGAAGCGGTGATCGGCGTCCTCGAATACCTCGCGACGCACTCGTGGCCCGCGCCGCGTGTGCGTGCGGAGAGATTCCTGTGGACGGTGCGCACGCAATAGGTGCAGGCGGCGATCAACCGTTCGCGGAGTGCGGCGCCAAAGTAGAAACGGCGTCCCGCCGTTTTCCGGCGCGCGTCCTGCCCGGGGTCTGCCACGGTTTGAATCAAAAGGAACCGCGGATGGACGCGGATGGACGCGGATGAGAACGGGTGGGGGATGAGACGCCAAAGTAGAAACGGCGTCCCGCCGTTTTCCGGCGCGCGTCCTGCCCTGGGTTTGCCACGGTTTGAATCAAAAGGAACCGCGGATGGACGCGGATAGACACGGATGAGAACGGGTGGGGGATGAGACGCCAAAGTAGAAACGGCGTCCCGCCGTTTTCCGGCGCGCGTCCTGTCCTGG
>JAADHN010000089.1:0-104326 GCA_013151865.1 Kiritimatiellota bacterium
CGGCGGGGCGCTGCGGGCGCCAACCGACGTTGCGTACTCCGCACAACCGGAAACAAGAGGGTTCCACGAATGAGTCGAGTCCCACGACGACGTTTCCTGAGTGACGCATTGCGGGGCGGGTTGGTCTTGGTTACAGGCGGGCTGGCCGGGACCTTGGCGGCTCGACGCAGTACTGCACGGACGGTCTGGCAGATCGACCCGTTCAAGTGCAAACAGTGCGGGCAATGCGCCACCGACTGCGTTCTGGACACCTCGGCCGTGAAGTGCGTCCACGACTATGCCATGTGCGGGTATTGCGATTTGTGCACGGCCTTTTTCGTGCCGAGTCCGATCTCGTTGAACGCGGGAGCGGAGAACCAGTTGTGTCCCACCGGAGCGATTCGTCGCAAGTTTGTCGAAGATCCCTATTTTGAATACACCATCGATGAATCGCTGTGCATCGGTTGCGGCAAGTGCGTGCACGGCTGCACCACGTTCGGGAACGGTTCGTTGTACTTGCAAGTGCGTCACAACCTTTGCGTCAACTGCAACGAGTGCGCCATTGCCCGGAATTGCCCGGAATCGGCTTTCGTCCGCCTTCAAGCGGAAACGCCGCATTTCGTCAAACACCTTGGACCCGGTCGGACCGGCGCAGTCGACCTCGCCGGATCGTGACACACGAGGTTGGCGCCGGAAGTGCGGAGCGGAGGGGTAGGGGGGGGCGATGTCAGGCTCGCGTCCAGCGGACAAACGCCCCGGCAGGCAGTCGATGCTCCCGGCCCGCTTCCCGGATGAGCATTTCTCCGTGCGTTACCCGGCCCGCGTCGGCAAAAATGGCCGTCACCAACCGTTCGAGCACTCTTGGAGTGAAGCCGGGCGTGTGGGCGCTGAGGAGGAGAAAGGCGGGGCCGGCAGGCGGGAGAAGTTTTCGGCACAGGTTGAGCAAATCGGCGAGGTCCGCCTCGATTTTCCAAAACTCGCCGCTGGGTCCCCGCCCGAAAGTGGGGGGATCCAGTACGATGCCGGTGTATCGCCGTTTGCGCCGACACTCCCGGGCACAGAACTTCATTGCATCGTCCACGATCCAGCGCACTTGTTCCTCGGGAACGCACTGGAGTTCGGCGTTCTTTCGGGCCCAAGCAACAACGCCGCGGGCGGCGTCGACGTGTGTAACGGCGGCCCCGCTTCGGGCCATGGCCAGTGTACTTCCGCCGGTGTATGCGAAGAGATTCAGGGCTTGAAAGCGGCCCTGCAGTCTCCGGCATTGCCGGGTCAGCCACGTCCAGTTGTCGGCCTGCTCGGGGAAAAGTCCGATGTGACCGAACCCGGTAGGTTTCACGATCCAAGGTCGGTCATGCCAAAAGAGGCGCCACTGTTCCGGCAACGGGTCGGCGGCTCGCCAACGCCCACTGCCGCCGCCGGAACGGACGTAGACGGCTTGGGCTTTATCCCATTCGGCCTTCGGCAGGGAACGGGGCCACACGGCCTGAGGACACGGGCGGACGATTCGATGGGGCCCGATCTGCTCCAATTTCGCGGCCCGACCCGAATCGAGCAGGGCGTATTCAGGACGTCTCGCCATCCGCTGCCGCCTGTTGTAGTTGCGTACGTGAATCATAGACGACCCGTCCGCGAACGATGGTGAGTCTCACCCTGCCGTTTCGGTCGAGCACCACGATGTCGGCCCTCTTCCCTGGTTGAATCACGCCGCGATCCGTGAGACCGATGCTGCGAGCGGCGTTGACAGTGGCGCAGGCAACCGCTTCCGAGTGGGTGAGCGATGAGAATCGCACGAGATTGACCACGGCCCGATCCAGGGGGAGACATGAACCGGCAAGAAGTCCATCGCTCACACGTCGGGACGCGCCGTCGGCGATCCGGATTCGATCACTGCCGAGTCGGTAGAGACCGTCCCCAAGGCCGGTGCCCTGGACGGCGTCGGAGACAGCCACGAGTCTGTCGCGCGTTTTCGCCCGGCAGACCAAGTCGATCATCCGGGGATGCACGAGAATGCCGTCCACAATGAGTTCGATGGAAATGCGGTCATCCGTGAGAGCGACTGTGGTCAGATAGATGTCCCGGTGCGCCAGCAGGGGCATGCGGTTGTAGAAGTGGGTGCAGCGCGTGGCGCCGGCCTCCACCGCACGCAGGGTCGTTTCACCGTCCGCCGCCGTGTGCCCCATGCTCGGAATCACCCCGTGGTCGCGCAAGATGGGAATGATCTCGATGCAGCCTTTTCGTTCCGGGGCGAACGTCATGATGCGGATTTTGCCGTTGCCCGCTTCGAGGAGGTCGCGAAGTTCACCGGGATCCGCGTCCCTGACGCATTCCTGCTGGGTCCCGCGCATGTTGCTGCTGATGAAAGGTCCCTCCAGATGGAGTCCGACAGGGACTGCCCCGGGGTAATCTTCGCGGCAGGTCTCGGCCAGTCGACGGACGACGGCCCGCATTTCTTCCCGGGGCGCCGAGATCACTGTCGGCAAGAATGTGGTGACGCCGTGGGCCGCCAAGGCTTGCGACATCGGGACAAGGTCCGGCATGGTGTCGGATGCCATGACGGACGTTGCGCCTGCGCCGTGAATATGGGTATCGACCATGCCGGGGATGGCGCAGTCGTCCGGGGCATGGATCTGCGGCACGTCCTGGACCCCGCGGAAAGCGGAGGCCCCGCCCACGGCATGAATCATGCCGCCCCGGCACAAGATCGCGGCATTGTGGATTTCCTGGAACGGCGTGAGGCAACGTCCCACCAGCAACAGCATGGGAGAATCGGGCCGTTCGTTTGAGGTCGTTTCTTGAATGTCCACGGTCCTCTCCTGCACCGGAGGTCCCTCTTGATTCTGGCCGAAAGCCCCAAAGCATCCACCCGGCCGCCGGGAGACTGTTTGCAACGCCGGGCGTTTCCGGAGACGTCGCATCGCGGAGATCCATGTAATCATACGCCGAATTCCGCGAAAGGCAACGAGGCGAGCACGGGCGACGGACTTCCGAGGCGGCGTCCCTGTGCCTGAGAATGCCTGTATCGACCTCCGAACGACACGGGGCGTGTTCGGACCGTACAAGTTCCGCAGGTTCGCGCTTGACGCCTCGGACACCCCGAGGTATCGTGGCGGTCGCGGGCACGCCTTCGCTTTCCGGTTGCCGACAAAGGAGAATGTCATGCCGCTCACCAAGTCGGCAAAAGAGCGTATCCTGGCCGGGGTCTGCGGTGGGATTGCGGAGTGGTTGGGCTGGGACCCGACGTTGGTCCGGATTGCGTTCGTGGCGATTGCGATCATGAGCGGGGGCATGCCGGGAATCGCGGCGTACATTATCCTGTGGCTGATCATGCCCGGTCCGCGGCATTGATCAGGGCGAAACTTCGGCGTGCCCGGATGTTTCGCGCGGGAGATCTTGCGACATCGCCGGGCCGATCCCCAAACGCATGATACGATTCATATTCACTGCGTCCCGTGGGCCTGCCATCCGACTGGTTTTCCGACACGACACGGCAACGACCGAAACCCGCAAACCGCCAACATGCCGAGAACGTCGAGGAGTGTCGCGAGTGGGGGACAGGATGCGAGCAACTCGGTGACTTTGGCGTCCCGGCGGTCCACTCCTGAGTCGTCCGATGCAGGACAACCGTCGCAGTGGGCGGACACCGTGCGAATGGAGAAGGCGTGTAAGGTCAAGCCCCGCAATGCCGGGGCCTCAAGCACGAGACGCCCCCGAAACAAGCTTTTTTTTCAAGGTGATGGGACGGTAGTGATTCATATTCTCACAAACACCTATTCCGTGATCGATCCGTGCTTTGCTCGAGGCGCTCGAGAAGTCGAGTTGGACATGGGATGCGGCAAGGGGCGTTTCCTGTTGGGCTTGGCGCGGCGTTACCCGGAGCGTGTCGTTTTGGGAAGCGACGTGATGCTCGGTCGGTTACGCCGGGTGCAACGGAAGGTGGATCGATTCGGCCTGCGGAACGTGGAACTCCTTCGCGCCGAGAATCTCGAGTTGGCGGCTTTTTTGTTGCCGGACCGGTCCATCCACCGGGTCCACCTGTTGTGTCCAGATCCGTGGCCCAAGGCCCGACACCGGGGACGTCGGCTGATCACGTCCGAATTCATTGGGCGCCTGCTGCGGATCCTGGCGCCCCAAGCCGTCTTCCATGTGGCCACCGACCATGCTCCCTACCTCGAGGTGATCGAGGCGGTCGCCGGAAAGGCGTCCGGCCTTGAACCGGCGCCAACTGCGGTCGACGACATCGCGGACCTGCGGACGGACTTCGAATTGCAATGGCTTGCGGAGGGACGTCAGGTGCGGCATCTGTCGTATCGTTTCATACCGGCGGAATGACGGCGGACGGACGCAGCCGGTCATCCGCAACGGCTTCCCGTCTCAACAAGGGACCCGTGTGCGGCCACCGGGGGGGGCGCCCCCCTTGTGCGTGGGGAGAAGCACGATAGATTGGGTTGTGTTCGGGAATACGAGATCTGCGGATTGTCTCGGAGAAATCCATCACGCAGGCAAACTCGCCAATGCCGGGCCGAAGGCAGGTCGCCCCGTGCTCCCGACCGATCCTCCCTGGTGGGAGGGCGGATCGCGCGCAGCGAGGACAGCGATCCACCTCGGTCGGAGAACGGCGACCCCACGGATCGCGCGCGGTACCGCCACGCCATCGCCTGACAACGGAGATCCGATCAAATGCTGTATCTGCTGCCCAGTTGGCGGGAGCTTCTCCTTGATACACCGTCGCTGATGATTCCCCTCTGGCAGGTATTGCTCTTTATTGTACTCATCAGTCTGGCTTCGGTGTTCGAGCGGTACCGTCTCGTCTTGATCCTGGCGTACACATTTGCTTTTTACTGGGTTTTTGTGGAGAACTTGAAGTCGTTGTGCGTCAACAAGGTTTCCATCTTCACGGTCGTGATTTTTCTCCTGTTCGGGATTCTTGGCCTCGGCCTGGCCGTTTACCACATGGCCACGGCCAAGTACTGAAGTCTTCCACCGAGGGTCCGGCGCCGTCGAAACAGATTAGCCGGGCCGGTCCCCCATGTTGTGGCGGCGAGAGGCGGATCGAGGTGTCGGATGCGGACGCTGGCAGCGGTCTTGGCGGGAGCCCTGCTCTGTGGGATTGTCACCGGGTGCCGGGAGTTCGTCCCGTCGGCCGGGCCTGGAAGAGACGGACGGAAACGATGGCAGGTTTCTCCCCGACTCGGGCTCGACAGCGACCGGCGTCCGAACCGGCGCAGGGACGAGCTGGCGGCTGTGATCTGCGTATACAGTCGTTACCCCTGGTACATGGCCGAGCTGACTCCCTGGCGTGACTCGATTCCGTTGCTTCGCCAATCCATGTGCGACACGCTGGGGATTCGGCCGGAGAACGTTTGGACGTATGCAGACCCCGGCGCTGACGATCTCGAAGGAATTATTGATCGCTGTGCTCGCGAATTCAAGGATAAACGTGTCATTTTCTACCTTGCCGCGCATCTGCGGAAGAACGGGCGGTTGCTGACTGCCGGGGGGCGTTTCCTTCGGTTGGCGGAGCTGATGCGGCGAATCGACGCGGCGTCCAGCATTCGTATCTTTATCCTGGACGCCTGTTATGCCGCTTCCGCCGAGCGTTACGGCCCGTTCAGGAAGGACTTGACTCGGTGGTATGCCGCCGGGGAAGGCCGTCCGGCCCAAGCTTTCGACCGGGGGTTTCGGAGCGCGCGGGCCGAACGTTTTTTTGCGCGGGTATTCGGCGTAAACAAGGCACGAATCGACAGTCGGTCCTTTTTCGCACTGACGCTGGCCGGCGCACTTCGAAAGGCGGTCTCACAGGCCGATGCGCAGCCGGTGACCGCTGCGTCCGTGGCGGAAGAACTCCACAACCTGGCCGTGGAGTTCCGCCGGCAAACCCGGATTACCCGTGTGCCGGTCCCCGTTTGCGTCGCCGGGAGCGCCGTCGATCCAATCCTTTACGAACCGGGTGCCGCTCCGCTTCCTGAATGACCGCTGCGAAACGGCTTGGAACGGAATGGGGGCCGCGCCTTGTCCGGCGCCGGAAGTGCAGAGAGGTGGCTGCCGACTGATTGTCGGACGGGGTTCGTGCGGAACGAGTCGGCATCTCGATCGGTGTTTTTCGGCTCGACCATCTGTCGCGCGCCCGCGCCAGCCGGTGCGCGGGTGTGCTGAGATTCCGATCACTCTTGCCATGAAGACGTTGCCGGGAAAGAAAAACTCAGTTCTCCCCCACAGAATGACCGAGTGAAACATGGTTTGCCCATCCCGGAAATCCCGCTGGACCGTCGGAATACCGTATTTCGGCGAAGTGTTTCGTTCCTGTCACGGTTTTCTCCCTCGAGCGGTCCTCTTCCGGTCTCGAACGAGGAGCCGGCCCGGCGCCCGCTGCAATCTGCGGAAGGAGAGTCGTTCGCAATGCGCCTGCCATGTGTCGGTTCCAGCAGAACTCCTCTGGCCGGGCAAAAGGCAAGTGCTCACTTGTCGGTCGGCAAACAGATCTGCGGCGGCTTTCCAGAAGATTCGGCCTTCCCCTTCGTCGGGATCGACCTGCGCAGGCAATCGCCACGACCGTGCGGTCAATCGACTCGCGGGACCTTCCTCCCGTGCCGGTGAACTCTGCTCTTCCGGCGGATTTGCCCGGTGGAGTGCCTGTCATGCCGCCGCATTATTGTTGTTCGGTCATACTGCAGCGGCTTCTGCCCAAGGGCCGGCCCCGGGCGACTGGTGCAGTTTCGGCGGTCGCAGAAGCTGGGCGGAGGCACGCGGTCTGCGGATGCCGCGGACCGCCGTGAGTGTAGCCGTATGGGTGCGTTTGGAGGCCGTGACGGACAGCCAGGTTTTCGTGTCGCGGGCAGGGGCGGGGGAGCAGTTTACGTTTTATGTTTTCGACGGACGTGTGCGTATGCTGATCGAGTATCGGCCGGGCCGATACGCCTATGCCGCGGCGCCCTTGCCTCCCCCGGGCGTGCCGACGCATTATCTCGGAACGTGGGATGGGGCACAAGTCCGGATCTATCGAAATGGTCTGGCGGCGGGCGTAGCGGTTGCACGCGGCGCAATGCCGCCATCGAATGCCCCCGTTTGCATCGGAGCGCTTGAGGGGCGGACGCGTTTTCTGCATGGCGCCTTGGCCCATATCCAGGTTTGGGGTCGAAGTCTGGATGCCGATGACGCCGTCGGGCTGGCCGCAAACCGAAACGACACTCGCCGTCTATCGCGTGGAAGACTTGCGTGGTGGACGCCTGCTTCCGGCCGCCCCGCCGTGCTCCGGAACCGGGCAGTACAAGAGGGAACGCTTGCCATGTTGCACGAGACTCCTGCCGTGGTCGGCAAAGTCGAGGACGGGTATCGCGGCATCTGGTACAGCAACCAACCGACCGGTAACGAGTATGCCTACAAGTACAGCGGCGGGTTGGGGACGTACTGCGCGAAGCACATCCCCATGGCCGTGCACAGCCCGGAAACACGAAAGACATTCTTCTGCTGGGGCGGCCGGCCGGCGGATCGCAATGTCCTGTGGCATATGATCGGAGTCTTCGACCATCGCACGAGGCGGGTTTCGCGTCCGGTGTTTCTATTGAATAAGCACACGGACGACGCTCACGACAATCCGGTGTTGCAGATCGATGCTCACGGGTTTGTCTGGGTCTTTTCGAGTGCCCACGGAACGGCGCGTCCGGGGTTCATCCATCGAAGCCTGGCGCCTTTTTCCATTGACCGATTCGAGCAGGTGCTCAGCCAGAACTTCTCTTACCCTCAGCCGTGGGTTGTCCCGGATCAGGGCTTCGTGTTTCTCCAAACCCTTTACCGCAAGGGCAGACGCTTTCTGTTCAGTTCCCGCAGTCCGGACGGACGCACATGGGACGAGCCCGTCTGTTATGCGTGCATGGATGAAGGCCACTATCAGGTGAGCTGGCCATGGAAAAACAAGGTGGGGACGGCGTTCAACTATCACCCTGCCGGTAAAGGGCTGAACTGGCGCACAAATCTTTACTACATGGAAACACTCGACGGAGGTCGGACATGGCGTACGGTGGACGGAAAGCGCCTCGAGACACCGTTGCGGCGTCCGCAAAGCAGGGCCCTGGTGCACGACTATGCCGCGGAGGGCTGGAATGTGTACATGAAGGATTTGAACTACGATGCCGAGGGAGGACCGGTCATCCTTTATCTGCTCAGCCGGGGTTGGCGTCCGGGCCCGGAGGACGGCCCTCGTGTCTGGCAAACGGCGCACTGGACCGGATCCCGCTGGGACATCCGTCGGATCACCGAATCGGACAACTGTTACGACACCGGATGTCTCCACGTGGAGTCGAATGGCGTATGGCGACTGATTGCGCCGACCGAACCCGGGCCGCAGCCGTACAATCCCGGCGGTGAGGTGGCAATGTGGCTCAGCAGGGACGAGGGGCGGAGTTGGCGGAAAACCAAGCAATTGACCCACAACAGTCAATACAATCACAACTATTGCCGTCGCCCGTTGCGCGCCGCACCGGCGTTTTATGCATTCTGGGCCGACGGGAACCCGCGTGAACCTTCCGCTTCGCGCTTGTATTTCACGGATCGAGCCGGTTCGCATGTCTGGCGGTTGCCGGGCCGCATGACGACGGATTGGGAAGTGCCGGAGGTCGTGCGGTGAGGCGTGTCCGACCAAACCTTGCCTGCGGTCTTTTCCGCGGAACCGGGCCGTCACCGGTCGAATCGTTCGATTTCGCGCAGGCGTCCCCGGGAAGGGTCGGGCATTGGAAAGCAAAAGGAGCGATCACGATGAACTTCTGCAATCGAAAGAACCCGCGAGCAAGTGCGGCGTCGGTCTTGGCGTTTCTCATTGCCGCGCTCGTTTTCTGCAGTCTCTACGGGGCGGAACCCGAGAGGACGGCCGACGTCAACGGGGGGGTGATCCTGGATTATCAGGACTTGACGGGGGACGGCATTCCGGAAATCGTACTCGAAAACGAGTACCTCCGGATTGAAATCATGACAGGAAAAAAGGTCGAAGCGAAGCGTGATTCACTGGGGCGTACTCTGGCCGGTCTTCTCGGCTCACAGGGCAAGGCGCCGAAACCGCGCTACGACACCCGGTTTGTTTGGGCCGGATGGATCAACAACATCACGTTCAAACCGTCGGGGCAGCGTTGGTTCGCCAACGATTCGGTGCACCAGTGGCACGGTATTCCGGAAGAATTCGGACAGGCGGTCAAGATGCGGCGGACAGGCCGGAACGAGTTTGAGGTCATCAAGGTGGGGATCGGAACATGTACGGGCAAGGGGATCAGTCACCACAGCAGTCTCAAGTTGTTGAAAGCTTTTCCCTGGGATCGTGTTGTGCGCACGACGGAGCGTGGCGGAAAGCGCGTCCTGTTCCGACAGAAGTTGAGTACGGAGCTGGGGTACGGGTACCTCCTCGAGAAAGAGTTTCTGCTGGAGCCCGGCCGCTCCGAGCTTCTGATTCGGCGGCGCTTGAAGAATACGGGGCGCGAACCGCTGCACACCACATGGTACACCCATGCGTTCTGGGCTCAGGCGGCCGGCAACGCCGCCGGGTACGACGCGGATTCGTGGACCACGATCCCGATCCGATACAGGGGGAATGGGCCCCGTGCCGGGATCGTCGACACGGCTTCGTGTATTCCGGACCGTCCCAGGGGCACGGGGGTCTGGGGCGCGATCCCCGCGGACTTGCTGGCGGAGTCGTGGTACGCCTCGGGCAACCGCAAAACGGGCGATGTTTTCCTGACTCGTTTGGATACGCCACTGGCCTGGGACCGCGTCTGGACGTATGAATCGACGTATTCGTGCGAGCCGTTTGTGGTCATCGACCTCGACCCGGGTCAGGAGAAGACCTGGACAATGGTCCGTACCGTCGGTGTGGGGCTGACCGGGGTTCGCGGCGCTGGCCCCGAGGCCGTTTTGAATTGGCGTTTCGCCCGCAAGGCCGACCGAAACGGCCGGTGGCCTTTGACGGTGCAATGCCTGACCGCAGATCTGCGGGGCGGCCTGACGCTCTCGCTGCAAGTGACGCCTGCGGCAAACAAGAACGCCAAAGGCCCGGGCGCACCGCAGCAACAGGCGCCGGTGGTGTGCGGGGTGCCGCTTTGCGGACCAACGGCGCCGTTCGAACGCGTCCTTCCCGGCCCGTCGGTCCCGGGACTGTATCTGGTCCGGGCGATCTTAAAGGATCGGAGCGCGGTGCTCGCCGACGTTTCACGGGTTTGCGAGGTCGGCCCGGGAGCGGTCACTCCCGAACTTTCCGTGTCCGCGTTTCCGGCCGCGGCCACGGTATTCACGGGGGCCGTCCCGGACGCCAAGACGGGCCGGATCACTCCGTCTCGGGCTGCGGCGTACGTGGGGAACGCTCTGCGAGCTGCCGGGTTCCAAGTTCGTTTTGCGAACCCGACGGCGTCCGGCAAGGCGGAGCGCTTGTGGAATGTGAGTCGTGTGGCAGTGCTCGCCGACGTGCCGCGTGTTCCCGGTTACCTTGTGGGTTGGCTGGAAAGTTTCGTCAAATCCGGGAATGGGCTGGTCATGTGTGCTCCGCTCGATTTGCGTCCCTTCGAGTTCTCGGAGTTGTTGCCCGTATCGCATGTCACTGCGAATGTGAACCTTGCGGCACCCCGCCCGCGTGACGGGACGCGAGAATTCATCGGCGATTCCTTGGAACGGTATCACTTGGCGGCGGTTCGGGATCACCCGATCATCCAGGGGCTTCCTTTGTATCCTGAAGTCTATCAAGACATTGCGCGCTTAAGCCTTGTGGAGATGAAGCCCACGGGGACGGCCGTCCTGCGGTACGCCCCCGGGAGCTTGGTTCGTCCTCGGGTCTCGACACCCGCGTTGATCGTGGGGCGATACGGGGCAGGGCGGGTGGCAGTCTTCACCAGCCCTGTGGACTGGGGGCTTCCGGCGTACTGGGTGCTCTACAGCCGACTGGGCGAATACCACCGGAAACTTCTCGCGCAGATGGGACTCTGGGCGGGCGGTTTTCTTGATGGCCGGGCGTCCGCATCCCGCTGACCGGACGCATTGGGTACAGAACAAAGGAGTTCCGGGATGAAATCCCGCAAGAATGAAGTTGAGGCAATCGATGTCCAGTACGTGGCGGACTTGGCGCGAATCGATTTGACGCCCGACGAGGTCGCTCGTTTCGAACCGGAGCTGCGGGCCGTAGTCGCCTATGCCCGGCAACTGGGCGAGTTGGATGTGGACGACGTGGAGCCAACGGCCCACACAATTCCTCGTGCCAACGTGCTCCGTGAGGACTGTCCCGATGGGAGCGCGCTCCCTCGGGATGTGGTTTTGCAGAATTCGCCGGTTGTGGTGGAAAGAGTGCTTATCGGCGTTCCGGCGGTCATCGACGAAGGACCGGCGAAGCGCTGATTGGGCAGGCGAGAGCCTATTCCGGCCGATACATGCGGTACGCCGCTGACTTGTCCGAAAGATCCTGCCGGGACCGGGAGTTCGGCTGCGCGTTTTCGTCGAGACGATCCGTGCTCCGGGCAGACCGCCGCCCCGATACGACTCGAGGCAGCGGCCGGTGCCGTTGATCCGTATGCGCAGAGAAAGGCAGTCATGAGTTCACTTGTTCCCCCGACATTGGCCGACATCGCCGACCGCCTGGGCCGCGGGGAGGTCACATCGGTCGAGATTTGCGAAGAGTTTCTCTCCCGGTTCCGCGCGGTCGACGGATTGGTCGGGGCTTTCGTTCACTTGGACGAAGACGCCGTCCTGGCCTCGGCTCGCGCCTCCGACGCGCGGCGCGCCGGGGGGCATCCCGTTGGACGTTTGGACGGTGTTCCCGTCGCCCTGAAGGACTTGCTGGCGGTGGCAGGTCAACCTTGTACGTGCGGATCCCGTATCCTGGAAGGATACATCTGCCCGTACGATGCGACGGTTGTGGCCCGCCTGCGGGCGCAGGGGGTGGTTCTGTTCGGGCGGACCAACATGGACGAGTTCGCCATGGGATCGACAACCGAGAACAGTGCGCTGGGGGTCACGTCGAACCCGTGGCGGTCGGACTGCGTTCCCGGCGGGTCGAGCGGCGGCTCCGCGGCCGCGGTTGCGGCGGGAGAGGTCCCGGCGGCACTGGGCTCTGACACGGGCGGTTCCGTGCGCCAGCCGGCGGCGTTTTGCGGTGTCGTCGGTCTGAAACCTACGTATGGCCGCGTCTCGCGCTATGGACTGGTCGCGTACGCCTCCTCCCTCGATCAGATCGGACCGATCACGCATACCGTCCGAGATGCCGCGTTGTTGTTGGACGTAATCGGCGGACACGATCCGCGCGATTCAACCGCTCTCCCCGGGGAGTGCACTGGACACGAAGCCGCCTTGGAGCGGGCCGACATCAAGGGAATGCGGATCGGGATTCCCGCAGAGTATTTTGAAGTGGACGGTCTGGCCCCGGAGGTGCGCCGAAGCGTCGAGGCTGTTGGCGCCCGGCTGCAGGAACAAGGCGCGAACCCGGTAGAGGTCAGCCTGCCGCACCTCAAGTACGCCGTGGCCACCTATTACATCATTGCGACCGCCGAAGCCAGTGCAAACCTGGCACGGTATGAGGGGATCCGCTACGGACGCCGGGTGACGGCCGGCGACCTGCTCGGGACCTATCACAGGACACGTGCGGAGGGCTTCGGTCCTGAAGTGAAACGCCGGATCATTTTGGGGACCTACGTGCTGAGCAGCGGGTACTACGACGCGTATTACCGACGCGCACAAAAGGTGCGAACTCTGATCCGGCGTGATTTTATCCGGGCTTTTGAGAAGTGCGATTTGATATTATCGCCGACAGCGCCCACTGCGGCGCCGGTGCGCGGAGGTTTTTCGTCGCCCTTGGAAATGTATTTGGCGGACATTTATACGATTTCCGCCAATTTGGCGGGGATTTGCGGGATTTCCGTTCCGTGCGGCATGACGGACGATGGCCGGCCGATCGGGGTCCAGTTTTTGGGACCCCATCTTTGCGAGGAACGGCTTTTGTGCGCCGCTCACGTTTTTCAGCAAATCTCTCCGTTCCAGCCTCAAATTGCGACAGCACCGACGGACGGGCTGCAAGAAAGCGGTCGTTGAGGGCGCGGCCTTCGCGGTTTGGTCAAGGCGCCACGTGTTTTCCCTGCGACAAGGACGAACAATGGAGTACGAAGCAGTCATCGGCCTGGAAGTCCACATCGAGATTC
The DNA here is from genome assembly GCA_013151865.1 of Kiritimatiellota bacterium. Lineage (GTDB taxonomy): Bacteria > Verrucomicrobiota > Lentisphaeria > Oligosphaerales > JAADHN01 > JAADHN01. The sequence goes on from JAADHN010000089.1 coordinate 13,134, forward strand.
GAACGCGGACCAAAATGTTTTGCGGCTGCCCAAACCAGTTCGGGCAGCCTCCTAACACCCTGGTGTGTCCGGTCTGCCTCGGGTATCCCGGGGTCCTGCCCGTGCCCAACCGTGAGGCCGTCGACAAGACCATTGCGGCCGGCCTGATGTGCGGCTGTCGGATCGCCCCTTTCAGCAAGTTCGATCGGAAGAACTACTTTTATCCCGACATGCCCAAGAACTACCAGATCTCGCAATACGACCTGCCGATCTGCACCGGCGGCGAAATTCCAATTGCCGGTCGGGGGTTGTCCGGCAGTGAGCTTGCACCGCGGGGCATCCGCCTGACTCGAATTCATTTGGAGGAGGATGTGGCGAAGTCGGTGCATTTGGGTGAGGTCAGCGGCATCGACTTCAACCGGGCGGGGGTTCCCTTGATGGAGATTGTCAGCGAACCGGACATGCACACGGCGGACGAGGCGTACGCATATCTGACCGCCTTGAAACAAGTGATGCAGTACGCGGAGATCAGCGATTGCGACATGGAGAAAGGACAGCTCCGTTGCGACGTCAACGTCTCGTTGCGGCCCGAGGGTTCGACGGAACTGGGCGAGAAAATCGAGGTAAAGAACCTGAACAGTTTTCGGGCGGTGCATCGCGCCCTCGAGTACGAAATCGAACGTCAAATGGACGCACTGGATTACGGCGACCGTCTCCAGCAGGAAACTCGTCGTTGGGACGACGAGACCGGTCGGACTGTTGTGATGCGCACGAAGGAGAGCGCACACGATTACCGATACTTTCCGGAACCCGACCTGATGCCGCTCGAAATTGATCGGGGCTGGGTGGATGGATTGCAGGTGCGGCTTCCCGAGGCGCCGTGGGTGCGTCGGGCCCGATTCGTCGAGGGGTACGGTCTCACGCCGTATGCGGCGCAGGTATTGACCCTGCAAAAGGGACTTGCGGACTATTTCGAGGCGGCCGCAGGCGGGCATTCGAACCCGAAATCCATTGCGAATTGGATTCAGACAGAGCTGCTGCGGGCTCTGGGGGAGGCCGGCCTTGATGTATGCAACAGTCCGATTTCGCCGACGGCCCTTGCCGAACTCGTGGCGTTGATCGACGGTGGGACGATCAGCGGCAAGATCGCCAAGGAAGTGTTCGCGGAGATGTTCCGCACCGGGGCTCTTCCGCAGCAGATTGTGGCGTCCCGGGGGCTCGAGCAGGTCACCGACACAGGGGCAATCGAGGCACTGGTTGAACGCGTGATTTCCGAGAATCCGGGGCCGGTGGCCGAGTACCTGGGCGGCAAGGGCAAGGCACTGCAATACCTGGTGGGCCAAGTTATGCGGCACAGTCGCGGGAAGGCCAACCCGAAACTGGTCGTTGCCGCGCTGCGAGGTCGGCTCGACGGGGACGGTGGTCGAGGCTGAGCGAGTCGATCCGTCGCGTCGGTGTTAGACTTTTCTCAGCGTTTGGTGGAAGATTTCGGAGACAGCGGGGCGAGCCACACGGGGAACCGCTTGCGGAGCAGGCGGATTTCGTCTTCGAGACTTGGAGTGAATACGCCTGCACCGAGGGTCCGTGCCAATTGCGCGGAGTCCCAGAAACGCACCCCGTCGATCTCGCCGGGGTCGGGCCGAAACGGTCCGTCGTACCGGACCGCGAAGAGCCGCACGTCTTCAGATTCAAAGTCGTTGCGGATTTTGCGATCACAGAGGTACTCAAGGGGAAGGTCCGGCGGAATCCCCAGTTCCTCGCTCATTTCCCGGCGCGCCGCGTGTTCGTAATCCTCGCCGGGATCCACGTGTCCGCCGACGGCCGTGTCCCATTTTCCAGGTTGGGTGTCTTTGTGCATCGGGCGTTTTTGCAGGAGAAGGCGTCCGTCGCGACCGACCACAACCACGTGCACGGTCCGATGAATGAGTGCGGGGTTACCGTGGCAATCTCCACGCCGGGCCAAACCGCGGAGACGCCCGGCATCGTCGAAAACCTCGAGCCAGTCCTCGGCTTGATCTGCCGGAGAAGGCGGACGACTCATTTCGATTGTTCCTTTGCTGGAAAGCGCGTCGGCGCGTCGTGCGCCCGTTTTCGCCGCGGCGGCGTGCGTTCAGGGCCGTCTCCGGTCGATCAACAGCATGAAGTCGAGTGCTGTTTCCGAGGGTTCGGACTTGGCGCCGCGCCAGCGGACGATGTATTCATCCTGGATGGTCAGATAGTTCCGATTGGAGGGGAGATCGATCCGGAAGAACGTGGCGCGCTGCTCCAGTGCGGCGTCCCCGATGAACTCCGTACCCGCATTTCGAAACCGGACCCATTTCATCGTGTGGAGGTCGTAAAGTTCCAACACGCCCGACTCCGTCCCAGCGGCGGCCCCTTTAGGACAATCGACGGTGCAGACTTCGAGTTCGGTGGCGCAGCCCGCACTCTCGCGGCCCACGGGGAACCATGCCAGGAAGGCGGGAGTTTGTCCCGGGTCGGCGCGGTAGCGCGCACACACTTTGTCGGGTGCTTGGAGTTTCCGGTGGATCTCAGGCGGAAGAAGAGCGGGCGGGCGCATGGGATCCAAATCCGCCGTGACACCGAACGCCAGCGTGGATGCCGCGTCGGGACGATCCTCGCCGCGGTGGAGCAATGGATAGAAAAAAAGTTGCGGACGGTTCCGGTTGAAAACGAGTTCTTCGACCGGCATTGAAATCGTCAGCCGGCGCAACGCACTATTCCCGAACAAAACGACGCCAAATCTACCGGCTTCGCCGGAGGGTCTGCCGGGTAAGACTCCCGAAAAGAGCGTCGCGCCGTTGACGCGGACCGTCATTTGGGGAAACGCGGCGACAACTCGAACGGTCAGCCGCTCCGGTGTTTGGACCGATTGAAAGCTCTGGACCTCCGGCTCGCCGGACCGTGTCCGAAACTCACACCGGATTTGACCTTGATCCCGGGTGAAGGCGAGGACGGCGGGGGCTTGAAGGGGAACATAGAGCCAAGCGTCCCGTGCGCCGAGCACGATTTTTGCATTTGTGCCATCGTTTGTGCCCAGTTCAATGTCCGCCGTGAAGGCAAAAGTGGGACCGGGCTCACAGCGCCACATCATCCTGCGCGTCCTGGATTGTCCCTGCTGTTGCGCCGTTTCGCTCCGCCTTGCGGGGGCAGGGCCCGTTGCGGCTTGGAGGGCGGGCGACGAGGGACGGTCCGGTGTTTCCGGCGCATTCAGCGGGTTCTGCACGTAAAAATCCGCCGATTCCTCGCTGCGGCGAAAGGCGTAAGTTACGTCTGCCCAGTAGTCGCCGGCAGGTTCAACGGTGGCGTGGAGACGGAGTTCACGGCCCAGATTTCTCAGCAGGAGATCCGGAATGCGCAGCCGATACGCAGGAAAGACGCCGCGGGCAGATTCCCGGAGCCGGTCCAGGCGCTCTCGTGTACGTTGCGCAGGATCGGCGTTCGTCATCAGGTAAGTGAATACATCTGTATTCAAGAGCCCCAGAGAGGGTCTGCGGCGACTCTCGGGAAGAAAGCCGAGGACGCGGACGAATTCGTTGAGTGCCTGGAATGCCTGGTCCGAGTTGCCGAGGAGGGTCTGCACCGCCGCCAGTCGCGCCCAAATACGTGCTTGGCTCACCAGTCCCGCGCGTCCCTCGGCCAGTTGTCGGAGCAGATCCTGGGCTTCTCGGGCCAAAGTTGCCCTTCGGGATTTGCTTTCCGCTTGAACGTTCTCCCGACCGACTCGGCGGAAGGCGACCGGGGTCCACCAGGCAAACGGCAACAGCACCAGCAGCAAGAGAACGAGCGCCAACCCCCATTCCAACTTGGCGCGCCGGAGTCTGGCGGCCTTGCTGCGCTCTCGGCGTCCGGCAAACAATGCGCTGCGGCCGCAAGACTCTTTGCGCAGGAGCAATTCGATATCATGGAGTAATTCCCCCGCAGACTGGTATCGACGCGCCGGGTCCTTGGCGAGGCAATGCCTGACAACGGCCTCCAGTTCCTCCGACGCGCCCGAGCAGTGTTCGCGCACCGACGGGATGGCTTCCTTGAGGTGTCCGCGGAGGACTTCTATGGCGTTCTTACCGACGTACGGCGGCAAACCGGTCAGCATGTGATACAAAGTCGCGCCCAAAGCATAGATGTCGGCCCGGGCGTCCACGGCCCGCGCATCGCGAATTTGTTCGGGCGGCATATAATACGGCGTTCCCAGCCCCCGGGCCTCCCGCGTCACCGGTTTTCCGTTCCGTGTTCTCTCCACGTGCCGGGCCAAGCCGAGGTCAGCGAGTTTGAACGGACCGGCCGCCGAGCGGATGATGTTCTTGGGGTTGACATCGCGGTGCACGATACCTCGACTGCCTGCGGCGACGAGCGCCCGGGCCACATCCCGAGCGACGGTCAGTGCTTCCGGAACGGTAAGGTGCCCTCGTTCGCCCAAGAGGTCGGCCACGGTCCCGCCTTCCACGTACTCCATTGCCAAGTACAAACGGCCGTTTTCTTCGCCCCAATCGAGGACCCGGACCACGTTAGGATGCCGGAGTTCCGCGGCCGTTCGTGCTTCCCGGAGAAAACGTTCCCGGTATTCAGGGTCGCGAGCGGCAACCGTTGGGGCCAGGACTTTGAGGGCGACCGGGACTTCGAGAACGTGATGGCGTGCCAGAAAAACGCTGCCACTGCTGCCGGCGCCGAGGGATCGTTCGATTCGACAGGGGCCGACAAGATCGCCGGGCCTGAGGTCCGTCTTACTGTGCCGGAGCGTTGCAGCCGGATCGAGAGCGCGAGTTCCCCCGGGGGATGCGGCGTCCACCAAGTCTTGCGGGCGCAGGCGGAATCGGTTGCCGCACGAGCAGAGCAGCTTCCTGCCCACTTCGATTTCCAGGGCGTAGACGCGACGGCAGGCCGGACAGCGGAATGCCGGGCCGGGCGCGCCGGCGTCGGCACGAACACGTCCCTCCGTCTGGACGGCGTCCGCGGGAGTGTGCGGCGCCCCGTGTTGTTGAGATGACGCATTCATTCTCTGGCTCTGGCTCAGCGCTCTCCCGAACCGCGGGCAACGAAGGGGCGTCGGCGACTGTCAGGGACGCTTTCGACCCGCAGCCTTTTTGGCTGGCGGTTTGCCGAAGAAGCCGTGCTCGATCAGCCAATTCCCGCACGTACTCCAGGCCGCGTCCAGCTCGAACCTGTCTGTTCGAGGCAAAGGAAAACCGGGGCCGATGAAGTTCTTCAATTCGATGAGTAGCGCACGCTTGGTCGAAGCGGGGATTTCTTCCTTTGTCCGCATTTGACTGCAGAGGAATTTCACCGCCTGTTCCGCTGGAAGCGGACCGGCGTGCAACGCCCAGCGCCAGGCGGCGGTCCAGTCCTCGGGAAAACGTGGAATTGCGCGCTTGACCGGGGAAGCCTCCCCCATAGTCTGCCGGAGGAGGGCCAGGATGTCTTTCTTGACTTCGGTGCTCTTCCGCACGCTGAGCACTTCGGCGCGCAAGAAATCGATTTTCTGCTTTTCCGGGAGGGCGCCGCTCCGAAAAAGCCAAAGCCCGGCCCTGTGCCATTGGGCTTCCGCATCGCCGTTCCGGTCGAATTCGGGAAAACCCCGTTCCTGTAGGGCGTCGCTGAGTCGGGACAGGATGATCCGCTTTAATATCGGGTGCACGCTGATTTTGACGAACATCGGGGCCAGGAGTTCGATGGCTTTCTGCGGAGAACCCGGTTTCCATACGGCCAACCCGAAACTGATGGGCTTGGGATTGGGCCAGCGCAGGCAAGCTGCCGCTGTCTCGTCGGAGATGGACTGGCGGAGGCTGGCAAAGCGTTTGAAACAGAACTCGAGGAAACTGTCTTTGATACCCTGCGGTACGGGGGTCGGCCGCCAGGGAAGTGGTTTTCCCTCGAGAATGGCGTTGACCAGCGAGCGGATTTCCCGCTCGATGGCGGGGTCGCGACAGGCTTGGCTGTGCCAGGCCAGGAAATTGAGGTCCGCCAGCGATACGGGGTTTTTCAGCCGTTTGAGTATGTACGCGGACGCTTTGGGCGAGCGGATATTGCACAAAGTGACGATTGCCCAAACTCGGCTTTCGAAGACTTTGCCGTCCCCCTTCCGGTCGGCCATCCGGATCAGGGGCTCGACTGCGACCTCCCCCAGGGCCGCAAGCTGGGAAGAAACCCCGATGCCCCCGTAGGCCCCTTGCTTCATCTTGGCGAGGTACCGTCGGAGTCGGGCTTTCTTTTCCGCGTCGGACATTCGGTCGCCGCTCCGCGGACGAATCAGCAACGGCCAGCGGTCCGATGCGACCACGAAATCCGGACGCCGGTCCGGCAGTCCGGAAATCAAGAGTGCTTTCATAACATAGAGCTGCGGCACGAGTTCGGCGGCCGGGACGAACCGGCTTTTGCGAGGGTCGAAAAACGGCATGCCATGCTCGAATTCTTCGACCTTGGCGAACTTCAAGGAATTGAAGGGGGTTTTGAGGACCGTCAACTCGGTGTGCGGCGCAATTTTCCCGCGCACCAAAGGATGGTCCTTGCCACGCAGCAGATCGTCGCTGAACAGGCTGTTTCCGTTCTTGTCTGCGAGTACAAAGTACAGTCGGACGAATCGCCCCTTGGTCGCGGCTTCGGCCGGGAAAATGGAGGCGCGGTTCGTGTTGTTTTTCAGAACCACTGTCACGGGTTCGGGGAGGTCTTGGGCAAAATCCACTTTCTCGGTGAAGAGCTTCAACGAGAAGCCCGCAAAGTCCTTGCCGAAGACAGGAGTTTTCTTTTCGACCCGATCATCGTAATTAATCCAAGACAATCCGAGAAGTGCAATCAGGCAAACGGCAAAGTGCCTGGTGCGCTCCTGATACTGCTTCCAAACCATTTTGCAGACCTCCCTCTGGTTCGGCAAGACGATGGAGTAGGGGCCGGTTCGAACAGAGGCTGTCCCTGTTGTGCGCCATCGGTTGTGAATTCGGCGACGCCGGAGAAGTCTTCCAACCCACACCGCTGAACCGGACACCGATCAGCGTCGGTCGCGGCCGCCGGCTCTTCTTGTGGTGGGGGCGGTCTCGACCTGGCGCCCGCGGTCCACACACCGGGTCGGCCGTCCGGCGGACGGGGACTTCCGGGAGGCGCGCAAAGAGGTTGCGCCCCGTTTCCAATATAGCGGATGAATCCGACTCCATAAACCGCACGCCTGACTTCCGACCCCGGCGAGCGGGATGGATGGATCCGTTCGCGCGGGACGGAACGCCACTTCGGGCCGTCGACGTGGGGGAGTTCGTCCGGGATGTCACGTGCCGCTGTTGACACCGCGGGACCGTGCAGTAGGTTTTCGCAGCCGCGGCGTCTTCCATCCTTTTTTCGACTTGGCGGTGCCCGGAGACGGGGCCTCGGCCGAGGGCGACTGCCTTTTTGATGTTGGGTCATGCACCCAGCCGGGATCGGTTCATCGTCCGACCTCGGATCAGCGGAGTTTTCACGGCAATGACAGCGGACCCCTTCTCTTTGCTCGGGACCACATTCACGTGCCCGGCATGTGGCCGCACGCACACCGTTAACCTGCGCAAGTTCTTTTTGGCTGCCGAGTCCGAGACGGTTCGCCGCGGCTTGATTGAATTCTGCGCGGAGTTTGTCGGCAACGCTCGGACGACCGTGGTCGCCGATGCCCGCACTTGGGCGGCCGCCGGTCAGGGGCTCTCCGAAACTTTGGCGGCGGCCGGTTTCGAAGTGCTGCGTCTCATGGTTCCCGACCCCGCCCCCGACACGTCACCTGTCTGCGATGATCGCACGCGCGCCTCGCTCGAACCGGTGGTGCCCGAATGCGACTTGTTCGTGGCGGTTGGCAGTGGGGTCGTGAGCGATCTGACCAAATGGATTGCAGCCGACCACGGCAAGCCGTATGTGGTTTTTGCGACAGCGGCATCCATGAATGGTTTCGCTTCCGCAAACGTGGCCCCGACGATCAAAGGTGTGAAAAGCCTGGTGCACGGTACGGGGCCGGTGGCCGTCGTTTCATCGCTGGAGGTGTTGGCGGCGGCTCCGGCACGGATGACGGAAGCCGGTCTCGGCGACGTGCTGGCCAAAGGCGTCAGTTCTCTGGACTGGCGTCTCAATCATTTGGTGTTCGGGGAATACTATTGCCGGTATTGCGTCGACCTCATCAAAGACATCGAGCCGCGGTATTTTCAGGATCCGGAAGGCGTGGCGGACCGGGTGCCCGGCGCTCTCTCCGGACTGTTCGAGGCCCTGGTTTTGACCGGAATCGCTATGACGGTTGCCGGGACTTCTTCACCGGCTTCCGGGGGAGAGCACTTGATTTCGCATACTCTGGACATGATGTCCACACTCGATGGTGTTCCGCACGACTTGCACGGGCGGCAGGTCGGAGTCGGGACGATCCTCGCCGCCGCCCTGTATGACGAAATTCTCGCCATGGAGGCTCCGCGTTTCAGAGTGCTCGAAGAAGACACGGACCCGGCGTTTTGGGGCAAATTGGCCGGCGCGGTCGAGGAGAAACATCGGTTGAAGCGCGAAAAAGCGGCCGGCGCGGTTGCCGCCTTGAAGTCGGACTCAACACTGTGGGACAAGCTGCGAGAGGAACTCGGACGGGAGGCCCGTGGGGCGCGAGTCTTCAAAGACTGTCTGCGGCGGGCGGGCGCCGCGCACCGGATCGCCGACTTGGGAATGGACCGAGAGAGGTTTCTCGCCGCCCTGTTGCATGCGCACCAGATGCGCGAGCGATACAGCATCCTTGATCTGGCCCGGGCCGTGGGCGTCCTGCCTGAACGTGCCCGTGAGTTCGTTGATCGGTGGATCCAAGACTGACTTCGACGCGCGGGCGGAATCGCCGGACCGCGGGATCTCCACGGGGGCGGTCCCTGGAGCGGGGCAAGGACGCTTCGAGTTCCTCTCTTCTTATTCCGCTTGAGGAAAATGAAAACGGGGGAGGGGGCTCTCCCCGGATCGGACCTTTACGGCGCACCTTCGTCCACTTCTTCCACGAGTCGCTTGAGTTTGTCCGTGGGGCTTTCCTGCCGGGACGTCGTCGCAGTATGCGGAGCGTCAGACGCGACGGCAGGGCGCCCCCCTCCCACGGAGGAGGGGCGGCGGAGAGGGCGGCGCCAACAGGCCCAGAACAGGCAGAAAAGGCAGGCCACCAAGCATGCGGCGGCAACGACCGCGGCACGCGAAGCCCAGTCGTACTTGACTTCTCCCGTAGGTTCGGTTGCAAAATTGATTTCCATCAAAATCCGGGCGGTCCCCCAAAAAACGATTGCAAGCAGAAAAGGGACGCGGCGCCGAATATAATCGTTTCGGATGCAAAGAAAGCCGATCAGTCCCAGAAGAACGACGATCTCGGAAATCATGATATTCCTCCGCTTGGCCGCCGCGATCCTCCGAATAGAGGGGCGCCCGATAAAGTTATCCCCACGCGAGTCGGATGCAACTCTGGCCGGCGATCGTGAACATTGAGGGCCGAACGGACTGGGAAGAACCGGGTCGCGGCCTCTTGACAGAGCCCTGACCATACACTAACAGTAACCCATTCAAACGCCGAGACGGGTTCGGCAGTGGGGCAGGGCGTCCCGCACACCGTCGGCGAATCACACGAGCAGGCTTGAAGCCGAAGGAGAACATCGAAATGCAAACTTGGCGGAACCGAGTGTGTTTGGGGCTCTGTTTCTTGATGGCGTTGCTCGCGGGCGCGGCCTGGGGTGCGGGTTTTCAATTGTACACGGAGGGTTCCGCAGAGGCGCTGGGACAGGCCGGGGCGATCAGCGCCCGCCGCGACGCCCTGTCGAACGCTTGGTACAACCCGGCTTCGATGACCGACTTCGCTCGCCCTCAAGCCATGTTCGGGGATACCACCGTGCGTCTCAAGATCGACTACTCAGACGCCACTGGAAACTGGGACTTGGAAAAGCATTGGCGACAGATTCCGCATTTCTACTACGTGCAGCCGTTTGACGAGGGAATGGCTGCAACACTGGCCCTGAATGTGCCGTATGGTCTGGCGACCGATTGGCCGGATGGTTGGCCGGGCAGCGGTGTGGCCTTGGATACCCGCATCGAGGCCCTGTATCTGACACCGGCGTTCGCCTGGAAGGCGACAGACCAGTTGTCTCTGGCCTTGGGGTTCAATCTGGTGAGGGCCACCGCCTACATTCGCAAAACGGTTTTGGCCGCCCCGGCGGTGGATCTCGAACTTTCCGGCGAAGATTATGGGTTCGGTTACTTGGCTGCAGCCAATTACCAGGTGAACGACGCGTGGGGCGTGGCACTCAAGTTTCAGTCTAAAGTGGATTTGACCCTGCGGGGCGACGTAAGCTTCACCCAACAACTACCGGGCGTTTTTCAAAACGGCGACGGAGAGGCGGACCTTCGTCTTCCCGCATCGATTACCCTCGGCGTCACGAACAGGAGTATCGAAAAATGGACGTTCGGCTTCGATGTTCTCTGGACAAAATGGGATTCCTATGATGAGCTGGGCGTGCGCTTCGAGCGTCTTCCCGGGGCCCCAGCCGCCTCGGGGGCCGTCGTTACGCCAAAAGACTGGAACAACGTGTTCAGTTACCGGTTCGGGGCCGAATACCAGTACAACGAGAACTGGCGGTTTCGGTGCGGCTATGTCTTCGATGAATCCCCGGTCGATGGGGACACACGCGCTCCGGAAATGCCGGGCAGTGATCGCCATATGCTCATGTTGGGCTGCTCATATGACAAAGATGCCTGGGGCGTTGACGTTGGCTACTCCTATTTGATCGCGCGCGATACGGACACGGGTAATGCAGTGCCGATAGGCGGGCAGACTGGCGATTACCGGACCCGAGCGCACCTGGCGTCCGTCTCGTTCCGCTACAAGTTCTGATTCTGATTCAGCTCAGCAATTCGCCAAAAAACAAAGTCCGGGCGCCATGTCCAACGGCGCCCGGACTTTGTTGCTTCGTACTCAAACACAAACATGCTCGGCGGCGTCGATTGGGACACCTACCATGGTCAAGCGGAATCATTTTTGGGTGTTGCCTTCCGCACGCAAGCGACTCAGTTCCTCCCGCAAAACAGTCAGCACCCGCGAACCATCCAAAGAGTTCGGCTCAATGAAATCCCCGCTTTCATAGTCGTTCCAGCTCGAAATGAGCACCATCTTCGGCCCTTGGGCGAGGACCTCGCGAAACGCCGTTCGAAGGGTCCGTCCACCACGACGCGGAACACTCCAAACAGGTCGGCCGCGCTCATCGACACCGTCCAAGCCTCCGGCGCGGATCAAAACCCGGCACGCTTTTGCGTCAGGCATGGCGCCGGCGGTACCCAGCGCCCCCCAACGCCACGAAGACCCGCGGCCACCGCCGGCCTCGAAACAAACTGCGGGGTGTCTCGCCGCAACCGCAATCAAGGCAGGGCCTAGCAGAACCAGTGCACGACCCCGTCTCCGGTAGTAGGAAGAAAAAGCCCCAATATCCTTCGAAACAAACCACTCAAGGAACCTCCCGAATCCTTGTTGTGAGACCGGCTCATCCCGCACCACCTCAAAAACAATCTGCGGAACATTCAAGTCTCCAAAGCGCGACGACGAAGCCAGGGCAACAAACCGCTCAAAGCGTTCACGGCGGTAATCGTCGGAGAGGAATTCCCCAAGTTCAACTCGCACGACGACCACATCTATACCGGTATGCGCCATGCGGGAAAGATCGCGTTCCATCCGCTCATTGGTCCAGCCACGGTACTCAGGTACGGGAGCAAACAAAGTTCGCGAAAAAGCCGGACCGTAAGGGAAATAATGCACCGCAATCGCCGGCGGCGACGCGCCTGTAGCAAGTTTGGGGCCCCTTCCAAACCCGGTGCCGATCATACAACCACAGAACAATGAAAAAAACAAAAGCGCAACACCCACACGAATGCTGGAGAACAATCCCTTCATCTCGGCTCCCATCTGCTAGAGACAACACAAGGACACGGGCGATACGCCACCAGGGCCATCCGGACCGAACAGAGGCCACACGAAACATTTGCAGCCACTACAACCACAAGCAAAGACTCTTAAACCAAGGCACACCGAGAAAAGGCGATCCAAAACAGGGCGCCATTTACGATGAAACAAAGGATAATCTCCCACAAAAAACACCATTGTCGTACCTGCCCGGGAGTACAGCTCCCGAACAGCGACACAAAAGAAAAGGACAACGCAACCCAACGAACACGAACACATACAGCAACGGCAAGAAACAAGGGGCACCAGATCACAGCAGCTTTCGAAACTCGGATCCAGAGTCGGCGTCCTGCGCCGAACGGGCCGAAAAATCCGGACAGTCTTGCATCGGCTCAACGGCTCGATCATGCAGGATACACCGACTCAGAAACGGATGCAACAAATAATGACGACAGTCACGACAAAAATGCCGGTCGCGGTCAGGCGCGCCCGAAGAAAGCACGTCAGCAGCCTTCCGGCCGCCGTCCTTGTCCCTCGACAAACCAAGCAACTCCTTGGCGCGGAGGACATCCAACTCTCGCCTGTCAGGAACCGGCTCGTTAACCGCCGCCGCTTTCAACGCGGCGTGGCACAGCCCGCAGACAAGATCCTCCCCAACTCGTTTCCACCCTTCAAACCGCGGCTCGACCACCGCCACCGAATCCCGGCCACACGCAGGGCAGCGGAATTCGTCGCCTGTTTTTAAACCGTTGGTTCGATTTTCGGTTTTGCTCATGACTATCCCCGGCACACGGGCAGTAACCGCCTAACTTGCCGGCAAAGTACTTCGGCATCTTGTCGGTTCAAGCCCGATCCGGGCGACATTCCCGGCGCCCAGTACGTCGCATAATATATCTTATGGGTACAAGAGGTGGACGCGGGATAGGAGGTCGAGCAAATGTAAGGTGTTGATTGCGAGTTAGGTGTACTTTTTAACCGGCGGGCTTGTCAATAACCGGTCAGAAAGAAATCTGCGAAAGGATCGCGGCAAGCTGTGCATCCATGCCAATACCTGGCCGCAGAGGAATGTGCAATGCGCCCGGGTGCTGGTGGCGAAACCAAGTGCGCTGCCGGCGCGCGTATGCCCAGGTTTGAGAGACCAACTTTGCCTCCAACTGGGAAATGTCTCGAGATTCTTGGTCGGCAAGGAATGCGGCGATTGTGCGGTATCCCAGCGCCTGTCTGGCTGTGGGAGTCTGAAGAAGGCCTTTTCGTATGAGCCTTCGGACTTCATCGATCCAACCCATGCGAAGCATGTCATGGGTCCTGCGAGCGATACGGGCGCGATGCTCTGACGGGGCCGGATAAAGTATGAATTGTTTGAACCCGCAGCGTGGAGTCTTGGCAAAGCGGATTTCACTGGGCGCCAGACGCGAAACCCGCAACTTCTCGACTGCCCTGACCAGCCGGCGGGGGTTGTTGCGAAGGCTCGTGGCCAGAGACGGCGAGTGCGCGGCAATCTCACGGTAAAGCTGATCGCGGCCTGCGGTGTTTTCGGACATCGCCGTCAGTTGCTCATAGAGGCTGGGATTGGTATCCGGAAGGCGATTTCCGTAGATCAAGCACTTTGCGTATAACCCGCTTCCTCCGACCAGGATCGGGATACGTCCCCGGGCGGCAATTGCGCATATTGCGCGTGAAGCATCATGCACGAAACGATGGGCATCGTAACGTTCCGAAATATCGATGAGGTCGATGAGGTGATGAGGGACACGATTTCGTTGTTGCGTGTCGGGTTTAGCGGTGCCGATGTCGAGTTCGCGGTAGATCTGCATGGAATCGCAGGAGACGATTTCGCCTCGCAGTCTCTCGGCGAGTTGGAGTGCCAGATCGGTCTTGCACGAGCCGGTCGGTCCCAGGATCGCCAGGCAGATTCCGATATGGTCATGTTTCCTCATCGGGCGACGCCTTTCGGCGGGAACCGGCACTGAGCGAGGCAAACAGCAGAATCACGACGCCGCTGGTGATAGCGGAGTCGGCGAGATTGAAAGCAGGCCACTGCCATCGGCCGATGTAGAACAGGAGAAAATCCACAACTTCGCCGCGAAACATTCGGTCCATCAGGTTGCCTATAATGCCTCCCCCTAGCAAGGCGAGAGCAAGTTTGCGGAGACCGCTGCCGCCGGTTAGTTGCCGGTATTGGGTCGCGAGGTAAACAAGCACACCGAAGGAGAGAAAAGTGAGAAGTCGCGCCCTGCCCTGGAAAAAGCCCCATGCGGCACCCGTATTACGCAGGTGCACAAGCGCAAAAAACCCCTTTATGATTTCACGATGTGGAAACTGGTTGAGGGGGAGATACCGACACACGAGCGCCTTCGTGACTTGGTCCAGCACGACCACGCCGGACATAACCGCCACGGAAACGGCAGGTGGGATTTGTTTCCTGGATTTTCGATCAGTGTCGTGGTCTGCTGTGTGCATGTGCCGCCTTATCGCGCCCGTTAACCAAGCTCGTCGCCGATGCAAGCGTGCCGTGCGTCTGACGACGCACCTTGGGGGCCGGGATTGTTATATCAAATTGGCCGCCGGTTTTGTTTGGGGACGCTGTACGCCTGTCGATACAGACCGGCGGCACGATTCCCGAGCGAAACAGCGACCGCTGGCATGTGCAAACATGCGGAATGAAGATCTCCCCCTCGGATAATGCGTACGGTCTCTGCCACGATGCCGTGTCCAAGTGGCCTTGAACACATTGCAGCACGGCGACCGAAGCGGTGTTTCATTTCAACACAGGCTTGTCCCTCGTTCGTCACAACGGAACAGGCCGCGTCCTCTGGGGACGAACTTCACGAGTTACTCCTTGGCGCCCCCGTTCAACGGAACAGGCCGCTCTGAGACGGTCCGCGATCAGGTTGACAGCAAGAAAAGTCGGTGCTGCGTAGCTCACTTGCCTGGAATGGATAAAGGCGAGAAGTTCTTACTCGACAAACCGATCGAAGGCACCGGCGTCCTGAGCGTCTTGGGGCGGTATCCCGTCGTTGGCCTCCCGCAAGGCCTTGCAATCGACACACAATTTGGCGTATGGGATCGCATCGAGTCGCGCGGATTGGATTCTCTTCCCACAATCGATGCATCGTCCATAAGTGCCTTCGTCGAGCCGGCGCAACGCTTCCTGGACCAATGCGAGGCGCTTGCCTTCTTCGCCCAAAAGCACCAGTTCTGTGTTGCGCAGAAAGTCTTCGGTGCCTGCGTCCGCCAAGTCTTTCCCCGTTTGGTCGGAATCTGTAAACGCTTCCGCTGCAAGTACGCGCAACTGAGCAACCAATCGATCGCGCAACAGAACGAGTTCTTCGTAACGTTTCTGGTTCAATCCGGTTATGGGAGTCGACTTGTTTTTTTTCGACGCCGAAGTCATTGGAATCTCCTTGGGGTTACGATGTGCGACCTTTTATCGCAGGGCGGTGGCGGTCTACAGGGGGCTTTTGTCCTCCCTGCCCTTCGGCTGGACAGCGCGCCCGGGCTCGTGGAAAGCTTGTGCCTTGGCGGGAGGACATCGTCCAATCCCGTCGGCGAGGACACGACAGCGCGCAACGGTCGTCAGCCGTCAGCGGAAACGCCCCCGCATCCGGGAAGCGATACTTTAAGCATCCGCCTGCGGCTTGCAAGCCTGTCCCGCGATTATTCTTGCACACTGTCTGCTATCTGCGGGGGATGCCGATGAAGGGGGAGAATCAGGGGGCTTTGCCGGGGGGCGAGAGCGCTTCGGCCGGTCCCGATTTTTTCGGAGGCGGAATCTCCTCAGACGCCGGTTTGGGATTATGTCTGTGGAGGTACTCGCACACGCGGGCGGCACCGCTCATTCCGAGCCCGGGTACCGCTTCGGCGATCTCGGCGGGAGTACGACATCGTAGGCGCTGAACGGACCCGAAGGCCTGCAGGAGCGCCTGACGGCGTTTGGGGCCGATTCCCGCGATCTCGGAAAGGACGGAATTCGAGATGCGGCGACGGCGCAAGTCCCGA
Organism: Kiritimatiellota bacterium; assembly: GCA_013151865.1. Classification (GTDB taxonomy): domain Bacteria; phylum Verrucomicrobiota; class Lentisphaeria; order Oligosphaerales; family JAADHN01; genus JAADHN01. The sequence continues at coordinate 28,999 of JAADHN010000089.1, forward strand.
TGATAGGAAATGGCGAACCGGTGCGCCTCGTCCCGGAGGCTCTGAAGCAGTTTGAGCGCTGGGTGCGTACGCGGCAAAGCGACCGCGGGTCCGGCCCCGGGCAGGTAGATGTGTTCCTGTTTTTTGGCGAGTCCGAGCAATGGCACGGGCGGACAATTCAGTTCGGATAAAGCGGCCATGGCCGAGTTCACTTGGCCCGGGCCGCCATCGATCACAATAAGGTCCGGCAAGGGGCGTCGATCCTTCAAGAGCCGCCCGTAGCGCCGGCGAACGATCTCGCGGATCATGGCGAAATCATCGACCCCCTCAACGGTCCGAATTCGGTAACGTCGGTAGTCGTTGGTCGCGGGTTTCCCGTCTCGAAAGCAGACCATACTGCCAACGGCGAACCGACCGCTGATGTTCGAGATATCGAAACACTCGATAACGCTTGGCGCACGATCCAGTCCCAATGCCTGTTGCAATGCCAAGACCTGGGCCGGTCCTGTCCCCGGGCGGGGCAGCACGGCGCGCTCGAAACTTCTGCGACCCGGCGCACACTGGGCTTGCAGATTGCGGAGGACGTCCCGGAATCGGGCAGCCTCCTCGAAACGCCGGCGTTGCGCGGCGGACTTCATGGCGGCTTCGAGTTCGCTCAGCACAGAGCGTGCCCGCCCTCGGAGAACATCGAGTGCGGCTTCCAGACGTTGGCGGTATTCGGCCTCGCTCACCCCGCCCGTACACGGCCGGGTGCAGTCTTTCAAGACATCTTTCAGGCAATGCCGGTAATCCGCGGGGCCGGGCCGGGTCGAGGCGCCGCAGGATCGTAACCCGAAGCGGCGAACCAGGAAGTCGACGGTTCCGCGCAAGGCGCCGGCGTGAGGAAAAGGACCGAAATGCAGACAGTTGTCGTCGGTCCGAACCCGAACGAGACGGAGACGCGGGAAAGGTTCGGTCGGGTCGACGCGAATAAGCAAAAAACGTTTGTCGTCCCGCAAGTCCACGTTGTACCGCGGAGCGTACTGTTTGATGAGACGCGATTCGAGAAGCAGAGCTTCGGCCTCGCTTCTGACCGTGATGGTCTCATACGATGCTATGCTGTGAATCAAGGACCGCAACTTCGGGTCCGCAGTCAGTTTCCTGGAAGGTTGAAAGTAATTGCGCAGGCGTCGGCGGAGAGATTTGGCTTTGCCGACATAGATCACGGCGCCGGCGTCGCTCCGAAATACATACACGCCCGGGGCATTGGGAACGTCCTGGGCGTGAAAGTCTATGTGACGTTGGCGGTCTGTTGCGCCCATGGTTCTGGTTGGATTTGGCTTCGTGCTGCACTCGAAGCAATCATCGTCACGAAACAATCTGGCGCACAGGCGAACTCGCCGCGACTCTGCGGAACCGGCCAGACTGTTCGGAGATGGTCCTCAGCCCAAAAGGTCGACCGCCGCTGCCGACCTCCGTTGCACGCACTTTCGTGGAGGCAGGCCCCCCGTCCCGTTGCCGGGCGGGGAGCGATCCCGTCAGCCCGACTTGGCGCGTGCTGTCCCTGTCCCGGTCGAAGTGAACAGGAATCGGTCGGGCAAGGGAGAAACACGGATGTTGCCAGGGCACGGCCCCCTGCCCTTTTCACGATCATTTCCCGTCTGCGGTTCGCTTCAGAGGCCGGCGCAAAACTGCGCCAGGCGCGCGCAGGCTTTCTCGATCGCCTCCATGCCGCACGCGTAAGAAAGTCGAATGTTTGTATCGGCGCCAAAAGGTTTCCCGGGAATCACGGCCACCCCGACCTCCTCCAGGGCCCTCTGCGCAAACGTCATCGAGTCGAGACCGGTGTCGCGAATGTCGGGGAAGATGTAAAACGCTCCCTGCGGGCGCGCGACTCGGAGTCTGGGAATCCCGGACAGCAATTCGTAGATCCGGTCCCGGCGAGATTCAAAAGCCCTGCGCATCGTCTCGACGGGTTCCCGGGGGCCCTGTAAGGCAGCCAGCGCGCCAGCCTGTGCAAATGATGTGGCGTTCGACGTCGTGTGACTTTGCAGTGCAGCGATCCGCGACGCAATCCACGGAGGAGAAACCGAATAGCCGAGCCGCCACCCGGTCATTGCAAACGCTTTGCTGAATCCATTCACGGTGATCGTATGCTCGCGCACATCTTCCCCGAGAGATGCAAGGCTCACGTGTTCGAGTCCGTCGTACACGAGTTTCTCGTAGATTTCATCCGCCAGCACGGCAAACCCGTGCTCGACCGCCAATCTTCCAACAGCTTCCAGGGCCGCCTTGGGCCAAACGCCCCCCGTGGGGTTCGACGGGGTGTTCAGGACGAGCAGTTTGGTCCGACCACTCACTTGAGCGGCAATGTCTTCGGGCCGGGCGCAAAACCCGTTTTCGGCAGTTGTGGGCACCGGGACAACCACCGCCCCTGCCGCACGAACCATTTCCGCATAACTCAGCCAGCACGGAGTCGGCAACAGGACTTCGTCCCCGGGTTCACACAGAACGGCTATTGCACTGAATACGGAGAACTTGGCCCCGGGGGCGACCACGACCTGCTGCGCTTCACAGGGGACCCCATTCTCTCGCAGCATCTTTTCTGCGACCGCTTCCCGGAGAGCGGGGAGGCCGCTGGCCGGCGTATACTTGGTTTGCCCGGCCGCCAACGCCCGGACCGCAGCGTCCTTAATATGTTGCGGCGTATCGAAATCTGGTTCCCCAGCGGACATGGCCACCACATCTGCGCCCGCAGCCAGCATGGCCTTGGCTTTCGACGTGATCGCCAGTGTCATCGAAGGCTGCAACCCGCCCAGGGTTTCGGAGAGTTTTGGCGGCCAAACCTGTTTCATAATCTGCAGTCCTTTCCCGGCGTTCTTCAATTCTGCGATTCTTTCGGCGTCTCGGCTCTGGTTTGGCGTGACGGGCCGCACGGTGATGAGGCACCCGGAGTCATCTCGACAGTGAGACTCGCGGTCCAACAATGGCGGCGAAATCCGCTTCACGGACGCGGAGAATCCCCATTTCCCGCTGGGCGTTCTCCGGGCTGTCGGACGCGTGTGCGGTGTTGACCATAACATTGTGGCCGAACTCGCGGCGGACCGTGCCGTCCGGGGCTTTGGTCGGATCCGTTGGTCCCAGCACGTTTCGAATCTTGCGGACGGCGTCCTCGCCCTCGTAGACGAGAGCCAAACAACTCACGTCTCCCGGCGCGTCCCGTTCGCTCTCCGGGCATTCGCTTGGGCGGCGTCCACACATGAACGCCACAAGTTCCTCGAATTGGTTCGCCGCGTATGGGATGCCCACTTCTCGAGCCAAGCACGCCGTCACGCTGTCGGGTAACGCAATCCCGAAGTGCTCTTCGACGAGCTTGCGCGCCTGCTGTCCGATCCCCGGCGCGAGTTTTTCGCGGAGGACGTTTTTCACAGGGCCGTAAAACTCGAGAGCCTGGTTTACCGACATTCGACAGACTTTGCAGCCGATGATCCGAAGCCCGGTCCGACTGAACATGTCGACAATGGCGCCGGGCCGCGAACTCTTTTGGCGCCAACTGTCGGGCTTGATCAAGACCAGTGTCTGTTGAACGGCAGACGGTTTACGGTATACACAAATATTCTCAAGCACAGGCGGCTGAACCTGTGCGAACCCGCTCCAGATTCGCAGGTCGCGTCGTGCGGCTTCGGACGTGTCCGCGATGACGACAGCCGGCTCAAAGTACCGGACAGACCCGTCGTCGTTCCAAACCAAGTCGCCGAAAGTGTCGCGGATGGTCTCGCCGCTGCTGGCGCTTATCCGCAGATGACCGGTCACTCGAGCGAGTTCGGCCACGGCGTTTTCCCCCTGGAAAACCAGCATGAGTACACGGTGCCGATGACCGTCCGGGGCCGGTGAGAAGTTCTGGCGAATGTAAGCGCGGATCAGTTCCCGGTAGCGTTCGGTGTCCTCGCCTTCCACGGGCTGAATCGAACGAGCGAGTATTTCCGACAATGCGCCGGTTGGGGCAAACATTTGCGCGGCAATCAGCTCGCAGGAGACTTGACCCAACAGTCGAGCGAGGACGGCGCCGGTGCGGCTCTTGCGGATAGTGTAAGGTGTGATCGCAGCATAAGCGAGTTCTTGGCCCATGCGCTCAGCCTCCCTGTAATCCCCGCCGCCCCGATCCCGAAGGGCGGGCCAAAACAAAACAGCTCACCATTTTTGCGAGAAAAATGGTGAGCTGTCGATCAGATGACGAAGACAGGATTCCTGTCGATTATTTCATCGGTAGAATCTTGTAAACGCCCGTCCCGCAGTCGGGGCAGACGCCCTTCATCGCGGGACGACCATTCTTCATCGTCACCTTCTTTGCATCCTTCATCTCCACTTTCGCCTTGCATTTGACACAGTACGCAGTCTCAGCCATCGTACTCCTCCTTCCTGTGAGAGGGCATACGGTTCGTGCACTGCGCCGACCGATCCGCACTATAGTATCGCCGTTCGCAGTACGTTACCCCCGCCCGATCAGGACGCGACCGGGACGGGGCCGACAGGACAGGCACATCATGTGTGCACCATACACCGCCGGGCGGGCGGTTTGCAAGGACCGAAGTTCATTTTTTTCAACAAAAAGCACTCAAAATGCAAAAAAAGACACGTTTGCAGCGAGCACGAGACGTATTGAACACCGAAATCCGGGGCATCGAGGCCGTCCGCGATGGGCTTGGGCAGCCGTTCCTCGATCTCGTGGAACTCTGCCTGGCGGCCTTGAACCGTGGGGGAAAGGTCGTGCTGTCCGGCGTCGGGAAGAGCGGCCACGTGGGACGCAAGTTGGCCGCCACACTGGCCAGCACAGGATCGCCCTCGGCGTTCCTGCATCCGGTCGAGGCGGTGCACGGCGATCTCGGAATGTTGTCAACCAGCGACTTGCTCCTGGCCCTCAGCTACAGTGGCGAGACAGACGAACTCATTGCCATGCTCCCCGCAGTTCGGCGTTTGGGAGTGCCCGTGGCGGCCATTACCGGCACGCCGGACTCGCGATTGGCCGAATGGAGCGATCTGGTGATCCCCATGACAGTGCCGCGGGAGGCTTGTCCTTTCAACTTGGCGCCGACTGCAACGACCACCGCCCTTATGGCATTGGGGGATGCCTTGGCCATCGTCCTTCTCGAAGTCCGTGGATTCGAGAAGGACGATTATGCCCGCCTGCACCCGGCCGGCGCCATCGGCAGGAGCGTAACACTTCAGGTCTCGGACGTAATGCGGACCGGGGAACGGTTCGCGTCGGTCCCTCCGAGCACGCCGGTCCGTGACGCCTTGATCGCCATGACGCGGGCCCGGACGGGGTCGGTCGCCGTCACCGATACCGAAGGGAAACTGGTCGGAATTTTCACTGACGGTGATTTCCGCCGCCGGATTGTGGACCAACCGGGACTGCTGGAACTGCCCATTCGCGACGTGTTGACGTCCAATCCAATCACGGTCTGCGAGGACGAAATGGCCGTCGAGATCCTTAGGATCATGGAAACCAGGAAGATCGACGACATTCTCGTGGTCGACCGTCACGGACGGGCCGTCGGGTTGGTCGACAGTCAGGACCTTCCGAGGTTCAAACTGATGTGACCGCAGGGGGCGCCGGGCGGTTTCGACCTCCCCCCGAACGGTGAAACGGCCCCGGCCCTTGTTGTCCGCCAAACGGCCAGCCCTGGCCCACTGATCCGTCGCGTTGTTTTTCCATCCGTCACTGCGGCGCGCGGTGGGCAACTCCCGGACCCGACGGTATAGTACGGGTCCTTTTTTCGAACCGACCGCCCAATCGTTTCGTCAAGATCAAGGAAAAAACGTCGGATGAACTCGTACAGGATTGCAGTCCTTCCCGGAGATGGCACCGGTCCCGAGGTCGTTGCCGAAGGTATCAAGGTACTCGAAGCCGCGGCGACAAAGTTCGAGTTCGAATTGGCGTTGACCGAGTACGACTACGGCGGCGACCGTTACTTGTCGACCGGCGAAGTCCTGCCGGCCGGCGCTGTCGAGGACCTGGGCACGTACGATGCGATTTTCCTCGGGGCCATCGGCCATCCCGGCGTGAAGCCGGGGATACTCGAGAAAGGCATTCTCCTGGCACTCCGGTTTGCGCTGGACCAATACATCAATCTGCGACCGGTCAAACTGTACCCGGGGGTCGAGACACCTCTGAAGGGCAAAGGTCCGGAAGAAATCGATTATGTCGTGGTTCGGGAGAATACCGGCGGATTGTACACGGGTACCGGCGGTTTCAGTATGAAAGGGACCGCCCACGAAGTGGCCGTCCAGTCCATGGTGTATAACCGGTTCCAGGTCGAGCGCTGTCTCCGATACGCCTTCGATACCGCTCGACGGCGGCACAGCGCGTCGGATCCCTGGCGCGGACTTTCGAAAAAAGACTTGGCCGAGGGCAAGACCGCACAACTGACGCTGTGCGGCAAGACCAATGTCCTGACCTACGTCTACGATTTGTGGGAACGGACATTCTACGAGATTGCCGAGGAATACCCTGAAGTCAAAACGGACTACTGCCATGTGGACGCCACCTGCATGTGGATGGTCAAGAACCCCGAATGGTTCGATGTGATCGTCACCGGCAATATGTTCGGCGACATCATCACGGACCTCGGCGCCATGACTCAGGGCGGTATGGGAATCGCGGCCGGCGGCAACATCAACCCCGATGGCGTGAGTATGTTCGAGCCGATCGGCGGCGGCGCCAAAGTATACGGGGCTGGGAGTGATCAATCCCCTAGCCGCCATTTGCGCCGCCGCGATGATGTTGGACGAACTCGGCGAATACCGGGCGGCCCGGGCCGTCGAAGCCGCCGTGGCGTTTGTGACCGCCAACAAACTCGAGTCGCTTGCCGCCCGGCGAATGGGCTATTCCACCTCGGAAGTCGGGGACCTGGTGGTCGAAGCTTTGGAACAGTAGGACCTTGCCGAAGCGTCTGCTCTCCTGCGTAGGGGATCACCGTGGGGAGACACTTCTTCGCACAAGACGTATGCGGCTTCACTGCAAACAGGACGGGCGGCAGTTTGTGCCGCAAGAAACGGGAAAGCACCCGGACCGATGGGACACGGACTTCACATTGCCATTGCCGGCGCCACGGGGGCCGTGGGCGTAGAAATGCTGGCCACTTTGGAAAAACGCAACTTTCCGGTACGCTCGCTCCGGCTGTTGGCCTCCAGCCGGTCCGTCGGACGCGAATTGGTTTTTCGAGGCGAGAAGCTCCGGGTCGAGGAATTGAGGCACGATTCCTTCGACGGGGTGGAACTCGCTCTGTTCAGCGCAGGTGCGGCGCGTTCCCGCGAATTTGCGGGAACGGCCGTGCGTGCCGGGGCCGTGGTCGTCGACAACTCGAGTGCCTTCCGGATGGATCCCGCAGTCCCGTTGGTGGTGCCGGAGATCAATCCCGGGGACGCGAACAAACACCGCGGCACGATTGCCAATCCGAATTGCACAACGATCATCATGTTGGTGGCGCTCCATCCGCTTCACCGTTTGTCTCCCATTACCCGCATCACGGTCAGCACGTATCAAAGTGCCAGCGGAGCCGGGGCGAAAGCCATGACCGAACTCGAGAAGCAGACCGCCGAAGTACTCTCCGGGCGCGAGGCCGTTCCGCAGGTCCTGCCGCATCCCATCGCCTTCAATCTCTTCAGTCACAACAGTCGCATCGGCCCCAACGGCTACTGCGAGGAAGAGATGAAAATGGTGAACGAGACGCGCAAGATCCTCCACAATGACCGGGTTCGGATCAGTGCCACGTGTGTGCGTGTCCCGGTGTTGCGCGCTCACGCCGAGGCCATTACCGTCGAGCAAGAGCGAAAAGTCTCCGTTGAGGAAGCCCGGGCCGCCCTCGAGGACGCTCCCGGGGTCCGGCTGGTCGACGACCGCGAGCATAATACGTTTCCCATGCCTATCGATGCCACCGGACAGGACGAGGTGCTGGTCGGCAGGCTTCGCGACGATCTGACCAGCGACCGAGGGTTAGCCCTGTTTGTATGCGGGGATCAGCTGCTGAAGGGCGCTGCCCTCAATGCGGTACAGATAGCCGAATTGCTCGTTTGACCGAGTGGGCGTTTGCGGCGCAGGGGCGGTCCGACGGTTCGCTTGGTTTGCGAAGCCTCGACGGGCGCGGGCGACACTGCAACGGTGAGGCCCGGGGGTCTGCGGTGAGAGCGATCCTTCTAAACATCGGGAACACCCACACACAGTTGGCGATGTGGCGAGGAGGCGGTCCGGAGCAGGTCGAGTCCGTCGCCACACGGGTCTTCGTCGAAACGTTTCGCTCAATCCCTGCCCTCGCCTCTTTCCCGGAACTGCCGATTCTGGCCGCGTGCGTCGTGCCGACTGCGGCCACTGCTTTGCGGGAGGCGTGGCCCGAGCGCGACTGCCGGTTTCTGAAGGCCGAGATGGCCCCGTTTCCTGATTTCAGCCGCGTCGACACCGCTGTTTTGGGCGCGGACCGGACGGCGAACGCGGTGGGGGCCCTGTGCGTCATGGGGCCGCCGGTGATCGTCCTCGACGCGGGAACGGCGACCACAACCGAAGTCATCGATGCTCGAGGGCTTTTTCTCGGGGGCGCGATTGCTCCGGGCCGGCGCATGTTGCGGAAAGCGCTCCATCTGGGTACAGGCCAGCTCCCCGATGTCCCGCTTGGAGCGGATCTCCCAGGGGCGGTGGGCACCGACACTGAGGGCGCGATTCGAGCTGGAACAGACCTGGGGTTCATCGGCATGGTCGACTGCCTGCTCGCAACCACACGACGGGAACTCGGCGTGCCGGAATGTCCCGTTCTGGTCACGGGGGGAGACCGCCGGTTCTGCGTGCGGCATATCCCGGGACTGACCCTCGCGCCGGCTCACCTCACACTCACGGGGTTGGCTCGAGTCGCACACGAAGTACTGCGGAACTGAAAACGGTCCGCTCGCAGCGGCGGGCCGGCATCCACCCACACGGGGCGCGCCCCGCCACCGCAAATCGACAGGACGCCCGCCCCGACGACTCTGCGCGGAGGCCGGCATCGCCGCCACTGAACAAGAGAGTCGTGTCGTCCAGAAAACGACCACCGAGCGTTGCGTACCGGTCAACGAGAAATGCACCTGAACCTTCCCGCGCGTCGGCCAAGGGATTCCGGCGGCCTGGATCGGCTCCCGTCCACCCCGCCCCAAAGGATGCAACCGCTCTTCGGTGCGTCGGTCTGAAAAGCGACGCCCTATCGGGTCGCCGCGCATACCCGCAGTACGCAGCAGGCAGGAACACATGCCCCCTCCTTATCCGCCAAACCCGACTTGGCTGGTCCATTCCGCGGTCATCTCCGCTTGGGGATGGTGGTCGTTAGGTACCGCCATGCATGTTTTGGCCTTCCTGATGATCTGCCTGCACTGTCTGAAAATGCGCCGCGAAGCAACCTCGGCCTTGCTGTGGATGTTTATCGCTTGGTCGTTTCCGTTGGTCGGACCGATTCTGTACCTCTGCTTTGGAATCTATCGCGTCCCGGACAGAGGCTGGCGCAAACACCAGCGGAACCAGGAATTCCTGGCGCACCGCCAAGCCTGGGAAGAAGAGACCCTCCCGCTGGCTTACTGGCGCGCTGTGCATGAATCCCGTGTGGCCGAGCCGGAAGACCCGTTCGCTCATGATCTCAACCACGCCATGGACACAATCCTCGATGAATACCCACTGCTCGGAGGGAACGAGGTCCGATTGCTCATTAACGGGACAGAAGCATATCCGGCCATGTTCGACGCGATCGCCGCCGCCCGTCATCACATTCATTTTCAAACTTTTATGATATGTAATGACGAGGTTGGGCGTGCGTTCCTCGAAGCATTGGCCGCCAAAGCGTCCGCGGGCGTGCGGGTACGCCTCTTGTATGACCGCTTCGGCTCGACTCATGCGGTTCTCACGGGCTTGCTGCGACGGTACCGATCCGTCCCGAATTTCGAGTTGGTCGGTTGGACACAGGCCAACCTGATCAAGCGCCAATTCCAGGTCAACCTCCGCAACCACCGGAAAATCATGGTCGTGGACGGACGCGCGGCATTCGCCGGCGGCATCAATGTCCACCGCGAGAACACAGACACCGAAAAAGGCCCGGCCATCCGCGATTACCACTTTGCCCTGCGCGGGCCGATCGTTCAGGAACTGCAATACTCTTTCCTCCGCGACTGGTACTTCATGACCGACGCCGACCCGGAGGCGCTGCTGCACGCCGACCATTTTCCCGAAGTGCCCCCTGTCGGCCGGGCACTCGTGCGCTTGATCAACAGCGGACCGACGTCCGAGTTGGAGACGATCGAAGACGTGTTCTTCACGTGCGTCACCTCGGCCCAACGTCAGATTCTGGCGGTCACCCCGTATTTCGTACCCACACCTGACATCCTTCGCGCGTTTCGCACCGCGGCCCTGCGCGGGGTGGACGTTCGATTGACCGTCCCGAGAGTCAACAATCATGTGTATGCCGGCTTGGCCGGTCGGGCCCTTTACGGCGATCTTCTGGCTGCCGGGGTCCGTGTCTTCGAACGTAATCCGCCTTTCATGCACGCCAAAGCGTTGGTGGTCGACGACGTCCTGGCACTGGTCGGCACTGCCAATATCGACGTCCGCAGTCTCCGTCTGAACTATGAAACCAACCTGGCGGTGTATGACGCCGGGCTCGTCACGGCGCTCAAACGTGCGATTCTCGATGAAATCGCTTGCAGCGTGGAATTGGACTACGGGACATGGAGCACCCGACCGCTTCGACGCAGGCTGATCGAAAACTTTTGCGCGTTGATGACCCCGATTCTCTGACCGGAGGCGTGGCGCGATTTCGGATTGCCGCCGGGACAGTTCAAGTGCCTGTTCGGTGGTTCCAATGACAAAACCCTTCCGGCGGATTTGATTTTTCCGCGCTTGATTCAATGGTATTCACCGATGGGCGGTGACGGTTGCCCGAGGGGGTTGAGGGTCAGCGCGCATCGGTTTCGGTTTTGACACAACGAACCGCACGAATGCGGACCGATCGCCGGGGACGGGCGGACACGCTTCGAGTCCAGCCAACCTCACGCTCCAGGCAGGTGGGAACGTAGGAGGTCCTTCCGATGAGAGAAGATCTGTTTCTCAAAGACTATGTGGATCGCAAGAGCTTGGAGCGTGTTCAGCTCCAGCGTTTGCGGGAGACGCTGGAACGCGTCTACGAGCGTGTTCCTTTCTACAAAAGGTCGTTCGACGCGCACGGAGTGACGCCGTCCGACCTCGAGAGTCTCGCCGATTTGGCCAAGTTCCCATGCACCAACAAGAACGATCTCCGGGACCACTATCCGTTCGGCCTGTTCGCCTGCCCGCGCACCCAAGTGGTGCGAGTCCATGCTTCGAGTGGGACGACAGGCAAACCCACGGTGGTGGGGTATACGGCGGACGACATCGGCATCTGGTCCGAAGTCATGGTGCGCACGTTCCAGTGTATCGGCATTCGGGCCGGAGACGTTGTCCAGAACGCCTACGGATACGGGCTGTTCACCGGAGGACTCGGCGCCCATTACGGCCTTGAGCGCCTCGGTTGCACTGTGATTCCGATGAGTGGCGGCAACACGGAAAGACAATTGATGGTCATGCGAGACTTTGGGGTGTCCGCCATCTGCTGCACGCCATCGTATTTCCTTCACCTCGCAGAACAGGCCGAGGCCGCCGGAGTGCCGATTCAGAAAACCAGGCTGCGCAAAGGCGTGTTCGGCGCCGAACCTTGGTCGGACTCCATGCGGAAGCGGATCGAAGAAAGCACTGGGATCAGCGCTTTCGACATCTACGGCCTTTCCGAAGTCATCGGCCCGGGCGTGGCCAGCGAGTGCGAGGCCAAGAGCGGCCTCCATATCTTCGAGGACCATTTTTATCCCGAAATCATCGACCCCGACACCGGTGAGGCCCTGCCGCCCGGCGAGCAAGGGGAACTGGTCTTTACGATGATTACCAAGGAGGCCCTGCCACTGATCCGATACCGGACGCGGGACATCACCGCGCTGCATTACGCCCAATGCGCCTGTGGGCGCACCTTGGTGCGCATGGATCGGATCTCTCATCGTACGGACGACATGCTCATTATCCGCGGGGTCAATCTCTATCCGTCTCAGATCGAATCCATTCTGCTCGAAGTCGAAGGCACCGAGCCCCACTATCAGCTCATCGTAAGCCGGGCAGGCGTCCTCGACGACCTTGAAGTGAAAGTGGAAGTCACTCCGCAAGTCTTCTCCGACGAAGTCCGGCACTTGGAGGCCTTGCGTGCCAAACTCCAGGAGAAGATCAAGTCGTTGATCGGTCTTTCCGCAAAAGTGACTTTCGTCGAACCGGGCAACATCGAACGGAGCATGGGTAAAGCGAAACGTGTTCTCGACCTGCGCGAAAACGTGTGAGTCGTCTCGAGGAACATGCACGGCAAGAGCTTCAAGGCACGCCCGGGCGAATGCCCCAACCATGGAGGGACCCATCCCATGAAGATCAGACAACTGTCCATTTTCCTCGAAAACCGCGCGGGACGTTTGGCGCACGTGACCGGCGTCCTGGGAAAAGCCGGGGTCAATCTCCTGGCCCTCTCTTTGGCCGACACAACGGATTTCGGCATCTTGAGGGTCATCGTGGACGACGTCGAAACGGCAAGAAGAGTCCTCCAGGAAAACCACATCATTTGTATGGTCAACGACGTGACCGCGGTCGAGGTGGCCGATGAACCGGGGGGGCTCGCACGGATTCTCGAGCTGTTGCTCAAGAACGATGTGAATGTGGAGTATATGTACGCGTTTTCCCAACGCCAAGCCGGCCGGGCCGCCTTGGTTTTCCGGTTCGACGATCCCGATAAAGCCGTGGGCGCCCTGCAGGAAGCCGGCATCAACGTTTTTGCCCATGTGGACCTGCTTTGAAAAGACCCCGCTCACTGCACCCCGACGACGTCGATGGCGGCTCGGACGCAATGCACGCTCCGGCCCCCGAACCCAGCCTCGACGTCCAAGGACTTTCCGTGGGCTTTCAAATCGAGACGGGGACAACGGTCGAAGTTCTGACAGACGTCAGTTTCCGCGTCTTCCCCAGTGAAATATTCGCACTCGTAGGCGAAAGCGGCTGCGGCAAGTCGGTGACCTGTCTCGCCCTCACGCGATTGTTGCCCTCTCCGCCGGCACGTCACTTGGGCGGTGCGGTCCGCGTCGGGGGACGAGATGTCTACCGCCTTGGCCCGGGCGAACTCCGCAAAGTCCGTGGGCACGGCGTGGCTTATGTTTTTCAGGAACCGGCAACTGCACTCAACCCGGTGCGCCGCATCGGCCCTCAGATTGCCGAGGCGGTCCGCTTGCACTCAAGGCGGGGCGATCCCGTCGCCTCCAGAGTCACTGAACTCCTCCATGCAGTTGGCATACCGGAACCCGAACGCTGTGCTCGGGCCTTTCCGCACCAACTCAGTGGAGGCATGAAACAGCGCGTCGCACTGGCCATGGCCTTGGCAATGAAGCCGGGCATTTTGGTGGCCGATGAACCGACAACCGCCCTGGATGTCACCGTTCAAGCCCAGATACTCGAATTGCTGAGAAACATTCGGGACCGTAGCGGCATGGCGATCATTCTGGTCACCCATGATCTCGGGATCGTCTCAGAAACCGCGGACCGTGTCGCCGTCATGTACGCCGGCCGAATTGTGGAGATCGCGCCCGTGGACGCCCTGTTTCGCGGACCGCGACACCCGTACACGCGGGCGTTGCTCGAGGCCGTCCCGCGCTTGGACACGCCTCTGTCGGCTGGATTGACCACCATCCCCGGACGTGTCCCCACTCCCCGGGAGTATGGGGCGGGTTGCCGGTTCGCCAACCGTTGTCCGGTGGCGAAACCCACGTGCTCGAAGGTTGTGCCGCAATTGAAGGAAGTGGTCGCCGGGCATGCCTCGGCCTGTCTGGCGACCGAGGGCGCTTGAGTACCGAGCTGCAGACACGAGGTCGGGTCCGACAATCCGCCATGCTGTCTCGCAGGCATAGAATCGCCGGTCCGATCCGTCGGGACCTCAGGCGTGATCGATACAACCACATTGCGCATTGAGTACCACCGGAAAGAGCGCTGGTTCGCTTTAACCCGGCGCACTCGGCCCTTTTCGGTTGGGGCTCTGCGGTGTCAGGAGGACACACGTCCATGAAAGCACTTGTTGTCGGCGGCGGCGGACGCGAACACGCACTTGTGTGGGCGCTGGATCGGAGCCCGAGCCTCGAAGCGGTTTATTGTGCGCCCGGGAACGACGGAATGCGTCAGGCCGAATGCGTGCCGTTCGAGGGGCCCGAGCAGATCGCCGCGTTTGCTGAACAGGCCGGCGTCGACCTGACTGTCGTGGGGCCCGAGGCGCCGCTATGCGCAGGGATCGTGGACGTCTTCCGCGACCGTGGGCTCCGCATCATCGGTCCCACAGCCGCGGCAGCCCGGCTCGAGGCGAGCAAATCGTTTGCCAAAGACTTCATGCTCCGGTATGGGATACCGACCGCACGGGCCGAGGTTTTCACCGATGAAGGGCAGGCCTTGGAGTGTCTCCGACGGCGACCGGTCCCGATTGTGGTCAAAGCGGACGGACTCGCCGCCGGCAAGGGCGTCATCGTCGCCGCGACTCGTGAAGAGGCGGCATCCGCTGTTCGCGCCTGTTTTGCCGGGCGTTTCGGCGAAGCCGGGCGGAAAGTCCTGGTCGAGGACTGTTTGGTGGGAGAGGAGGCCTCGATCATCGCGCTGACCGACGGCCGCACCATCGTTCCCCTCGCCACGTCCCAAGACCACAAACGCATCGGAGACGGCGATACAGGGCCGAATACCGGAGGCATGGGAGCCTATTCGCCGACCCCGGCTGTGCCCCCCGCGCTGATGGACCGGATTCGGAGCGACATCCTGGACCGATTCCTGGCAGGATGTTGCGCCGAAAACCTGGATTATCGCGGGGTGATCTACGCCGGAATCATGATCACCGACAGAGGGCCGCAAGTCCTCGAATTCAATGTGCGCCTGGGCGACCCGGAAACCCAGGCCATTCTGCCGAGACTCGACACCGATTTGGGCGTGGCACTGATTGCCGCGGCGGACCGGCGCTTGGATGAAGTCGACATCCGCTGGTCGCCCCAGCCCGCCGTATGCGTCGTCATGGCCTCGAAAGGATACCCCGGAACTTACGCCAAGGGAGAAGTGATCCAAGGGATCGAGGAGGCGGAACGCCACGGTGCTGTGGTGTTTCACGCGGGCACGCGCCGTGACGGGTCCGGACGTATCGTCACCGACGGGGGACGCGTCCTGGGGGTCACCGCCTTGGGAGACGATCTGCCGTCTGCGGTAAAGAATGTCTACCGCGCCGTGCGGTGCATCCACTGGCCGGGCGCCTTTTATCGCCGCGATATCGCCGCAAAAGCCCTGCGGCGCTTGTCGGGCGCCGATCCGTCCTGATGCACTTGGCCCAAGGCAGCGGAAAACAGCTTGCCCGCGGCATCTGTCCGGAGCCGGCCGCGGATGTGGCAGGGGACAAACACGAGGCGGGCAACAAGCGGTGGGTTCTGTGAGGCAAGTGGTCGTGACGGTCGCCGCCAGGCGGGTCGTCCCGCACGCGCGACCGCTTCCCGGGGACTGAAGGTCTCCGCCGTCACTGATCCGTTATCGAAGCGGACGGGCACGACTTGTGCCGAAGCAAACCACGTGCTAAAGTTTCTCATAGGAGCGCGTGAGAATGGGTCGTCGAACTGGGAGGCGAGTCCACGCATGGCTAAACTGGTTTGCATTGCCGGCATGAACAAGGGCGACGAGTTTCCCTTGCCCGAAGGGACCACGACCATTGGGCGGGACCGAACTTGCGACATCATCCTCTACGACAAGAAATGTTCGCGCGTCCACTGCCAGGTGCATTGCAAAGGAAAGTTCTACACGGTCGAGGACTTGAACAGCCGAAACGGTACCTTTCTGAATCGAAAGAGGATCACCAAACGAAGAAACCTCCAGGAAGGCGACCGGATCCATCTTGGAAGCACCACGCTCGAATTGAGCGAAAAACCTATCGGGGATTTGCTTGACCAAACGGCGGCCGAGGTCGCCGCCGAACTGGCGGACCAGGAATTCGGCAAGGTTTTCAAGAACGCCACCGTGGAAGCTGTTCGCTCGCACGTCGAAAGCAAGAAGACCGCGAAATCCGGCGGTCTTTTCGCTTTTCTACGTCGGAAATCCGGCGGGAAAAAGAACGCGGCCGACCGCGATTGAAGAGGACTTCGCCGTCGCCTGCGCCCACTCGAGGCAAGGGGCGTCCGCAGCAGGCGCCGAACAGCGACCGGCAGGCGGAATTCGACCCCCGTGTGGTGTTCGGGCACTATCTTCGTTCGCTCCTTCTCGGGCAGCGCGGCACGCAACCTCCGGAATCGAAGCGGCCCCCGGAAAAGACGTTGGCGGTGCGCCATGGGGGACATTGCCGCAAGTCCGAGCGGAACCCACCTTTCCAGAGGCGCGAACCGGATTGCCGCTCCGGCAACAACGTCGCAGGGCAGAGAGAGGTCGAGCGCCGCGGCTTCCAGCCGCCGACCCGCGAGGGCGACAATCCGCCCGGGGCCGAGGTGATTAACGGGACCTTTGCATCATCGACAGGTTGCGATTCGTCACCGCGGTGTCATAGTATCCACGTTGTTACAGAGGCGTGAGTGAGCGACAGAAGCGAAGGCGCAAAGCAGTTGCGGGGTTTTCCGGAACAGTTTTGGTTTACGTACGGCCGGGCGGGATGGCACGACCTCCCGTCTTCCGGGTAGCCGCTGTTCCCGGCAGACGAATAGAAGCCGTGTTCTCCCGACAGGAGGCACGGCTTTCTTGTTGCGAATTACCCCGGTGGGGCCCGGATGCAGGCGAACGTGCCGACTCCGTGCCATCGCATGCACGGTTTCCGAGGTGCACGGCAATTCGGGCGAACTGCGATAACGGGACAGTCCATCATGATAATCGTTTTCAAACCGCACGCGACCGACCGGCAAATCGACGACGTCAAAAAGCAGATCCGACACCTGGGCTACGAGCCTCGCGTTATCCGCGGTGTCGAGCAAACGGTGATTGGGGCGGTCGGCGACGAACTCTCTCACCGTTCACTCGAAATCCTCCGGAGTATTCCGTATGTGGAGAACGTGGTGCCGATTCAGAAACGGTACAAACTGGCCAGCCGAGAATACCATCCCGAGGACACGGTCGTGTGCATCGGGGAGTTCTCCATCGGCGGCGGTGCTTTCCAGGTGATCGCCGGGCCTTGCGCCGTCGAGGGGGCGGACCAGTTCCGCCGAGCGGCGCGCGACCTCGCCTCGGTCGGGGTCCATATCCTGCGCGCTTCCGTTTTCAAACCGCGGACCTCTCCGTACGACTTTCAGGGGTTGGCCGAAGCCGGCCTCGAAATCGTGGCTGCAGTCAAAGAGGAATTCGGCGTTGCAGTGACCATTGAGGTCGTAGCCCCCGCCCACGTGGAGAGTGTGGCCAAGGTGGCCGACATCCTGCAAATCGGGGCCCGAAACTGCCAGAATTACCACCTGCTTGAAATCGCCGCCGGGGCCGGCAAGCCGGTCCTCCTTAAACGCGGCATGGCAACCACCGTCGAGGAGTGGATCTCGGCCGCCGAGTATCTTCTGGTGCATGGATGCAAGGACGTGGTGCTCTGCGAACGCGGAATCCGCACCTTCGAGAACTCGACCCGCAGTACGCTCGACATCAGTTCGGTGGCCGTGGCCAAACGAGAGACGCACCTTCCGGTCATCGTCGACCCCAGCCACGCCGCCGGTTTCCATGCCCTCGTGCTGCCGCTGGCCAGGGCCGGGGTGGCTGTCGGGGCCGACGGCCTGCTCATCGAGGCGCACCCGAATCCCGTGGCCGCTCTGAGCGACGGCCCCCAGCAGTTGGCCAGTCATGCGTTTGGCGAGGTTATGGCGGAATTGCGCCCCTTGGTCGAACTTTCGGGAAAGACTTTGGTCTGATTCGGCGACGACAAGGTGGATTCAAATCGTGCACAGTAGAATCTCGGGGGGTCCGCCATGAAGGGTTTCCAGGGAATACGACCACCGGCGGTTGCCGGGCAATTCTACCCCGACGATCCGGGTCGGTTGAAGGCGGCTGTACAGGATTGTCTTGCCGCCGGGGCACGCCCGACAGCGGCTGAAAGGGCACCGGTCAGGGCCCTGATTGTTCCTCACGCCGGGTACCAATTCTCCGGTCCCACCGCCGGCAAGGGGTATGCCCTGCTATGCGACGCAGCCGCCCCGCACCATTCACGATGCCTGGTCCTCGCGCCCAGTCACCGATCTTGGTTCCGTGGACTCGGGATTGGCGCTTTCGCGGCTTACGAGACCCCGCTGGGCGCCGTTCCCGTTGACGAAGCAACCTGCCGGCAATTGATCTCAGCCCATGGTCTCATCGCAGACCGGCCGGACGTCCACGCTCACGAACACGCCCTTGAAGTGCATCTGCCGTTCGTGCACACCGTACTGCCGGAGGCAACTCTTGTCCCGATAGTGTGCGGGGAAATGAGGCTTGAAGAAATCCGGGAGGTCGGTGCGATACTGGCCCGGCAGCTCTGGCTCCCGAATACTCTGTGGATTGTGAGTTCGGACTTCACCCACTACGGACGCTCGTTCGGTTACGTCCCATTCACCCACGATGTGCCCAAGCGCTTGGAAGAACTCGATCAGGGCGCCATCGACCGTATCCTCGATGCAGACTGCGCCGGGTTTCTCCAATACGTGGAACAGACCGGGGCGACCGTCTGCGGACGTATCCCCATTGCCCTGCTGCTGGCGGCACTCGAATCCATCGCAGCAGAGGTCGACCTCCGGCTGATCGACTACACCACTTCCGGAGCACTCACCCACGACTACCGCCACACGGTCAGCTATGCCACCCTTGCGGTACGGGACCGTGCGACCGCCCCGACCGAGCACAGCGACTTCCTCGCCGAGTCGGAAAAAAACCTCCTGCTTCACCTGGCCAGGGAGACCCTCCGCTGCAGCTTCGGAAGCGTTTCCATTCGCGTGCCCGAAACCGTGTTGGCGTCACCCCGACTCACTGCTGACGGCGCTGTCTTCGTGACCCTGAAGCACTGCGGCCGCCTCCGGGGTTGCGTCGGTTGCCTCGAGGCGGTCGAGCCGCTCTATGAGAGCGTCATTCGCTACACCAAAAGTGCCGCGTTCCACGATTCACGTTTTCACCCTCTCGCTGAGGAAGAACTGAACAAGATCACGATCGAGATATCCGTGCTCACGCCGCCACGCCCGGTCGCCGGACCGGACGAGATCGAAATCGGCAGGCACGGCATCGTCCTCGAAAAACGCGGTCGGCGCGCCGTGTTTCTGCCGCAAGTGCCGGTCGAGGAGCACTGGGACCTGGAGACCACACTGCAGTATCTGGCCATGAAGGCTGGCCTGGGGCCCGACGAGTGGCGTCGCGGCACACGCTTTTCCGTGTTCGAGGCCGTTGTTTTCGGGGAACCGCAACTGTGAGGCATCGCTTGCCGCCGCAGTCGAGCAACGGCCCTCTGTCCGATATGGCCATACGGGCCCTTGAGACGGTTTCGATAGTCCACCGGGCGGGGCCGACGGCCGTCAATCCGAGACGGACACCATGCGAGTCGTCTACATCGCAGCCGGCGCCGGGAGCGGTCACTGCGGCGCCTGTGCTCGGGACGCGGGGCTGGTCCGCGCCCTTATCGGGTGCGGCCATCACGTGCTTATGACTCCGCTCTACACCCCCCTGGCAGTGGAAGGGGCAGACCCTAGTATCGACCGGGTTTTTTACGGCGGGATCAACGCTTGGCTCGAGCAGCGTTTCCTCTTCTGGCGTCACCGGCGCCCCGGCGGTATTTTGGACCGACTCATCGACTCGCCACGCCTCCTACGGTGGGTTTCCGGCTTTGCCGTCGAAACGCGTGCCGAAAAGCTGGGGGCCATGACTCAGTCGGTGCTCGAAGGCGAGAACGGACCCCAGGCGCGCGAGGTCCGCAAGCTCCTCGATTTTCTGCAGAAACAGCCGAGCCCCGACGTGATCCATCTTTCCAACTCACTCCTGTCCGCTCTGGCGCCCGTTTTTCGGCGTGAATTCGAGTGTCCGGTCGTCTGCAACTTTCAGGGCGAAGACTTGTGGATGTCCGGCCTGATCGAGCCCTGCCGTACACGGGCCCTCGAGTTGATCCGACGAAACGTCCAGAGCGTCGCGCGGCTCACCGTCCCGTATGCCGATTGCGTGTCCGAGGCTGCGGCGTTCTTCGATGTTGACCGGGAACGGATACGGGTGCTGCCGCCATGCGTCGACTGCCATCTGTTTACACCTGGAACGTCGTTTCCCGGATCGTCCGGACCGGAAGACGAGCCGTTTCGAGTCGGTTTCCTGTCGCGAATCGTCCCTGAAAAGGGCCTGGACACATTGGCGGAGGCCGTAATCCAGGTCGGCGCCGTTTGCCGTGAACGCGTCGGAAAACGGGTGCTGTTGCGCGTAGCTGGTCATATCGGGTCGGCGCACCGTCGGTTTTACCGACGCATCGCCGAGATGGTGAAAAGCGCCGAGGGGGTGGATTTGGAGTATGTCGGCCAGCCCGACCTCGAGGGGAAGTTGGCGTTCCTCCGTGGGTGCGACGTTTTCTCCGTACCCAGTCGAGTCCCTGAGCGGCGCGGTATGGCCGTGCTCGAGGCCATGAGCTGCGGGACCCCGGTTGTGTTGCCCGACCACGGCGTTTACATTGCGCTCATTCGAAAAACCGGCGGCGGACGGCTGACGCGCCCGGGGGCCTCTGGGGAACTGGCTCGGGCCCTGTTGGAACTGGCGGCCGACTCCGACGCCCAACGTGCGACCGCCGAAGCGGCTTCCCGCGGGACGCGAGCCCATTTCAGTACCGAAAACGCTGCCGCTGCATACGAGCAGATCTGTGCGGAGTTGATGCACTCGGTTTGAGTGGAAAGCGGACGCTCGAATGATGCGCCGAACCCCGCCTGTGTCCGCTCTGCGGGAATGAGGGCGACCAGGTCGGTCAAAAACAGGAGCTCGAACCCATGACCAATATCGATGTTGTTGATGTCAGTTTCCCCGGCGGCAAGAAAATCACCGCCATCGTGGATGGGCATGTGGTGCAAACAGACCAGCCCGAACGCGCCGGCGGCGAAAACTCCGCACCACAGCCACTCAGCCTCTTCCTGGTCTCGCTCGCCACCTGCGCGGGGACGTATGCCCAGGAATTCTGTCATGCGCGAAAGATCGCGACCGAAGGCATGAAGCTCACCGTTCGGTGTGTGTGGGATTCGGACCAACACCGATACACCGGGATCAAGTTTGAACTGGCTCTCCCCAAGGATTTTCCGGAAAAATACAGGCGCGCCATCGTGCGGGCCATGAATCTCTGCACCGTAAAACGCTGCATTCTCGATCCGCCCGAATTCGAGGTCGAAACCGTGTGACCCGATTAATTCTTGAACTTCGTCGTGAAAGGACGCAGCTTGCACGGATCCAGGTCATTGCGTCCAACGCCGGACAAGGTTGTGTTGAAACACCGCCTCGGTCGGCGGACTGCGGCAATATTCCGGAAACGTATGAGATACGCCATCGCAGCCGATGGCTCATGCAATACTCAAGGTAGGGGGCTGCGTTTCGCCAACCCGCCCCCGAACACGGCGGGACGCCCCCCGCACCGGTACTGACAAGTTCAGGATGAAAAAACCGGAGGCCGACGGTCGGGCAGCCGGAGTTACCCACAGTCGGCAACTCGGCTCCGACGAGTGACTTGCGACCCATTCTCGCCGCCGCCTATGGATAACTCCGGCAACGGGGGGAGAGGTCAACTCGGCGCGTAACGCGCTTTTACAGTGACTGTTACGGCGAAATATCGTGGTGAAAATTGACAGAACCCCCCGCACCGCCCCGGAGAGACTACATGAAATTCGGTGGCCCGCTCCTCGCAGAATTCGCCGACCCGGCCGATTGGGTCGCCGGTTTGGAGAAACTCGCGTACACCGCGACGCCCTGCCCGCTTAAGCCGGGCGCCTCGTCCGACACGATCCGAGCCTATGCGGATGCCGCGCGTCGGGCGGGCATTGCAATCGCGGAAGTCGGCGCCTGGAGCAATCCGCTCAGCCCGAACGCCGAAATCCGTCGGCGGGCCATCGACCACTGCCGAGACTGCCTCGCCTTGGCGGACGAAATCGGCGCCCGCTGTTGCGTGAACATTGCCGGTTCTCGCGGGGCCAAGTGGGACGGACCCTGTCCCGAAGATCTCAGTCCGGAAACATTCGACATGATCGTCGAAACTGTGCGCGATATCGTGGACGCAGTCCGGCCTATCCGGACCTTCTACACCCTCGAAACCATGCCGTGGATGATCCCGAACTCTGTCGAGACGTACGAGCGAATCCTGGAGGCCGTGGACCGGCCCCGATTCGCAGTTCATTTCGATCCCGTGAACCTGATCAATTCCCCGGAACGCTACTTTCGAAACGGGGCCCTCGTTCGCGAATTCGTCCAAAAACTCGGGGACCGCATCCGCAGCGTGCACGCCAAAGATATCGTGCTTCGCGATCGGCTCACCGTTCACTTGGACGAAGTGCGCCCGGGGCTGGGCGGCCTGGATTACCGCTGCCTTCTGACCGAACTGGAACGGGGATGTCCCGCGGCGCCGGTCATGATGGAACATTTGCCGAATGCCGAGGAGTATGCCGCCGCGGCGGCGTATATCCGGCAACAGGCCCACACGCTCGGTTTCGACTTGACCTGAATGCGCCAACGGGAAAGACATACAACGGTAATCGTCGTATTCAGGTCGTCTGGCCGGTGCGCTGGGGACCGAAACTCGACTCCCCGGCGTCCCAAGAGCGACCCCGTGCACAAAGGGCGCAAGACCGGGGCTTTCGTTTTCCGAGGCAGAGTTCGGCGCCTCGGCCCCGCTTCCGGCCGCTTGTCCGCAAACCGGGGTCCGGAGCAATTGGGCAAAGGAGACAATCATGGGGACACTGCGAGTCGGCGCGGCAAGAATGTGCATCACACCACCGCTGGGCACCCATCTCTGTGGTTTCTTTTCGGACCGCACGGCAGACGACGTGCTCGACGACCTGTACGCCAAAGCGGTGGTTTTCGAGAACGGCGAAACCTGCGTTGCCGTCGTCGCCTGTGACCTGATCGCGGCCTTCAAAACCGATTTCGATCGGGCGCGGGCAAGGGCTGCTGCCCTGTCCGGCATCCCACAGGACAATATCTTCTTCTGTTGCACGCACACCCATTACGGTCCGTCCTCGGTGTCCATCTTCAATGTTCCCCGCGAGGACGCGTACATGGAATGGGCCATGGACAGGGCTGGAGATGCGGTGAAACTGGCGTTCAACCGGTTGCGCCGCGCACGCATTGGCCACGCTCGCGCCGACTGCCCCGAGGAGGTCCACAACCGACGCTGGCACATGAAAGATGGGACCGTGCAGATGAACCCCGGTTACCGGAACCCGGACGCACTCCGCCCCGCCGGACCGGTCGACCCGGAAATCGGCCTGCTGGTCGCTTTGGACGAAGTCGGCACGCCTATCGCAGTGCTGGCAAATTACGCACTGCACTACGTTGGAGGTCCGTACGCGACCTCTGTTTCCGCCGATTACTTCGGAGAATTCGACCGCGCTCTGCAGCGGATGGCCGGCGCAGAATTCGTGGGAATCATGCTCAATGGGTGCTGCGGCGACATCAACAACTGCGATTTCACCCAGCCTGCACCGACCTATCCGAATCCGTTCTACCAGGCACGACGCGTCGCCAACGTGGTGGCATCCCGCGCGTTCGGCGCCTGGCAGCAAATTCGTGAATTCGACGACAACCCCAAACTCGAAGCTGCGGCCGTTCCGATGCGCTTCCGACGACGAGAGCCGTCGCCGGGGCAACTGGCCGCGGCTCGTAAGCTGCGGGCGCGTGAAGAGAACTCCAATAATCGAGATTGGATTTATGCCGGGGAATTGCTCGCGGTTCACGCCGAACCCGTTGAGCAGGACACTCTCATCCGGGCGCTCCGCCTCGGCGACACAGGGCTCGTGGGGCTCCCCGGGGAGATATTCGTCGAGATCGGACTGGCCGTTAAATCCGCCTCGCCGGCGCCCTGCACATTTACGGCGGAGCTGGCAAACGACTACCTTGGATATATCCCGACGGACCAAGCTTTGGCCGAAGGCAGCTACGAAACCCAACTCGCCCGGTCGGCAAAAGCCGCTCCGGGCATGGCCGACCGCTTGATTGAAGCGTGTTCGTGCGCGCTGCAAAAACTCTGGCTGAAAACCTGAGGATCAGTGCCGTGGCATTGTCGACGCTTCCCGACGCCCCTGGCGCCACGAAAGCCGATCCTGAGACTCACAACTGCGAACTTGAACACACCTCGTTCGAGGCACGACCGGCCCTGTAGTCCGTCGCCGGCGCCACAAAAAGGAGGATTCTCGCCATGCGATTCAATCCCTGCCGGTTCATGACGGGCTGCACTGCCGCACCCCTGCTGATCGTCATCGCGGCGAACGTGTGGGCCGATCCGACGCTGGTCTGGCGCAATGCCGGGCCCGGCGGAGGCGGTTGGATACAGTCCATTGCGATGGATCCAAAAAACCCCGACGTGATCCACGTTGGATGCGATGTGGGCGGATACTACCAATCCAGAGACGGCGGAAGGACGTTTCGCATCCAGAATAGAGGACTGACGGACTACTTTGTGCAGGAGATCGTAGTCGACCCGATCAAACCGGCGATTATCTATCTGGCCACGCAAAGCGGAGTGTTCAAAAGTTCCGACGGCGGCGCTACGTGGAAGCTGAAACGCAAGGGGTTTCCGCCCGCCAGCGAGTACAACTTCAGCGCACCCGTCGGCGCACTCGTTCTTGATCCGAGCGATCCGCGTGTGCTGTACGCCGGAATTGGTCGGCCCAGACGGTGCACGGCGGGCCGAGGACAGATCTACAAGTCCATTGACGCCGGCGAATCGTGGCGGCTGCTCGACGGGATTGCGACGCTCGCTCCGGGCGCCGTGATCCATCGCCTTGCCCTTCGGCCCGACCGACCGAACGTGCTTTTCGCGGCCACCGATAAAGGGCTCTTCATGAGCCGGGACGCAGGCGTTTCCTGGAGCCGGCGGGAAGCGGGTCTCCCCCACCGATACCTTCGTAACGTGCTCGTTCATCCACGACAGCCGGACGTGATGTACGCCGTGCTCTGGAGCCCGCCGGGCGAAACTCCCTGGCGAGGAGGCGTCTATCGCAGTGACGACGGCGGCGCTACGTGGGCGTCGCGCAACAACGGCCTGCCGCAACAGGTTGCGCCCCCGGGCGATGCCTGGCAGAAAACGTGCAATTATATTCGCATTGCCGTGGACCCGCGCGACCCGGACCGAGTGTACGTCGGGGCCAACTCTTGGTGGGGCGCCGGCCTGTACCGAAGCGACGACGGCGGCCGGAACTGGAAACTTTGCACGCGGCGACGCGAAACCCCCAACACTGATCCGGGCTGGATCACGTTTTGGGGAATCGCGGTCAAATGTCTGGCCGTTTCCCCGCTGCACCCGGACACCGTGGTCTTCGGTGACTCCGGGCGCGTGCTGCGCTCCGACGACGCGGGTCGGCACTGGCGCCCCATTTACTCCCGCCGGACCGCTTCCGGGCGCTGGCAAGGGAATGGCCTCGAAGTTACCTGTCTCAACTCCGTGACGGTCGACCCATTCCAGCCGCGAAAGCTTTTCTGCGGATATGCCGATATCGGTCTGATGATCAGCGACGACGGCGGGACGACATGGGTCAGGAGAATCCGGGGACTGCCGGCCCAGGGCGACATCGCCCGCGTCGTCTGCGACCCGCAACGGCGCGATATCGCCTGGTGCTGCGATGGCAAGCCCGGACTCGGACGCGGCGGTGTGAGCCTCACCGCGGACGGAGGACTCTCCTGGCACGTTGTGGGTTCCCCGCAAACCGGACTGCCCAAGGGCGCCGCCGCCTTCTTGACCCTCGATCCGTCCACTCCGCCCGAGGCCCGGACGCTATACGTGGTCAGCGCCCAAACCGGACTGTTCAAGTCCGTGGACAGCGGTCGGACTTGGACCGCCTGCGACAACGGTTTGGGGAACCCAGCCGCGCCTATTTCCGCCTTGACCATGGACCCGACCGACCCGAAGCGCCTCCTGGCGGCGCGGCGCGCCACCAGGGACGCACCCCTCGGCGGGCTGTTCGAGACACGTGACAGCGCCGCGCACTGGAAACAAATCAACCGCGGGATCGATTTCCCCGATATCCGGGCCATCGCCATTGATCCCGCGGCCCCTCGAACCGTATTTCTCGCCTGCCGACGACATTACAACCGCCGGTTGAAACGCAATTATGACGGCGGAGTCTTTCGCAGTGCGGACGGTGGACAAACCTGGAAACTTGTTTTCAAAGACCGGTTTGCCAGTTCTGTTCGGGTCAACCCGCACAACCACCTGACCGTGTACGCCGGAACCACACGCCACCCGTACCATGACAATCCCGTCGCACCCGGCTTCCTGGTCAGCACGGACGGCGGCCTTTCTTGGACGCCGGCCAACGACGGGCTGAGTCTGCGGGGAATCAGCACCATTGAACCGGACCCGCACGACCCGCGCCGGGTCTATGCCGGCACGGGCGGAAACGGTCTTTTCATCGGCGAATGGCGCCCGTAATCGCCTGAAAGCCGAAAGACACGCCCGAACCAACAGCGAGGACAACCATGAATGTAATGCAGATGCTGTCGCTCGACGGAAAGGTGGCGGTGGTGACCGGCGGGGCAGGACTCTATGGACAACAGATTACCGCGGCACTCGCCGAAGCCGGGGCCGAGACGTTCATTGCCGCGCGCACGTTGGGGCCCCTCGAAAAAGTGGCCGCGGAACAACGGCGCCAAGGCCGAAGAGTTTGGGCATTGCACTATGACCAAGGCGACGAGGCGAGTATTCTGGCGCTCCGCGATGAAATCGTCCGGCGGACTGGACGCGTCGACGTATTGGTCAACAACGCTGTGGCCCGCACCACGACAAACGGTTGGCACAGCAGTGCCCGGGAGTTCGACGCCAGCATGCACATCAACGCGACCGGACTGTTCCTGATGACCCGCGCGTTCGGTGAGGTGATGCAGAAGCAACGGTCCGGTTCCATCATCAATATCGGTTCCATGATGGGGATGGTCGGCATCGAGAATGCGAACTACAATGGGACGGATATGGGCCGCAACCCCAGTCCGGACTATTTTTTTCACAAAGGGGGGATGATCAATTTTACCCGGTTCGCCGCCAGTGTGTTCGGCAAGGACAACGTCCGGGTGAACTGCGTTTCTCCCGGCGGTCTGCGCAGCCCAAATCACCCCGATGCCTTTGTGCGGAATTACAGTGAACGAACGCAACTCGGGCGCCTGGCAAACGACACGGACCTCAAAGGGATCATCGTCCTGCTGGCGTCGGAGGCGTCGGCGTACATCACCGGCGCCAACATCCCTGTCGATGGCGGCTACACCGCAAAATAGCGCACCGGTCGTGCAGCCGTATTCGCCCCCCGGGGTGATTCTTGACCGTCGCAGCAAGAGGGACCCAGTTCATGCTTACACTCGGGATCTTGGGACTCAGTGAAGGCAACGGCCATCCGTACTCGTGGTCCGCCATCGTTAACGGCGACTATAACCGGCAACTGATGGAAGAGTGCGGTTTTCCGGTCATTCCGCGCTACCTCGAAGCCAATCGCGACACGCTGGGGATAGACGGCGCCCGGGTCACCCACGTCTGGTGCCAGGAGCGACACATTGCGCAGCACGTGGCCGCAGCGGCTTACATTGAAAACGTGACCGATTCGCCCGAAGAAATGATCGGCGCGGTGGACGCCGTCCTGTTGGCCCGGGACGACCCGGAGAATCACGCATCCATGGCCCGGCCGTTTATCGACGCCGACGTGCCCATTTTCATCGACAAACCGCTGGCGTTTTGCGCCGCAGACCTCGAGTACTTCGCCGACAAGGTTGCCGCCGGTAAGTTGATCTTGTCTTCTTCGGCCCTGCGATACTCGGCCGGGGTGCAGGCGGCCCGGGCCGAGTTGGCAGGGCTGGGGAGGGTTCGTCTTGTCGTGGCAGTCGGCAAGAAAGACTTGCGTAAATACGCAATACATTACCTCGAAGGCATGTTCTCCCTGCTCGGCGACCCACCGGCGCGGTGCGTGCGCCACGTCAGCGGTAGGTCCGGTGAAGATATCCTGTACATCGAATTCGAAAACGGCGCCCTGGCCACCGTCCACGTCTTCATGGACATTGCCCCCGGCGGAGAACTCACCGTTTATGCCGAGCACGGCAACCTACGGGTCGACCACGGGGGCGCCTACACCGCATTTCGGAATCAATTGGTCGAGGTCATACGCGCATTCCGCCAAGGCCGATCGCGTCTCGAGTTCTCCAAGACCCGAAACGTGATAGCCACCCTGATCGCCGCCCGCGAAAGCCTGGAGAACGGGGGCCGAACCGTCGCCCTGGCCGGCTGAAAAACGCCCGACAGATGTCGGTGCGCCCATGGCAACAGGGGGCGACTCGATGCGGAATCCCGGCCGGCCCCACACTCTGCGCCGTTTCCCGGCCGTACCCCTGCTGGCGAACAGCGCGGACATCCGGGGCATTCAAGAACTCTTCGGGCACGTGCGCCATGCAACAACCCATGGTCGCGCCCGGAGGTGCGACCTGTCCGACAGCGCCGAAACTCCCCGTGGGACCGGCTATAGTATGAAGCCGGTCGAAAAGGATGCATGGGCGCGCGCGAGTACGATTTTGGGTGAGAATCCGCCGTTTTCGGCCCAGCGGGACGACCCGCATCGGGAACGGCTGGGAACGCCGGGCGGCCTGTGGCTCCGCGGCACGCCGCGACCGCGGAATTTCCGTCCGTTCCCGGCAGGGATTGCGGGAGGGCCGCGCCTGCGTGCCGAACGCGCAGCACAGCAGTGCGACCCTCGGGACCGCCGTGACGCGTGATTGATCATGTGTTATTCCCCCACATTACAGGAACACGATTGAAAATGAGTACCCCTCGCGGAAGGCTCCTCTTTGTCGGCACCTATACCAAGGGCGACAGCGTCGGCATCTATGCATTCCGGTTCGACTCGGCCACAGGAGCACTCGCATTCACCGGGGAATCGGCCAAGACCCCGAACCCGTCCTTTCTGGCCCCGTCCCCCGATGGTAACTTCCTCTATGCCGTGAGTGAACTGAGCGGGCCCGGACCGAACGGTAAAGGCGCCCTCGGCGCTTGGCGGATCGATCGCACTTCCGGTAGATTGAGCTTCATCAACCGCCAAGCCACTCACGGAAATTCTCCGTGTCATGTCGTGCTGGACCGCCGCGGCCGGTTCGTTTTTGCGGCCAATTACGGCAGCGGCACACTCGCCGTGTTGCCCGTTCGCGCCGACGGCTCGTTGGGGCCAGCATCCGCCGTGGTCCGACATCAGGGACGCGGCGCCGATCCGCGCCGTCAACGCGGACCCCATGCCCACAGCATGCTCGTGGACGACGACCGCCGAATCGCCTATGCCGCCGATCTCGGTATCGATAAGGTGATGATCCACACGATCGACTTCGACAATGGCAAGCTGCTCCCCGCCGACCCGCCTTTTGCTCAGTTGCATCCCGGGGCCGGCCCCCGGCATATGGCCCTGCATCCCAACGGCGGCTTCCTTTATGTGATCAACGAGCTGGATTCGACCGTCACCGTTTTTCGACGGACTTCGGATACGCCCGCTCTTACGGCCGTACAAACAATCTCCGCCCTGCCGCCCGATTTCAAGGGGAAAAGTTTTTGCGCGGACATTCACGTGCATCCGAACGGTCGGTTCGTGTACGGATCGAATCGAGGCCACGATTCGGTCGTGGCGTATCGAATCGACGGCACAACAGGCACCCTCGCCTGCCTGGGGCACACATCGACCCGCGGACGCATCCCCCGAAATTTTGCCTTCGATCCGACTGGGCGTTTCCTCCTCGTCGCCAATCAGGAATCGTTCAACATCGTCGTCTTCCGTGTCGATGCGAAAACGGGAGCGCTCGAATTCGCCGGCCAGGAAACCCCGGCCCCCTACCCCGTTTGCCTAAAGTTTCTTCCCGACCCCACCAAGGGTTGAGGCCGACCTCGGGCGGTGGCAGGGCACGCCAATTGCCCGGGATCGCCTGGCGGGAAAGGTGTGGCCCGAGCCCCCTCCCCCGTCGAAACGTACGCCAAACGGGAACCTCAACTCGCCGTCAACAGTTCTCTTATCCTCGACACGGGCAGGACCTTGCCCACACTCTTGACCGCGCCGTCGATGGCGAGTGCCGGAGTCAGCATGACCCCCATGGCGAGAATCTCGTCGATCTCCGTGACTTTCACGATTTCACACTCGATTCCGGCCTCGCTCACGGCCGCCTCGGCATTGGCCGCGAGCTGCAGGCACTTGGGGCATCCACTTCCGAGTATCTGGATTCTCATGGGGTATCCCTCAGCCTCTTTTTGCCCGGACCGTTTGCTGGAGTCCGGAGTTTGCTCCAATCATTTCATGGACGCCGTCCTGAGAAGGCGCAGTTCCTTATTGCGGATACAAGTCATGGCGTCAAGCGCCAGCAGAGCTGTGTTGAAACACCGCCTCGGCAGGCAAGCGACGGCAATGTTCTATAGACGCGTGAAATGTGTCGTCACGGCAAATGGCTCATGCATGATTCAGGTTGGAAGTCGGCCCCCCCCGAACGCAACGCCCGAATCCTGCCTTTCCACGGTCCCAACCTCCCACGTAAAACTTCAGCTCGCTTCACGGCCTTGCCGGCCCATTTGCACAACCAAACGCCACTTCCCTCACGCAGCGTCCGAGTCGTGTCGGCTTTCTGCACTCGCAACCACTCAGCGAGAGTCCATTCTTACTGGTGCGTACAAAGAACGGACCGGCGCGTTCTCCATCACGCCAACAACAGACGCACGAGACGTTGTGTTGTCCTGGCAACACTTTCCATAGACGAGTAGACAACCGGCGTCAGAATCATGGTGAGAAATGTCCCCACGGCCAACCCCGCCGCAGCGACGATTCCAAGCGGACTCATGCGCTCCAGTCCGACAGCCATTTCCAGAATCAGCGGAGTCAATCCCACGATCGTCGAGACGGTGGTCATCAAGATCGGTCGAATCCGAAGACGCACGGACTGAATGATGGCCTCATCGCGCGAGACTCCCCGGGCGCGTGCGGCCAGAATAAAATCGAGGAGCAGAATACTGTTGTTGACAATGGTCCCCCCCAACAGGATCAACCCCATCATGGCCGGCATGCACATGGGTTTGTCGAAAAAGAGGAGACCCCACATCGAGCCGGCGGCCGCCACGGGAATCGAGGCCATGATGGTGACTGGATGCCGGAACGATTTGAACATGGCCAACAACAGCATATAGAGCAGGACAATTCCGAGCGCCAAGGCTTTCGCCAAGCGCAGTTGTGTTTCTTTCATGTCCGCATCGGTGCCGGAGACCGTAATGCGGTATCCGGCCGGTAATCTGATGCCGGCCAATTTGTCGCGGACCGACTCTGCGACCTGCTTGATGGTGTAGGTCCGGTTGCCGCCAGTCACGTCGATAGTATTCCGCAGTTGCTCCCGTGTGATGAACGGTTGGTCCACACGGGTGGTTACCGCGGCAGTGGCTCGCAACGGGATCGGACCGTTCGGAGTGGAAATATACGCCTCTCCCAACTGGTTCGGACTGCACATATCGCGTTGGGCATACTGGACCCGAATCGGGATGTCCAGCGCCCTGTCCAGTCGCATTCGGCCGACGGGGACTCCCCGTACAGCCGTCTTCAGGTCAAACGCCACCTGGCCGGGAGACGTGCGATAGAGACGGGCCAAGGCCGGGTCGACCGTTACCTGATGTTCAACTTTGTCGAAGTACCAGCTCCGCCGCACGTCCACCAAGCCGGGGGTGCCCCGGATCGCCTCCAGGCACTGGTCCGCAATGCGACTGACCACTGTCGAGTCCGCGCCGCTGACGACCAAGTCCAAAGGCGCCTTGGTCGTCGACACCGGGGTGGCGCCGTACTCGCTGACCCGAAACGTGCGGACGCCCGGGATTCGGCGCATTTTTGCGCGCCAGTCGTCTTCGATGTCCCAAATGGTCTTGCTGCGGCGCGTTCGGTCCTCCAAGTTGATCGTTATGCGCCCCGACTGGGCAGTCGCCCCGCCGCCTCCAAAGCTGATCTGCCCCGGCTCGGAACCGACAACCGAGGATACCATGAGAACGCCCGGCTCGGCATAAATCATTCGCTCAATTCGATCCAGCACCTCCTCCACTGCGTGTGCATTGTAGTCGGTCGGGGTATCAAAATCCACCAGCACAATGCCGGTATCCATAAACGGCATCAATTCCCCACCGATCAGGGGAACAACCACCTTCCGAGTGACGACGAGCAGAAGCACCGCCAAGGCGAGAGTTGCCACCCGCCAACGCAGAGCTTTTCTCAGAATACCGATATACAGCCCCGCAAGGAGCGAAACCCCCTTGTCCGTGTGTCCCAGGAAACGCTCTATTGGATTGCGACGCTCATGCGGACGCCCCAATAACCGGGCCGCCAACAGCGGAATCACTGCCAGCGCCACCACAAGCGAAGCAACAAGCGTGGAGGAAATCATGATGTTGAGAGGGCGCAGGATGCGCTGCGGATAACCGCCGACAAACATCACCGGAATCAGGACGATCACAGTGGTCAGCATCCCCGCAGTTATGGCCAAGCCGACTTCGGACGCACCCTCCCGCGCCGCACGCCGCGCGTCCGGCACTTCCATCTCTGCATAGTGCCGGTAAATGTTCTCGATGACCACGATCGCAGCGTCGACCACCATGCCTACGGCAATGATCAGTCCGGAGAGGGTAACCATGTTCAATGTGTACGGGCTGAACCAAAGCACCACAAGACTGGCGAGGAACGCCAACGGAATGCTGACGCTGACGACCAGGGCTGCGCGGAAGTCCGCGAGAAACACCAGGATGACCAGAACC
Organism: Kiritimatiellota bacterium; assembly: GCA_013151865.1. Classification (GTDB taxonomy): domain Bacteria; phylum Verrucomicrobiota; class Lentisphaeria; order Oligosphaerales; family JAADHN01; genus JAADHN01. The sequence goes on from JAADHN010000089.1 coordinate 61,971, forward strand.
GTGAGAACCACGGCCTGGACCAGGCTGGAGCGCATGCCGCGAACATTGATGTCGATGATGGGTTGCTGGTCGTCGGCAAGCTCGAAACCAATGTCCGGATAACGCGCCTCCAACTTCGGGAGCAAGGCTTTGATCGCTTCAATAGCGGACACCGTCGCACCGCCTTCGGGGCGCATAAGGTTCATGGCGATCGCCGGCCGACCGTTGCCGTGGTAGACGCTGCGCTGTTCGCGTACCCCCGCAAAAACGGTTGCCACGTCCCGCAGACGCAACCAGCCCTGGCCGGACTTACGCAGCGGCAGGTCCCGTATCTGATCGAGAGTTCGAAACTCCCCGACCGTTTTCACGAGGTACTCCCGCTTGGTCGAGTAGATTGTCCCGGCGGGTGCGGTGATGTTCTGTTTCGCGAGCGTCGAGATGACTTCACCGAGCGAGAGACGATTCGCCGTCAAACGATCACGGTCGACCCGCACCTTGACTTCCGGTTGATGTCCCCCGAACACATCCACGTCCGCGACGCCTGGCAGGGCCAGAAACTCGTCCATGATTTCATTGTCGGCGAGCAAGCGGATGTCGCGAAGACTCTTCGTGCTTCCCTTCTTCGGAGTCAGGGCAAGCGTGACCAGGGGACGCGTGGCATCCGTCACCCGATAGATGCGCGGTTCGAGGATGTCCCCGGGAAGGTCCGCACGAATACGGCCAATGACGCTCTGCACGTCGAGTACGGCTTCGCCCAACGGTTTGGAGTACACGAACTCGGCGTTGATAGACGACACTTCGTCACGGGAGGTGCTCAGGATCTTTTTTAAACCGCCGATGGTATTCAACTCTTTCTCGATGACCTGAGTGATCTTGTCCGCAATGTCGGCGGCGGCGGCGCCCGGCTCAACTGTAATTACGATTACCTGCGGAGGAACAGCATTTGGAAAAAGGTCGGTCGGCGTCCGAAAAAAGGCATAACCGCCCAAAACCACGACGGCCAACATCACGGCAAGAACGGTGTACGGGGTTCGCATTGCGAAGGCGGTCAGATTCACTGCGTCACCTCCACCCGCAAACCGCTCGACAGTCGAACCCACCCCAGAAAACCGCTGGTGACCACTCGCTCTCCCGGAGCTATGCCCCGGACCGCCCTGCCCTTGCCGCAGGAGGCCAAGACGGTCAGAGACCGAGTCTCCAATCGGTCCCCGCGCACAACAAAGGCAAACGGCGCGTGGGCCGGCCCGGCCACGACGGAAGACGCCGGCACCACGGTGACCCGCATCAAAGTGCGCAGTTCCACCACAAGCGGCACGTATGCGCCGCAAACCAGCCCTGCCCCCGATTCCTCGCCCAAAAGCGCTTCAACCCGAGTCATGCGCGCCGCGTCCAGGGACGGATAAACCAGCGTGATCTTCGTCCGGCGGACAGCCTCGCCAACGCGGAACTCGACGGACAACCCCGTACGCAAACTCGGTACATCGTCCTGAGGAACATCGAACGCCAATTTCAGTCGCGAACGGTCTTCGACAACCATGAGCGGCCTGCCGGGTACGGCCAAGTCGCCGGGATCCACAAGACGATGGGTGACAATGCCATCGTAGGGGCTTCGTACCGTGCAGTACCCAAGCTTGGTCTCCTGTTCGCTTTTCTTGCTCTGCAGAGACCGCACCAGATGCCGGATTGCGTCTGACCGCTTTCGCGTCGCCTCGTACCTGCCCCGAAACTCATTGGCCTTTTCCGCGGTCCCCTCGGCTTGCGACACGGGAATCGAACCCCGGTCCGCGAGCCGACGGTCGCGGGCCGCCTCCCGATCCCAAAACGCCACGGACCGTTTGAGCGACGCAACAGATGCTTCGTTGCCGGCCAAGTCGGCTTGGGCCTGGGCGATTTGACCCTCAACCGCCGCAATGCCCTCGCGAATATCCCGCCCGTCCAATGTGACCAGTGGCGCCCCCGATCTTACGGCGTCGCCCTCGTCGAACAAAACTTCTTCAATCGTTGCGGTCAAACGCGCCGAGACGTTGGCCCGATGAACCGGCTCCACAATGGCGATATATGAGAGACGGACCGGCACGTTCCGCATCACCGCCTCGGCAACTCGCACCGGAACCGGTCGCTCACCGTAGACCGGGGCTCGCGCCAGCTCCCGCTTTCGGCGAAGGACCATTCGGCGCGCAGCCGCCGCCAACGCCGCCGCAACGGCCGCGACGAGCAGCACCCGTCCCAATCTCCGAACCCAGTTCATCTGAGCGATATTCCTTTCAATGATGCGCGGCGCGGCAATACAAGAAACTCGTCCGCCGCTCTCGGCGGGGTCGGACAGTTTGCGCTTTGCTCCGAGCTTGCGCGTGCGTTTGCGGACCGGGTCCCCGCCGTCGTCCGGGTCGCTTTGTGCGGCGTTCGAATCCGCTTTCGCACGCCAGTCGTTCCGAATCGCCTCGATCATACGGTCCCCGCGCCCGCGCATCATGCCGGCCGAACACGCCGCCGGACCTCTTGGCCCCGGCGGTGCACAGGTCCACGATCAACCGATGCATGACGGCCGCCGGCCTCATGGGACATCCCGACCAACCGCCAGGTCCCACTCCGCCCTGGCCGTGTGATACGCGGCCAGGGCACGATAGTAGTTCGTCTGCGCCTCGAGCAGCGCGGACTGTGCATCGAGAACGTCCGTGATCGACCCCTTACCCACTTCGTACTTTTGGCGTTCGATGCGCAAAGATTCGTCCGCTTGGTCAATGGCTTTGCGCGTGGCTCTCACCCGCTCCAGGCTCGAGCGAATATCCAACACGGCCGTCTGAACTTCCAGACGAATGTCCAGCTCAAGCTGGTTCAACCGTTCGCGGGCAGCCGATAGCCGGGCGGCCTCCTCGCGAATCCGGGCAGAAATACGCCCCCCCTCGAAAACCGGGTAACTCAGACGAACGCCGATCCAACCCACGTCTTCCGTATCGTCAGCCCCAGATTGCTCAAAGTCGGCGTTCGGTGCCCAACGTCCACCGTAACTGCCTGACAACGTAAGAGTTGGCAGGCGCGCAGCCCGGGCAGCTTCCGTACGAAGTTCCTGGGCATCGATCTCCGCCAAGTCCCGTAAATAGTCCGCCCGCCGAGTCAGGGCCGTCTGCACGCTTTCGGCCACCGTGGGACCGGGCGCCGGGTCGGGGCCCTTGAGGGTCCCCGTGATCGAAACCCGGAAAGCGGGGGACGACAGGCCCAGGAGGTTCTCCATTTGTCGGTCAAGAATGGCAAGCCGATTGTTCTCGAACACCAGCGCTTGGTCCAAGTTCGCCAAGCGGACCTCCGTCCGGAGCAGATCCACGCGTGCAGCTTTCTGCACATCGAGCAGGTCGCGAACCCGTTTGCGGTGTTCGGCAATCGCTTCCCGGGAAGCTTCGAGCGATTGTATCACGGCACGCTGTCCGAGTATCCCGTAAAAGGTTCGACTGACAGCGAAAACCAGGGCGCGGCGCGACCGTGCCAGTCGATGCCGGGCGGCGTCCCGCTGATACCGGGATGCACCGATCGTATTGGGAATTCTCCCCCCCGTGTACAATGGCCAGCTCGCAGTGAGCCCGACATCGACGATGTCTCGCCCGTAAACCCCCGGAACCATCGGACCGGCGGGCGGCACAAGACGCTGGCTGTCGTTCCAGTGAGTGTGACCGGCCGTCAAGGTCACGACGGGAAAACGTTCGGCGCGCGCCTGCGCCCAGCGATCACGTGCCGCACGTTCCTCCCATGCGGCAGCAGCCAGAGTCGGGTTGTTTGCGAGCGCGACGCGAATACAGCGATCAAGGTCGTAGCACGCCGCGGTGGCGGCCGATTCACCTCCGTTCCGAGCCGCTTCCGCCGCTAGGCAGAACAAGCAAAACATGCAGACCTGTACGGCTGACCCAAAGTGCGTTGCCCTCAAATCTCCGCCTCCAACCCAATGTGTTTCATGACACCAGCAATCCGAACCCCAGTCCGGCCGCTGTGGCCATGACAACCACCAACAGAATATAAACCACGGTCTTTTTTGTCCCGATCACGCTGCGAATCACCAACATGTTGGGCAGAGACAGGGCCGGACCGGCCAACAACAGAGCCAGGGCCGGACCCTTGCCCATGCCGTTGGCCAACAGTCCCTGCAGAATCGGAACTTCGGTCAACGTGGCAAAATACATGAACGCCCCGACGACAGATGCGAACAGGTTGGCCCGGAGAGAGTTGCCGCCTACAAGTCCGGAAACCCACGCTGCGGGAATCAACCCCTCGTGCCCCGGACGCCCGAGAAACAAGCCGGCGGCCAATACCCCGATCAACAACAACGGTAGGATCTGTTTCGCCAAGCCCCAACTGGCCGAAACCCACTCCGTGCGCTCGTCCGGCTGAAGCCAGCGCCGAACCAAAACCAGCAACCCCACCACCAGAAAAACAGTGATCCCCCATTTGAGGTGAAAAACACGGTTCCAAATCCCCGGGGCGTCCTCCAGCTCTCTGAGGGTGGATTTCGGTATCGCACGCCGATAACCTCCTGGGGTCACCACAGTGATCCGTTCCGCGTCCTGCGCCACCACGGTCCCTTCCACCCGGAACGTGTTCAACCCACTTGGGCAGCACAAGAACACGGCACGAATGTCGCCGCTGCGTGCCCAGTTGGCCATCACCAAAACTCCGATCATCATGACGAAAAGCAACGCCGTCTTCCATAACGGCCGCGAAGCCTGGGGCGGCTCGGGAATGGCCGCATGTTGCGCTGTCCGTCGGCTCTCCTCCCGGCGGAAAACCAGGTGCATGAACAAACCGATGATTACGCTGAAAAGCACCGCCCCCACAGCACGGGCCAGACCGAGTTCGAAGCCGAGTATGCGCGCTGTCAGAATAATCGCCAATACATTCACGGCCGGACCCGAATACAGAAAGGCGATCGCCGGCCCCAATCCCGCCCCCATTCGGTAAATGCCCGCGAACAACGGCAGGACGGTGCACGAACAAACCGCCAACACGCCGCCGGATACCGAAGCCACTGCGTAAGAAACCGTTTTGTTCGCCCTGCCCCCAAGGTATTTCAACACCGAAGACTGACTGACGAAGACCGCAATCGCGCCGGCAATGAAAAAGGCCGGAACCAAGCACAGCAGGACATGCTCACGGGCGTACCAGCGCACCAGTTGCAGAGACTCGATGATCGCATTGTCGAACCGCTTGACGCCGACCGGCAGAGTGACACAAACCAGGTATACGGCAACAAACCCTGCCAAAATACCCAGTTCTCGCTTGTGAGTGCGCAAAGTCATGTCCGTTTCTCCACGGGCGCCATGGTCCAAGACAATGGGTGCGAGGCGGCGCGGTTTGGAACAACGTGAGCGGCAGCGCGTTCTACCCAATTCCGCAATGAACGTCAAAAACGTCCGATCGGCAGTCCGCAGCGTCTTGCCTTGCCTCGCAGGTACCGTACCGGTTCCGGGCAAAACCGCGCCGGCCACCCCCAAAGACGCACAATACGACACCCCGTGCCGCGTAAAGGTTGCCCGTATCTGTGACTTTTTGGCAATATAGCCAACCGTCCGGGGAAGGCAAATCCGCGCAGGGGAAAACCGCGACCTCTCACGACTCACGCGCGCGTATACGGCGGTCGACCAGAGAGAGCAAGGCGTAAAGCGCCTCCAGGCGCGGAACGGCAACCGCCGGGCGTGCGCTGCGGGCAGCCCGCACAGCATTGCCGAGAATGGCGTCGACCTCAAGACGACGTCCGGCTTCGTAGTCCAGGCACATACTGGTCTTGTACGGGGTCATTCGCCGCGTCGCGTCGAGGTTCTTCGCAATAACGTCCTTGGATATCTCGAAACCGCGGGAAGCAGCCACGGAGCGGACTTCCTCCATCACCGCTCTCGCCAAGCCGGCGCCTTCGGTAGACTCCATGATGTCCCGGGTCGTCACGCCGCCGCCCAGTACGGACATGGGGTTGAAGGGCGCGTTCCAGATCAGCTTCACCCAACGGTCCCGAACCACGGTCTCCGAGATTTTGACGGGTACCTGAACCGCATCGAATAGCTCGGCGAGTTGAGCTACGATGGGGTCCGTTCCCTCTGGATATACACCAAGCGTCAGTCGCCCGTAATCAAGGTGACGAATGCGCCCGGGCCCGTCGCGATTGATGCACGTGAAAGCCAGGCCGCTGATCAGCAGATTATCGGGAAAGGCCCGGACGACCGGAAGCTCGATGTCCACCCCGTTCTGCAGCAGGCAGATTGCGACGCCGGGGCGGACGGCCGGACGAATCAATTCCACCACGTCGATTTCCGGAAGCACTTTGGTGGTCACCAGAATCAGGTCGGCCGGCCCGCCGTGCGAACTCCGCAACGGAACGGACCACGTATCGGGGCCGAAAATGAAAGTCACCCAGCGTGCTCTCGATCTCGATCCCACGGGAAAGGACGGTTTGATAATCGGAGCGGCAAACCGCGCTGACCGCCGCACCGGCCTGGGCCAGTTTGCCGCCGTAGAAGGCGCCGACAGCGCCCGTGCCGACAACAAGGATCTTCATGAGGTCCCTCGATGCGTGTTGAGAAAGCTTGGCTGAATTCTCGAACCTGGCATGCAACCCGGCAAAACCGCCGGAGCATCGCCGTCCAACCGCTTGACGGCCCGGACGCTTCACCGTCCGTTCGCATCCCGGGAAGGTGCCGGGATGAATCTCCACCCGAAGGGCGAAGCTCCACAGGGTGCATTGGGTGCAGGTTGGACCACGGACAATCCCGCTTCGCCTTCGGTTCGACGGTCGCGAACCACTATGCCAATCGCGGATGAACGGGACTGCTCAGCAGTGCCGCGAGCAGTTTCACCGTGTGGCGCACATCCGCGTAACTGACCGTTTCGGATGGCGAATGTACATACCGACACGGGACCGACAGGCAGCCGACCGGCACGCCTGCCCGGCTTGTCTGGATCGCGCGTGCATCGGTCGTTCCACCGAGGAGGACTTCCAACTGATACGGGATCTTGCCGGATTCGGCCGTATCGATCATCCAATCCTTGACCCATGGTGTCGCCAGCATGCCGCTGTCTTTGACCTTGATGGCCGGCCCCTTGTCGAGCGAAACCGCCATCTTGACTTGCGGTTCCGGTGTGTCGCCGGTCAGGGTCACGTCCACGGCAATGCCCACATCGGGCCGGATGCCGAAAGCGCTGGTCACCGCGCCGCGCGTCCCGACCTCTTCCTGCGCACTGAACACGAAATAGAGGTCGTACGGCGAGACTTTCAGCTTGCGGATGACCTCGATCAATATGGCGCAGCCCACCCGGTCGTCCATGGCCTTCGCGGTCAGGTGTCCACCGGTCTGGACCATGGGCTGCAGAAAACATCCGACGTCGCCGACTCTGACCGGGCAAGTTTCCGGACTCGAGGCCGCTACATCCACGAAGAGTTTTTCGATGGGCGGCGCCTGACTGCTCCCGCCCATTTTTTCCATGCCGATGACCCCCACAGTCCCGTTCTCGAACAGGACTCGACCGCACACTTCGTATAGCGTGCGCACCCCGCCGACCGGATTGATGCGGGCAAACCCGTTCTTGTCGATGTAGGACACAATCAAACCGATCTCGTCCATATGCGCCGCGAGCATGACTTTCTTGCCGCTGCCCTTTTTGCGAACGATCAGGTTTCCGAGTGCGTCGGTGCGGATCTCATCCGCGCATTCCGAAACCAGGGAATTGATCACGTCGCGGACCGCTTGTTCATGCCCTGACGGCCCAAATGTTTCCACCAGCTTCTTGAGGGTCTGCTTCATGGTCTCCACCCTTGTTCGATGCCTTCGGTCCGGCCCGAAAGCGGCATTCAAACTCGGCAACGCGTCCCGCATCCCGTATGGAGCGAGCGCGGTCCGTCACCTGCTCCGAAGTATTTCGGGAGTAAGTCGGTCGAAGCTGGCAGCCGCCAGTTCCACGGTGTTCCGGAAGTCGTCTTTGCTCAGGACGCTCACTGGAGAGTGAATGTAGCGGGACGGGACACTGACGGTCACTGCCGGCACCCCTTCCCCCGCGGCCTGGATTGCACCCGAGTCGGTTCCGCCGATTCCAGGCTGCTTGAGTTGGAACGGAATGCCCGCCTCTCGGGCCGTGCGAACCAGGAGGTCCACCAGGCGTCGGTCCGAAATAACAACCTGATCCGCCACCGTAATGGCCGGACCGTGCCCGAGTCGGGTCGTGGGGCTCACGTCCCGCTCTTTCGGGCTGTCGTCGCAGATTGTCCCTTCGAATACGAACGCGGCGTCCGGCATCACGCTGAACCCCGCCACCCGGGCGCCCCGAAGTCCAATCTCTTCCATGGTCGTGAACACGGGATAGAAATCAAACGGGTACGGTCCGCGCCGAACGAGTTCGATCAGCACTCCGCATCCGGCCCGGTCATCAAAGGCCTTGCCCAGCACGGTGGGCCCCAAATCCTCGAACAAAGTGTCGAACACCGCGTAATCACCGGTCTTGAAATGCTTGCCCGCCTGCTCCTTACTCGTGGCGCCGATGTCGATCACCAACTGATCCGATTTCAAAACCTTGTTCCGCTCGTCGGGTTTCGTCAAGTGGACCGGCTTGATCGCCAGCACCCCGGGGATCCGTTTCGGACCGACCCGCACGGTCTTCGCCGGAAGCACGCGGTCGTCGATGCTGCCCACTTTCACGAAGTGCAGCAGGCCGTTCTCGTCCGCGTAATCGATCATGAACCCCACTTCATCCATGTGCGCGGCGCCCATGACCTTGAAGCCCGATCCCGTCGTTCCCGGCTGGTACGCGATGATGTTTCCCAGATGATCGACGCGCCACTCGGCCACCAAGCCGCCGATCGCCTCAATCACCACCCGGCGTACGTCACCCTCACACCCGACCGGGCCGAATGCGTTCGACAGTTTCTCCAGAATCATTCGCGTTTCCCCTGTCATGCCATTGTCCAAAAAAACGGACGGGCACATCCCGGATACAAAACCGCATCGACTGGGACGGTCCGTTCGTTCGAGACCGGGCCGCACATCTGTGCGCATGCGGCCCCGGGGGGCTTGACGATCACGACGAAAGCGCGCGCCGCCAGGGACGCCACGTCTCCGGAACGGGCGGTCACGGAGAGTCGTCCGGGCCACTCCCCCCGGTCGGCGGTCTTTTTCGATCCCAGGTCAGTTGGTCGAGAAAGTCGTCCCCCATCCGCGCAATAAAATGGGCCAACAAACGCCCTGTACGGGTGACGTCTTTCATGCAAAGGGTCTCGATCGGGGTATGCATGTTCCGTTCCGGAATACTTAAGAGCGCGGTGGGAATGCCCTCGCGTGTGATCTGCATCGCATTGGCGTCCGTGCCCGTCCCCCGTGGCGCAACCTCGACCTGAACCGGGATCTCCAGGTCGTTGGCGGTTTGCTTGATTTCCCGGAAGAGCGCGGGATGAATGTTCGGCCCGAAGGCCAGGGCCGGGCCTTTGTCGATCTCGATCTGGTTGGGGGCCGACACGCCGGGTTGCTTGGCAAAACCCACATCGATGGCAATCCCCACGTCCGGCGCAATCCCGAAAGTGCCGGTGGTCGCGCCGCGCAGGCCCACCTCTTCCTGCACCGTGGCAACACCGTACACGTCCCAGGTGTGACGCAAATCCTGCAGGGCTTCGAGGCATATCGCGATGGCCACGACCGCCACACGGTCGTCGAACGCTTTTCCGCAAACCCGGCCGTTCAGAAGCTTGGTGAAAGGTCGACGCAGCGTAACCAAATCACCCACCCGCACCAGCGACTCGATTTCCGCTTCCGACAGGCCGACGTCGACGAAAAGCTGGTCCATCGGGACCGGCCGGTTCCGGTCGGCAGGCGCCACTACGTGCGGGGGACGGCAGCCGATGACCCCGGGCAAGTCCCGTCGCCCGTGTACCGTCACTTTCTGGCCGGGCAGGGTCCGAATGTCGAAACCGCCCACCTGTGTGAAACGCAAGAAGCCCTTCTCCCGCGCCGTGACGATCAAGCCGATCTCGTCCATGTGCCCGGCAAGCATGATTCGACCCGGAGAACGCTCCCCCCTCCCGCGTTTCAAGGCGATCAAGTTGCCCATGGCGTCCGTCCGGATTTCGTCCGCAACCGGCTCGAAAGCGGCGAGGACCAGCTCGCGGACACGGTGTTCGTACCCGGAAACGCCGGCGGCCTCGGATAACTCCTTCAGAAGAACGGAAGGGTCCATCGAACTCTCCTCGACTGGGGGAATGCAAACACGGTTGACAAGGCCCCGACCCGCGGCGCAGGAGGCGAAAAAACAAGCCGACCGCGTTGGAACAACTTGCGGCGCAGGCGAATTCGCACCGTCCTTGGACGGTGCGCGCGCAGTCGGTGAACCACGTGGAAGGGCAAGACGTCGACACGCCGGCACCTGTTCGGTTGCGTTCGAACCGACTGTGCAGAACGGAACGCCAGCAAAGCGCGTGCGCGCGCCATTCGAATAAAATCACTCGCGGAAGTTCTCGGGAAAAACGGGCAGATAACTGTCCAATCCTTCCTGCAGCTTCGCGATCTCTTCCTTGATGTGCACGAGGTGGTTGTTCATGTTGACCAAGCGACAAGCCAGGATCTGGGCCACGCTCAAGCAGGCCTCCGGGTGTTCGCGCATGAAATCGGAGAAATCCTCGATGACGTAGAACGAACTGTCTTCCTTGGTGGTGGCGGTGGCGACCGGCTCGGTCCCCATCAGGGCCGAAATCTCGCCGAGAATAGCGCCGGGCATGTCCACCGTGGCCAAGTGTTGCTTCCTCGCCTTGATGTCCACGCTTCCCGAGATGAGAACGTAAACTTTCCGGGTCCGTCTCCCTTCCTCGAGCACGGCCGTACCCGCCTCGATCGTCACTTGCTCCAACCCGAGGTCATCGAGTACTTTGATATTCATCGTGTGCCGTTCCCCTCGTCTGATCTGTCACCTTGCCCCGTCGGAAGGACGCCCGATGTGCGTCTCCTGCGACGTGCGGGGACTATTATACCGCCTTCGACGCCGAGTGCCACTTCGACACAACCGTCGGTCGCCTCCCCGCAACGCCTCACCGGACCCGCGCCAGAACGAACCGATCCAAGTTCAGTCCGAGCCCGGACCGGTTGGCGAGTTCGAGACGCCTCTTTCCGGCGGCGAGCTTGAACCGAACCGGTGTCCCCTGCGGAGTTCGCACGAGGAACGCGCGCCACTGCTTCGGGTCCCGACGCCCCCAGCCGCCGGTGGACTGGAACAGGACCGCAACCGGCGGCGCCTCGCCGACACGAACCTCGGCCAGCAGGCCGGTTTCACTCGCCCCGACGACCCACAGTTCGTACCGGCCGGTTTCCGGTACAGCCACGTCCCACCAAAGGGCGTGGCCCGGCGTGTTCCAGGCCCAGAGATTGTCGCTGCCCGACGTGCCGGCGTGCCCGCCGCCACTCATACGAATCTTGCCGCCGCGCTCGTGGACCCCGCGCTCTGCTTCGATGGACACCATGCCGGTCGTGGGCAACGCACTCTGTGGCCGCGGCTCGAGCACGGCCACGGCGCGTTCGAGCCGCAGGACCACCCGGCCGACCGGGCCCCGCGCCCGCAGACGCAGGCGGACGCTGTTTTTCACCCACACCCGCCCCTGTGCGTCCGGCCGGGGCCGAAACCATTCGACGCCGGGCTGTCCGGCGGCATCCACAGAATACAAGCCGGGCCCGGCCGATACCGGCGCGTCCACGGCGATCCGGTCGCGCCCGTATCGAACGGCCCGAACGGCCTCAGACCGGTCGCCGACCTGCACGGTCAACGACGTGGCGCCGGGCGCCGCCGGCCTCCCTGCCCACAGCACAACCTGAGTCGGTCCGGAGGCCGGGAGCAGCAGAGTGTCGTCCTCAAATCGACTGGGAATGGGGTTTGCCGCCGAATCCGTCACGGCAAACGGTCGCTGGGGCAGCAGTAACCGGAGTTCCGGATACTCGGGACCCTCGATGTCGATCCGGCCGCCGGACGCCCCGAACGACGCAGCAATGCCGCGCACCGGGCGCGAATTGCCCGCGGCAACCAAACGCCGGCCACCCCAAGCCAGCTTCGTTCCACCCACCATGAGAACTCGCTCGATCCGACCGTCGGCGGACATGCCCAACGCGGCGATCCGCGCGTCCGTATGCAGGCCCGCCACTTCGAGGCCGGCAGTCTCCCCGGGCAGGGCGAAAACGACCAGCACACGCCGACCGTCCGGAAAACGCAGCTCCACTCCGGCGCCCTTCCGTCCGCCAAGGCGTCTCGTGGACGGCAACGTGTTTTCTGCACCGTTCTTGACGGGCAGCAGAACGGTCAGAATCTGTGCGGAGTCCGCAGGCGCTGCAAGCGAGGCGGTCAAGTGCCAGTTGTCGGCGTACTTCCGATTCGGCGGCCATTTGGGCGGCGGATCGAATTCGTCCGTCTGCCGAAACCGCAGGTTCGCCGGCTCAAGGAACTGCACAGTCAGCGAGGCCTTGGGACGGCGGATGCGAACTTCGCACTTCGACTCGTCCACCTCCATCTTGTCCAGCGCGTGCAGCCAATACTCGAACCGGTGCGGCTCGGGCGCGGCAAGATCATCGCGGATGACGAAAACGCCGGGCCGGACGTGCACCACCTCCCGCACAGCCCGGGTCAGACGCCCGCCGTACGCTTTCACCGCGTCGCCGACCACGGCGTCGAAGCTTTCGCCGTGGACATAGTGCGCAATCCGGCCCCGGGCCTGCCAGCCGCGATCCTGGCCCTGGCCCCCGTCGTAGGTGATGCCGCATTTCGCCTTGGTTCGGCGCGTCCACTTGTCGTGGTGCGGTGAGCCGTAATAATTGTAATACCCACTCGCAATGGCCAACGGTTCGCCGTATGCCTCGAGCACGAAACTGTTCTGGTCGTTGTGTCCGTGCGAAACAGCCCCGTACGGCGAGGAACGCAGGGCGAACTCGACGTTGTTCTCGCCCACGGCGAAGTCCGTGTGCAGGCAGACCAAACCGACGCCGGGAAAAAAACGCGCTTGCGGCAACTCGAATGGGGCCCGCCCTTGGATTGAATCGTCTTTCAGCAGGATCCCGAGCACGTCGGAAGTGGGACCGGGATGCCCGACCGCGTCGCAATACCAGCGGATGTGCGAATCGCCGAGCAGGCTGCTGAAGTCGTACATCAACCCCACCGGCCTGGAACGCGTGAACTGCGTGCCGTCGCCAAACGGCGCCATGTTCGAGTAAGGCGGCGTGAGGTACAGTCGGTAGTACGGCGTGTTGCGGAAAAACGGACGCTGCATGAGGTCGACCCCGCACGCCTCACGCAGTGCCAGGACAAAATGCATGGCAAAGGTCATGTACGCTGCCCAGTAACCGGGCCCCTCATTCCAACCGCCGTCTTCCTTGCCCCAGGCAGGGTAAACGCCCCAGAATATCCGGGTGATGTAATCCAGCCACTCCCGCGCTTCGGGCCAGTCGGGGAGAAACTCGATGGCGACTTCGCCGAGAAAACCGATGATCCGGCCCGGATGGCTGGAAAACGGATTGTTCTCGAACGGCATTCGGCGAAGAAGCAGGTAGAAATCCCGGGCGCGAATGCGCATGACGTTCTCGACCCGGGCGCGCTCCTCGGGAGTGAACAAGTCGTACGTCCAGTCGTAGGCGCGAACCCCACGCATCATGACCCACATGGCAGGTTCGTCATTGTGGAAAACGCTGGTGCTGCCCTGCGGGTCCCAGGCGAAAAAGTGCAGGACCCGACGTTTGGCTTCCAGGCCGAAGGCGCGTTCCCCGGTCAGCAGGTAGGCCAGGGCCGCCCGTTCCATCATGTCCATGGGAGGACGGGTAGCGCGAAAGATCTTGACATACGCAGGACTGCGTTTTGTGCGGTCCTCCGGCAGAAAGTCCGGTTCCGGCGGCAACGGTTTGCCCACCTCCCGCCGCACGCGCCGCGCCAGAGATCGGGCGATGGAATGCAGATCGCCCGAGGCGGCGCGGCGCCGCAATTCCGGCACTCGAGCGGCCGACAGCAAAAGGTGGGGACGCGGTTTGGCCACCTGAAACGCATCGCGGCCGGGGTACACCCACGGCGTCGCACCCTCCGGAACAGCGAATCGACGCGCTCGGCTCCAGGCGGGCTTGTCCAATCCGTTCGGCTGCGCCCCGTAGCGCCAGTACCAGGCGCCGACACCCAACCGCTTCTCGAGCATCATGCAGCACCAGCGCGTCGGACCGTAACGGCGCGTTTCCGGACCGTCAAACCGGTCGTTCGGCGAGACCTCCAGGAAGTACCGATGCGTGTCCCGCCCGGACGGCAACCACAGAAACGGTGGTGGATCGGTCTCGACAACGGCGCCGTCCGCCGGCGTGTACGGAAGATTTCTGCCGGGCACGGGCGGCCGGTCGATCTCGGTCCCTGGCTTGAAGTTCATGGCTTGCACCACCTTATTCGCCGAAACGGTCCGGAGAAAAACATCGTCCCAGTGCGTGGCCCCTGGAGCCCGCCAGTGAAACAATTCCACAACGACCGCCCGAGTGCCGGCCGGGGTCCGGAACATTGTATGTGCCTCCCGCCATGTTTTCGAGGCGGGAAAGAAGGATTGCTGCAACGAAATCTCGTCCCACTTCTGCAGGCTCCGATGGAACAGCACACGAATCGATGCGCCCCGGCCCCGCGAACTATCGACCACACCCTCGGTGCGGTACCAAGCTCGGACCTCGACACCCCCGGCGTTCGACGGCAACGCCACTTTCTGACGCCAGCACACGCGTTCCGTCTCGGCCCGGGCCGCAACCCGGACGCAGACTTTTCCAGTATGTGCTCGGGCGCTCGAAACGCTCGCTTTCCCGGCGGTGCGGAAGTCGACGCTCTCCCAGCCCTCGGGACGCCCGTCCTTGTCGAGCTGCTCGAACCCGGCGTTCCGCAGTAGGTTCCGCCCGGAACGTTCGGCCCCCTCCCCGGCCGCCGGGCAGTCGCGGGTCGAGAACAGGAGAACGCTCAGCAAGAATGCGGCAAGGCACGTTCTCGGGAAAGCCATGCCCCGAACGGTAAGAACCAACATGACACGTGTCCTCTGTTGCTCCGAGCCTGTCGCACCGGTCGCAGACAAAACACGCCGGCCCCCCACATTGCGTTTTTCGATGGTATCTTCGCCGTGCCGGGGCCCGCCGGGCCCCCTCCCCCGGGGGGCGTTCACTTGCGAAGCCTCCCTCGGAATTCGGCGGCTGGTCTTGCAGAGGTTGCGATTTCGCGTTTGTCGCCGAACTACCGGAGCGTCATGGTCTCCAGATCGCGCGGCAGACGATTCAGTCGTTCGCTCCCCCCCGCCGTGACCAGGATATCATCCTCGATCCGAACCCCGCCCAATCCCTGAATGTAAACCCCGGGCTCCACGGTGATCACCAGGTTGCGCCGCAACACCGTCCCGCGCCCCTGGGGCGGCTTCCCGCCAAAGTTCGGCGGCTCGTGAATTTCCAGGCCAAAACTGTGCCCGAGTCCATGCCGAAACTCCCGGGCGTACCCCGCTGCCCGAATGATCTTGCGGGCCGCAGCGTCCACAGTGTGGGCGCAAACCCCGGGGCCCACGGCCGCGACGGCCGCGTCGTGCGCGCGGAGAACCACACCGTACACCTCTGCCAATTCTGCGGGAGGATCGCCCAGAAAAAACGTGCGAGTGATGTCGCTCCGGTATCCGTCGAATTCCGCGCCCCAGTCGAACAGCAGCGGTTCGTTCCAGCGGGGCTTGCGGTGGGTGGGCACGTGATGACAATTGTACGTGTTCGGACCGGACGCAACAATCGTGGCGAACCCGGGACGATCCGCCCCGGCCAGCCGCATGCGATACTCCAATTCGGCCGCGATTTCCTTTTCCGAACGCCGGACGAACCAGACCGCTCCCCGGCGGACCAACTTGAGCAACGCCAGCTCCGCAATCACGACCGCCCGTCGGATGCGCGCCATCTCGCCATCGTCCTTGACGCTCCGGCGCAAGGCCACGGCAGATCCCACTCCGCGGAATTCGAGGCCTTCGCAGGCCGCTTCGAGTTGCCGGTACCGGTGCACGGTAAGGTGATGGTCCTCAATCCCAAGCACGTTGACGCCGCGGCGCTTGAGAACTTCTCCCAAATCCTCCCACAGACTGCCGTTCGGCACCCGGATCACGCAGCCCGGCGCCTCGCGCCCGGCGCGAACCTCGAACATGCGGTTGGTATAAAGCAGGGTCCGCCCTTTGCCGATCAGCAGTGCGGAGGCGCCTTCTGTGCTGCCCGACAAATACCGGATGTTCGCCGGGTCCGTGATCAGCAAGGCGTCTACGCCGCACGCCACCGCTTTTCGGGATGCGGCCAACGCGCCGAAACGGCGACGGCGATACACAAACAGGCCGGGAGTCCGCGGGCTGACGGGTTTTTCCGACACTTTTGTTCTCCTGCCGCGGCGGGGGGGCGCCCCGCCGGTCTTACAAACTGTTTCGCTGAAGTCCGCCGCCCGTCCCCATGTCCATCGCTCTCAGCAACCCACGACGGACCGCCTCGAACAACAGCACCGTGGCGGCCTGGGCGGCATTGAGCGACTCGGCGCCGCCGGGCATGGGGATCGTCACTTGGCGACTGCCGGCGCACGTTCGCACTCCGGTCGCCTCGTTCCCGATCACCAGGGCGCTTTCCCGCAGCTCGAATTCCGGCGAAAAACAACTCGTCCCGCCACGAGGCGCCGCCAGCCACAGCACACGAAGACCGGCGGGGCCCAACGCATCCCTGACGGCGCCCAAGTCCGGAAACTCGCGCAGCCCCAAGGAAAACTGCGCTCCCATGCCGGCGCGGATCGCCTTGGGACCGAAAGCGTCCGTCGTCCCCTCGGTGAGCCACACTTCCGGCAGCCCCACGGCCCAGGCGGTGCGAAGCATGGTCCCCAGGTTCCCGGGGTCGCCAATGCGGTCCAGAACCAAAACAAGCGGTCCCGCAATCCCGGGAACGAGTGCGCGGGGGGCGTGAAGCGCTGCGCGGAGCAGAACGCACAGCAGTCCCTGCGGACTGCGGGTCTTGGCCAAAGCGGCGAACTGCGCATCGGAGACAATCCGCACCGGTCCCGCGGTTCGTTGCGAAGTCCGCAACACGTCCATGCCTTTTGCGGACTCCGCAAACGTCGCGCTCAATATGGTCAACTGAATCGCCCCGGGACAGTGCCGAAACGCTTCGCGGCAGCAACGTAGGCCCTCGACCACGAAGAGACCGGTCTTCCGGCGTCCGTGACGGGTGAGCGCGTCCGCAACAATCCGGCGCTCACGCCGGGTCGGGGGGTCGCCATGGTCGCCCGCAGATGTCATGTGGCTGCATTGTCCCGGTTCGACTACTTGTGACAAAACCCCTGAGGGGCGGTCGCTTCATCCTTGGACTGCCGAAAAACGCCCCCGCGGGGCAGTTTGTCGTAGCCCGGCCATCGCCCCAGGTGGTTCATCGCCGGACCGCAGTCAACTGAATGTGGAGCGCAACATGCGCCTGCGGTACACGTTGAAGCACCCATTCAGGGGGCGTGCCCGGTCCATGACCCTACCCGGGCGGGGCACGCCCCGGGCCACGGTGGCCCCGGCCTCCAGATCGTTCTTCGACGCGCCGGGCAATAAAGCGACACGCCCCGGGGCCGGGGTGCGGGGGCCATTGCCGATGCAGAAACCGCACCTCGGGCTCGGGCGGTTACACATAGTCGACCGGGCGGGGTGCGTCAAACCCGAACCGCGATTATCGGACCCGCCCAACCGAACAACCGGGGAAAAACACGGGAAAACAGGGGTGTGGGAAAACGCGAAGGCCGCTCTCGGCGCGGAGAGTGTGGAAAAACCTAAGAAGCAGGGGGGCCGGCGGCAACTCCTGGGGCCGAAACAGCCGAGTCTCGCGAGTTGGGCGACGGGGGAGAAAACGTAAATACCGCCCGGGTCCGTTCGAGAAGAGCGCCGACCAGGATTTCGACGCGGATGCACTTGTCTGCGGGACTCCCCATGGTATCGTTTCAGCTTACTCGCAACGAGGGCCCGCGTCGTGTGCGGACGACCGGCAGATTGTGCTGCGTGACAACGGGCCGCCGGACAAACGGCGATATCCACCGCGAAAGGAGTGCGCGTCATGGCGATCATGAGCACCGTGCTGGGGCGACTCGGCGGCCGGTATAGCTTGGTTCTCGACCCGCATCGGCGCGAAATCCAGTACGGCGGGCTGGGACTGCACTGTCAGGAAACGGCAGAACTTTTGGTGGGGATCGAAGGCCCCTCGGGCGAGCACCTCACCGTGCTGCCTTTCTGCAAACAGGGCAGTGTTTTCGACTGTCTCGAACAGGATCAGACCATGACCTCCCTGCGCTTCACAGGTCACAGTCTGGCGCTCGGAGTCAAGGTGGAAATCGTCCTGACCGCACCGTTCTATCCGCGCGACGAGAAGACCAGTGTGGCCCCAGTCTACTTCCTCGACGTGACCATCAGCCCCTTCGACCGTGTCCGCTGGACGAGCGTCTCGCCGGACACGGTCCGTTGTGGACAGTTGCGGATCGGACTGTCTCTCCCCGGCGCCACGGTCGGTGCGGCGGAAGGCGCCGTGCAATTCGAGTACCCCGTGCACGCCGGGCGCCGCGGGAAGAGCGGAGAAGGCGGCTTGAACCGGGAAGTCGGCGCTTTCAGCCGGCGGGTGCGCCGGGATGGGACGGCGCAGGATCGCCTACTGCCCCTGACTCGCGGGTTCGATGTGGTCGATGGCGAGCTGCGTGCACCGTTCAATGCGGACACCGGAGAGACGGTCCACTATCGGGCGGCCTTGCTGGGGTATGTCGGCGACGCCCTGTTCGAACGATTCGGCGAGCCGATGCGGCTGAAGTACTGCGAATGGTGGAATGATGTGAGCGCGGTCGCGGCATACGTCACGGAACACCACGAGAGAATGATCGACAAGAGCCGAGCCTTCGACCGCACCTTCGAGGACAGCGATCTGCCCCTTGCCGGGCGCCATACCCTGGCATTGGCCTTTCAGAGCTACATGATCTGCTCGATGTGGTGCATCCCGGCCCCCTCCGCAAAAATCGGCGGCCCGGTCCCGCCGCAATGGTTCAGCGTCTGGGAAGGCAGTTGCTGGTACAACTCGACCGTGGACGTCACGTACAACGAGGCGCCTTTCTACTTTTCATTCTGGCCGGAATTGCTCGAACTGATTTTCGAGGAATGGTCCCGGCACGCCAATGATTACGAGGCCGAAACCCGGCGGTGCGCAAAGGCGACGGAACATCTCGGGCGCACTGTCCCGGTCCCCAACGAGCCATTTCCCGGAGCCATGCTCGAGCACGACATGGGCGAAGGCTGGACGGCCAACGGCCAGAGCTATCACCACCCCATGCCGGTCGAGGAGAACTCGAACTTCCTGCTGCTCTTGTATGCGCATGGCCTGTGGTGGGGGCGAACCGAACTGTTCGAGCGCTACGTCGATCTGTGCAAACAGTTGGTCGACTACTTGTTCTGGACCGATTCGACCGGGAACGGTTTTCCGGACCGCGGCACGGCCAACACCATCGACGATGCCACTCCGGCGGTGCAGTACGGCCGGGACAATGTGTACCTCGGCGTCAAACGACTGGCGGCGCTCCACGCCGCGGGACGGATGTTCGCCGCGGTGGGAGAGATGGGGTACGCCCAAAGCTGCGGCATGGCGGTCGAGCGCGCCGTGGCCACACTGAATGCCGGCTGGCTCGGAGACCATTGGGGAGTATGCCTGGACCGGTCCGCCGAAGGCCTCGAAGACGCTTGGCACGGTGCGCCCCTGCCCTACAACGAACTGCCCGGATGGGACGCCTACAGTCTGTACACCGGCAACGGCCTGCTCTATCTCATGATGATCGACGACCTGCCGCCGGGACTCGAACCCCGGCAGTTCGGGCTCGATGCGGTCGCGGCAGAACGCGCCTGTCGCACCCCCTACGGAAGTTCGCACTCGAGCGCCGACCGGGAACACGTGTGGATTTCGATGAATATGTGGCGAGATGCCCTCGCCGCCTACCTGTCCATCGACATGCGCGAAAACGTCGAACGCTACTGGGACCTGCAGTTGTTCGCCAACGGTCCCGGCGCCGAAAAACCCAACGGTTTCTCGGAAACCAACCTCACCAACAATCTCGTGCTGTACCCCAGGGGCGCCGCCGGGTTCGCCTGGATCTTCGGTCTGGCCGGCTTGGTTCTGAACCGGCGCAGCGGCCTGATGCGGACGCGTCCCATTTCCCGCGGCCGCTACCCCCTGTTTCCGCTGGCCGACTGGGACTCCGGCACGGTCCCGACAGCCGAACTGATCCACACCCCGATCGGCCTGCGCGTCCAAGTCCACGACCTGCATCCGGGCCTCACTCTCAGCTTGGAATGATTCGCCGGACTGCGGCGCCCGGCAGGGCGCACCCGCAGTTGCGCCGCCAGTTCCGCCGCCGATCCCACACTCTTCTCTTTTCGTTCGCGCCGGGCGGCCCCCACCCCCACAGGCGGGGACCGCGCCACACGGCGCTCGCCGACCATGTCGACGAATTTCCCAAAACGTGCACTTCGGCCGGACCCCGCACGCTCCGCCCCCCCGCTGCATCACGCTGGGGTTAAGAGGGTGACGCACCGCGCGGCACCGTGAGCCAAGCCGCCCCCAAGGTCAGGGCGGTGAGAAAACTCGCCGCCTCGATCCCCAGGAGCGGCACGCAGACGGCCCCGGTGGCCAGCGCGCCGAGGGCCGCGCCCAAGAGGTCGGCCGCATAGATTCCGGCGCCACCGGAGTCTGAGGACGAGGCGGCACGCCCGACTTCGGACCGCCGGCGTACGGCGGCCAACAGCGGAAAAGTGACGCCGTCGATCGCGCCGGCCGCGAAGGCCAGAAGCAGAAACGCCGGCACGCCGATTCCGTCGAAAGCGGGCGGCAAAGCGTGCAGCGCGCGCAGAACGACCGGTAGCGCCAAGCACAAGACCATGCCGGCGCCGAGTGCGGCCGCAGGACTGCGAACCCCGCTGCTTCGCCGCCGACCGGCGGTCGCCCCGAGGGCCAGGCCGGCCATGAATGCGGCCGTCAGCAGACCCAGATAGCCGTAGACGTAGCCGAACGTGTTCTGGAAGGCATAGAGCAACAGGATTTCCGTCGCCATGCCGAACGTTCCCGTGGCAAAAGCCGCCGCCGCCACGCCGTACCTCAACAGCACGGAGCTGTGCGGCCGTTTCTTCCGCAACCGCCACAGAAGCGGGACAGGCGCCAGCAGCGCCAGCGGCAACAATAGGCCATATTGGAAACGGAAGGCCGACAGCCTCCGAAAAAAGGCGTTGGCGCCCGAATTCAACCCAGGGTCCCGAGAATCCGGGGCAGCCGTCGCGATCTGGTTCCAGACCAGCAAAGCGTACGAGTAGGCAATGGGGCGGAAGTCCGTGTTCGTCGGGGCACGAGAGCGGCGCAAGTACGCCGCGAACCCTTGCGTCTGGCTCGCGGGAATCATTCCTTCGAAAAGCGCGGTGAAATAGAGTTCGGCGTTCGTGCGAAAATCTGGATCGAACTCGTCCAACCAAACCCCGCGAGCCGCGAGCCGCCGCCCCAGTTCGCCCGGCGACACCGACACCGTCCCCGGCTGCTTTCCGGCGACGAAGATGTGACGGTCCCCCGGGACGGCACGGACCTCGGGGAATACCCCCATCAGTGTGTGGTAGAGCACGGCGGAAAGTCGACCGGCTGTTCCCCCCGGGTAATTGGCCGAACCCATGATCGAAATGACCACGACACCCGAATGGCGCAGAACCTCGCGCAGATCGCTGAAGAAATCGCGGGTGTAAAACCGGTTGGCGGATGCGGACAGGGGCGCGGGGGGCTGCACCACGATGACGTCGTAGCGGCGGCCCGCCGCGGCGGCGGCGCGCACCCAGCGCCGGCCGTCGACACACCGGTAACGGACCGCCGGATCCGGCGCGCCATCCCCTTGCAGGTCGAGGGCCAATGCCAGGAGCTGCGGGTCGGTCTCGACCACGTCCACGGTCGACGCGCCGGCTCGACGGTACTCATGGGGCGACCGATCCAGGCCGCCGCCCACCAGGAGAACGTCACGGGGAACGACCCGCGATTGCGCCAGGACGAACAGGGCCGTGTCTCGGGCCGCCGGGGCCGGTTTGCCGGGACTCAAAACGGCCGTCAAACCGCCGTCTTGAAAGAGCGAGAATTGTCGGGTGCGCGGATGTTCCAGTACGGCAATCCGACCGTACCGCGAATCCCGCACAGTCCGAAGGCGATACCCCGGCAACAGAGCGTGCCAGCGTCTCTCTTCCAGACGACGATCCAGGCCGCTCCACACCAGGCCGAGCCCCACCAGGATCTCGCAAGAAACAAGCCCGGCCGACACGCGCCGGAACTTCCCCGATTCGGGGCGGAGCCACAAACATAAGACGGCCGCGAGGAACGGTCCCACCGCGATGGGCGCGACCCACTCGACCAGCATGAATGAAAACAGCGCCCCGCCCAGCGCGCCGCCCCAGGCATCGGCGGGATAGACACGACTGAATCCCCCGCTGCCGGCGGCCCTCAAGGCACAAACAAAACCCGCGCCCCCCGCTAAAGCGGCTGGGGCCGTTGCCGCCAGCGCAACCAGGGCGGCTTGAAGGAACGAGCGCTCCGCAACGCCGTTCCAGGCAGCGCTGCGGTAACGGGCAAAAGCGACCTCCAGCACCAGAAGCGGCCCCTGCGCCGCAAGCAACCCCAACCCGACTCGCCAGGCCCCCCGACCCCCGAGCCGGGCCCGGCTCATTGCCAAACTGCCCAGTGCAGTCCAAAACAGCCCGGCCGCCAGGACAACACCGATGAAAATCTCCGTGCCGCGACAGGCAGCCAGCATTTCCCGAAACACCACGATCTGAGCGACCTGGGCAAAGACGCCGAAGCAGAACGCCAGTCGAAACGCGCCTCGGGCAGACGTCCCTGTCGGCCTGACTCGACTCGAGCGGCGCGAGTGCAGTTGCGGAATGGGCCACCTGGCCACGAATCACCCCCAAACCCCCGGGATCCGTGCACGGCAATATGGGCAGCAACCATGTTTGAGCCGATTCGCCAGCAAACGAAACCCGAGACGTTTGATTACCGCCTTCCCGCATTGCGGACAGTAGGTGTGATTACCCGGGTGCGGGGCAAGGTTTGAAAGATAGACGAAATTCAATCCCTCTTCGCGCCCGATCTCCCGAGCGCGTTCGAGGGTGGCAATCGGCGTCCGGGGCCGGTCGCGCATCTTGTATTTCGGCATAAAACGCTCGATGTGCCACGGAGTGTCCCGCCCCAAGTTGCGACCGATCCAACGCGCAATCCGGCGCAAATCACGGTCGGAGTCGTTCATTTCCGGAACGACAAGGGTGGCCACCTCCACCCACTTGCCTGCCTGGCGTGCCTGGACACAGCGCTCGAGGACGGGACGGACCGACGGGGCCCCGATCACGTCGCGGTAGAATCGGTCCGTTGCGCCCTTGATCGTAAAGGTAACGGCATCCAGTTGATCGAGAAAATCGGCGAATGGTTTTCGGTTCACGAAACCGGCTGTGCACAGAAACGCCCGGGCGCCGGCCTCCCGAACCGCCGCCGCGAACCGCAGGTTGAACTCCAGGTGAACCACCCCCTCCGTGTAGGTAAAACAAACACCTGCCAACGCCTTCTCCCGGACCAGGCGCACACTCTCCATTTGGTCGAACCGGAGGTTGCGCGTGGTGCTCGGGGACGCCTGGGCGAACTGCCAGTTCTGGCAGTACCGGCAACGGAGGTTGCAGCCGGCGTGCGCCATGGCGAAGACTGCCGTTCCCGGCAAGACGTGGTTCAGCGGCCCCTTCTCGATCGGGTCCAAGTTGACGACGCAAGGGCGACCCGTGGCCGCGGTCTGGAGCACGCCGCCACGATTGGTCCGTACGCGGCAGAATCCCGTCTCCCCGGGTTTCAGGGTCTCAAGGCGCGGACACAGCAGGCAAGCGACCCGATTGTCCGGCAGCTTCCGGTAGAAGGCCGCCTCCGTCTCCCCGGACGACGCGACGCGGTCCCGAACCCAGGCAACGCTCGCAACTGCGGGCAAAACTTCGAGGCCGATCCCAAACTTTGCCATTCTTTCCAGAAAACTGCGCCGGTCCATCGTTTTCACCTCCGGCCCGAAGCGGCGCCCGGTCGAGCCTCTCGCTCCAGGCGCCCGATGAGTTTCGTGTACACTCTCGACGCGCCGGGGATCAGCAGGAAATAGGCGGCTCGATGCGGCCATTTGCCTCGCGGCGGGATCAGAGCCGCCCGAACCTCCTTCGCCAGCTCTCCCTTCTCGAGTTCGAACCGGACGTCGCTCAAAGACCGAGCCCGGTCGACGACTTCGCCCACATTTCTCGCCGCCACACTGCGCCGGGATTCGCTCGCGCCGGGATTGATGGCGCTGGCAAGGTCGTGAATCCGGCCGAGGATGGCGGCCCGCATCCATGGCCAGCGCGCCTCGGGACACGCGCGCACCTTGCGCAGTAAATCTACGGACCTCGCACTCACCTCGGCCTGCCCGGCCCGAACCGGGTCCCCAAGTTCCCGGGGCGGCGTTAAACAACACGAAAACCCATCCAAAATGGCACGTTGCCCATCTGACAAGATCCGGTTCACCTCCGGCGATAACCGGACAAGGACCGCCGCCCCCCGGGGACCGTAGGCCAGCTCCATGTGGGCTATGTCCGCAAGTCGCTTCGTCGCACCCTCCAATTGCATGGGAGCGACGGACGCCGCGTCTCGGCTCGGTGCCCGGTGACAGGCGTTGCACGAAGCGTTCCGGTCCACAGGCGCGCGACGCAGCCCGGAACGAATGATCCGGCTCTCTCGAACACGGCCTTCGTTGGCCCGCCGTTCCAGGGATTCGGAGACCGCCTGCCCGTCCAGCAACACGTCGCGAAGGGCCAGCCAAGCGTCGCGAACCTGCTGCATTTCCGGGCCGATACGTTCCCGGAATTCCGGAGGGGACGGAACAACGGCCTCGACTCGGCGTGCCAGACTCCGGAGCTTGACCGCTTGGTTCCGCGTCAGGTTCAGGCCGTTGATCACATTGATGTTCGAGATATGCAAGAACAGGTATCCCATTTGCCGAAGTTCCCGTTCCCAGTACTTGTCGGCCGCCGTTCCGGCGAGGCAATTCCAAGTCAAAACGAGACTCACGCAGCAAGAAACCAACATGTGTTTCATGGTAGCGATCCCCGGGTCGATTGATTCATGAACTTCGTCGCGAGAAGGCGTAACTCGAGCCCGTCCGGATTCAGCTCATTGCGCCGAGCGCCGGGCAAGGCTGTATTGAAACACCGCCTCGGTCGGCGGGCGGCAGCAAGGGGCTGAAGATGTGTGAGATGCGTCATCACAGCAGGTGGCGTATGCATGATTCAGGCTGGGGCCTTACCGCCCGTCTTTCTCGCTCCTCGCTCACCTCTGTTTACCGCACTTTCCGGAAGAAGGTTACGCCCGAGTGCGACTCGGGGAAGCGGCAGGAGGACTCACGCATCGTTTCAGGCGCGCCACGCTCAGGTGCCGCGTGGGACCCGCCCGGGGGAAGCCGGGGCGACAACTGCCGGGAGCCGCCTTCGCCAGGGCACCGCAGCGAGCCCGGAAATCCGGGACTCCGAGCGGCAGGCGCTCCGCGCGAGTCCAGGTCGCCCGTGACGATGCCCCCGAACCGGAACTCGGTGGTTTCGACTCGGACAACTGCAAAGTTGAATGTCCATTGAGAAGGCCGGAGTCGGTTTCGTATCCGATTCACAGTGTATGAATTCGGCCCGTCCCATCCCCTGAAAAGATGGGGCAGGTGCGACGCTTGCCCTATGCGAGAATCAAGTCTTCTGTCTTCGAATGCCACAAATCAGGCGCGGACTCTCGATCTGTGAGCACCTGATAGTCGGCAATCATCACAAAGATGGGTACTCCCATATTCTGGAGGCGAACCCGGTTCTGGAGAGAGCCGAAAAGATGGCTGACATGTAGTCTTCCGGTGGGGCGATCGCCCGTGAGCGCACGGTAGCGCGCGGGATTCTCTTGCAGGTCGCGTTCGAGGCGAACACTTCGCTCGAGACTGGCTTCAAACGTTCCGTAGTCCATCGTATCCGTCAGGTCATCTAACTCCAGTTCTTCAATTCCATCGCTTGACCAATGACACGATGCGGGACGCGAGTTGACGAGCTTCCCTCTCCGTCGACTCATTGGCATGGGTCTGTCGGTCGGTCTGCTTTGCCGCTCCCTGCCTAAGTCCCGCGTTCAGGGCCTGTCGCTTTATTATTGTGCGTGTCCCCAGACGGCCTGAAGGGCCGACTTTACCGTAGCCTTGGGCAAAACGCCCAAGGTTGGTCGGTACCGATGTACGCTGAAGGCGTACTTCAACCTACACATAAAGAACACGTTGAGGCACCCCTTCAGGGTGCATATTCCGGAAATCCAACACGGCCCTGGGCGGTACCCCAGGCTACGGTGACATTGCCCCGTTGGGGCGTTTTTCGCGGAATTCCCGGACAAAGCGACAGGCCCTTCACGCGGAAGTCTGAGGGAGCTTCAGCGACCGGTCCTCGCGATCACGGACACCTCGGCTGAAGCCTCGGCAGGACTTCCGGCTGAAGCCGGGACTCTGACCGGCACGTGCCGTGGCCGGGATCCAACCGGTGACATCGGGGGCCTTGTAGGAGTGCAATGAAATCACGCTACAAGAGGAAGCCGGCCATGTCAAGTTCCAGCGGGAAAAGCTCTTGGACGAAGCGCGGGACACCATGCGGCGCCTGCACTACTCGATCCATGCCGAGCGCGCATATTGGGACTTGAGCCGGGGCCGTGTACATTTTCACGGCATGAGAGGGCGGGAAGAACTCGAGGACGGTGCGCGAAGAAAGATTGAGGCGTTCCCAACACACCTGGCGGTCCACAGGGATGGGACGCCGTCAACGCAGAATCAAGTCATGAACGGCATGCCGTTTCTTTGCCGCAAGGTGCTCGAGACGCCCCTGGAAGGAATCGATGCCGCTCGCGCCGCAAAGGAGCCGCGCGTGCCGGTGGTGCCGATTCGGGATGGGGTGGCGAACGTCATTGCGCGGCTTTCCGGCGTACGCTCCGAATCGTCCGCCGCTCCGGGGTCTGGCGCCGGCAAAGCCGTCACCGTTCGGACACCGCGCCAGGAACGAGATCCAACCCGGCCCCGGCAGGCAGAGATGTCGTGCGGACCTCGCCCGTCCAAGGGCATTGCCAGCGCACCGTGTCCGACTCGCCCCGGAAAGCCGCCGGCCGTTCCAGTCTCAAACGCGTGACCTCCCCGCCCCGCATTTCAGCGGATACCAGGAGATTGCCCTCCGCGACCCACCTCTCGAAACGCGCATCGCGCTCCCGGGGCCAAGCCGGAAAGACACGTACAATCCCGCCGTGACTCTGGAGCAGCGTATCCACAATCATGGTCAGGAAGTCCGCATTCGCCTCGATGGCGGGTTGCGAGAACCGCGGTGCATCGGGGTTCGGCGAGGCGCCGCCGCTGAAACCGCACCACGCCTCGAACGTGGGAAGTACGTCGTCTCCATCGCGCAATTCTCCACTCGGGATGGCGCCGAGGTTTGCCTCGGACGCCTCGCACGGGACAACGACGGTCGCATCGTGACTCATGAGGCCGTTGGGTTTGACAAAGCACTTGACGAACATGGGCAGCAATTCGTTCCAGAAACGCTGCGTCTCGCCGAGGCGCAGCGCGGTCATCGCGTAATGGAAGCACTGCCAGACGCACTGGAAGTGGTAGCCTTTCACGTTGGCGTAGACCCGTTGCGTGGTGCGCTCGAGCGCGACATCGCGGGTGTCCCGGTACAACGTGCGCACGGCGGGGGCGCTTTCCGGAGTGATTTCCGCACAGGGGAAAACCGGGCGCATGCCGCCGGCCTGATTGACGCTGTGTCCCGGCGGAAGACCGTACGCGTCGAGCACTGCACGCCTCCCATCGGGCAGATACTCAATTGGGTAGTCGGGAAGTCGGTCGAGCATGCGGCGCCAGCGCGTGGTTTCGGTGCGGTTCCAGCAAAGCAAGCGTGCGGCTTCGACGGCCGTCTCCAGGCAAACCCTGAGCATGCTTATCGTCTGCGTAGGATCGCCGGTGGTCATAGGGCGCAATTCGGGCGCGTGGCCCGGGTACAGGTGGAGTCGGCCGTCATCGCCTTCTTCGAGCATGTATTCGTAGAACGCAAGGACCTCCCGCAGGAACGGATAGATTCGGGTTCGCAACTGCTCCAAATCGCGCCGGTGTCGCCAAGCGAGGCAGTGTGGCAGTGCCACATACGCCCCGGCCAGGAAGAAGCGGTAGCGACCGACGCCGCCGAAGACGGATTTGCCGTTTGCGTTGAAACACATATCGAAGTGTGCGCCCGGAGCGCCCCAGATTTCGCGCGCCAACCGTCGGGCCTCGGGAAGCATCCGCTCGCACGTATCGAGGTATGCCTCGAACAGTTCGGAATGGTTCAAGACGTGCACCGGGTAGAACGGGCTTTGGGCGTTCTGGTCCCAGTGATAGTCACCGCCCCAGGGGGTCGCCTGGACCGGGCCGTGCTCTGGGCCGTAAGCGAGTCCGCAGAGGCCCGGCATGGGGCCTTGCCGGTACGATGCGCCGAGCACATACAGTGAGCGCTGGAACAACCGTTGCAGGAGTGCATCGTCCAGGCGCACCGAAGACTTGGCCCAGAACTCGTGCCACCACTGCCGGTGCTCGTCCTGCAGCCGGCTGAAGCCCGTCTCCAAGGCGATTTCCAAGCGCCGCGCAGCTTCCTCGCCGGGACCGTCGCAGTCGGCACTGCTGACAACGGTCAGGAACAGCTCGAAATCGCCGGTGATATCCAGCACTCCGTGCAAGCCCACCACCCCCGCTTTCGGCGTGCCCAATTCAGGCGGGCGCACTTTCGGGCGGACATTGTCGAGGTGGGTTTCCCGGTATGCCCGCGACCGCAACGGCCGCACTCCGACCGCAATCGTGTAAGACGGCGCTTTCGGCATACGCATGGACAGGAAAAGAAGCCCCTGCCGGGCTTCGACACGGGGCGCGGGCAATGCGGCGTCGACTGGACGCCTGAGATAGATCCGCGACTGTGGGGCCACGAACGGCGAGACGTCGACGACCCGGACGGCGAGGACGTTGTGCAGGGCCGAGACGAACGCGGTCAGGCGGGGATGACAAAGATGCTTGTCCAGGGACACTTCGAGCCGGGCATGTCGCAAGCGGAGAGCCGACGCAATGGCGGCCGTTGCGCTGCGCTGCCCGCTTCCGGCGCGGGTTGCAATGTCCAGAATCAACTCCCCGCAGGTCTTCGGACCGTACCCCTCCGGCGCCGGCACTCCCCGTTCCTCGCGGTCGAAATCCCCGGCGCTCGCGCCGGCCCGCACCAGATCACGCGCCTCGTCGGGCGGAATGACGCGGCGCACACCATGGACCCGTCCGTCGAGCACGTCCGTTTTATTGACCAGGAAGTGCAGCGCTTGGGACGCAAAGTAGAGCACTCCGATGCCGCCGTTGCCGAGGAACATGCCGTCCTGCCAGCAACGCGGCGGCGATGCGTAGACGACATCGCACTCGGCCAAATGATCTTCCAGCAAAGCATGCGCGTCCGGGAGAGGCATAGGATCACCTGGTGGCGGCTTCGGGGGCGACTTCCAGAAACCGATAGTCTTTCGCCGGCACGTCGACCGCGACACCGGCGCTTCGCACTTCGAGGTTGGCCCCGCTGCTCGGGTCCGTCGCAGTCACACGCCCGGCCTTTACGCCGAGAAGGCGACCGGGATCGATTCGCAAGGCGCCGGAGAACACGGTGTCGGTAAGGTTGCCCACAACGACCAGGGCCTTGCCGGGCCGCGCCCAGTACGAAACCAGGACTTTGCCCGGCGCCGGCGCCGGAACCAGGCCGATCTCGTCGCGGATGCGATAGTACGGGACGAAACGCGCCGCGGCGATGCCGAAACGGTCTTGAACGGCCGTGTACCGGTTGAGTTCAGGGATATCGCAGTAGAACCCCCAGATGGGCACGCCGTGCGGGAGCATCATCGCCGCCAGGGTGCGCGTGGCCTTTTTCAGCCAGGGCGTGCCGTAATCTTCGCGTCGCCCGGCAAGCTTGGCGAGGAAATACGGGACCGTCCCGAACTGGGTCCCGAACATGGCGCGTATCCGCGAGTTGGTGAGTAATTTCGTGTAATCGGTGGTGATTCTCGCGCCAATCACCCCTGTCCGGCGCTGGTAGGATTCACCGTCCAGATGGAGCGTGGCGAAGGATGCTATCGGAGTCATCATCCGGCTGTAATTGTGGTAGACGAACACGGCCTTGCCGCGTTTGGTCATGAACAGTTCATAAATGCGCTTGCGCATGGCGCGGTCCGCGAAGATCGGCCAAGTCGGGAAACGTTTTCCATCGCGTTCATAGCCGCAGCCCGCGTCCGGGTTGTCGGCGGGAAAGACGGTTGCATAATCGTAGTACAGTCCGTCGATGCCGAGTTCGTCGATGGCCTGCGCCGTGCGCCAAAGGAAGTAATCGCGCAGGGTCTCTACTGTCGGACATGTCCCCCAATGGTACTGACCGCGACTGGCGAAACTCCACGTGTCACAGACACTCGGGTTCTTCCATTCCTGTTCGAAAAACCTGAACTCCGCTCCGCCGTCGCCCATGCCGTTGCTGGTCGCGTAGACGACGGCGCTTCGACCGGGGCGACTGTGGACGCTTTTGACGAAGCGGCGCGCGCGATCCAGGTCCTGGACCGGGAACGGGACGCCGAGCGTGACGTGGTATTCGGCGCCTGTCGTATAACCTGTGGTCACGTGGTAGGTGGACGAGGAAATACTGCTGGCAAAACGGTACGCCGTCCAGTTCGGGACGGGCATGGGCCGGGTGGGTGTGGCCTGGAGCCCGAACGTGAACGTCGTCGGGACGGTAAGGCGGCGCGGGAAAGTGATCATGTTCACACGCAGGACGACCGCCTCCTTGTCCCGGACCAACTCGATGACTTTGTCCCGATCCTCCGGCTCGTAAAACTCGTCCGATTCCGCGAACCAGGCGATCCCTCGGTCATCGTCGCCCACCCAGATATGGGGCAGAAACGCATCGGCGTAGACTGGGCCGACATCCGCGTCCAAGTCGAGAACATCCCACGCCTGATAGGGCCCGCGAACCGGGTACTTAAACCTGGCGACGTCCGGCCTAATCGGGATTTCCAGCACCAGGCGCGTCATGCGGGTGTTGTTGTTCAACGGCCGAATCGTCAAGTCGTATCGACTCATTCCGTCAAACTCGGTCCGGACTTTCAGCCGGGCGTCGGCGTCGGATGCTTGAAACGACAGCTCGAAAACCGCGGTGTCCGCGTGTCTCTCGCCCCAGGCGATTCCTTTGCCAGGCGCGAATCGGGACGTCGCCGTCGCCATCTCCAGCCGAATCGGGGCCGCCAGAATTTCACGACCGCCGGCACGCATGGACAGCGGCATGCCGCGCGGTCCGAATCGATAGTGTTGCGTCAGCGTGGTCACCTCGCTTTCGCCTGCCCGCAGCGGGACCCAGGGCCCCGGTACCCGATGCTCCCGGGCCAGGCGGCGCTCGAAACCGATCCAATCGGCGTTGTAAAAACATTTCATGGGCAACAGCCGGCGTTCCGTCTTCCCGTCGTCATCCAGGGTCACGGCCACCGTATAATCAAGTTGCGTGAGCCGGGAGAGGTCGAAACGCAACGTGCCCGCCGTGGCTTCTCCGACGCGTTCCGCCGCGCTGAGAAGCAAGCCCTTTGGGCGGATGGCGGCAAGACCGCCGGCCTCGACCTCGGCGCGAATCATCGCCGATTCGCCGACCGGCCCGGTAAGTTCCCAATTCACCAGCATCGTCCGCTCACGCGACCGAAATGCCAATTCGGCAGTGAAGCGCTCCCGAACCACAAAATGCACCACTTGGCGATACACGGTCGAGGTCGCGTCCGGCGTCAGTTGCGTGCGTGCCACGTACCGACCCGGCCCCGGCAGCGTAATGACCGGCGACATACCGCTACGCAGTTTGCCCACCGTGAGCGACACGGATTTCAGGAGCGGGACCGCGAGACCGTCGAAATCGCCCATGGTACGACGTTGGCGCGCCTCCATCGGCAGCCGTTTGACGGCCAGCACGAGGCGCGCCTCGTCCGGCAGTTCCGGGCCGACCGAGCCCTTTACGCCAAGCCGACGCGAAGCAGCGTCCACGGACGTAACCAGTTGGACACTCTCGCCCGGACGCCCGAAAACGACCCGCCAAAAGGCAGTCGTATCCGCGTAGGCCAAGGCAAATACAGGATTGGAAAACTTCTTCGGAGCGAGAAGATTTCGCCCGATGTTCAGCCTCCACGCCTGACCCGTCCTGGGCGGCACGCACCCGATGCCGGCGAACGGGACCCGGACCTCCGCGGTCCAAACCCCGGCGGTCACGCTCGAGCGGCATTCCCACTCCGGGTCCCAGGCTTTATCGCCTCCCCGCTGGTCGAAGCGGGCGCCGGCCGTATTGAACACCAATTGATGCACCGGCATATCCGCGTCGGTCCCCGGGGTGAACAGCAGTTCGGCCGACGGCATTTTCCACAGGTCCATATCGTCCCGCGGGGCGACCGGGATGTCGGGAAGCGTGGAAACCGGAGTGACCAGCCGGACGTACAGGGCGTTGGCGTCGTAGCAAAGGTTGACGCGCGTCCAGCGTCGCGCCAGCTCGAGTTCAGGAATGAGCAGGAACCCCGTGACGAGGGTGGCGTCATCCCACTCGCCCGGCGCCGCGACTCCGTCGATTACCGGCGGTGCGCGCATCAGCCTGGGGATACGCGTGACCGGGCTGCCGGACTTCGTGGATCTGCGCCGCGACGGCGCAGGATTCGCCGGTCTTTCGGCCTTGTAGATCGCGAGAATCTCCGTATCGAGAAGAGCGCGCTCGTAAATCCGAAATTCGTCGTAGTCGGTGGTCGCCCCGCTTTGCAAACGGATGAGAGGGCCCGGGTCGACCGCGATGTTCTCGGCGGCAATGGTTGTCCGCGCCGCGCACTCGCCATCGAGGTAGAGTTTCATCCCGCGGGCGTTCCAGGTGAGAACGATCAAGCGCCAGCTCCCTCGCGGCCATTTGCGGATTCGCCACGTGAGCTGTTTGACATGTCCTTCCGTGCCCATGAAGAACATCAACATCGGGGTGGGCATCTTGAAGAACTGGATGCGGTCTCCTCCCGCGCCGACGCCGCACACAGAAAAGGTCCACTCGTAACCGGCCGTTTTCTTTTCCGGCGCCCAATCGACCGGACGCATCCAAAACGCGATGGTCCCCCGGCCAAGTGCGAGATTGCGGTTGCGGCTATAGTGCACTGCGGCTTTTGTCAAACGCAGCGCTTGTCCCCGGACGCCACGGACATAGACGGGTGCGTCCGGACGTTTGCGCGGAGCGCCATTTCCCCGGGCCGTCGCCGCCCGAATCGTGCCCTCAAAGCCGGCATGAAAAAGCAACCCATTGCCGGGCACCGCCGCCGAAACGCCGACGGACAGGCGCCAGGCAAACGTCATGGCGACAGTCGCCCGGACGACCCCCGTGGGCCGCCCGGTGCGCTCCGACCTCGGCCCCCGGGAAACTCCGACCCGCCGTCCAAACGCCGGGTCCGCCTGTCCCGAAATGCGTTTGCACCTCTGCCGGAACGCCGGCGCCTGATTGAATGGAAGCATGTTCGGGATGTTCTCCAAGCTCCAGGAAGTGCCCTCCGCCCGTCGGGCTTGCCGCGCCCAAAGTCCATCTCCCCAAGGGGCCGTCGGCGACCGCCTCGATGTCCGCGGGCAGGGTCGCGCGACACCGGGCCGCCCCCCCCGCACCGACGCGGATCCTACAGAGAGATCGAATACAGCACCCCGTCCTCGATCTCGCAGTACAGCACAACCGCATCGTGCCGGTATGCGGCGCCGGTGTCGCCCGTCTCGCCCCAGCGCAGCACATGCTCCGAAGCATTGCCGCGAATCGGGACGGACCGGTGGAGTTCGAACCCTTCGAGGCGTCCCCCCAGCGGGTCGCGCAGTTCGGCACGCAGCGCACCGCGGACATTTGCGTCCACGGTCACGTTTTCTCCCGACAAGATGGCGGGGGGCAGTAAGATCCGGCCGATCGTTCCCGAAGCCGCTGTGAGGCCGGCATACCGTGCGCGCGGCCACGTGACCCCCATGACGCCACGCCAGGGTTCGCCGACCCCGTCGGGGAGCTGCCGGTTGTGGAGCAGGTTGCCCGCCGTATAAAGAAGCAACCACCGGTTGCCCGCTGCCGGCACGGGCTGATTCGTTGCGTACGCAGACATGCACCCTTTCTCGGGCACGGGGTCCCGCGGAATGAAGCCGCCGCGCAGCGGACGCCTCCAGCGCAGACCGTCCCGGCTGAAACACAGCTCCACGTCCATGGTCTGGTCCCAGCAACGATAATTGCCCAGAAACCCGATGCGCCATTCTCCCTCCACGATCCGGGCCAGGTAGTAGAATTGCTGGTCAAGCGGGTCCCCGCCGTCGGGCGTCAGAACCAACTCCGGGTCGGACCATGCCAGCCCGTCGTCGCTGGTACGCCGGTGGATCACCCGCAACACCCCCGGGGCATTGTCGTGCGGCGTGAAGCGGCCGGTCTCGGGCCGATTGGGCAGTAACCACACCGAATACATCTCGTAGCGGTCGGTTTCCGGATCGTAATAGACGTTCGTGGCATCGTTGCTGCGCAGGCGTTTGGCCGCCTGAAACCCCCATTGTCGCCGCTCGGCGAAACGGTCGGCGGCCGCGGCGTCGGTCAGCCCGGCAGTCCAGCCGGCCGAACCGATTTCCAGATCTGCCGGATGGAACAGCGCGGGACGGTGAAGGTCGGTCAAGCGCCAGTCGAGGCCGTCGTCGCTCTCCGAAACGATATACCGGACCAGACCGCGATCCTGACCATGCAACCAACAGTACATCAACCACCGCCCATCGCGCCCGCGGACCACGCTGGGCTGGGTGATGTTCGCCCCGTCATACAGCCCGCGAATGCGAACAAAGGGCAAATCTCGACCGTTCTCGATCAGTTGGCCAAGCGCCAGGCGTTCCCAATGGAAACCGTCTGCGGACTCCGCAATCCCGATCCGCTTGACCGGTCCGCGCTCCGGGTACGTGTAGTAGTACATGCGGTATCGCCCATCGTCGAGCCGCATCACCGTCCCGGCGAAGATCCCCACCCAATCCAGGTCCACACCCGGTTCCGCCTCGAACACAACCCCTGCTTTCTCAACCGGACAGGGCTCGAGGTGAAGGCCGAACGTCCGTATTCCGGCGTCGGACGCGTCGAAAAAATACACGCGCCGTGTTCCGCCAACGGTCTCGGATGTCATATCGCCCCCTCCTGCCTCGTTTCCGAAGGTGGTGTCGTCAAAACGACCGTACGCAAGCGCTCCATGAAGTGGCGATACTGGGGCCAGCTCGCGTAGGATAGGACGAAATGGTCCGGCCCCGGGATGAAGCGTCCCAGACGAATCAGGCGGCGGGCCTTTTCCATCTCCCGCTCCACGGCGTCCGGCCCTTCGGCCATGACCTCCTTGCTCAACGCCCCGATGGCCCCCATGTCGGGAAGAGTCGCGCGCAACCGTTCCAGGTCGTTCCCGGCCAGGACCTCGAAAGGGTACATGGCGTTCACACCGGCCTCCTGCATCAATGGGGCCAGATCCATGATGTAGCCGTCGGAGTCGACGAGCACGATCTCGATCCCGTGCGCTGCCGCGAAGGCACGAATCCGGCGGTAATTCGGGGCCATGAACTCCCGGAACATGAGGGGCGAAATGAGCGCGCCATTCTTGGATGCCATGTCTTCCCAGCATTCAATCAGATCGAACTGAATGTCCTCCGTCATTCGCTCCCAGACCCGGAATGCAAAGGATGTGTAGGAGTCCATGATGTCGTGCACCAGGCTCGGCGCATCGTAGAAAGCGTAGGCCAGGTTCTCGTCCCCCATCATAAGGCGAGCGAAGCCGTAGACGCCGCGGTGGGTAAGCTGCAACGGGTAATCCCGATTGCGGTACGCGGCCACGTGTTCCGGCCAGTTGGCGGGAAAGCGCCCGGGCGCGTCGGGATCAAGGAATT
Source organism: Kiritimatiellota bacterium (assembly GCA_013151865.1). GTDB lineage: Bacteria > Verrucomicrobiota > Lentisphaeria > Oligosphaerales > JAADHN01 > JAADHN01. Next base: position 98,001 of record JAADHN010000089.1, read on the forward strand.
CAGCCTTGATCCGCTCCCAATCCCGCGCCGTTTTCACCGGGTATTCGAGCGTCTGCCGGTGGTAGTCGTTCCCTTTGTGAAAAAGGCTCACCGTGCCGTCCGGACGACGGGCGATCCGTTTTTCCTCGTCCTCCTCCACCGTCTTCCATTGAGACACACAGGACAAGTCCATGTTCACCGGGGTGCAGGCCCAACCGCGGTACCGGCCTTCGAACCCGCAGATGCGGTCGATCCGCTCGCGGAGCCCGGGGTACTCCTGCTCCCACTGGGGCAAAACATGGTTCGTGCCGCCGAATACCTTCATGAACGGCACCCGGTCCACCGGGCGTCCCGTCAGGACGCGAACGAACCTCTCGCGTGTGTTCATCGCGGATGGTCCCCCACCGTGTTGACCGCCCGACTCAGGCGGCCTGAATTCCGCACGCCAAATCGAATCGCGACCGTGCGTCACACCGCATCGTCGGGACCGACCTCGATCTCCGGCGTATCGTCCCCAAACTCCGAATCGCCGGCCTCCCTCGTTTTACGAAACGACAGGCCCAACAGTAAAAGGCCCAGCAAGGTGCCGGGCCCGGCGTACAGAGCAAGCACCCGGGGATTGACGGGCGCGACGTTGGCGCGGAGCGTCAACTTTCCCGAGTCGAAACTGCCCATCGATTCGGTCAGAAGACACTCGATGGTATAGGCACCTTTCTCCGGAACGTCAAACACGCGTACAGACTCGGACGACGACCGGTACCGGCTGCGGCTCAGTCTGCGCCGGCGGCTGGAGCCGATTTGGAAAAAGGAACTGCCGCCCACACTGCCTTTCTGCGTCCACAGCACTTTCCCCGCGCTGTCCTTGAAGCTGATCTCATATCGAACTTTGGACAGCCCGAGCGCGGCGCGGCGGCAGCGGATGTTCACCAACAGGCGGACCGGGGATTGCTCCGGGGTCATGTCGACTTGGACGACCGTCGGGGCCGGTCCGTCCTGAAGCGGATACGAGCCGACGGCGACGCCACTGATGAATTGGACATAAGCGACATACCCCACCCCGGCAATAACCGAGAGAGCGATCAACACGATTCCGGCCTGTCTCATCGCCGTCTCCTCATTTCTCGGCGTACTCCTGGGCAGTACCGATCGCGTGCAAATCGTGGTCGGCCCCGAGGATGTTTTCCGCGGCTTTCAGGCCCATGTCGATATAGTAATCCGCACTCGTATAACGGAACATCCCGTTGCGCCCCACGAGGTATAGATTCTCGAACGGCTTCAGGTAATCGAGCAAAACCTGGAGCTGGGCGGCATAGCCGACGGTGTAGATGGGGTAGGCCCGCGTCAAGCGGACCGGGCAGTATTCGCTGATGTCTTCCCGCTTGAGGAGACCGCACTGTTCGAGCCCCTTTCCGGCCGCATCCACGAGGTCGGCCGGGTCGGCCGTCCACACACGGTCGCCTTCGAAACAGAAGAACTCTACCACGATCCCCGTGCGGTCCTTTGGGGCCATATCGGCGCTCCAGTTCTTGGGCTCGTGAATGCGTCCGAATGAAATGCGCCGGGAGGGGAAGTAAATCCAGTGATCCGGCGAGATCTGAGGCCGGTTTGCCACGAGAAACAGCACGACAAGGTCCCGGTACCGAAGTTTCTTCGCGGCCTCGAGGACCGCGTCGGGCGGACGCGGGTCGAGTCGCGTCACCAGCTCGGAAATGGGCATCGACGACACCACCGTATCCGCCGGAACACGCTGCTCCGCGCCGTCCGGGGTCCGGACCCTGAGTGCGGTTACACGACCGCCGGCGTGCTCGACCCCGACGACCGGACTCTCGAGTGCCAAACTCCCCGCCGGCAGGGCCTCGGCCAAGCGGTCCGGGATGCGTCCGAACCCGAGTCGCGGGTATTGAAATGCCGTGATCAGGCTGGGGGGCGGCCCACTGCGCAGCAGTTTCCGGACAAGCATGTTCTTGACAGCCTCCCGAAACGACAGCCCCTTGATCCTCTGAGCAGCAAAGTCCGCCGACAATTCCGTGCAGGGCACGCCCCAAACTTTCTCCGAGTACGGCGCGAAATAGAACTCGTAAAGTCCCCGCCCGAACCGGGCAAGCACCCAGTCCTCGAAGGTGCGAATCGTCCGCACCTTGCCGTGAACCCGTCCCAGCAGGTAACTGGCGGTCACGGAGGCCGTCTTCAACAAACCGAGACCGTGGAAGGCGCTGCTGAATGTGAGGGGGTAATTGATGAAGCGACCGTTCAGGTAGATGCGGCTGATCCGCCCGACCTCGATCATTTCGTCTCCGAGCAATTCGCGCAACAATCCTTTAACCGCTTCGTTCCGCGTATAGAACCGATGACCGCCGAGATCGAATCGAAAATCGCCGAACTGGATGGTGCGCGATGCCCCCCCGATGAACGGTTCCTTCTCGAAGACCTGCACCGGCGCACCTCGACGCGCCAGCGTGTACGCAGCAGTCAATCCAGCCACTCCGGACCCAATAATCAGATTTGCCATCATGCCTCCGTGTATTCGGCTGTCGATCTTGCGCGGCCCCGTCGCGATTCTCGCCGCCCCTCCCCGCTTCACGTCGCGCTTTCCGAGAAAGACGTTCCCGCGGCATTCCCGCCGGACCGACTTGCGGCAAGGAATTCCGAGCAGGTCACAAATGGGCCCTCGACGGCATCGAGCACTTCCTCCAGCAACCGCCAGGCACGCTCCCCGGCGTTCCGCCGCAGCAAAAATCGGGTGCGACGGGGAAGACACGCCGCCGTCTCGGGCGGCAGGAACTCGTGCAGGTGAAGATAAAACATGGCGGCCTTACAGTCAACCAAGTGCCGGAAGAGTTCCGGCAACAGACGAAGATAGGTCAGGCAGAAGGGGGTATACCCGCCGCGAAAGGTGCCGATGGGCAGGCGCCACACCCCGCCGTCCAGACGGGGGGCCCAGTGCGCTGAACGCACATTGACGGGACTCGGGTAGATGCGCCCGGCCGAGGACTCGTAGGAATACCCCGCTCCACGGACCTCGGAAACCCAGTTCGGCGTGCTCCGAAAAAAGGGCGCACGGACCCCCCGTACCGGACGCTGAAAACCGTCTTCGAGCCGCTCGCGCGACTCGACCAGTTCCCGCGCCACATCGACGGGCGCGAGGTCGGACAGTACACAGTGCGTGAGCCCGTGCGAACCGATCTCGTGCTCGGGGCCGATGGCGGCAAGGGCGCCCGGGGCGGCCTCCAGGGCTTCACCCACGACAAAAAACGTGGCACGCACGCCGCGCGCGTCCAGCAACTCAAGCAACCGCGGAAGCATTTCCCGGACCGCCGTCCAGCCGTGCATGCCCCAGTCCGGTTCCGTGTCGACGGTCAGCAAGAAACTCATGGTCTCTCTCCGTTGAGAAAACGCGATGCGGGTTTTTGCGTGCGACAGGGGAGTCACGCCGCAACCGCAACCCGGGACCCTCCAACCCGAGCCCCGGCCCATTCCGCCGAATTCCACCGTTGACGCGCCCCCGTTCTGCCGCCACCTGCGAAACGGGAGGCCTGAAGGTCGCACCCCGACGCTGAAGCACCGGTGCACCGGTGCCCGACTGAGGCCTTCCTCCCGCCTCGGTCGGTCCGCCTTCACCCGTCCCCGGTCAGCGCGGAAAAACGAAGAAACGCACGGGTTCGACCCCGGTCGAAAAAAAGTACGCCACGTTGAACACCATCATCACGCCTACGGCGGCCAATTCGCCCATGATGGCGCCGATAAAGAACGGTTTGAGTTCCTGGTAAGTGCGACCGCCGCCATATCGGACCACCGCCGCCTTGATCGCGGATCCGAACAAGAATGACCAGGAAAACCAGATCGCCGGCGGCGTCCCCCAATAGAGAAACAAGACCGGGTGAATAAACCACCAGGGATAGCGCAGGCGCAGCCAGGAGCAAATCAGCACGGCCAGAAACCCCGAAATCACCCAAGGCAGCACTCCGGGGGCCGTCTTTATCTGGCTCAAACGAAACGCCAGGCCGCGGAGCGGTCCGACTTTTCCCTGCTCCACTTCAAGGACCCGGTTGAACAGTTCGGGCTCCCGCTCAAGAGTCGAAACACAGGATGTAACCCGGTCGAAGACCTGCCGCGGCACCGCGCCGTGACTCCACCCGTCCCAGGCGTGGCGCCCGTTATAGTTGACCCAAAGCACGGACAGAAAAGCGACGAGCATCCCCGGGATCAGCACCGCCGCGGTCACCATGCCCAACCGGAACTTGGGCACTTTTTCCGTATCGCTCAATTTCATGCCGTTGATCATGAAACAGGACAGGCATTCCCGGGCGTCGACGCACAATGGGGTGCTAATGAGCGAAATCACGCTCAGCGTGTAGGGTCCCATGGCTGCGGCGCCGAACAATTTGAAGATCAGGTCGACCGGCTTCCACCAGGACTGAACGCAGATGCTGCCCGTCTCCGCCGCCATCCGGGCCAGGACGACAAAGAGTATGGCAAAAACCGTGACCAGGACGACCGCGTAAAAAAACGGCAGTCCGGCCGCCATACAGCAGGCCACCAAGCCGACGGTCGCGGCCAGCAACGTCCGCGCCGCCAGGCGAATGTGTTTCTCGAGAGGATCGCGGGTGCGTAAGAAAAAGGCCGTCTTCAAAACATTCCAATAGTACCGCCGACCGAGATAGAGAATGAGCAGAAACATCCCGACGTACGCCCCGAACAGGGTCGAAGTGTGATGGTAGGTGCTGTAGCTGTAGCCGAACATCCATAGCAGGTAACTGAAAAACGCCACGGAGAAAACCCCGATCCCCATGGAAAAGGACACTTCCGTAGGAATGAAGAAGGCAAACGCAATCACGGAAAGCTTGACATTCCCGTTGACGATGTTCCAACTCCAATACGCGTGGCTGAAGAAATTCGGGTACGTATTGCGGATCGGCCAAAGCCGCCACTCAAGGGGGATGTTGATCATGGTGTCCGGGTACCAAGCGTGGACCCAGCGGACCATCTGAATGAAAAAAGGGATGCCGAAACCGAGCCAGAACTTTCGTTGGTAGAACACCGCCGGGAAACGCCTGTTCTCTTCCGTGCGCAGTATCGCCGCCGTGAATTCGGCGATCGGATAGGGCAACAACTCGTTCTCCGACCACTGCTTGTGAACGACGACCATGAGCATGATGATGAACAGGAAGAAGAACCCGAACAGCGGGAACCAGTATTTCAGGACAGGCGCCCAGGCTTCGAGCGGAACCTGTTCCGAAACCCCGGGACGACGCCAGAAAAAGATGAACTTGTTGCCTGAGATCAGCCCGCTGTAGAACCCCGTGTTAACCCGGTCGGCCTCGCGCTCTTTCGCCCGCCGCTGCTCGGGGGTCATGGTTGCATCGAGCGTGGGGGATTCCCCTTCGCGGTACCAACCTTCCGGAACGAGACGGTCGGGCGTGTACGAGAGGGTCTTGTGCGATTGCCAGTTCTGACGGGTGCGTTCGATGGCGTACGGGGTGGTCTCCAACGCGGGAAATATGCGCATCAGGGACGAGGTCGGCAGGGAGCAGGCCGCAAACATGAGTACCGCGGCCACGATGACTTCCCCGTTGCTGAACCGCAGAAAACGCGGCAACCACGGATTGAACGGCCGCACACAAAGCGACATCAGGAAGAAAAACGTCAGCACCGACACCGGCAGGTGGTTGCCGACGAAATACGTGGACTGCACCAGATAATCGTTCGGGTACGCGACGAGGTCGATGACCAACGCCCCCAGCGCCCCCAGCACAACCGCTTTAAAGGATAAGGACTTGCGCATGTTGGTTCCGGCAGTGAGAAATGAATCGCCCCAGCGATAAACCCCGAACTCGGGAAAGCAGACAAACCGAAATCGCGACGGCCCCGGTGTGCCGGCAGGTCAAGGACGGCGTTTACCGGATACCGGGGTTCTCCCCGGAGAGCGGGAGACATTCTCGGTCTCGGGGAATTCGCGCGGAAACGCCGCACCCGCCAGGATTTCAGGACGCCATAGGAAAAACGGCCCCGGTCGCGTTACAGTAAGAGCGCAACAATCTGGAGCCCGTCCACATAAAAAGGTGCGTGGCCGCGCGCAAGTGCGATTTCGGGTGAGATTTCGCTGTTTTCGTCCGGCCTGTCTGCGCCGCCGCGCGGCAGGCAGGCGATGCGACCCTCGGCGGCAATCCCGCTCGACGGGAGGCGGAAACGGCGAAAGATCGTCCGAAAACGTCCGCGCTCTCCCCCCTTCCTCCCGCGCCTGCGGAACCAGGGCGGACCGGTCGGGTTGAGGCGGAGGGCGGCCTTCCTCCGCCCTGGCGGCGGTTGTGGTTGCCTCCCAGGCAGCCACGTTGCGCCACCGGGTCCCC
>JAADHN010000089.1:104352-137798 GCA_013151865.1 Kiritimatiellota bacterium
CCCAGCCGATCCCGCTCAGCGGAAGAGACAGGCCACCCGAAGGCATGGCAGCGATCCGCCTCTGGCGAAGGGCGAGGAGCGACAACTCCCGCGGCTCACGCCCCCTTTGTGGACGGACTTAATCTACTGCCTCGACCCGTCCCTGTCCCCAACTCGCAGGGCCGGGACCTGCAAGTTTTGTCGGAAGACCGCCCCGTGACGGGCCTATGGGAAACGGACAGACCGCTCCGGCCCGGTTCTCCGGACGACAAAGGAACGCAAGCATGGGCGCCAGACCGAACATTCTGCATTTTTTCGTGGACCAACAACGATTCGACACCATTCATGCCTTGGGCAATCCCGTCATCAAAACCCCCAACCTCGACCGACTCTGCGCCCGGGGCGTGGCTTTCACGAGCGCGTACAGCCCGTCACCGGTGTGCATCTCGGCCCGGTGCAGCATGATCCACGGGCAGTATCCCATGCACACCGGGTGCTATGCCAATACCCGTATGCCCACTGACGGGCGCCAGACCTTCATGGCTGCCCTGACCGAGGCAGGTTACCGCACACACGGCATCGGCAAGTGCCATTTCAACCCGGACAGCTACGGGTTGCGCGGTTTCCAGAGCCGCGAACGCCAGGAGGAAGGGGGCACGTCCCTCGACGACCTGGAGCGAAATCCGTATCTGAAACTGCTGGCCGCGGAGGGATACGACTATCTGATGGAACCAAACGGCGTCCGGGGCGAGATGTATTACATTCCCCAGCCGTCCCAATTGCCGGCCAAACACCACCCGACCCAATGGATCGGCGATCGCTCTGCGGCGTTTGTCGCGGAACAGGCCGGGAACGCTCAGCCCTGGTACCTGTTCTCGAGTTTCATCCATCCGCACCCACCCTTTGCACCGCCCAACCCCTGGCACAAACTGTACCGGGCCCCGCTGATGCCTCTGCCCAACCGACCGCCGGACTTCGAAACGCTCCAGACTTATGTGAACCGGTGCCAAAACCGGTACAAGTACCGCGACCAGGGAATCGACCGGAACCTGCTTCGCAACATCAAAGCGTACTACTATGCCTGCATCTCTTTCGTCGACCACCAGATCGGCCGCATCCTGGATGTGCTCGAACAAACCGGGCAAATCGAAAGCACGCTCATTCTGTTTACCGGGGACCACGGCGAGCATTTGGGCGATTACGATTGCTTCGGCAAGCGAAGTATGCACGACTCATGCGCCCGAATCCCCATGATAGCCGCCCTGCCCGGCCGTCTCGACGGCGGGCGCATCTGTGATGCGCCGGTCAGCCTCGTGGACTTGGCTCCCACCTTCCTGGCCGCCGCGGGCGCCGCGGTGCACACTCACCCGCTGGACGGCGCGGACCTTGCGGAGATCGCATCCGGAACGTGCGACCGGAAAAGGGTGTTCGCCCAACATGCCTACACCCATCACGTGGACATCGTCAACCGGGACAGATGCGTCCGCCCCGAATATGCCGAGAATCCCGCACTCGAAGTCGCGGCTTTCTCTTCCTACATGGCCGTATCGCGAGACTGGAAGTATATCTTCAGCGCCCCGGACGACCGCGAATTCCTGTTCGACCGGAACGCCGACCCGCGCGAAACCCGGAATATGGCCGGGCTGCCTTTCTGCCGGCAACCTCTGACCGACGCGCGCGAAGCCTTGTTCGAGTTTCTCCGCAGCGGCGGCGAAGTCTCTGGAATCGACGGCGACCGCTGGCGGTCCTTTCCAAAACCCGAATTTCCGGAAGATCCGGATACCGGTCTCCTGATCCAAGACGGATACACCCCCTGGACCAGCCCGCGCATCCCCGGATACACGGACTGACGCAGGGGCGGCAGATATTCGGGACGCCGGGGGTCGCAGGCCGGTGCGAGCACTCGATTCGGCCGCCTCGGGTCGGCAAAGACGAACGGTCCGACAGCAGCGCCGGAGCGGATCGTCTCGAGCTGGTTTGTGTCCTGCGGACGGGCTCGTGCTTGCGCTGTCCGAGGACGTCCGGGAATGTGGCGCGAAAGTACAGAACAAACACACACACCACAACAAAGGATAATCCGATGAAGAACATCATTCTGTTAATCACCGACACGTACCGGTACGACAATTTGGGCGATCGGGCCGTCGCCATGCCCGTACGCACGCCCGAGCTGGACCGGTTCCGGCATGAACACGCTGCGGAGATCCACGGTTTCTACACAGGCAGTTTCCCCACAATCCCCCACCGGACGGACGTGGCCACCGGACGGGTCGGCTGGCCCCGGTACGGTTGGCAGTCCATCGAACGAAGCAGCGGCAACCACGTGGCCGCCCTGCTGGGAAAGGAAGGTTACGCCACTCAGCTCATCTGCGACTGCCCGCACCTTTTCAACGCAAACTTCAATTCGGCGTTCAACGCCGCCTTCCAACACCGGGGACAAGAGGGCGACAGACCATTGCTCCGTCTCGATGAGCCGATCATCGAAATCATGCCGCCCGACAAGACGCGGCAGCGCCCTTCGTTTCGCGGCCATCCCCTGGTGGACGTCCACCGCTGGACCAACCGCTATTCATCGAGCGAGCTGGACAAATTCCCAGCCCGCACCGGCACGACGGTCGTCCGCTGGCTCGAGGAAAACCGCAATGCGTCCCCTTTCTTCCTTTGGGTCGACTTCTTCGATCCGCACGAGCCCTGGGATGCCCCCGAATACATGGTGCGCCGCTACGACCCGGATTACAGCGGTCCGCCCATGATGCACCCGAACTATGGCCGGACCGACGCCTACACCTCGAGCGAACTCCGCAATCTGCGGGCGCACTATGCCGCAGAGGCGGAACTGGTGGACCGGTGGCTCGGCCGGGTCCTCCAAAAAATCGACGACCTCGAACTCTGGGACGATACGGTCGTCGTGGTGACCAGCGACCACGGAATGTCCCTCGGCGAACATGGGCGCACCGGCAAAAGCAACATCAGCGACGACGATTCCCGTTATTGGCCGATCTACCCGGAAATCGCACACGTCCCCTTCCTGGTCGCCGCACCGGATGTACCGGCCGGCGCTTCCCTTGAACTGCTGGCCCAGCCGTGCGACCTGCTTCCCACGGTCTGTGAATTGGCCGGCGCCGAACCGGCTGCACCCGAACCCTTCCACGGCCGCTCGTTCGCACCGGCCCTCCGCCATGGGTCGGGGACCCACAGAACACAGGTGGTCAGCGGCTGCTTCCTGCGCCCCGACGCAGCGAGAGGTGTGCCCCGCCGCGCCTCCACGCCGTTCGTGGTCTCGTCCGACGGTTGGGGGTACGCTCCGGTGGGAGCACGGGGGACGCCCGAATTGTATGCCCTCAATGAAGACCCTTTGGCCGAAAACGATTTGGCCGTTGCCCACCCCGACAGGGTCGCCGCGATGCATAAACGGTTCCTCGAATATCTCCGACAGTTCGCACCCGAGGAGTGGATCGCAGCCTGTTGGGGCGCCGCACCGCGACTCGATACCGGCGGAAGCTGGGCGGTCGACTACTGAAATTGCCCGATGCCCAACGGCGGCGGCGCCCCGGCCCGGCCGATCGCACCGCCCCTCTGGAGGAGCGAAGACCATGTCGAGCCGACAAGCGCTCAAAGTCGGAGTCCTGGGCCTGAGGCGCGGAATGACGTTCGCGACCCAGTTCAACACGTTGCCGGAAACGCGAACCGTCGCTGTCTGCGACCAGGACTCGGCGCGCATCGAACATGCCCTCAACACGTTGGGTAGCGACGCTCGCGGGTTCTCCGAGTACAACGAAATGCTCGCTACGGATCTGGATATCGTGGTCGTGGCCTCGGGCGCCCCGGACCATGTGCTTCACTGCTGCCAAGCGCTTGAAAGCGGACGACACGTCCTCAGCGAAGTCCCGGCCGACATCTCGCTGGACCGTTGCCGGGAACTCGTGGCTTCCGTCCGGAAAACAGGCCGCAAGTACATGCTGGCCGAGAACTGCTGTTACTGGGGCTTCGTACAGGAATACCGCCGCCAAGTCCGGACCGGACGACTCGGCGACGTGCTCTATGCCGAGGGGGAATACCTGCACGACGTTCGGCGCCTCTATCTCGAGAACCTCGACCTGCCGAAAGACGCCGGGTTTCGGGCGCTTCGCGAACACCCGAAAAGCCGTCGAACCTGGCGCGCCGACCTGCATCCCATCAATTATCTGACGCACGATCTGGGCCCCCTGCTCGAGATCCTCGATGACCGTTGTGTGAGCGTCTGCGCCATGGCCACGGCCTCCGCCTGCGGCGAAGGGTTCGCACCCGCGGCCGAAGTCGCCCTGTTCAAGACCGCCGGAGGCCGGGTCATCAAGCTGTTGACCGAGTTCTCCCTGCCCCGCCCCAGTCATCACTGGTTCGCCCTGATGGGGACAAAGGGCAGCCTCGAGTCGCCCCGCGGTCCGGCGACGAAGCACCTTCTTTACTGCGAGGACGAAAACATGGAGTCCTGGTCCGAAATGGCTTGGTCCACCCGCCTGCTGGCCGGACCGGCAGCCGCCTGGAAGTCCGGACACGGCGGGGCCGACTGGCACATCTCCCGCGAATTTGCAGACTGCATTCTCCACGATACCCCCTCCCCCATCGACGTGTTTCGGGCCATGGATTACACGGTACCCGGGATCTGCGCGGTCCGCTCCATCGAACAAGGCGGCGCCCCCGTGCCCATCCCCGATTTGCGTGAAGATTGATGGAAGACGCGCGAGATGCATCTGCGCCGCAGATGACGTGCGAGTAATCCAGGCCGGAGCGCCGCCCCAACCACAGGACAAACGAGATGCAATACGCTTCGTCTTTTTGGGTCGTGGCGGTCGGCATTGCTGCTGCCGGCTTGTCCGGGGCGACCGCGCCCGCAGCGACCGATGCGTCCCGGGTTCGAGCCCTCCCCCTCAACAATCCGGGATTCGAAGAGGGGACCGATGCACACGGTGTTCCCGCCGGATGGGGACTGTACGGGGGGACGGGAGAACAACGACAGATCGCCCTCGCCCCACAGGCCCACACCGGGAAACAGGCCCTGCTCATTCAAGATCACGACCCGGCCGCCGAAATCGGTATCGTCCAAAAGGTCCGGGGGATTCGCCCCGGCGAGAATTATGAAGCGTCTGTCTGGGTGCGGGGCGTCACGGGCGGCAAGCGCAGCGGGACGGCCGGCGCCTACCTTCAGCTCCGGTTCCTGCCTTCGAACAAGCTCGTACAAAGCGCGCTCCGCCCCGAACCCGTCGACCGCTTCACCCGCATCGTGGCCGCAGGCGCCGCTCCTCCCGGTACGACTTCGGCCCTGATTTACCTTTACACCCATGCCGGACCGACCCCCGCCGTGATCGTGGACGACGTAACATTGCGAGCCGGTGTGGACCTCCCGAAACCGCCGGCGGCGCCCCCACCCATGCGGGCGCCTGTCTACAAAAAGGTCAAGGACCTCTTCCTGCGCACCGACCTTGTCGTGAACGGACAACCGCACGCCTGCATCGTGGTCCCGACCGGCGGCGCCTATACCACCGAGGCCGAACGAATCCAAAAGGAAATCGCGGCGCGAACAGGCGCGACCGTCCCCATCGTCTCCGACGCCGCCCCCGCCGCCGCCGTGCCCCTCCGCAGCAACCTGATCGTCCTCGGCAACCGTTCGACCAACCGGACCATCTCCGACCTCTACGACCGCTACTATTGCCTGTTGGACCTGAAGTACCCCGGCAAGGGCGGATATGTCGTCCGGAGCCTGCACAATCCCTTCGGCAATCGACGCAACGCGATCCTCGTCGGCGGCAGCGACCCCGCCGGGGTCCGCCGTGCAACCGACGCTCTCATCGGACGCCTGCCCCCCCCGTCCGCCCCCAATACCCGGGACCTCGCGCTCGGCTGGGTCCTGGATGTGCGCCTGGGCAATGGGCTCAATCCCCCGCGCGCGGCCAAGGACTGCGAAACCTGGGAGGCGTCGGTCGGCTACGGTTCCGTCGGATACTTCGGCTGGAACAGCCTCAGCAAGTATATGGCCCTGTACTACATGACCGGGCAACGCCGGTACGCGCACGAGTTCCTGCGCCTGGCCTTCCCGGATGCCAAGGCCAAGAAGGAAATCGCCGAGATCGACGGCGAACGCATCGAGAACAAGAACGATCCGCTCGCCGGCGCCTATCATTACAACCAGCACATGACCGTCTTGTTTTGGGATTTGATCGAAGAGAGCCCGGTCTTCACCGATGCGGACCGGCTGAAAGTCACCAATGCCCTGGCCCGTCAACTCGAACACGACGATTACGCCCGTCGAGGTGTCTATAACCTTCGGGCCCCGGGCTCGGCCGTAGGATCGCGCCACGGCCAGTGGGCCGCGGTCGGCCTCTATTGTTTGGGACGATATTTTTCGACTTACTATCCCGCACCGGTTTGGACGCACTGCAGGAAAGCCGGGGAGTTTGCGTTCGCCTCGCTCCACAAACACGCTTGGGTCTCGGGCGAAAACGACAACCTCTTTTGGTACAGCACCGGTATCGCCCCGCTGACTGCGTATCTGGTGCTCAGCGGCGACCGCGTCCCCGTGGCAAACGGTGTGTACGCCGAACTCGTCCGCGGACTCGAAATCCTGCTGTCCGGCGTACCGGGCGACCGTCGGCTCCGCTATGCCTCGCTCGGATTCCTCAACAAGACCGCACACCTGACGAGCGACGGCCGCTGGATCTATTACCGGGAGCGGCTCAAACTTGACACGAACACGTTCCGCGTGGGACAATCCTTCTGGCCGGGCCCCGAGCTTGCCCCCGCACCGCCGCTCGATCTCTGCGGCAAATGGTCGTTTCAGCGCCTGCCCGAGCCCCTCTGGCTCCGGCGCGGCAGCGGGATCCCCCTCGAACAGTCCTTCTTCTTCGGCAGTTTCCGTACGACCCCCGATGCCGCCGGCGATTTCATCCTGCTCGATGGTTTCAACGGCGCCTCCCGCAACCCGTATCATACGTTCGACATTCTCAATTTACGCATCGCCGGCGCCACGCTGCTCGACGGCTACCACAATCAGGTGCTCACCCGGGCAGACGGCATGGTGGAACCCAAGGTGGCCATGGATGCCGGCCTGCTTTGGTCCCAGCGACTCGGCAACACGGCGGCCGCGTGCGGGGAGGTTCCCCGCGCCGCATTCTGCAACTGGCGACGCACCCTGGTCCAGCGTTTGGGGCGATACGCACTGATCGTCGACGACCTCGGGTACAACCGCGACAGCGCCAACATGGCCGTGACCACGGAGTGGCAGCCCCGGAGCGGCCGCTGGATCGCCGGCCAGGAGCGAATTGCAGTCCGCGGCAGCGGCGGGGCGCCGATCCCACCCGGCTGGCTTGGGTTTCGCGCCCTGGATGCCGCCTGCCTCGCCGTGCCGGACGGTCCCGGCGCCATGGTGCGACTGCAAAGCCTCGGTATCGTCCTGTTGCGCGCCCGCGAACCCGGACCGGCCCTCGAGATGCCGTTCACCCTCGAAAAGCCCTGCCGCGGCGAGGCCTTCCTCGAAACCCTGCGGTACAAAGATCGCGGATTCGTGCGCATCCTGCTCGACGGCAAAGTCCTCAAAGACCGTGTCAGCCAGTTCGCCAATACCGCTCAGCCGGACCGAGTCCCCCTCGGCCGCGTCCAACTCGCCGCCGGGCCCCATCGTTTGCGGCTCGAAGCCGTCGACCGGGACGGCGGTTCGGCCTGCTACGCCGCCATCGCCGCCTTGCTGATCAAGCCGGACACCATGCCGCCTCTTTCCGAAAAACTCGAGTGGCGCCTGTCCACATCCGACCCCGTGACGGCCGGCGGAGGCGGCGTCGTCACCATGCAGTGGAACGGGGCCGTGAAAAAGGGAGAACACGGGACCTTCTTCCACACCCTCGTCCGAGGTCGCCGCGCCGACCCCGGCTCCGATTGCCTGCGCTTGGCCCAGAGTGCCGCAGCCCTGCGCCTGCCCGAACCTGCCGTTGCCTGTGTAGGGTCTTTCAAGGGCATTCAGGCGGACTTGGCCGTACTCGCCCAGTCTCACCTTTACGCGCGCGGACTCCGCAAGGCCGGTTTGGGCGCCGCCCTCATCGCCGCCGACCGCCCGCTGGACCTGGACTGGGATTTCACGACCGGACGGCTGGTCGCCCAAGTCCGTACGCCAACTACGGTTGAATTGACCGTGCGGACCCCGCAGACGCTGAAACTCGATGGAAAAAGCGTCGCCGGCCCCCGCGTCCATCTCGACCCCGGCCGCCACGAGTTGACCGGCGCGTTCCCGAACAACACGGAACTGGCCCGTGTCCGGGAGAAACTCGAAGCCCTGTGGGCCACCGGCCGCCGAATCCGCACGAAGACCAAGGCGGCCCGCCGTCGGCAGGCAGCCCTGCCCAAAGACACCTCCAGGCTGATTGTTGCGGACTTCGCAACGCTGCCGCACCAAACCACGGACCTCGTCATTGTGCCAGACGGCCGCGGCGGACGCCTGATTGCGGCCGCCGAGAACAGCACCGTGCACCTCTTCGACATGCAGGGCCGCGAACTTCGTGCTCTCCGCGCCGACGCCCCGATCCGGATGCTTCAGTGGTGGCCCGAAGCCAAGGCGTTACTGGCCGGCTGCCGGGACGAGAAAGTCATCGCGTTCGACCGCGATACCGGCGCCCGGAAATGGGTCTTTGTGTCGGAGATGGATCCGGCCGTGTTCAGGGCGGCCAAAACGTATTGGTTCAAGTCCGCGCCCGGTCACGAGGGCATTCACGGCTTGACAACCGGACCTTTCATGGGCGGCAAACCCCAGTGCCTGATCGGCAGCGCCTGCACGCTCGAGATCATCGGCGCCGACGGTAAACTCGCCGAACGTCTGCCCGTTTTCTGGGGGCCCGGCAAAATCATGCGGATCGTCGCAGTCGCCGACGGCTCTCATGACGTGCTGATCGCCCGCTGGCCCAACGGCACCGACGCGCTCAGTATCGTGAACAGCCGCACGCTGTCCGTGCGACGGGGATTCTACGGCGTGCCCGCCGGGCAAACCATGGTCGGGGGCTGGAGCGCCCAAAACCGGGTCGACCTGATTTGGCGCGATGTCGACGCCGACGGCAAGCCGGAACTTGTCTCCGCCACCAACGGCCGTTGGAACCGTGTCACGGTGTTCGATCGGGACGGCAAGCCGCGATACAACGCACAATTCGGCCCCGGCCCCACCACGGCGTTCCGAGAATGCCTGCGCGATCTCAAGTGCGCGGACCTCGATGGCGACGGCAAATCGGAAATCCTGACCGCAACATGGGAAGGACTCGTCATCGCCCTGGACGCCCAATGTCGTCTGCGTTGGGGCCGACGACTGCCCACACCCCCCCGGCGCCTGCACATCGTCGAGCGAAACGGACAGCATCCGGTCATCTTGTGCGGCTGCGACGACGGAACCGTGGTTCTCCTGGACGCCGCCGGGACGGTCCGAGCCTTGGGCAAAGCGCCGGGCAGAGTGCTCGCCTTCATCGGCCTGCCGGACGGCCAAGTGCTCGCCGCCACGGCCCGAGGCCGCCTGGTGCGAATCGCGATCCCCCTGCCTCGAGACGACCGATGACGGAATGGGGCGGAACTGGACTCGGCCGGGACGGTCCTGTCGCACGGTCAGACCGTGTGCTTTCATGGTCAGGGAGTTCAGGATGCATGGAGTCGGAGAACTCGGCGACCCACTGCCGAGTTTTGCTGAACTGCCATTGTAAACGGGTGACGTGGGGACGCTCCCGGACCAACCCGAACGCCTTGGCGTGGGCGGGACATCCAGACTGAGTCATCGCCGCTTCCCGTGCCGGCCTCGGTAGATCAAACTCAGCCGGCCGCGGCGCGACGACACGGGAAGAGGAATCCGATTCTGCGGCAGCAGGCCGCGGCAATCCAGCTTCCCCGGCCATATCTCCGGACCGGAACGTTGGTTTGCTGTCGCGAGTCCAGGCGGTGTCCACTCCAAACGCCGTCGCGGAAAAACTGCATGCCCCCCCCGCGGGCAGGAGCCGTGTCGAGGCCCGCCGGTCCGTCCCAATGCTTGGCGCCCCGGATGGCCTGGAAGACGATAGGGCCCCGATCGACCGAAGCGCTGCGAGCATCGCCGAACCAACCTCCCGTGCAAGGCGAAACATCCGCCTGAATCGACTTCGCCCCAAGAACGGACTGAAGCGCCGCGACGCGTCACTTTCCGGTTTCGAGTTTGGCGATGATCCTGGCATTCCCGGCCTTGACCCTACGGTAGTTGGCAAGTTCCGCGTTCTTCTGCTTGATTTGCGCCTCCAGCGCCTCGACCCTGGCCCGGAGCCTTTTGGTTTTCGCCTGGACCTGACGGGATTCCTCGTACGCCTTCCGAGCGGACCGTTTCCCTGTGGGGTCGGCCGAAAAAACACGCGGCGCCGACGTCCCCCCGGCCAGGAGCATCAAACCGGCGAGCAGCCCCAATGTCCTTTCCCGTCTCATGGCTCTTTCTCCTGTGACAAGAGACTATTCGATCTCAATTTCGACCCGTTTCAGGTAATCGAACCCCGGGCTTGGCGGGTCGTTCGGGACTTCGTCGACCGTGACCGTCTTCTCCACGCCGCCGACGCGGATCCGATATTTCCCCGACCGCCAAAGAAGGAACCACGCCGCACCGTTGCTGTCGGCCATCACCCCGACCGGCGGAACAGCCTGCCCCTCCGCCGGAGTGAGAAACGCCTGCGCAAATGGCGCCGGTTCCCCGTGCTTCACCACTCGCACAAGCAACTCGGGCGCCCGGGTTCTCTTCAAGGGCGGCATGGGAGTGAGCGAATCACGGTAGGCGTCGTTCACGGCGTTCCGCAAATGTGTAGGCGCTTTCGGGTCGAACCAGTTGATGGAGCGTTCGCCGTGAATGCCGGCCGTGTTTCGGGCGAATTCCCGCTTGTAGCCCGGCCCGGACATGCTGGGCCAGGCCACGGGGATATAGGGATAGCGCGGCATGGATTTGACGATGCCGTCGGCCTTGTATTCGGCAATCATTTCCGGCGTGATGCGCCAAGGCCCGCACCCCTCCTTGTCCAGCTGTATGAAGCCGTCCAGCGACAGCCCCATATAGATGGCGCCGGGAATCTCCAGGTCGCGGTAGAGTGAGGCGACTCGGCGGACGGTCCTTGCTTTGGCCGTAACTTGAGACGGTGTCGCGCCGACCCAGCCGTTCCAGGCGCCGTAGGAGTGGTACAGGGTCTCACCGAAAAGCACTGGACGCCCGTCGTACACCGTCTCCCAATCCCGAACAAACTCGTCGATGCGAAAGTCGGGGTAGTGGTAGTTGGCGGTATCGCAAGGCGGGTCCTCTTGCCACTTGCCGGTGTGTCCCCAAGTACCCTCATCACCGTCGCGGGTGAGCACACGAGTGGGATCGAGGCGCTTGACATACTTCTCGTAGTAAGCGCCGAGCCGGTCGTTGCGGATGTTCGCCGCAAGCTTCTCCGGCGTGTCCCAGGCTTGGGTGAAAATCTCATTGTCCGTGGAATAGATCACCACACTCGGGTGGTTGCGCATCATTCTCACCCAACGGCCATAATTCTTCAGGTTCTCGTAGTGCATTTCACTCGCGAGCCACTCTTCTTCCGAAACATACGCCTCTCGTTCCAGTTCGCCGAGCTTCTTCATCCCCCGGGGACGCAGCACGGGATACATCTGCGCGCAGACCAGCATACCGAGTTCGTCCGCAACCCGGGGCAGTTCCAGACAAGGGTACCCGAACGCGCCCTGGTGGTTGCGAATGAGGTTTATTCCGTCGCGCCGCAGAAGCGGGAAGATCACCTCGAGCTGGCGGCGCACATTCTGCTTGAAGTGGCCGATGTCGCCCTGGATGAAGATGCGCTTACCGTTCAGGTAGAAGTGAAGCCCCTCGATCCAGAACTCGCGGAAGCCGAAACGAGTGAACTGCCGGTCCACCAATTCCCCCCCCGCCAGAATGTCCGTTACGAGGGTGTACAGGATCGGCTCGCCGTATTTGCCGCCGATTCCCCAAAACCGGGGATTCGTCCAAGGCCGCGACATGCGCACCTCGACCGGTGTGTCCGGCGGCAACGAGTATCTCTTCCGGCCGAGACGAAGCCGTACCCGGCCGTCCAGCACACAGTATTGGCGGACCTCGATATCCCGGGTCGTTCTCATCCGGTTGACCAGCCAGGCCTTGGTCTTGATCCGTGCGTTTCGGTAACTCGTAATGGCCCACACATCCGTGACTGCGACTCCCGGGGTCGCTTCCAGGAAGACATCCCCCATGATCCCCCACGTACTGTCAAGCCCGAGCGGCCTGCCGTTGAAATGATCGAATCCGTAATTCCGTGCCGACCCCACATATACATCCAGTTGGTTTTCACCCCGCTTCACATCTTTCAGCGGGATGCGGATTACCCCCACCCAACCGAAACGCTCGCCGCAGAATGTCCCGTTGAAATAGACGCGTACCTTGGTGTTCGCATTGTCGATCCGCAAAGTCAAGACCCGTTTCTCCCATCCATCCGGCATTCGAAAAAGAAGCCGATACCACACGCCCTGCGACAAACGCGCGTCGGGCAACACGTAATCTCCCCCGCACGGCATGGTTTCGCTCGGCCCGTAGAACTTGTCGTTCTTGCGGGGGCCCCGGCCCCGGACCGGGTAGGATCGGGAGCGGAAGTACGCCTGCAGGCATTCGATGGGCACACGAGTACGGACCCACCCCGTGTCCGGAGGAGTCTCCTCGTCGAATCCGGGGCCCCCGACCTGCCGCCTCGCCGCCGCAATCGCCCACTTGTCGCCGTTGAGACAGAGACCGGCGCGCGCGGTCCGTGCCGGCTCGAACGGTTCGTCGATCGACCGACCGGCTTTGCCGTACTTTTCCGCCAACGCGGTACGCCGGCGGGCATAGATATCCTCGATCCGAATGTACTGTGCCGCAATATCCTCACGCAACGCGTTCAGCTCAGCGCTTTTCTTGTCGAGTATAGCCTGAAGCCTCTCTGCACGCGCCTGGACCCGGGACGCTTCCTTGAGCGCCTGGCCGAGTTTCTCGTGTACCGCCTTGGGATCGAGGATCGTGATCGTTTTCGTCAAGTGTCCGAGGGATGTTCCCGTAGTCCGATCCTTCACCACGGCCGCGATGGTCACTCGCCCTGCCTGCTCGCACTCAATATCGCGTTCGAGAAGGACCGCCTTCTCCGGCCTCAGATCCACGACCATCTGCTCGCGGTGGAGCAAACTGCCGCCGGAATCGGTGACCCGCAACTCCACACCCGCTTTTGTCCTTACGGCGCGACCCAATCCGATGCTGAGCACATGCCTGCCCGGGAAATAGGGCGGCTTGCCCGTCAGCGCCATCCCGGCAAACGTGTCGCCATCAATGACGTCCACGCGTTCGAGGTTGCGACATTCCCGGGCAAACTTCGCTTTGGGATTGTCGAGAACGACCTTCAGATTCGTGCACGGCCGTCCCCGGGTGTCCGTAACCGCCAGACAGAAGGCATGTCCATAGCGCCGGTCCACAATCTTGAGCAGGACCAGGTTCGTGCCTTTCTTGAGTTCGACCGTGTGGATGTTCGCGTTCGGCTGAACCGCCCGACAGATTGAAAGCCCCCCGATGTAAACGTGATTCACCCATAGTTTGTAGCCGTCGTCGCTTCCGATCCGGAACTGCACTTTCTGCGACCTCGGAGAGACGAGGTAGCAGGCTGCGTAGGCCACTACGTTGTCTTTCGTCTCCTGGAAAAGACCGTCCAGATCGATGATCGGCGCAGCCCGCTTGCCCGGTTCCACCCAGTGGAACTCCTTCCACTCGATGTCGTAAACCTTGGTCTTCGTGAACCCCCATGCGTTGGTGGATCCGATGCCGGCAATCAATTTCGACCGGTCCGCTTCAAACACGGCGCGGTCTTGCATGCCGGCGTACGGCTCGACCGCCGTCTCGCCGCCGAGGTTCTTCAATAGATCGTCGGTGAACCCCCGCGGCCTGGGTTCGGCCGCATAGCTCGGATACGCACCGATAACCAACCAATCCCGAATAAAGCCCTCCCGGTCCGGCCGGTACGTGCCGGCACGCGCTTCCACCACCGCGAACAGCAGCGCCGATGCGAACAATAGTTTTCTGATCTCTGCCATGTCACTCCTTCCTCGATCAGTGGCGCTGAAAACACGCCGAACCTGTGCGGCCTTCCGCCTCGCAGTCGGGCGCCGCAAACACCCGGCATTCTCCCTGCCCTAGTCTTGCCAAATCTATTTGTCCGACCTGCTCAACCCGTCCCACGAACGCGGCCAAGGCAGTGTAGCGCATCGCCGGCAACACGGCAAGGCAGCCGACCCGTGCCGGAGTTACGTTCGGTTCCCCGGCACGACTCGGCGCCGCCGCAGGCAGATTCAGGGCCCCATAACCCCGGTGCCGTCTCGAATGCGAAAAACGGGCTATATTTCGGGGTCGACTCGATGCAATATCGTATCGAGCGCGTCCGGACCGACTTCACGACCTCGACCTGCTTCGGACGTTCTCCGGCCTGCAACCCGACTGCTCAGCCACTCCCACGGGGCTGGCGGCCGGGCGACGGGTCGCGGACGACTCGGTACTTCTGCCCTCCCGGAATGCCGTCCGAGGGGGCAGGCGTTTTGACCGGAATCGCAGCGATTCCGGAGACGATCCCGGGGGCGGCGCCGTCCGCTCCGGATGCGGGCGCGCCCTCCAAAGGCTGGTCCGCCCCAGCAGGAGATCCCGGCAGAACATGAACACTGCACTCCGACGTTCCACGACTCCCGCCCAAGCCTCGACGGGGCAGCCTCCGCCCAACATCGTTTTCATCCTCGCCGACGACCTGGGGTGGGCCGATACCGGCTGCTACGGCGCCGACCTCCACGAAACCCCGAATATCGACCGCCTCGCACGTGAAGGCCTGCGATTCACCGACGCGTACGCTGCCGCGCCGGTCTGCTCCCCCACGAGGGCCTCCATCCTCACCGGCCGGCACCCTGCCCGGCTAAACATGACCATCTGGTCCGAAGCGGCCGAACACCCGCCGCGAAACCGCAGGCTCATCCCCCCGATCACCCGGAGCGGCCTGCCCCTCGAGCAAGTCACTTACGCCGATGTGCTCCGACAGCGCTATTTCATGGCCCATGTCGGAAAATGGCACCTCGGCGACGCCTCGCATTATCCCGAAGCCCAAGGCTTCGACCTGAATATCGGTGGGACTCATTGGGGCTGCCCTGTGACGTATTTCTATCCGTACAAGGGGGCCTTCAATTCAGAAGAGTTCCGGTACATTCCCGACCTCGAATCCGGAAACGAATCCGAGAACGCTTATCTCACCGACCGACTCACCGACGAAGCCCTGCGACTCATGGGGACCGTTCGCGACCGCCCCTTTTTCATCAATCTCTGCTACTACACCGTGCACACGCCGATCCAGGGAAAACCCGACTGGGTCGACCACTACCGAAAGCGATCCCGGCCGGACCTGCATCACCGCAACGTCGGATACGCGGCGATGGTGGCGAGCCTGGACGAAAACGTCGGGCGCATCCTCCAACGCCTGGACGAACTCGGAATCGACGACAACACCGTCGTCTTCTTTTTCTCGGACAACGGCGGCTACGTGGGACGATATGCCGGGGAAACGGTCACGGACAACTTTCCGCTGCGTTCCGGGAAAGGGGCCCTCTACGAAGGCGGCATCCGCGAACCGCTGATCGTACGGTGGCCGGGACGGATTCCGGCAGGCGCCGTCTGCTGCACCCCGGTCGTCAGCACGGACTTTTTCCCGACCTTCCTCGATCTGGCCGGACTGGGTCGGGACCCCCGCCGGGAGGAAGCAGCGGACGGGCTCAGCCTGAGCCCGCTGTTGCGGACTCCGCAAACGAAACTCGACCGCGACGCCCTGTATTGGCATTACCCGCACTACTACGAGACCACCGCCCCCGTAAGCGCCGTCCGGCGGGACGCTTGGAAATTGCTCGAGTACTTCGAAGACGGCCACATCGAACTCTACCACGTCTCGGAAGATATTTCCGAGCAGCACGACATGGCCGATTCGGAGCCGCAGATCGCCGCTGAACTGCGACAAATGCTTCAGGACTGGCGCCGGGCTGTGGGGGCACGTTTACCGAGCCCGAACCCGGACTTCACGCCGGATCGCAAAAAGTAGCCTCGGACGGCGGAACCCGGGGGTCGTTCCGGCTCGCGATCCGCTCGGTTCTCCAGGTGGTGGCTGTGCTGTGGGAATCGGGACCGCGCGTTTGCCCGGTCGGAACACGAATCAAGGCGACAACCGAATTTACCCGGTCCGCCGGGGACCACGAACCAACGCGGTGTCCGGTTTTGCTCGGCAGGGGGACATTGAAAAAAGTTCGACGGCGAGGCCCGCCATCGGGACTACCGACGGAATCGACATGCGGCCCACAGGGGCACATGAGGCGACCGGGCACGCAGACCGGCGCCGTGCGGCCGGCGAATCGAGCCCCAAGGGGCGCACGAACGCCGCAACATCAATTGCGGCCCGCGCGCGTAGGCGCCCACAAACCACCCTCAGCCCCGAGCAATCAAGGTCTGGTACAAGGCCGTGATGTCGGCGGCTGTTTTTTCGATGGCAAAGTCTCCGGCACGCGCGCGCGCCGCCACCGCAACTGCGGTCGGGTCGATCTCGCCGAGGAAATGCTGGATTCCCATGGCAAGCGATCCCGGCACCGAGTCGCAAATCCGCCCCGCCAATGATTCGGCGAGGACCTCTTCCGGTCCGCTCCCCCCGACGGCCACAACCGGCTTCCCCAATGCCAGGGCCTCGACAACCGTGCGGCCAAACGGTTCGTCCGGCGCTGCGGAAACAACCGCATCGGCGGCGGCAATCCAGGGCAGCGCGTCCTGGACGTCTGTGGCAAAGTGAAAAATCCCGGTCCCGTCCGGAGCACGGCCCAACTCCTGCAGTTCCGCGAGGTACCCTTGGGAGTCGGCCGCCACCGGTCTCCCGACGACAACCCCACGGAACCGGGGCAGACGTTCATACAGGATCCGGCCCGCTTTGAGAAAGAGATCGTGACGCTTCCAACGCACCAAGTCGGCCACCAGAACCGCCGTTCGATGCTCCGGCGCCCAAGGCCATGCTTTGGTCGGAACGCTGGACGCGATGGCCTTGAGGTCGAACCCGTTCGGAATCACCCGGAGCAAGCCACGGTATCGAACTGTTGAACGCAGATGGCGCGCCACGGTTTCGGACACCGCAACGACCGCCGCAACCCGCGCTGCGATCCAGAGCGTCACCGCCACAGGCTCACGGAGGTCCCGCGCGTGCAACACCACGGGAGGGCGGTTGCAAGTGTCGGAAGCCTGAACCGCCAGTGCCGACCGAATCCCGTTGGCGTGGATGAAATCCGGGCGGTGCGTGTGAATGACTCGGCGCATGACACGCGTGATACGGCCGCGGTCGGACAAAAAATTCAGGAGGCCCCGTAGGTTCCGCTGCCAATGCCGGGCCGGAAGGTGCGCGCTGGGCACACCGAGCCCTTCTGCACGTTCGAGAAGTCCGCCGGGCGTATCGTCCGCCGCGACAAGGACCGGGCGGACGGCATCGCGATTCCGCAATGCCGTTATCAGGTCGAGCAGGCTACGCTGCCCGCCGCCGAACCACGGGCCGGCGTCAACAAAGAGGACCGTCAGCTTTCCCGCAATCTTTTTCATGGGGGGCGCCCCGCGATGCCGCCCCGCAGCCGTGCGGGGCAACCTCGGGTCGGGACTTCCGCAAAATAGCACCCATCCGCACACGTCGCCAGCTCCCCCGAAAATGCGCGCCCCAAGCTCCTGTCACGACCGCTGCCGGTCGCCCCTTGTTCTGAAAACCGGTAACGGACGCCAAATGCCTCGCGTCGGCGCGCAGACCATCCCGGAACGCACGGTGTAGATTACCCGTCGGCTCCGGCCTGCACTCTGCGCTGGCGGCGGAGACCGGTAGGCGGACGGTGGGCCACGGCAGTTGTTGCGGAATGCCGCGGAATCGTGCAGACAGTCGCGCAGAGGCTTGGCATTCCCCTTTCCACTCCGGAACACGCGGCGACGACCAATCAGGAGAATCGACGTGAGCCCATGGCCCCACAAAAACTTGCCTCCCGCTCTGCTCTGCTTGATCGCCGCAGCCTTGTTCGGGGCCGTCCCCTCGGACCAAGTCCGACACGTTCTGTTCCAGGACGATTTTTCGCAGGCCGCCCCCAATGCATGGCGACTGAATGCCGGGGGCCGCGGCAAAGCAGTGATCGCCGATGGACGCCTGGTGCTGGACCTGACCGCGCCCACTGCGGGCAAATGGGCCGTTGCGCAGTTGTCGAAAGGAATCCGGCTCCCCGCGACAATCCGGTGGGAGCAATACCTGGCCCACGACAGTCCCCATACGTGGTTCGCCGGAATCCAACTCATCTCGGCCAATGTCGGGTCGCGGGAACAGATCGTCGCCGGCGCCGGCGGCAGCGGCCTCGGCAGGGCCTTTTTCCTCGGCCGGACAAAAGGCGTCGAAGGGCGAGTCCCGGAAGGCGAGTGGCGCCGCTTCGTTCTCGTCCTGGAAAAAGATCGGCAGGCTCTGCGAGTGTATTCTGCGCGGACAGGCGCCTTGGTGGAGAAACTGAAGGACTGGTCGCCCCTGGTCCATGGTCCGTTCGTCGTGCGTTTTTTCCAGAACGACGCACGCCTCGGCCCGCGCTCCCCCGATACGTATGCCCAGGACCGTGGCTGCACATGGTTCGACAACCTCGAGATTCGGGCCCGCTCGGTCGAACCGGCAAAACTGAAGCCTGCCACGACGACGCATCCGTACAAAATTCCCTTGGTATTCAACCGTCGAATGCGTTGGGTCACTGCGGCGGACGGCCTCTCCGCGGGAAGCATTGCCTGGGAAACGGGCCGCAAACTGCCGCTGACGGGCGCCGGCGCCGCGTCACGGTGGCTGTATCTTGAACCTTGGCGGGAACTCGCACCGGGACACTGGCCGAAACAGAGCCACATCCAACCCCGGTCCGACGGTTCGACCGGGTTCACGCTTCCGGCGGGAAAGAACACGGCGGTATTCGTGCTGCGCGCCTTCCAATTCAACGTCGAGCAGCACCAGGTCCTCCATTGGGAGGGCGATTCAATAAACGCGAACTGGCGCCTGGAAGTCACGGCAAGCGACGGCGCCCACCCCTTTCTGTGGTCTTTGCGAAAAACCCCGTTGCAGTCACCGGGCCCCGGCCACGGAACCATCGATCTGGCCAACGCCTACCGGGAATCCGGACGGCCGAACCGCTATGCGGAAGTGGACATCCAGGTGCGGCTGCAGCGGAACGGGCCCGACACCACGAAACCGGCAAGCCTGCGCCTGAAGTTATCCATGCCGACACGGTCTGCAATCGTGCCGCGGGCTCCGGTCGTGGCCTCGGTCGCGTCGGCCCGACAAAAGGGTGTTTTGCTCGAAGCCGTTATCGTGGACACGCGGGGACGAATCGCGAGCGACCCGGGCGTTACGCTGGAGGCCGTGGCGGCAACAGTGCCGGGAGCACCGAAGGGACCTATTCCATTCGACCCACCCTCGGGGCCTGCGGGCATACGCCGTGCACGCCTGAGCGATTTGCCTCCGGGGGAATTCACGTTTCGCCTGACGGCACACGACGCCAGGAAGAAAACGCTGGCGAGAACCGACCTGAACGTCGTGGTCACCGCGATTCCCTTCGCGGACCATTACGAACGCGAGAAACGCTCGTATTGCACCGCCGCGGGGCAGGCCGTCGGCCCTCTGTGCGGTGACCTCCTCGCATGGGTCCCTTTCGCCCGGAACAGAAACGGGGACCGCACCCTGATTCGCGGGGCGGCCGAGTTCGAGCGCCTGATCAAGCGGGAAAAACGGTCCCTTTTCATCACCAAGTGGCGCGCGCTGCCACGCCCCACTCTGGACCGATACATTGACTACATGGCTCAGAGCGGAGTTCGAGTCATTCGCCTGACACCGAACGTCAGCCCGAGCGAATACTACCTGGATGCGTGCGGTCACCTCGCCCCGCACGGTCTCGAACAAACGGCCTTCATCCTTGCCGCGGCGCGCAGGAATCGCATCCGGGTAGTCATCAATCTCTTTCATTACCCGTACCTCAGTGCCTCCACCGGGCGCTCTCCCCCGGTGTGGCAGTATTTCGAAGCCGGGTTCTCGCTGAGCACGAAATGGACGGACCCGCGGATGGCACGCCGCCAGCGGAGCTATATTGCGGAGTTCCTCGGGTTCACCGGGCGTGATCCCGCGGTCATGGCGTACTCGATCATGGGAGAAAACGACCAGTTTTATCCCCCGGGCTGGATCAACTCTCTCTCGGGATTCATCCGGCGGCGCGCCCCGGGGCAGATGCTCGTACTGGAACAGGGCGGCAACATTCTGAACTGCCGCGGCCGAGACCCGGCGACGTACGGCCAGTATCGGCCGGCGCGTCTGGGGGGCGTCGGCTATCGGGCCTACAGCACCCTGCGCCACCCCACGGACCTGTTCCTCGCCGTGGCCGCCCGATTCTTCGATACGGCCCCTCCCGCCTATCTCGGCGAAGTCGCCTGCGGCGTCAAGACCGCTCCGCGGTTCGTCACCAAGTACCGTGACGCCATGGGCATTGCGCTCACACTCCAGCAGCCCATGGCCATCGCTTGGTCCGCCGCCATGGTCGAGGGGCAATGCAAAGTGTTCGCCGAGGTCGCCCGGCGGATCGACTGGAGCCGATTCCGGCGCGTCCGCGCGCCGGTCGCCGTCGTTGTCGACAAACCGGACAGAGAGCAAGTCCGACGTTTGGTCGCCTGCGAGGAACTCCTCTCTTCCGTGCCCGTTGACTGCGAGTACGTCCGGCCCGACGCCCCGAGAACACCATACACGGCCGTCTTGGACGCCCGGCGGGGACCGATCCCCGCGGGCATCGCTGACCTGCCCCCCGCCGTGACAGAGGCGAGCCCCATCCGACTGTCGCCCGGCAATCATTGCTCGTACGCCGCCTCGTCGGATGGGCGTTTTCTGATCGCATATGTTCGAAACGCCCTCCATTACGAGACCGGCATCTGCGACATCCGCAGCGTGGAACGGTATCGCCTTGCGGACCGGCCCCGTCGCGTCCGGACGGTGTTGAGTCGGATGGACGATGGACTGGTGTGCGACGTCTTCGACGCCGCGAATGCTCGCCTCCTGCGCACGCTCGCCTTTTCCGGGAGCACACAATTCACGCTGGCCGAAACCGCCGCCGACCTGGTCCTCTTCGTTCACCCGGCGAAAAAACTTCCGCCCAAGGGACGGGGTACCGAAACGCCCCCGGTGCAGAGGACGAAGCACACGCGCTGAAACCACGGACAACAGCCCCGAGAAAGTTTTTTCGAACAGAAGGATCGTCCCATGAAACTCGACGATGCAAGGAGGTTCCCGCCCCAAAAACTCGTCCTGAAGGACGGGCGCCGGGTGCGCCTGCGGTTCTTGCGGCGGGACGACGGCGAGCGGCTCGCGGCTTTCTATGACCGTGTCCCTCCCGAAGCCCGGCGGTTTTATTGGCCGCACCCGCTCGACCGGGAACACGCTTTGGCGAATGCCGCAAAGGCCGAGAGTCCCCTGGAAGTCGTACTGGTCCTGGAGACGAGCGAGGGGGAAATCGGTGGGTACGCCTGGTATCGGTGGAAGGACCTCGAGGCCGATTCGAGCACGTTCGGCATCTGCGTCCGCCCGGACTGCCAGGGATGCGGCGCGGGCCGCGCCCTCATGGAACGCCTGCTTTACATCGCCGACCGGCACGGTCCCCCGGTCATGAAACTGACCTGCCAGCACGCCAATGGCCGTGCCGTGAAATTGTACCGGAGAATGGGGTTCCGCGTGGTCCGGGAGGGCATGCGGGGTGAGTGCGCCGGTTTCCCGCCCGAACCGCAATTCTGGATGGAGCGGCGGAGTGCCCCGGCCGTCCAACACACCGATCCGCCCGGACCGACAGCGGCGCGAACTCAACCGTCGGCAAGCACTTGATCCAGAATGCCAAGGGCGAGATCGATCTCTTCCGGCTGCACCGTCAGCGGCGGCAACAGGCGCAATACGGTCTCGCCGGCCGGCAGAATCAACAACCCTTTGGCCCGCGCCGCGGTAATCATATCGGCAACCGGGCGACCCACATCGACTCCGATCATCAGGCCCTTGCCGCGGACTTCGCGAATCTCGGGATGGCGTGTCCGGAGCACCTCCAATCCTTGCCAAAGACGCGTGGCCATGTGTCGAACGTTTTCGAGGACGGCATCCTGCTCGAAGGTCTCGAACACGGCAAGCGCGGCGGCGCAGGCCAACGGATTGCCTCCGAACGTGCTGGCGTGTGTGCCTGGCGGCAGGGCCCCTGCAAACTCGTTTCGCACCTCGAACGCCCCCATGGCCATGCCGTTCGCCAACGCTTTGGCCATGGCCATGGCGTCCGGCGTCACACCATAGGCTTGGTAGGCGAACAGGTGACCCGTTCGCCCCATACCGCACTGCACTTCATCGAAAAGCAACAGCACGCCCTCGGTCGAACAGAGCTTGCGTACGCCCTCGATGAATCCCCCGGTGGCGGGCACGATGCCGCCCTCCCCCTGCACCGGTTCGAGCAGAACGGCGGCCGTTTGCGGCCCAATGGCGTCGCAGACCGCCTCCAGGTCGTTGAACGGCACATGAACGAACCCCGGCATGTCCGGCTGAAACCCTTTCCGATATTTGGCACGGCCGGTCGCGGCAAGCGTCGCCAAAGTGCGTCCGTGGAATGAACCTTCCATGCAGACGATTTCGAACCGGCCGCGCTCGGCGCCCCAGCGGCGGGCCAGCTTGATGAGTCCCTCGTTGGCCTCGGCCCCGCTGTTGCAGAAGAACACCTTGCCCCCGAACGTCGCCTTCGAAATCACGGCCGCGAGGCGAGGCTGGTTCTCGTTGTAGAACAAATTCGATACATGCACCAGCCGGGCCGCCTGGCGCTGAATCGCCTCCGTCACCCGGGGATGACAGTGTCCGAGATTGCAAACGCTGATGCCGGTGGTGAAATCAAGGTATTCCCGCCCCGCGATGTCCCACACATTCGACATGGCCCCACGCACCAACATCAAGTGCGGTGAGTAGGTGTTCAGCGTGTACTCGTCATGAAGGGCCAACAGATCTTTTTCAGTCAGTTCGTTCATGGGCTCGTCGTGCCTTTCTCGGTCGGTACGGCGGTTGGGACGGGAGACCGGACATGGCGGATTCGGAAACACAAGTTGTCCCGTGTCGCGTAAAGACAGCGAAGCAATTCCGTGTCCCGGAGCGCCCACCTCACCTCGGGTCGGGGCGCGTGGCCCGGCGGACGATGTCCCGGTCGAAATAGTTGATCGACATGCCGGCGTCCACCACGACCGTCTGTCCGTTGATGCCCGTGGAGCGCGGACTCAGCAGAAACGCCGCGACGTCGGCGACCTCCTCGGTCCGCAGCGCCTCCTTGCGAGGCACCACCTGCTCGGCGAACAGGTATGAATCGATATACCCCGGAATGCCGGCGGACGCCGAGGTCTTGAGCAGGCCGGCCCCGACGGCATTCACGCGAATCCGCGTATCGACGCTGAGGGATTTGGCCAGGAACACGACGGTCGAATCCAGGGCCGCTTTCACCGGCCCCATGTACCCGTAATTCTCCGCCGCCATGCGCGTCGTCGAGATGGACATGGTCACCACCGCCCCATCGGAGGCCATACGGGGCTTCAGGGCCCGAACCAGGGCGATGAGCGAATAACACGAGATGTCGACCGCCTGCAGAAAATCGGCGCGGTCGGTCTCGATAAACGGACCGAACCCGTGACTGTAATTGGCAAAGGCGATCGAATGGACGATGCCGTGAATCGGCCCCGGTCGCAGAGCTTCCAATTCCGCAGCCAATCGGGCGATACCCCTGCCTTGTTCCACGTCGCAGGTGAGGACCGGAGCGTCTCCGAGCAGCCGTGCGGTCCCGGCACGAACCGTCTCGTCCCGCACCACGTACACCACGTCGGCCCCCGCCCGGGCCAAAACCCGACCGATGGCATGAGCCACACTACGGCGGTTTGCCACGCCGAAAACAACGATCGTTTTATCGGTCAATTCCAAGAAATTCATGGCATACCATAGCCTCGGACCTTCCAACCTCAACCCCGACGGGACCGGCCCGCATCCTCGAACCGCGACGCGCCGACGGGACCGCAAACCGGGCCGCGAGTAAACGACAAGCGTACCAGCGTCTGTTGCGCGCTTTGCCGGGACGTGTTACAATCCCAGGGTTCGCTTTCAGCGAGAAAAACTCGCCGCCGGAGATTTGTTCCGTGCGCGCGATGGGGCCTCTGTGCCCTACGTTCCCCGGGACAGGGGACACGTCGCCCTGGTCTTGGGTGACGAACTCGGGGCCGAGTCTGTGCCGTTTGCGGAATTCGCGGCTCTGGTCCGCAATGCGGGCGCCCGCATTGCGGACCCCGATTCGCCGCTCCCGGTCAACCGCCGCGACCGAATCGGACAGCCACGCCGGACTACTGCCGAACGCCGATCGCCGATCCGGGACTTGGCCGGGCCCGGAAACGTGGAACGCAACGCAGTCGGTCTGCCCGGAGTCGAGCCGATCAGCGCCGACGCCCGCCGCACTTTGGCCGGACCGTACCTGGCCGTGCGTGAGGCGGAAATCAACACCGCATATCGGCTCGTCGACGTCCAAGTCCGCCGTTTTTCCGGGTGGATAGAGCGCCGGAACACCCTGGCGCCACGGTCCGTTCGGCGCCATGGCGCGGCTGGAACACCGATCCGGAGAACTCCGGGACCGTCGGCACACGAACAAACAAGAAGGGGCGGAAAATGACCATGAAAACACCGGTCGGAATCGCCGTGGTCGGCTGCGGACAGATCGCTCAGCACTATGCCCGAAGTCTTCTCAGTCGGCCGGACCGGGTGCGGCTGGCAGGCGGCTATGATATCATCCCCGAACGCACCATGGAATTCGCAACCGAATACGGCGGCAGGGCCTACCCCGACTTTCAGGCCGTGCTCGATGACCCGGAAGTGCAGATCGTTGCCAACCTCACCACGCAACAGGCCCACGCCGAGGTGTCGGAGCCGGCGCTCCTGGCCGGAAAGCATGTGCACAGCGAAAAACCGCTCGCCTGTACCCGAGAGGACGGCCGCCGACTCCTGCGCGCCGCGCAACAGGCGGGGACCATCTTGAGCTGCTCGCCCTTCACGTTCATGGGGGAGGCGCAGCAGACCGCCGTCAAGGCCATTCGGGGCGGAAGCGTCGGCCGCGTGCTGGCGGTTTATGCCGAAATGAACTGGGGGGCCATCGAGAGGCACAACGCCCGCCCAATCCCTTTCTACCAAAAGGGCGCGGGACCGCTCTTGGATGTTGGAGTGTATGCCTTAACCGTATTGACTGCCGCGCTCGGACCGGTGACGCGTGTGACCGGCTGCGCGCGAATCGTACAGCCCGAACGCGTCATCGGCGACGGCCCGGACGCCGGACGCCGATTCCGGGTCGAGACCCCGGATCAGGTGGTCGGATGCCTCGAATTCGAGTGCGGCGCCGTGGGGCGACTCACGGCCAGCTTCCGCACGGGCAAATCCAGACAGGCCAACGGCGCTGAGTTCCACGGAGAACTCGGCTCTTTGATACTCGACTCGAATGTGTTGTTTCACGCCGGCGTCGAGCGTTGGGACGCGGAACAGGACCACTGGTCTGCCGTCCCGGCCGTTCGGAAGCCCTTCAACGGAGTCGAATGGGGGCGGGCCGTGTTCGATTTGGTGGACGCACTCGAGGCAGGCGGCCCGCGCCACTGCACGGGCGAGCAGGCATTCCACGTACTCGATGTCTGCCTCGGTGTTCTCGAATCGGCGGAACAGGCCCACCCTGTCGAAATCAAGAGTCGTTTCGACCTGCCGCCCCTCATGCCGTGGGCTGAGTAGCCGCCCGCAAACATCGGCGTGGCCCCGCCGGGCACGAACGCGGATGGAAGGTGGTTCGAGAGAATCGAGTCCGACCCATTAGAAAGCAGGTGCGCTCATGTCCATGACACCGCGCGAACGCATACTGGCGACACTTCACCATCGAATACCAGACCGCACCCCCACGGAAGCGTGGTTTCACGCGGAAGTCATCCGCAAACTCAAAACACATTACGGCACGGACGACTGGGCAGAGGTGCTCGACGACCTGGGTATCGTCGGTTGGACATCGGTCGGAATCGACACGCGCATCGCGGAATTCGAGGCGCGGGCGGAAACGCGCACCTATAAACAGATGGTCCGCCGCGGAATCTGGCTGGATGAGCGAACCTACGCCAACCACTGGGGGGTGGTGCACCGTATCGGCGAGTCCGGTTGGTACGAGGAATGGGTCGGCGGCCCCCTGGCCGACATGGACGGCGAAGATCCGGGCGCCGTGGCCGATTTCAACCTGCCCGGTATCGACGATCTCGTGGAACCGCCCGACCTGTCCGAGCGTGTCGCTGCACTTAAGCAACGGGACTTGTTCGTCTCCGGCGGCATCCCGAACCCCTACAAAATGGCCTGGATGCTCCGGGGCATGGACAACGTGCTCTGCGACTACCTGATCCACCGCGACTTTCTCGAAGCCCTCTACGACCGCCTTTACGCGCTCTACACCGAAATCGCCGTGCGTCTGGCCCGAGCCGGAGTCGACATGGTCCGGATGGTGGGAGACATCGCCATGCAGGATCGCATCATCATGGGGCCGGAGACCTGGCGGGAAGTGGACAAACCGCGAATGGCCCGACTCGTCGCCCAATGCAAAGCGGCCAATCCGGACCTTTTCATGTTTATTCACTCGGACGGGAATCTGACCGATCTGCTCGACGATCTGGTCGAAATCGGCTTCGACGTGATCAATCCCCTGCAACCCGAGTGCATGGACCCGGTCGCTGTCAAGCAGCGGTACGGCGACCGGATCACCCTGCACGGCGGCGTCAGCCTGCAACGCACCCTGCCCAATGGTACGCCGAGGGAGGTGCGCGCCGAGATCGAAGACTTGATTCGCAAGTGCGGCTACAACGGGGGCTTGGTGGTTTTCCCGTCCAATGTCATCCAACCGGACACCCCCGTCGAAAACATCCAGGCGTGTTTTCACGCTGCCCGGGATTTCGACGTGGCTGCCCTGGGCGGCCGACCCGGTTGAACGACCGGCGAACCCGGGCCGTGCCTCGTGGCCTCCATCTGCATTCCGAGTCGAAACGAGTATAGTACGACCGTTGTTGCGAGACCTCGTTCCGACCTCGAGAACGGGCGACGGGCCCAAACTCGGTCACGCCGGTTCGCCGCTGTGCGGGCGGACGCGAAAAAGGCGGCCGGGCCGTAGGAAAAGGACCCGATACGGGGGAGGAGAGCGGCGGGGAGAGCAGGTCCGTCAAGCGGTCAAATCCATGTGGCCCGGTTGCCGCCGGGCGGACTGCGGCCCTTCTGCCGTATGCCCTCTCCCGGCGACGTTCCGAGGAGATACGAACCAATGCTTCTGGTGGACTTGACGCTCCCCCTTCCGGAACAGACGGCGAGATTGACCGAAGTGCCCATCCGCTCGTCCGGGGCCGCCTACACCGGGATGACATACCGACTCTCCATCAATTCCATGCACGGCACGTACATCGACTTTCCGGGACACATCAAGGAAACGGACGACGGTGCGCATGCTTCCAACTATCCGGTTGAAAAACTGTTTCGAGTCGACGCAGTCGTCGTGCGCCTGGACAGGGCAAGCGGTTCCGGGGCGGTCACGGCCGAGGAACTGGCTGCGGCCTTCCCGAAAACAACGCCCCCGGACGGACCGCCCGGCGCCCTGATCGTCAATGCCTTGGGAAACCGCCGGTTCGATGAAATCGCCCCTCGGAGCGTCTACTTTGCGCACGACGCAATCCGATGGATCATCGAACGCAACGTCCACCTGCTGATCTCCGACATTTACGAAAGCCGCGCCATTCACGGTGTGTTCACTGAGCTGTTCAGGTCACGCATCGCGGCCGTGTGCTCTGCCGTGAACCTGGCGTGCCTGACCGCACCGGTTGTGAAGGTGTCCGTCTTTCACCTGCCGATCCCCGGCGTCACGCAGCTCCCCTGCCGGGTCATCGCCGAACTGACCCCCCGAGAAATCCAATGACCCGAATCGACATTGCCGCCGAATTGACCGCCCTCGGACTGCGGCGGGGCGACATCGTGTTGCTCCACAGTTCCCTTTCCAGCCTCGGGCACGTCGAGGGCGGCGCCGATGCGTTGATCGATGCGTTCCTGGACGTTCTCGGTCCCGAGGGGACCCTGGTCGTGCCCACTTTCGGGGCGCTGGGGATCGTCACCGAGCACCTGCGCGCCAGGGCGGCGGCAATCGAAAGTTGTCACCCCCGAGCACGCGTGGCCGCCGTCGGCAAGGACGCCGCGGAGATCTGTGCAGACCACTGGAAGGCGGAAACCGCTCACGGCGCAGGGACCCCCTATACCCGTATCGCGGCCCGGGGCGGATATGTCTGTCTCCTCGGGGTCGACCAAGACCGCAACACCACGCTTCACACGGTCGAGGCATTGCTCCGGCTGCCTTACCTGAAGACGACATCCGAAACCACATTCGAGACCCCCGAAGGCACCGTGGCCCGATCCTGGAAGTACTTCCCCGGACCGCACCGCGATTTCATCGGTCTGGACCGCGTCCTGCGCGAGAGCGGCAAACTGAGGATCGGTCGGATCGGCAGTGCGGTCGTGCGCCTGATTCGCAGCCGCGACCTGATCGACATTTCCCTCGAAGTCGGACGCCGGGATCCCGCTTTCGTGCTTTGCGACAACCCCAACTGCACAGACTGCGTCCTGCAACGGGCCGCCCTTCGGCAAGATCGCTTCAGCCGTGAGCACTTCACCCCGGTCGCGGCAGCGGGCCTGGCGGGTCGTTACGTTCCGGAAATCGTCGAAAATGTCCGGGCCGCGGGAGTCACCGGAATCGAACTCGACATGCTTGAGGGCAAACCGGTTCAGGCGCTGAATCCGGACAAACTCGCGGGAGCCATAGGCGATTTCCGGGAAGCCGGATGTCCGGTCGCGTCCCTTCGATTCAGCGCCGTACCAAACCGCATTGAATCGGTCCTGGAAATCGCCGCGGCGGCTGCGGTGCCGCGCCTGGTGCTGCCGCTGTCCCACTTGGCGGAACGTTTTCTGGCAACGGCGGTCGAAACGGGTATCACCCTATCGTTCTTCAATATCGGCATGGCTGCGGAAGCCGCGGCCGAATTGCTGCTCGATCTGCGGAAACGCGGGTTGCCGGCCCGATTCACATTCAATGCGGCGAATTTCGCGCGCGCCGGCGAAAAACCGTTCCTGCACAGTTTCCGAACCAAGGTCCGTCGGTTTGTTGACCAATTGGATGTTGAGGACTGCCTGTTCGATGGTCGTCCCACGCCGCTCGCCCGTGGAAACGCCGAGGTCAAGGAACTGATTTCCATCCTGCGTTGCACGGGGTTCTCGGGCCCGCTCGTGCTCGGGACCGGAAACCGTCCGGTGGCCGACCTGCGGGAGACCGTCGCGCGCTTCGACGAACTCTTGCAGGCGATGTAATCCCAAGCATCGGTTTTCGACGCCGAACCGCGATGCCCGCAGCCCACGTCCCCCCCCGCGGCGAGTCTTGGCCTCGGATGCAGCCACACGCAGAAAAAAAGGACCCCACCCCATGACGGCAGAAACAATCAGGGTCGGTGTAATCGGGACCGGCGCGTTGGGCCGGCACCATGCGCGACTGTACCGGCAGTGCGAGGGAGTCGAACTCGTCGGAGTGTACGACCGGGATCCGGAAGCGGCCCGACGCGTGGCCGAGGAAGCCGGGACGCAGGTGTTCGAATCCGATTCGGAACTGGCCCGTGCCGTAGACGGCCTCAGCGTGGCCGTCCCGACCGACAGGCATTATGAAGTCGTCGCCGCATTGTTGGCGTTGGACCGGCACGTCCTGGTCGAAAAACCCATCGCGGCCACCGTGGCCGAGGCCCGCCGACTCGTGGCCGCAGCAGCCCGGCGCGGCCTGGTTCTCGAAGTCGGCCACGTCGAGCGGTTCAACCCGGTCCTGGATACCCTCCACCAAGTTCCCGGTGCGCCTCGATTCATCGAAGCGCACCGTTTGGCCCCCTATCCCCCGCCCCGCCCCGGCCTCCGCCCCAGGGGCACGGAAGTCAGCGTCGTGCTCGATCTGATGATCCACGACATCGACGTCGTGCTCGATCTGGTTCGCAGTCGACCGAAACGGGTGGATGCGGTGGGTGTCCCGGTCCTCAGCCCCAGCGAGGACATTGCCAACGCCAGAATCCTGTTCGAAAACGGCTGCATCGCCAACATGACAGCCAGCCGCGTGAGCCCGGAACCCATGCGCAAAATTCGAGTGTTCAAACCCCGCGCCTATTTGTCCTTGGATTATCAGGAAAAAAAGGGCGAGATCGCCGCACTCGGACCCGCCGGAATCGTCCGCCAACCCGTGCCGGTCCGTGCAGCCAACGCCCTGCTCGAAGAGTTGCGGGACTTCTGCCGCTGCGTCCGCCAGGCAAAGGCGACGGGCGCGGTGCCCGAGCCCAGAGTCAGTGGACGGCAGGGACTCACCGCGCTCAGGCTGGCCGAGCGAATTTTGCGGCGCATCCACGCCGCCGCACCCAAAACAGAAGGGCCCGACGCATCCTGAAAACTCTCCGCTCCGCCTCGAGGAGAAGCTCCCTGCCCCCGGACAGTTCGGAATTCGCGTCGGGGACGATACAACGCTATAGTAATATATTATGCACAGAGCGTCTCGGATTGGGTCGGGCACTCCTCCGGGGGCTGCGAGTTCGCCGACTCCCCGGGTTCTTTCGAGACGATACAATCATGCCCGGACACCGGCTTCCTTGGCCCGGTCAGCCCTGATCGATTCATGGACTTCATCGCGAGAGGGCGCAGTTTACACGGATTCAAGTCGTTGCGTCGAACGCCCGACCGGCCGAGGCCGGCTTGAAACACCGCCTCGGTGAGCGGCGGCACTAGAACCTGAAGGCGTGTGAGATGCGCTGCAACAGCAGATGGCTCGTCCATTGTTCAGCGTGGCACACCGAGGGACCGGAACGATAAAACCTGGATCGGAACATCAGAGGTGGGAAAAGATGGCAAAAAAGCCCCGGAAACCCGTTCAAGCCGCAACCTCCGACGGCGCGTCCGACCATTCCACAACCGACCTGGACCAGATCCGACGGGAAATGAGCGCCCGCCAGCCCGGCCCGAACAAACGACTCGTCAGACTCGCGGCCGTGGGGGGCACGATCCTGCTGGCGGTCGCGTTGCTCTGCGTTTGGTCCTTCTATCGCTACAATCTGGGCAGGCAGAGCTTCAGGGCCATTTATCAGAACGCCGACCTTGAG
The DNA here is from genome assembly GCA_013151865.1 of Kiritimatiellota bacterium. Classification (GTDB taxonomy): domain Bacteria; phylum Verrucomicrobiota; class Lentisphaeria; order Oligosphaerales; family JAADHN01; genus JAADHN01. Next base: position 135,671 of record JAADHN010000089.1, read on the forward strand.
AACATGCGCATTTTCGCTCCCGGCGATTACAAAGAAATCGAGGAACTCCGCAAGAAAGCGCAGGCCCAGAATTGGCTCTTCCATCCCGGCGCCGTGGCCAGCCTCTACGGCGAGGCCGGCCGCAAAGTGTCCGCGGCAACCGCCAAGGTCGACAATGTCAAGCGCAACTATGAAGTCCTGCGCAAGCAGTTCGGGAAGCTGAAAGAGGAAGCCAAAGCTCAGAATTTGGCCCAGTATGCGCAATCGGCCTGGCAACGCATCGAGCAGATCGACCGAAACACCGCCGACCCCACGGCCGCGGACTTCGATCCGGACGCGGCGATCCGGGACCTGCACACCGCCATCCAGATACTCGAACAGCAGCGGAACAATTTCGGCGTCATCAAACAATACGAGGCGGCTCGACAGGCATATATCAAGATGGCCAAAGACCTGAACCCCGAGGAGTGGAAAAAGGTGGCCCCGAGAATCGAGGCCACACTGCGCAGTTCCCTGGGACGGGCCAAGGCGGCCGCAGCCGCAGCCCAGTGGAAACGTGCCGCAATGGCCTACCGCGATGCCTTGTCCATCCTCGAAAAAGGCAGTTCGGAAATAATGAGCGCACGAAAGGCGGCTCGACAGGCTCAGACCCGCCTTGAGGCGGCGCTGGCCAAGGCCGACCGCCGCGAACTGGCCGCGAGCGCCGCACGTGCCTGGGCCGCAATTCAAAAAAAACAGGCGGATTTCAAGGCGGCGCTCAAAGCGTACCGCTACCGGGAAGCCGCCAAAGCAGCCGAGGACACTGTCGCGTTGCTTCAAAAAGTCCAGGCGGACATCAAGGAAGCCAAAACTCGCCGCACCGAGGTACTCAAGAAACTTGAAGACCGCTACACCATGCTGGCCAAACAGGAAGAACTGCTCCTTCGAAATTGGAAACCCGAATGGACGGCCGCCAAGGACCGATATCGGCAAGTGCAGAAATTGGCCCGCGGCCGAGATTACGTGGCCTTGCTCGAAGCGGCCCGTAACCTGTTGAACGAGCTGGACGCACTCGCCCAAAAACTCGGCGGCATCTCCGGGGAATTGGGAAAGGCCAAAACAGCCTTCGAGAAGCTTTATAAGAAAGCCGTCCCCGAACTCCTGATTGTCAATGCACCCGACCTTTGGGATAAAGTCGCCAATCGCCGCGCCGAGGCGCTCGGGGCCGAAAAACGCGCCAATATGCGGGAGGCCGTCAACGCCTACAACGATGCCGCCGCCGCCCTCGGCCAAGCCTTGGACACAGTCGACAAGCTGATCGCGACAGGAAAAAAGCTGCGGGCTGAAATAAGGCGCCGACAACACGAGTACCGGCGAGGTCTCAACGCCTTCGCAACCCGGAAGAGGACGTTGGCCCGCCGGCTCATCCGGACAGCCGGACGAGCCTGGGAAAAACGGAACTACCGGAGCGCCGTCGAAATGCTGCGCAAGGTCGCAAGCTTGCTGCCGGCCAACCGGTTCGAAGCCAGAACCGACGGTACGGTGGTCGACTACGGTCGAGGCTTGCTGTGGGTGGCCGACGGCGCGGGAAAAGGTTGCATGAACGGCGAGAAACTCGACTGGTATAGCGCCCGCACGCGAGTCAACCAACTCATTTTCGCCGGCAAACGCCTCTGGCGACTGCCCACCGACGACGAGCTGCAGTCACTGCTTGACGTCGACCCAAAAGAATTCGCCAAACTCTTCCCGAACACACGGCCGGACTACTATTGGACAAAGACGCAGATGACCGACGACACCGAACACGCCCTCTGCATCCATTTCGGCACCCGAAAAACCCGGCTCTGCCGCAAGAACGACCGCTCCTTCGTTCGCCCCGTTTTCGCCCCGTAATACCGCGCCACTGCATTCCCCTCCCCTCAACGCACGGTGAAAGCGACCGATTTCTCAAGGCCGGCGTGCGGCACGCGCACGGTCGCGTCATAGCGACCGCGCGCGACATTGAGCGGGATGTTCAGGACGACTTTCTGCCGGCCGTCCAACGGCGCACAATGCCGACTGAACCGAGTCACCCTCCCCCCGTCCGGACCGCGGACGTCGATGTCGAGCAGCACCCCTCCGGCCACCGGCCTTCCTGCGCCGCCCCGCACCTCGACGGCAAGCTCGACGC
>JAADHN010000066.1:0-1432 GCA_013151865.1 Kiritimatiellota bacterium
CCAACACGGCCTGGGGCGTCGCCCCAGGCTACGGTGGCATTGCCCCGTTGGGGCGTTTTTCGCGGAATTCTCGAATAAAGCGACAGACCCTGAAGCCGGAACTACGAACCCGAGCTTGACCCAAGCAATGCCCGACGAGTTGCTCGAGATTGCACGCCCGTCCAGGGGGTCGCCCCGGAGACCGAGACGGAACAAGACAGATTCACGGGATCTCCTGCGTCGGCCCGTGATCTGCACGATATGCGTATGAACCGTGCCAAGAGAAACCTCCTTGATGCCGCTCTGATCATCTCTGGAGCCGGACTGAGCACGCTCTTCATCTCCACGGATGGCAACGGTCAGGATCCATTGCCAGTTGCCGCGTGAGTGTACCTCATTGTCTGTAATTTGGGAAGTCCGGGGCTGGTGGGGGCTGGAGCCCGCAAAGGTTCGTGGTCTGCCTTGACGCTGATGGTGGCGGGGTACCGCACAAGGTCGATCTCACGCCTGCGGAGTCCGCACAGGCAGGGGGGCAGGTCGGGAGGACGGCCGAGAGCCGCCGGGACCTCCGAACGACGCAGCGAATCCTGCCGGCCGGCGACTCACTGCGCGGGGGCGGTCTCTAGCGTCAGGGAGTACGTGCCGGGCCAACCGCCGGCTTTCCGCCGAAAGACCCCCGTCAGGGTCCCGTCGGCGGAGAGTCTGGAAATCAACACATAGGGGCCTCCCGCCCGCATGGGCACTTCTCCACTGAACACGAAAACCGCCCCGTTGAACCTGCCCTGCAATTCCGCGTTGCGAGAGAAGAAGCCCTTGGGCCCCGCGCCTCTGTTCTCGGCGGTAAAGGCTGCGAGCCACGTGGTCTTGTCTTTGCGGGTCAACTGACAACGCAACGGACCTCTGTGCCCCGGAGCATCCGAAAACGTGCCGCTGTACACAAAGCTCATTCCGGGGGCCCACGAATCAATCGTCTCCTTCACCCCGGCAGGTTGCGGCGAGGTACAGCCGATAAGCAGCATCACCCCGCCCGCGACAAGCCCCAGCGTGAAACACCTGCTTTTCTCTATCGACATGTGGATCTCCGGTTATCGATTCATGCCGGATCCGGTCGGAATCCAACCTGCTTCATTCACCCGTCGCCCATGCCGCACCGCACCCCGGTTCGCGCTCCATGAACGAATCGGACCGTGGAGCGTGTCCGCCTGTGGAATCGGCGCAGGGCTCAGACCGGGAAAAACGTACCCTCGACCGGCGGTTCCGCAACCGTAGTTCGGGCGATTTTGCGTTCCATTCCGTTCGCCTGCAATCTCTGCAACGAGAGGCGCACTCATGCATGAGTTCAGGGTGTTACGGATACAAGCCGGACGCAAACATATTGTTGGCAAGCGGAGCAATGACGACTGATTCGCCCCATTGGCGACGTTGTCAATCGCTTCGCTCCCTGCGACCGCCG
>JAADHN010000066.1:1437-83777 GCA_013151865.1 Kiritimatiellota bacterium
CTTGCCTGCAGCTCGGATCGCCCCGACACCGCTGGCGGGCGTCTCCTTTTCGGACGGACCCTTGCCGGAACATGTCTGCCGGAATTCCCGTGCCGGTCCGGCAAGCATCCCATGGAACGCCTGTGTTGTCCGGACAATTTCGAGAGGCGTTGTATAGTAACGGCTGCACGGGACGTCGGCGGGTCCGCGGGGCCCTTTTCGGCCGCGTCCACGCGGGCCGCGACGGACTGCCAATTCACGAACATCCCCGGCGGAAACGGCCCCCGTCCGCCGGACAAATCGAGCCAATGAGAATACGCTGCCCAGCATGTCGGACCATCCATGAGCTCGACGTGGCGCTCACGCCCGGGCAGAAGATCGAGTGTTCCTGCGGACACAAGTTCTACTTCGGGGAAGACACCCTGGTCCGCGCGGAGAACGAAAACGCCAATGCCTGCCCGATCTGCGGCGCGAACCTCGACTTGACCGGCACCCCGCCCGGAGCTGAGGTGAAATGCGAAAACTGCGGCGCCGCACTCGAACTCGCCGTCGAGGATGAAGGAGGCGAAGGGCAGACGCGCCTTCATGCGGCCCTACCCCAGGGCGGGGCCGGAATTGCTCCCGGGACCACGCTCGGACGCTGCCGGATCGAGCATGAACTCGGGCGGGGGGCCATGGGCGCCGTTTACTTGGCGCAACACCTTACGCTGGATATTCCCGTCGCCGTCAAAGTCATGCTGCCGCGCTATGGCAACGTGGAGGAATACAAAGCCCGTTTTTACCGCGAAGCCCGGACTGCCGCGCGCCTGAACAATCCCAATGTTGTCCGCGTTCACGATTGTGGCGAAGAGAACGGTTTGCTCTATCTGGTCATGGAGTATGTGGACGGCGGCAGCGTGAAAGACCTGCTCGACGCCAAAGGCCGCCTGGATGTCCCGGAGGTCGTCGAGATCGGCAAAGCCGTCTGCCGCGCCCTGATCGAAGCCGCCCGTCACAATATCGTGCACCGGGACATCAAGCCCGACAATATCATGCGGACCAGCGACGGCATCTACAAACTCGCGGACCTGGGTTTGGCCAAACAGATTTCAGACCAATCTTTCGACGCGGCCCTGACCATGGCTTCGGTCAGCATGGGGACCCCGTTCTACATGGCGCCCGAGCAGGCCATCGACGCCCGAAGCTGCGATGCACGGGCCGACATCTATGCACTGGGAGCCACCCTGTACCACCTGCTGTGCGGACGCCCGCCCTTCACCGGGGACAAGACCTACGAAATCATGCAACAGCATGTTTCCGGCACTTGCCCGCCCCCATCCGCCATCAATCGCGGCGTGCCGCCCGAACTCGACCGGATCATCGGGCGGGCCATGATGAAAAAGCCCGAGGACCGCTACGAATCGGCGGCGGAAATGCTCGAGGCCCTGCAAGCCTTTGCGGGCACGTCGACTTCGACCGGGGGCACCGTGCCGCCCCCCCCCAAGAAAACCAAACGGCGCCGCCGTCGGCGCGTTCTCATCGCGGCCGGGGCTGCGTTGTTCCTGCTGCTGCTGATCCTGAGTGCGGGCAACGACAAGCGCAAGCGTTCCGGAAAAGCCGGGACCGAAGGTGGTCGGCCGCCTTCCGCGGACAACGGTACTCAACTCGCCGAACAGACCGGGGCGTTCCGCGTCACCGCGTTCGAGGTGGTGACCCTGGTCCGGCCCAACCGCAAGGCGGAAGGCTCGTTGGACGTCGAAATCGAACTGCCCGTGCGCCCCGGTCCCGACGATCACCCGAAAGCCAGTGTCCGTTTCCGGGACATGAACTATGACATGGAGGCGACCCCGGAGGGCAGGTTCCACGTTCATGTCGGCCCCACCACGCCGATCCAATTCGGGGAAAAACTCACCGTGGCGCTCCGCACCGAGCCGAAGGCGAAAGCGACAACCCTGCCCCTTGTGGTGACGGCGCCGCCCCCGGCCGGCCCCAAACCGACAGACCCCGAGCCCAAACGCACGGCCGACCCGATCATCACACTTCACTGGGAACTGATCCCGGGCGAGAAAAACGTACACTATCGTGTGGAAGTCGGCCGACTCCTCATCAACGGCGATTGGCAGGCCCTTTACACCCACGAAGCAGGCGTGGATGTCACGTCCGCGACAATTAAGCGAAAGGAGCTGTTTGCCAAACTGTTCGGACTTGCTGCCTCCACGCCGCTCTGCATCCGATACGTCGCCTATAAAGATGTGAAAATCCCCGGTCTCAATGCCTGGCAGCGGGCCACGGCGATCACCGAGATCCGCCTCTCCACCGGACAAACCGGCAAGTGGAAGCTCGGGGGCAGCACCGAGGTGACCGCATGGGCCAACTCGTTGGACAAAGACAAGTCCCTCACCGGCGCCAATCCGGGGCGATGTCGGGAATTGTATAGCAAGTATGCCCGGAATATCGTCCCACCGCTTTGGCGTCTCGTTATCCGCGGTGCGGATCAGGGAATCGAGCGGTTCTGGGCCGCCTACACCCTGGCCGAGGTCTGCCCGCGCGAGGTTGCCGCCGACGGGCTCGCCCTGGCCATCCCCTCCCCCGTTGAACAACGCCGAGTACTCAGAAAACTGTTTGATGACCTGAGCCGGACGCCGGAAAGCTTCCCCGAGGCGTTCCGCGAACTCCTGCGGGATGTCCAGCGCTCCCTGCGGAACCGGTTCGGCCCGATCTCGCGGGGGTGGCCCCGGCCGTTCCCCCAGTCGCGGCGTTGAATCGGGCAGAGAGATAAGGACTGATCCGGCCCCGGATGCCGAACGACCGTGTCCGTCACCGAGGCGCAAGTCGGAGAAACGAGAGCCGTTCGAGTCGATCCCCACGCACGAATCGACGGAACAGTTCGAGAGGACCTTGCCAACCAAACCGATTCGGCGCCCAAGCGCGGGGTTTCCGAGCAATTCGACCGCTTCACACGTGCGCGGTGTGCCCGCGACCGCCGAGTCGGCCGAGTGGCTAGAGCCGAAAAGCAACGCGCGTGCATCCCCGTCGTACCGACGGGAACATGGGCGCGTGCCGAGGCGTCCCGACCGCGCTGTGTTCGGGTGTCCCGGCGCGGCTCGGTTTTCTTGACAACAGACTGAAGCCATCATGGATTCAGGGGAGAGAAGAAACATGGAGAATCATGCCGAGCGCCACCTGACGCGGCGGGGGTTCCTGCGCAAAACGGCCTGGGCCGGGACCGCCTTTATGATCGTGCCCCGACGCCTGCTCGGCGGCCAGGGCTACACGGGCCCCAACGATACCCTCAACCATGCCGTGATCGGCTGCGGCGGCATGGGAAACGGCCACATCAGTTACGTGCTGCGCGACAAGACCGCACGACTTGCCGCTGTGTGCGACGTGGATGCCAAGCGTCTCGCCAACGCGGTAAAACGTGGAGGAAAGGCCTGCAAAGGGTACCACGATTTCCGGGAACTGCTCGCTCGAGGGGATATCGACGTGGTCCACGTCGTCACGCCGCCGCATTGGCATACCCTGATCAATCTGGCCGCCCTCGATGCGGGATGCGACGTGTGGGCCGAGAAACCCATGACCCGCACCATTGCCGAAGGACAACACGTGGTGGACGCGGTCCGCCGCAACGGCCGCGTCTTCCGCTTGAACACCTGGTTCCGGCTGTACGGCGGTTTTTACGGACTTGGCTCGACCGTCAGACCGTTGAAGAAATTGGTGATGAGCGGTCTTCTCGGCTGGCCCCTGACCGTGCGCGTCAGCACGCACACCGGTTTCAATTGGAAAGTCCGATCCTGGATGGGGCGGATCAATGCGCCTCCCGAACCGGTCCCCAAGGAACTGGACTACGACTTCTGGCTCGGCCCCGCGCCCTTTAAACCGTATTTCCGGCATCGCACTCACGGCAGTTTTCGTGGATACTGGGACTATGACGGCGGCGGTCTGGCGGACATGGGTCAGCACTACCTGGACCCGGTCCAGTACATCCTCGACAAGGACAACGACAGTCCTGTCGAAGTCGAGGCGTACGCCCCATGGCCCCCGCATCCGGACGCCGTCGGACTCTGGGGCCGGGTCTGGATGAAGTACCGAGACGGCTGTACCATCATCCTCGAATCCTGTGAATGGGGCGACCAGGAAACCCGCGGCAAGCCCTATATCGAAGGCCCGAAAGGGAAGGTCTACCGCGGCTTCCGAACCGATCCCCCGGACTTGGTGGAGAAAGTGAAACATCTGCCCGAGCCCGAACCCATGATCAGCGACTTCAATGTCGCGGTGAGGACCCGGCGGAAATTCGGTCTGAACGAGGCGAACGGCAACCGCAGCAACATCCTGGTCCATCTGGCCAACTGCGCCATTCGCACGGGACGCAAGCTCCGCTTCGATCCGGAAAAACTGCGCTTCATCGACGATGACGCTGCGAACCGCTTGGCGGACCAACCCATGCGCGCCCCCTGGTATATGGCGTGAACCCGACCGTCGGACCGTTTGCAATGGATGTCGTTCGGAACGGCCCAGGCGACTGTGCGAAGGCCGAGGGTTCGCCGATGTTGCAGATTGTTTCGAGCCGATCGGCGCCTGCGCCCGCCTCGCGCCGGGCCTCCCGATACGACACGAATAGGACATAAACGAGAGGTGAACAATGCGAGAGTTGACCGGCCGACATCGGGCATTGCCGCTGGTTGCACTTGGCTTGGTTTGCGCCTTTCCAACGGGCATGGCCCGCGCCGCGGCGCCCAAAGCGACGGACCTCATTCGGAAACTCCGCTGGGCCAAGCCGGACGTCGGCCGCGCCGTTGTCGCGCAACTGCTGAAAAACGGCGAGCCGGCCGTTCGGGAATTGGCCGCGCTGATACATCCCCCCGGCAAGGGCGATGACGCCGACGCTCGTTTCGCCCTGCAGGGCTTGGTGTTGTACGTCATGCGGTCCGGGTCCGAAGCCGACCGGCTGACCGTTTCGCGTGGACTCATCGAGGCATTGGCGGCCGAGCCCGACCCGGCCGTGGCGGCCTTTCTCATCCGCCGACTTCAACTGGTCGGCCGCGCCGAAGCCGTCGAACCGCTGGCGCGGTATCTCGGCGACGACCGCCTGTGCGAACCCGCGACCCAAGCGCTCATCGAGATTGACGACGACGCGGCACGCGCGGCCTTGCGCAACGCCCTGCGGCAGGCCGTGGGAAAGCGCCGTGTCACCTTGGTGCGTGCCCTGGGCCGGCTCCGGGACAGGAGGGCCGCGACACAGGTACTGCCCCTGGTGGACCATGCCGACCGCGAACTCCGCATCGCGGCTTGGTACGCCCTGGCCAATTCCGGAGAAATCGCCGTGGCCCCCGTCCTTGAGAAGGCAAGCCGCAGCGACAATCCGTACGAACGCTCCGTGGCGGTCCGGGACTGCCTCCTGCTGGCACGCCGCTTGGGGCAGGCCGGGCGTCGCGACGCTGCCGTGACAATCTGCCGGAAGCTGCTGCGGACACCCGTGACAGCGGCTACCCGGCAGATCGTGTGCGGCGCATTGGCCCAACTCGCGGAACTCCTCGGCAAAGACGCACTTCCGGATCTCGTGACCGCGATCCAGGGCAAGGACTGGCAAGTCCGCGCCGCCGCCCTGCGCCTGGCCCAGGGTCTGCCGGGGGCCGAAGTCACTGCGAAGTTCGCCGAACTGGCTCGAAATCTGCCGGACCCGGCGGCACGCGCCGCAGTAATCGACATGTTGGGCGAACGCGGCGATCCCTCGGCTCTGCCGGCCATCGAGCAGGGACTTGTCGACAGGGACGAAAACGTCCGAAAATCGGCCGCCGGGGCCCTTGAACTCTGTGGTGGCGACCGCGCCGTGGCGCCGCTCCTGGCCATGATCCGAACAGGAGAAAAGACCGACGTCGAAATCGCCCGACGTGCCTTGGCCCGAGTGCGGACGCCGGGGCTTGCCGCCGCGGCCGCCGCGAGCCTTGCCAAGGCCACCCCGACGGGCAAGGTCGCGCTCCTGGAATTGTTGGCGACACGCAATGCCCGCAGCCAAACGGACGCCATCCTGGCGGTGCTCGACGACCCGGACCGGACGGTGCGCCTTTCCGCCTTGAAATCGTTGGAAACTTTGGCGGGGCCCGGTCAAGCGGCCCGGATCAAGGCGTTTCTGCTCGCGACCCGTTCGAGTTCGGAACGAAAGGCGGCGGGAAAAGTACTGGGGGCGGTCTGCCGCCGCGACGCCGCAACGGCCAGGAGTATGGTTCAAACCTTTCTCAAGGCCTCGCCCGACCAGCGGGCGGCCCTGGGACAGATCCTGGCCGGCATCGGGGGCAAGGCGGCGCTCGAGGCGGTCACCGCGGACCTGGCGACACCCGACCCGGTCCGGAAAACGGCTGCGGTCCGGACGCTCGCCGCCTGGCGTGACGCTGCGGCGGCCCCCGCGCTGTTGGGAGTCCTCCAGAAGCCCGGCAGCGAAGTCCAACGCGTTCTTGCGTTACGCGGGTATCTCGAGATGGTCTCCGCGCTGCCTGCCGAACAGGCCGCGGTCGCCCTCGAGAAGGCCTGGAACGCCGTCAAGACAGTCGCCGACCGCAAACTTGTCCTTTCTCGACTCGGAAATGTGCGGTCCGATCGCGGACTTGGCATCTGTCTTTCCGCCCTCGACGACCCCGCCCTGCGCCAGGAGGCCGCCGCGGCGATCGTGCAGGCGGTCTGCCCTCACGGGCGCAATGACCGTGGCCTGACCACGGCTCTGGCATTCAAGGCCTTGACTCGGGTCGCGGCAACCTCGAAGAACAAGGCCCTCGTCGCCCGGGCAAAGGCACGTCTCGCCGCCTTTCCCCTCTCTGCGAATCTATCCAACCTGGCGTTGGGCAAGCCGGTGAAGACCTCGGTCCCGCAACAGGGCGACAAGGCCCCGGAACGCGCCGTGGACGGCAAGCTCGGGAAATTGGACGCTTGGTTCGGGGCCCGCTGGCCCTGTTGGTACCAGGTCGACCTCGGAACGCCGACCCGGATCGACACGATACGCGTCATCTTCTACTGGGACGGGCGTCGTTATTACACCTATACCGTGGATGTCTCAAAGGATGGAAAGACCTGGACCAAAGTGGTGGACAACTCGAAAAACAAGACGCCATCCACGGCCCGAGGGACGATTCACCGCTTCAAACCGGTCGAAGCCCGGTACGTCCGGCTCAACGTCCTGCGCAACAGCGTAAACGAGGCCGTGCATGTCGTCGAGTTCGAAGTCTACGGCGCCGGCAAGGCACCCCATGCGTTCACCAGCGCAGAACCGTCCCGCCCCAAACTCCTCCCATTGCCGCCACCGGACAAGGCCGGATTCATCTCCCTGTTCAATGGCAAGGACCTGACCGGCTGGATGGGATCCGTGAATGGCTACGGAGTGGAGAACGGCGTCATGTTCTGCAAGAGCAAAGGCGGCGGAAAACTACTTACGACCCATCAATTCGGCGATTTCATTTTCCAGTTCGATTTCAAGATGCCCCCCGGGGCCAACAACGGAGTGGCTGTTCGGGCGCCGGCCGACGGCAACCCTGCTTATGCCGGCATGGAAATCCAGATCATCGACAACAAGAGCTATGAAGCGGTCCACCATTACAAACTGAAGCCGTGGCAAGTGCATGGTTCGATCTACGGTGTGGTCCCGGCCAAAACCGGGGCCCTCAAACCCGCGGGCGAATGGAATCACGAGGAAATCCGCGCCCTCGGGCGCCGAATCACGGTCATCGTCAACGGCAAGACCATCGTAGACGCCGATCTGAGCAAGCTCACCGACACCGCGGACGGCAAGGGCCTCGCCCACCATCCCGGCCTCTTCCGGGACAAGGGACACATCGGCTGGCTCGGACACGGAGCGCGGGTCGAGTTCCGGAACATTCGGATCAAACCGTTCCCGCCATATACGGTCGGCCCGCAAAACGTGCCGCCGCCGGGGTTCAAGCCACTGTTCAACGGCAAGGACCTGACCGGGTGGAAAGGGCTGGTCAAAAACCCCGAGGCCCGGGCGCGAATGTCCCCGGAGGCACTGGCGGCGGCCCAGAAAAAGGCCGACGAAAACATGCGGGAACATTGGCGCGTCAAAGACGGAGCGCTGGTGTTCGACGGCAAAGGCAAAGCACTTTGCACGGCCAAGGACTACGCGGATTTCGAGATGTACGTGGACTGGAAAATCGAGCCCCATGGAGACAGCGGCATCTACCTGCGAGGTTCGCCCCAAGTCCAGATTTGGGATTTTCACCAGCACCCGGAGGGCTCGGGCGGACTGTACAACAACCGCAAACACCCCAACAAACCGTTGCTCTGCGCCGACAACCCGATCGGGCAGTGGAACCGATTCCGGATCAAAATGATCGGGGAACGTGTCACTGTTTGGCTGAACGGCGAGCTAGTGGTGAACAACGTGGTGATGGAAAACTACTGGGACCGGAACAAACCCATTTACCCCACCGGCCAAATCGAGCTGCAGAACCACGGCAGTACACTGTGGTTCAAGAACATCTACATCCGTGAAATCCCGCGAAGTCCGGCACCGCCGAAGAAGAAGGCGCCCCGGTGACGTGAGGGACTGAATGAGGAGTGGCGATGCCAAAAGGCCTGCGACACCCATGCGACCGGCAAGGCAGTGCCTGCGCTCACCCTCGCGAAACAGTCCGGGGCACCGACGGACGAGAAAGCGGCGGCAGCCTCTGCCTGTACCGTGCACGCAGACAGATCTCGCTTCTGTCGCGGACCGGGACGGTCCGCCTGCATTGGCGCGGCAGAACAGGCGACGGATGAATGCCGGATTGTGAGTCGGCAACACGTACGGTTGCCTGCGGATCAAGTTGCCGGCCCCTTGGGGGGCTGTACCGCGATGGCGGAAATCTCGACCCGCCCCCCTTTCGGCAGTGCGGCCGCCTCGATACAGACCCGGGCCGGAAAGGGCGGCGGCACCCGACGGGCATAGACTTCGTTTACTGCGCTGAAATCCGCGAGGTCCGCAAGATAGACCGTGATCAGGACCGCATCGGCCAGGGACGCCCCCCCGGCGCGCAGCACCCGATCCAGATTATCCAGCGCTTGGTCCGCCTGCTCGGCAGCCGTCTTCCCGACAAACTCGCCCGTCGTCGGGTCGGTGCCGAGTTGGCCGGACACGAACACGAACGGACCGGCACATACCCCCTGGGAGTACGGGCCGACCGCCGTAGGAGCGTCCGGGGTCGATATGATCGTGCGATTCATCTTGCCATACCTCCTGAGCCTCTTCTTGCAAAACTCCGCAGGGCCGCGTGACGGACAGACCCGGACGGATGCCCCCGGACATCCCGGCCCGCGCTGCTCAGACAACGGCACTCTCCGCGCCCACGGCCTGCCGTGCGATCCGCGCGTTCCGGTAATACAGGCAAATGTCGATGAAAACCATCATGCCGTTCAGGGCATACAGGGCCGTGGCTGCATCGAGGGCATACAGAAACTTGTGAACCACCCCGGAAACATAGCCCACGAACACGGTGTACAGAAACAGGAGACTTTTGCCGGCGTTGTTTCGCGACCGATACGACTTCACGATCGAGAACGGCCAAGCCAGGCCGAAGCACAGAACCATGATCACCTCGAACACGCTGACTTGCATCCGACTGAATCCTTTCCAAAGGGCGCCCAAGGAATCTGACGGGCCACGCCGGGACCCCGGGGCGAACCCGCAGGCCCTGCAATGTCGCCAGGACAATGCCGGTGTGCACTGTAGGCGGTTTTGTACAGTTCTCAACACGTGGCGACGGGCATGTCACTGCCGACGTTCGATGCGGACACGGTCGAGATAGAACACGGTGTCCGACCGACCGATACTGCAGAATCCCACCCAGCCGCAACGCCGGAATCCCTTCGAACGACAAGGAAGACCGCCAAAGGTCCGCTCTTTCCCATTCGCATCCGTAATCGTAAGATCGTACCTCCCCGTGCTTCCCAACGGACATCGAATGCAGATGCGCCGCCATTCTCCGGAAGGCGCATCCATCAGCGGCCTCGTCCCCGGACGCCCGGCGAAAACGCCTTGTCCGGCCACGAAACGGAGCGACGGTCCCACCGGATAGTCGCGGGCATTCTCGACTTCGCGGAGTTCCACGAGCACATCCGCGCCAGGTGTCAATCGCAGCGCAAAGTCCACAAGCACTGTTCCCCCCACAAAATCCTGCGGACGAAAGAACAGGTAAGGGAAAAAGGGCTTCTCCGCCTTTGCGGAGTCCGCGAACTTCAGGCAGCGGCGGCCGGAGGCCGCTGTTTCCGCAGATACCGTAACCGTCGTGTGCCTGCCTGTGCGAGTCACTGCGATCCAGTCCGGCACGGGCTTTTCTACCGGCCAGGTTTCGAAGTCGAACAGCGTGGGTTGTCGGACGGTCCAGCCGTCACCCGGCGGGACCGACGACGGCAGACACTGAATCGGGCTTGCGCGCTCGCCTTCAACGAGAACCGCGACGTGAATACGAACGGGGGCGAGTGCAATCGACAGTCGTCCGTCATGCCAGGCACTGGCCACTTTCGTGCCGTCGGGGACAGCCCGGACAGTCCGGGGGGCACGCGGCCACGCGAGTTCGAGGCGGACCTCGGGCAAAAGTGCAACCGGAGCGATCCTCGCGGTCAGCGAAGGCGGAACCCGCAGCCCATTGACTTCACTGCTCAGGTTGACGACGTGCAGAACTGACCGACTTTCTCCCTGGGAGCGAAGCGAAAACAGCAAGTGCGCTCGGCGCGCCGCCCCGGTCACGGCGACGGTGGGGCCGAATCCGAGCGCGGCTGTTGCCGCCACGGCAAGCCATGCGTTGCCGGGGTATGCGAACGAACCGGCATTCAGGTACGCGACCGCGCCCCGGCCCGATGCCCGCCGAACCAGGGCCGGAACACCGCTGGTGAACCGGGCGAGAACTTTGGCGTCTCTCACATCGAGCCGGAAGCCCGGCTGAACCCGGTCTCGGAAGGCCCCAAGTACAAGCCCGGGAAGGGTCCCTTTGCTCGGGGCGGGGCCACGCCTCCGCACACCGGTCCACGAGACGATCCCGCTTTTTTCGGTACCGGTCAGGGGAAGCAGTGCGGTCCCGACCAGCAGAACCGTGCCCCCCTTGCGGACAAACCGACGGAGTGCGTCGACCGTCCGCCGATCGAGCCGGCGTTGATTGACCACAACCACCAGGCCGAACCGGTCCGCTGTTTCGCGCAGGATTTCCTCGTTCGAGATGTCTACACCGAACCCGGCATCCTGGAGAGCCAGCGCAATCCCTTCCGCCGCCTCGGGGTCGTAGCTCCCGCCGCGCCCTTCGCATCGGGCGTCCGCCCAAGATGTCTCGCTCAGCAATACCCCCACGGGATTGAGCGAACTCGTACGCCCGATGGCCGCCCGTCGGCTCATGACGAATTTCGCGCAATCTCGGGCCTGCCGCTGCACACTCTTTCGCAGGATGGTCGTGCCCGCGGTCCAGAGGAACCAGGCCCCGCCTGAACTCAGGGCCACCGCCCCCTCCTGCAAGACGCGGTCCGGCGCCAACCCCTTCCGGTTGATCAGATGCATGATGTCGTGGGGGAGACGTGTTTCCGGCGATGTCTCCATGGCCGACAGGCGGGTAAGCCGCAATGCGGCGCCATGGCTGAGGTCGCCGCTGAGCGTATCGACCCACCCCGGCGGAGACCGCGGGTCTTTGGACCGAAATCGCCAGGAGTGATTGCTGGTGTACAGGCAGTTCGAGTCGATGGCATGGATGGTCTCGGCCATCATGCGCCGGTACGTATCAAAGCGTTTCTGCTCGAAGCGCAGCCACCGAGGCCAGTCCGGCGCATCGGGCCCCCGGGGCGGGTCGTCTGCACCGGTCGCGTTCTTCCAGGCCGCCCGGCAACCGGGGCAGTAGCAAACCGGCGTCCGGGCATGGTCGCCGTCCACCCATACGGCGTCCGGCCGATATCGGCTGACGATCTCCTGGAGCAACGGCAGGAAGACCTGTTCGAGTGCCCCCTGACCGTTCGGCCATGGCCGGCAACAGACGTCGAGGCCGTTGTTTCGGCCTTTGGGTTGATTCCGGGCGTCCAGCTGAAGCCACTCCGGGTGTTGTTTGTAAAGTCGAAGGCCCCGCGTGTTGATGTAAACACCGAACTTCTTGTGCAGGCCTCGAACCGCGTCGCGCCAGACGGCGAGCGTGTCCCACTGCCCCAGGCCCGGGTGCGGGCGAATGCGAGTCGGGAATGTGGAAACCCCGGGCGCACCGAACGCAGATACCTGGATCATGCCGACGGGGATATCTCGAAGCAGGGCTGCCAGTTCTTCAGCCGTATGCCCCTTTCCCACCAACGAGGAATGGTTGTCGATGTGCAGGTTGACCAGCGAAGACCAGTACCAGGAATTCCGAGGTCCCGTCACGGCACGCGCCTCTGTGCCGCCAATACCCCCGATGGTCGTTGCCGTCAGCCCCACGCACAAGATCCGCGTGCAGGTCCGGAACCGGCGGGAATCGGATGTCCCGACGGGCACCTGTCGCGCGCTCGATAAGGCGTATGGGCCTGGGTGCCTGCTGTTGCCACTCGACATGATTGATCCAGCTTGCCGGTCGTCTCGAGATTGCTTGGGGGGCAGGCGCCTCGCCGGCACTGCAAGTTCGTCGGGACCATTCTGAGACGCACTGCAATGGGGACTCGGTTCAGTCGCCGGGCGAGGCCTCTCCGTCCCGGGCGGCGGCGAGCAACTGCTCGATCTCTTGCGGTCGGAGATGACGCCATTTACCGGGCGGCAGTCCTCCGAGGCGGACAGTCCCGACCGCTGTGCGAACCAGTCGGACCACTCGCAACCCCAGTCCGGCGCAGAGCCGTCGGATTTCACGTTTCCGCCCTTCGGTCAGCACCAACTCCAGCACCCCGCCAAGGGAATTTCGGTTCAACAGGGTGGCACGCCGGACACGGAGGAGTTCCTCTCCGTCGCGAATTCCCCGGCGGAACTGCTTGGTCACCCCCGGGGTCAGGGGACCGCGTACATGGACGCGGTAAGTCTTTTCGATTCCGTAACGCGGGTGCATCAACCGGTCGGCAAATGCACCGTCGTTGGTGCAAATCAGCGCTCCCTCGCTGTCACGGTCCAAACGTCCGACGGGAAAAAGCCGCCCTAACCGCGCCGGGAGCAATTCGGTCACGAGCCTCTTGGCATGGACATCGCGGACCGAACAAGTGACGCCGCGGGGTTTGTGCAGCAACAAGTAATGCACGGCAGCGGGCCGCACGGGCCGTCCGTCGAGTCGAATGTCGTCGAGGGTGGGGTCCACGTTCCGTGCGGGGGACTCGACCTGTTCCCGGTTTACGGTAACGCGCCCGGTACGGATCAGTTCCTCGCAGGCCCGCCGGGAGCCTACCCCGCCGGATGCCAGAAAACGCGCCAAACGAATGCGACGCGACTCCGAGTCGGGTCCGCGGCCCGCGCCCCACGCGAGCCGCGCGGCCCGACACGTGTTTTCGGCCAACGTTTCACGAAAGCGCCCTCGAGGCTGTTTCGGCGGAGAACGGGACCCACGGCAAATCCCATGGATCCGACTCCATGCGGACAGGCCCCCCGGGGCGGACGGAAAGCGCCCACTGAACTCCGGTATCGGCCAGGATGCCTGCCGCAGCAGCGTCCGGGGGACGACACAGGCCCACCGGCGCACGCCCGATCTGTGCCGCGATCTCGGAAAGGCGTGCGCCCGACACATCCTCCCCAAGGCCCCTGCCTGCCTCGGAAGCGACGGTGCCGGAGGGGGGCGCCAAGGCAAACTCAACTCCGGCCGCCGCCGCGGATCGAGCCGCCGCGAGCAAGGCAGCGTCGGCCGTACCGTCGCGGGACACGAACAACTCGGGAGCAAGGACGACAGTGACGGGGAACGCCTCGGCCGTAAGCTCGCGGACCGTGACGAAATCGGCCGGGACCGACACTCGGACCACGAGGGCGACGCAAGGTTGCAGATAAAGGGACCGGGGGACTTCGCGCAATCTCCGCACGATTTCCGAAACCGCAACGAACCGCGTCCCGGCAGCGCGTGCTCTTTTCATCCGCGCAATCCACCGGGTTGCGGCGGACGCATCTGCCCCGGCCGCCGTCCCGGGACAGTGCCCGAAACGAATCACGGGCGGCGCCAGGAGTCGGTTGCGCAGGCAGGTCGAAGCCATGAGCAACCGGCCGGCTGCCTCACCGAGATCGACGAGAAACCGCACTGCCGGCACAAGAGGACCCGCCAAGCGACTCCGCACCAGCTCCCGCGCCTCCAGCAGATCCGGAGATGCCCATGATGCCGCCACCGCAATCCGCTTCATCGTGCGCCGTTGCACCAGGGCGGCCCAACTGAGAAAACCGGCCGCAAACACAGTCGTTCCAAGCAACGCCCCGGCTGCCGATCCGACTCCTACCCCCAACACGGCCAGAACCAACAGGTTGGGGAGAATGGATTGGCGCAATGGGCCGATGGCGGCAATCCGGTCGGTCTTCAAGACCAGCGAACGGCCGAAATAGGCCCTGCCCCGCCGCACCGCCCACCGGGCCACAGCCCGAATCGATTCACGCTGGCGATGATAGCCGAAAGCCCGCCCGTGAAACACCGTCTTGCCGATTTGCGCCAGTCGGTGAAAGAAAACCGAATCCTCCGACCCGAATACCAGAGCTTCGTCAAACCCGCCCACGGCGTCGAAGGCATGTCGGCGGAAGGCGCAATTGGTGGTCGACAGGGCTGTAGCAGGCACCGGTTCGGGCCCGGCGGCAAGGATGCGCGGCAAATTGCCCGCCGGGAAACCGAGCACACCGAGCGCCGCCCCGATACGCCCCAAACCGTCCGATTCGGGAACAATTCCTCCGCCGACAGCGATCACGGCAGAGTCCGCAAGCGGCGCCAGCAGGCGGTCGAGCCAATCGTCGCCGGGCCGCACGTCGTCGTCCACAAAAACGATGATCCCGCCCTGACAAGCCGCAACGGCCCGATTCCGTGCAAAACCGAACCCCAAATCGCGACGCGGCAAAAAACGGTAGATCACACCCGGCAAAGGAGCGGGGGCGTCCCCCTCTTCCACAACCACGATCTCGACACGGCCACTGTATCGGGAAGCACTGACGTGCGCCTGGAGCGCCCGCACGGTCGAGACGAGGATCGCGCGCCGGTCCTTGCTGATGACCGCAATCGAAATCCGGGGAGCCGGCCGCGACCCCCGACGACCGACAGGCGGAACGTCAGCCGATGCGGATGATTGTTTCTGTTGGATCACGAGGTGAATACGATGCTGTCCCAGGCAAAGAGCCGGTCATTCTATTCGGTAAAGCAAAGCAACACACACCACCAAGACGTCGGGCCCTGCCGACCTCAGTCGCGGACCTCTGCCATCCCGCGGTCCGGTCCGCCCCCTCGGAGAGAGGGGTACGGGACATCGGGAACCGAGGGCGCGCGACCCACGCCTTTCCCCCCGCGGGACTCCCGAGACCTCTTAGGACAACCGGTCAATTGCGGGAGAGGGAACCGACTCGAATCCGAGACCATACCGAACCGGCATCGATTGCGATGCCGATACCGACGTCGATTCAGGCCCATGAGACTGAAGTGCACCCTTTTTGGACACCTTCTTGCTGGCAATGCGCGGGAGTCACCATATAGTATAAAGGCCGTGTATTCAACACGGCTCTGCCGTGAGCGCCGCGGCAGGCTTGGTTTCTTGTCCGGACGCGGTTTTTTGCGTCTGCTCGCCGATGTACCGCACGAAGAACGCTTGTCCGGCGCAACGTGTTTTGCCAGCGACCCGTTTTTGACGTTCGAACGTTTGAAGAACTATCACCACATTACAGTACGCAATTGCCGTCATTGTGCCGGACTCACCAGAGTGAACCGCTGCGGCCCCGGGATTTGATGCAGGGCCGTCTTCTGCAGCCGTCGTCCTCCCTTTCAGCCCGCATCGCCCGGCCTTTCACCCGCGCGTCGCGGACGACGACCGGCACAACTCGCGCGGCCCTGCACCGTTGCCGTCATCGCAAGGAAACCAATACAATGATACGACAGGATCACGCCCGCTCCAAGCTTGCCCTCCTCATGGACTTTGAGAACCTCGTCCTCGGGATCGAAAACGACATCGGCAATGAGTCGTCTTTCTCCATCGACGCCATCATCCGACACCTCGAGGAGGAGTACGGTCCGGTCATCTATCGCAAGGCCTTCGCCGACTGGGGAAAACCTACGTTCGGAAAGTATGCGCGGGACCTCCAACATGCGGGCGTTGAGATGCAGCATGTCGTGCGCGTCGGCTATAATTCGAAGAACGCCGCGGACATGTTCCTGGTGATTCACGCCATGGACTGCATGTTGACCTACCCCGATATCGATGTTTTCGTGTTGGTCACCGGCGACGCGGATTTTCTGCCCCTGCTCACCAAACTGCGGGCGGCCGGCAGGAAGACCGTGGTGGTGGGCACGCAGGGAGCCATTGCCGGAACGCTCATGGAAAACTGCGACGAATTCATGTGCTACACCCCAGACGGCCTGCTGCCCGTGCCCCGAATTCGCTGCAACCTTACGCATTTCAAGCGCACGGTCCACGACATCCTGGACAGGGCCGGCGGCAACATGACCCTCTCGCGACTTTCGGGCGTCCTCCTGCACGAAATGCCGGACGCCCTTCCCGAGGATTCCTCGCCCGAGGACTTGGTGCGGTTCCTCCGGGTTTTCTTCCCGACGGTGTCCGTCTCGCGCAAGGGGCGTCACTTCATGGTTTCGCTCAGCGAGGAACCCGAAGGCGCCGGGCCGCAAGACGGCGACTTGCCCCAGTTGTCCTTCGCGGATTACATGCGGACAACCCGGGGGTTCATTCAAGATCCGGACCTGCGGGATGCCGTTGTCCAGGATATTTTTGCGACATTGAAGGCGCGGGGCGACGACGGCCTGACGGCCGGTGAATTGAGAGAACTGGTCGATCCGGAGGCGACGATCCCGGACAAGGAATGGTTCGGTACGGTCTTTTCCTTGACGTGCGGCGGGTGCATCTGGGAAGATCCGGCCACGGCCAATCGACCGGGGGCTTATCGGCACATGCGCCTGTACCGAGGCGCCGAAGACAGCGAGGAATTTCGGACCCGGTATTACATCAGCCTCTTTTACAAGGCCTTTTCCGAGCGTCCGGACATCACCCCGGACGCGTGCAGCGAACTGCTCTTTCCTGAAACGGCCGAAGAACACAGGGCGTTTTTCGAGAAAGTCCTCGAACGACTCCGCGAACGCCGCACGACCGGGTGATGGTCCTCCCCGAAGGGGGTCGCGGTTCGCGAACGGTCAGGTCGAGTTTCCGTGGAGGCGGCGGCCCCATGCTTTTGCACCGAGATCCCATTGCACGGAAGTGGCCCACCCTGGTCCGCATCATGCTGTCCCGGCTGGTGATCCTGGCGTGCCTCTTCCTGGGACTGACCGCTTTGGTGCCGCGCGACATTCTGGCCTTTTACGCCTTCATCGCCTTGGCGTTCGTCATCAACATCCCATACGCCTTGTGGCTTCGAAACGATGCCGCCGCGCGCCGGAGCGCCCCCCTGCAGTCTCTGGCCGACGCAGTGATCATCACGGGCCTGATCCATTTCACCGGCGGCATCAACAGCGGCCTCTGTCTGCTCTATCCACTATTGATCGTTTCGGCGGGCATTCTGGGCGGCGGCCGATATGCGGCGAAGATTACGATTCTCTGCACGACCCTCTACGCTGCACTTGTTGTCGTGGAACTTCGCGGAATCCTACCGTATCTGGGCCCCGCCCCCACGCCCTATTCGGAACCCGCGACTGTCGTTCAGCAATTGATGATTCGCATTTTCGTGTTTGTGTTCTTCAGCGCAGTGAGCAGTTTCCTGGCCAGCCGACTCTCGTACCAAGCCCGACAAATCCATCGATACCGGGAACTGGTGGATGCGATTTTCAACCACGTCCCGGTGGGGCTGTTCGCCCTTGATAACGGTCGGGTCCTGCTGGCGAATGCGGCCGGGGCCGAATTGTTGGGCGTTCCTCCGGATGATTTGATCGGACGCAAGATGACCGAATGTTTCGTCGACCGGAGACCGGACCTCGGCGAGATAGGTTCCCTGGACGGCGTTTGGCAGCTGCAACGCGACGACGGCGGTATTCTGCCCGTGGCCCTCGAACTCAGCCGAGTCCATCTTCCGGCGGATGTTTCCGGCGACACGGTGCAGACGGAGGCAAGCGCCCAGCCGGTGTGCGTGCTCGCGGTTCGCGACCTCTCCGAAACGTTGCGGGCCGAACAAGCAATGGAAGAGGCGACACGGTTGCGAACGGCCTTTCGGGTTGCCGCGGAGCTGGCGCATTCGATCCGCAACCCCCTGACTGCGATCCAGAGCGCCGGGGACTCCCTGGCACTGCTGGTCGAGGATCCCACGCCGCCCGACGGCGATACCCCGCGCTCCCCGCCGGACGCGGCCGCCGTGAAAGCCCTGCATGAAGTCCTGAAAAACGAGATTCGAGAGCTGGACGAACGCATTGAAGCATTCCTGGATTCCGCCTCGACCGACCCGGAAGAACTCTTGCACCTGGCGGCCGAACGCTATACGGACCCGATCCCCGAATCGGGACAGGAGCTATCTAAAAACGGAAAGAAACCCCATGGGCAATGAAAAAACGACTCGCGGAAACAACACGCAACGCAACCGGATCCTGGTTGTGGACGATGAAAGCGGTATCCGAACTGTCCTCACGGTGATACTCCGGCAAGGGGGATACGAGGCGTTGAGCGCTGCGAACGCCGAAGAGGCCCTCGAACTGCTTGAACAGGAGCCGGTGGACTTGGTAATCACCGACTTGGCAATGGGCGGCGGGATGGATGGACTCGATCTGCTCCGAAACGTCCGGGCCCGGCACGATATCCCGGTGGTGATGATCACGGCGTTCGGGACTGTCAAAGTCGCAGTCGAGGCGATGCGGCTCGGGGCGTACGATTTCATTCGCAAGCCCCTCAAAATGGACGACATTTTCGAAGTGGTCCGGGGTGCACTCTGGCACCACAGCCTGGGCGGCAAGCGCCCCGCGGCCGATCCTGTGGCCCCGGTCTGTCATTTCGGACTCTTGGTGGGCGAAAGCCCGCCCATGCAGCGCATTTATCGCCTGATCGAACAGATCGCCGACGTGGACGTGGCCATCCTGATCCAGGGAGAAAGGGGCGTCGGCCGCAGTCTGACCGCCAAAGCGATCCATTGCAACAGTTCTCGGCGCGACGGCCCCTTCCTCGAAGTCGATTGCCGGGACCAGACCCCATCCTGCCTGCAGCAACTCCTATTCGACACGGAAACCGGCAGCTCGGCGGACGCCTTTGCCAAAACCCGGGGGGGCACGCTCTACATCGAAAACGTCCAGTGCTTGCCAATAGACCTGCAGGACCGCCTCACGGCGGTCCTGGGCGGCACGATGGAAAAACACTCCGGAAGTCCGAAAACGGATGCGGAGCCTTCTGGGGGTAGGGTCATTGCGGGCGCGGTCGGCTCATTGGGCGCCTCCGTCGACGCGGGAACTTTTTCCGCGAAGCTTTACAACATTCTCAGCACATTCGCCCTGGATCTGCCGCCGCTGCGCCGTCGGCCCGAAGACGTCCCCCTGCTTGCGTTGCACTTCCTGGCCCGTGGAGAACTTCGACCCGAGGATGGAAGGGCCCTCCGTCTGGACGACCGGGCCCTGCACTGCATCCGGCGCTATTCCTGGCCCGGCAACGTGACCGAATTGCGGGACGCACTTGCCGCAGCCGCCGCCACGGCCGACGACGGCATGATCGAATTGAACAACCTGCCGGGATACATCGTCCGCGCCTGTCACGGGACGGTCGTCGATGTGACCGCGCCCGCCGGAGTGGGGGCGCCCGGGGCGCACGCGCGGGAATTTCTCCGCCAAAAACAAGAAGTCTACCGGCGGATCCTCCACCAGCGAACCCCGCCGAGAAGGCCGCCTGTTCCCGGTCCCGGCGACGAGAAAACAAACTGACCGACCCGCGACGCCCGCGAGAAGCGACGGCGGGAGCCTCCGTGTGATTCGCCCCGAACAGCCCGTCTCCCCACAGGCGAGACGACAGAAGGAGCAAGCGCAGGAAATGGCCTGGGACGCGGTGGAACTTCTCAAGGAATTGGTGCAAATCGACAGCCGCAACACCACGTCGCTTCGCAGCGGCGCCGAACCCGCGGTCACAGAGGGCCCCATTTGCGACTTTGTTCGGGGCCTGCTCGTCAATCTGGGGTTCGACTGCGCGGTACAGTTCGCTGCTCCGCACCGTCCCAACCTGATTGCCCGGTCCGGGCGTGACGCGAAGCGGCCCTGGTTCGCCTTCGAGGCGCACCTCGATACAGTGGGCGTCGACGGCATGAGCATCGACCCGTTTTCCGCGAGAATACGAGACGGCCGACTCTACGGCCGGGGCGCCGCGGACACCAAGGGGAGTATGGCTGCAATGCTCGCGGCACTCTCGCGCCTCGTGCGCGACGATCACGCCCCCAATCTCATCTTCATCGGTGCGTGCGCGGAAGAAACCGGTTGCGAAGGGATCGCCCGGCTCGAACTCGACGGTCCGCCCATCGACGCGGTGGTCGCGGGCGAACCCACGTCGAACCGGCTGGTGACGGCCCATAAGGCCCACGCGTGGTTCCAACTCCTCTGCCGAGGCCGGGCCGCCCACGGCGCTCGTCCCGAGGCAGGCGAGAACGCAATCTACCGAATGACCGACGCGATCGCCTGGCTGCGCCGCACGGTGGCCCCTCGCTTGGCCGCGCAAACGGGCGGCGGACTCCAAGGGTCCACCCTGTCCGTCAACGTGATCGAGGGAGGGCGACGCCTGAACATGGTCCCGGACGAATGCCGGGCCGCCGTGGACGTACGATTGGTCCCCGGGCATCCCCCCCGGGAATTCGTGCAGGCATTGACCGAAGAGGCGCGACAAACCTTGGGGCACAACGTCGAATGCAGTTGGCTCCATGTATCGCCCGGCCTTGAAACCGACGCTTCTTCACCCCTGGTACGGGCGTTTCAGACGGCCCTAAACCGGCGGGGAATGGCCTCCGCTCCCGAAGCAGTCAGCTACTGCACCGATGCAGGCGTCCTGGCGGCTCGAGGGACCGACGCAGTGGTATTCGGGCCGGGAAGCATTCTGCAGGCACACGCCGCCGAAGAATTTGTGGAACTCGAACAAGTCGAGACGGCCGCGGACATCCTGGAAGATGCCGCTCTTGCCTACAACGCCGCCCGAACCTGAGAAACACCCCTCTCACCGGCCTTGCGCGGAACCCCGCAGCGCGCGCTTCAAGCGCAAAAGATCGACCGCCGTCCGGACGGGGCCGAGAATCGAGGGGAAACGCGAGTCGGGGTCGTTCGTCCAGTCGACCGGGAACTCCCGAATGCGCCAGCCACGGCGCCGAGCCCGGAGGATGACCTCGATGTCGAAGACGAAGCCGTCGGAAATGCATTCACTGTAGAGGGTCCTTGCCACCTCGCCTTTGTACAGCTTGAAGCCGCACTGCGTGTCGGTGAGCGCGGGCAGGTCCATCCCCACCACCCATGGGACCAAGCTGCGGAACATACGCGACAGAAACCGCCGGTAGAGACGGTGGGGACGCAGCAACCGACTGTCCGGCAGCCAACGGGAACCGTGGGCCAGCTCGCATTCGTTCCGCCGTAGGAGTTCGAAACCGCGCAGAGCATTCTCGTAGGGGATACACAAGCCGCTGTCTGCGAACATCGCAATACCGGCGCGCACCGCCCGCATCCCCTCCCGGACAGCCGCACCTTTCCCGCGGTTCCGCTCGAAACGAATGACTCTTCGGTCGATCCCGGCCGGGACCGGCGCCGCCCGAGCGACTCCGGTGGTGTCGTCAGGACTGCCGTCGTCCACGACAATGATCTCGCCGGACAGGCCTGCTCCCGCCAGGAACTGCCCCGCAGCCGTCACATCCCGCCCGATTTTTTCGGCCTCACGGTACGCAGGTATGACAATGGACAGGTCCACGGTCGACTCGCTTCCGGGCCTGGGGCCCCACGGCCGAACTCGAGGCCTGAGTTCGGCGGTTTCAGTGCGAAGGGCGCATAAAAGACGGAGACACGCAGCTGCTCAACCCGATTGCTTTGTTGAACTGCACAACAAACGGATGCCGCTCGCACGGGTTCACCCTGATTAATCCATGAACTTCGTCGCGAGCGGGCGCAGCTTGTACGAATTCAAGTCATTGCGTCGAACGTGCCCTTCTGCGGCCGAGCTTTGCGAGGTCCGCAGCAAGGGGCTTGTTCTCTTCCGGTGTTCTTCCGGGTTCCCGATCGTGCTCGTCCGTCGTCCTCGTCCCTCGTCCTCGATTCTCCGCATGCCCGGACCGCCGCCGGAATCGCGCCACCGCGCTCCGAGGACGAGGACCGCTACGCTGAGGACGACAACGAGAACGATTCCCGGAGCGGAGCCGGCGCGTCCGCTCTCATCGTTCCCGGTTTTTCTGTCCGAGAGAACGACGAATAAGACCGGGGCACTCTGCCCCGACCGACGGTTGAAGGCAGTGTCCCGAGCGTGCGGAAGATGCGTCGGCGCAAAGGATGGTTCGTGAATCGTTCGGGTCAGAGCACTCCGTACGGAAATTCGTCACGACTTTCGGGGAAGGAAAGGATCACCGGCTTCTCGGGCACAACCTTCCGCAGCTCGGCGATCTCGTCCATGCCGTCGTCTTCGAGCGGCAGTGAGACCTGCCCGCCTTCAATGACGCTCCGGCACATCGCTGCCATGATTTGGAAGCCTGCGTAGGCGCTGTCGAAACAGTTCTGATGCGTCTCGATACGGCCGTCGAGCCAATCGGCCAT
Source organism: Kiritimatiellota bacterium (assembly GCA_013151865.1). Lineage (GTDB taxonomy): Bacteria > Verrucomicrobiota > Lentisphaeria > Oligosphaerales > JAADHN01 > JAADHN01. Next base: position 24,192 of record JAADHN010000066.1, read on the forward strand.
CTCCTGGATGTAGGGCGGCATGTCCAAGTCGTAATTCATGGCGCCCTCCCCCCGCTGCACCCCCCGCGGCGTCACCGCCCGCCAGCCGCCGTTGGTCAGGACCTCGGCAAAGCCCTCGGTCCCTTGGACCCCGATCCGATTCTTTCCCCACCATTTGGCGACCTCGGGCTGATCCGGGGCGCCGGCGCCGCACTCGATGTAACCGCGGACCCCGCCGCGGAATTGGATCACGCCCGCGATGTAGTCGGGCGAAGGATGGTTGTCGTCGAACTTGCCTTGACCCGCGGCCTGGGCCATCGCCCATTCGGCCGGCATATCCCCGGCGTACCAGCGCATGTAGTCGATCAGGTGCGTGCACATGTGCAGCATCCAGCCGGGGGTGGTGCCGTACACGGTATGAATACGGCCGAGTTCACCGCTTCGGACGATCTCCTTGACTTTGCGGTAGTGGGCGCCGTATCGGTGTTGATGACTCACCACGGCCTTGACGCCCGAGCCGTCCAACAGGTTCTTGATGCGAACCGCCTCCCGACTCGTCATGGCCAGGGGTTTCTCGAAAGCAATAAGGCGGGCGCCGACCTTGACGCCGAGTTCGATCATCTCGTAACGGATGTTGGGATGGGTGCAGAAACAAAAAACGTCCGGCTTGAGTTCCTCGGCCAGGGCAACGGCGTCCGTTCCGAAGGCCGCCCCTCCGAGCTGCGCGGCCAGCTCCGGCAGCGCGTCCGGCACGATGTCGCAGATGCCCACCATCTCGAACCGATCATTGGCATGAAAACCGAAGGCATGGTGCTTGCCGCGTTTCCCCATACCCACCACCATGGTCCTGTACTTGTCCACGAGTTCTCGTCTCCCGAATGTTCCCTGCGACGGCGCGCAGCCGACGCGTTCCGCTGGATATTCCGTTCTGCACAAACCGAAACCCGGCGCACGGGCGTTCGGCCCCGAGCGGCACGCACGGCGCCCGACGCTCGCCGTCCCGGGGCCGGCCGACCCGCCGCACGCGGATCAGCCCTGCGCGGCATCCCACTCCCGAACCTTGTCGATCACGTACTGGATCTCTTCGGGCAACAGTTCGGGAAACATGGGCAGACTGACGCAGCTTGCGGCATTCTTTTCCGCATTCGCCACTTCCCCGACGATGCGGTAGGACTTGCCCCATGGGAAACCTTCCTGCCGGTGGATCGCGATCGAGTAGTGTGTTTTTGCGTCGATCCCGTTCTCCTTCAGGAACGACAGCAGCGCGTCCCGCTTGGCGGGATTCTTGGTTTCAACGACGTAAAGATGATACACGTGCCGATAGCCCGGCTTGGCATAGGGAAGATCGATGTGTCGGCACCCGGCCAGGCCTGCATCGTAGAGCCGGGCGATGGCGATCCGCTGGTCCGTCCACGCCGTGATGTGCTTCATTTTGGCGCTCAATACACCGGCTTGGATGTCGTCCAGTCGACTGTTGAATCCGGGCGAGTGGTGGTCCCGGGCGGCGGAGCCGTGATTGCCGAGCTTGCGGATCGTCTCGTTCAAGTCCTCGCGGTCGGTGAAGACCATGCCGCCGTCCCCGAAGCAGCCCAGGTTCTTCTGAATGATGTAGCTGGTGCAGACTGCATCGGAAAACTCGCCCTGCTTGAACGTATCGCCCGCGCCGTCGATTCCCTGGGCGTTATCCTCGATCACGGCCAGTCCATGTCTTTCGGCAACCTTGGCAATGGCCGGCATATCGGCGCACTGCCCGTACAGATGGACCGGAATGATCGCCTTGGTCTTGTCCGTCACCGCAGCTTCGATCAGGTTCGGATCGATGCACTTGGTCTTGGGATCGCAATCCACGAAAACGGCCGTGGCGCCGACAATCCAAATGGCCTCGGCGGTCGCGAAGAAGGTGTTGGGATGCGTAATGACCTCGTCCCCTTCGCCAATGCCGAGGGCCATCAATGTAAGCCAAATCGCATCGGTACCGTTGCCCACGCCAATGGCATACTTGCTTCCGAAGTACTCGGCAGCCTGTTCCTCGAAAGCGGCCAACATGGGACCGCGAACGTATTTGCCGCTCAATAGAACGGACTCGATGTTGGCGTCGATCTCTTCTTTGATGTTGAAATACTGGCGAACATGCCCATAGAATCCGACCTGCGAGACTGCCATTTCCACTTTTCTCCTGTTGTTTGATCCTGTAGAGTATTGATGCGGCGCCAAGCGGACTGCGGAAGTCCCACAGTATACACCCCGGGGCCTCGACGGGCAACCGGGCAGACGGGAGATCCGCGACGGCAGACCAGGGGCCCGGAGGGATGAGAATACGGTCCGGTGCGCCTCGGACGGGGGAGGCGAACCACCGGTGCGGCGGGCCTGTCGCCGCGTGCCGTCCATCGAGGGCAAGTCATTGTCCCGAATGCCCGCGCGCGTCCTTAGGGATCGGAGCCGACGTGAAGTCTCGTTTCGGAAGGACCGACCGACATGGAAGTGGTCATACGCGACAGCCGTGAAGCCGCAGCCCTGTTTGTGGCCAAGACCATCGCCGACATGGTGCGACGCAAGCCGCACATCGTGCTCGGCTTGGCCACGGGACGCACCATGGAACCGGTCTACGCTCACCTGGTCCGGTTTCATCGTGAGGACGGTTTGGATTTCTCCCTGGCAAGGACCTTCAATCTGGATGAGTACGTCAATATTCCCCCCGAACATCCGCAGTCGTACCGGGCATTTATGGACCGCACCTTGTTCGACCTGATCAACATCGACCGCCGCAACACGCGCGTATTGAACGGCCTGGCCGTGGACGCAAACGCGGAATGTGCGGCGTTCGAGCAGGAAATCGCGGACTGCGGCGGGATCGACCTGCAGGTGTTGGGCATCGGTCGATCCGGCCACATCGGATTCAACGAACCAACCTCGTCGTTCGCGTCCCGGACACGGATCAAAACGCTTACCCCCGAGACGCTCCGCCAAAACGCCCCTCTTTTCGGCGGAGAACGCAATGTCCCCCGGCACGTCCTCACCATGGGAGTGGGGACCATCCTCGAATCCGGCCGCTGTCTCATGCTGGTGACCGGAGCCGAAAAAGCGGAAGTGACCGCCGCCGCCATCGAGGGACCGCTCACTTCGATGGTCACCGCGTCGGCCCTCCAGCTCCATCGGCGGGCCACGTTCGTCCTGGACCGCGAGGCCGCGACCAAACTGAAACAGCGCGACTATTATGAATGGGTCTACGCCAACAAGCCCCATTGGGAGCGACCGGCGTAATACAAACCCCGGGAGGTCTACATGGATCGATTCCGAGCCATCTCCACCCTCATCCTGGCCGGCCTGCTGCAGGGATTCGTCACGGCTCAAACCCCGAATAGCGACCGACTCGCCCCCGGCACCGTGGCCGCCGGGCGCCTCTTGCAGGAAGCCGACACCCTCTTCCGGCAAAAGCAGTACAAGAAGGCATTCGATCTCTACCAAGCCCTGGCTCAGCAGGAGGATCTCTTCGCCCAATGTCGCGTCGGCCAAATGTATTACGAGGGCCTGGGCGTGGAACAGGATCTACGCAAGGCCTTCCGGGCATACTTGCGCGCCGCCAAAGCGGGCGCCCCCGTGGCCCAGTGTATGCTCGGGGTCATGTCCTACGAGGGACAAGGGACCCTGCCGGATTACAAGGCGGCCGCGCAGTGGTACGCCAAGGCGGCGAAGCAGGGCAACGACATGGCCCAATTCAACCTGGCATTGATGTATCGGGACGGGCAAGGCGTCCCAAAGGATCCCGCAAAGTTCCTCGAACTCCTCAAAAAAGCCGCCGACCGCAACAATCCGCGGGCCCTTTTCGAACTGGGGAACCTCTTTCGCGACGGACGCATGGTGAAGCGCAACCTGCGCAAGGCAGTAAAACTGTATGCACGGGCGGCGGAACAGGGTGAACCTGCCGCTCAACTCGCCCTGGGCTTGGCATACTGCCGAGGCGAAGGCGTCCCAAAAGACCTGACCAAAGGCAAGCGGTGCGTGAAACTGGCCTATGACAGTCCCGATGCCGACGATGCGCTCCGCCGGAAATGCGAAGGAGTCTGGAACCGGTTCAAGCTCTATGACCATTGATGATCGGGCCCCTCCGACCGGCACGGCGTCTGAGGCCGGACTGTCCGGTCCTTGTTGCGTGGACCGGGCCGACCGATGCGGGATAAGAAGCCTGATCGCGCTGCGCCGAAGCTCAACGGGCAGTCGAATTCAGGGCTTTTCGGCGACTCTCGAAACGAACGGGCGGAGACGCCCGCGCTCGAGATGGTTCCGAGACGGTCACGACGTACTCCGAGGAGCCGGAAAAGGGTCCGACGCATCAAAATCGGGTCGATAGTCCGGGTCGCCGAAGTCCGGCTGAATGTAGACCTTCTCGAAACCCAGTTCTTCCACCTCCGCCACCACTCGCTCATACTCGCTCGCCGCCAGACGACGGTTCAGCAGGCCCCGCCGCCGACATTCCGGCGTCGGATGGTATTGGCTCATGACCGAAAGCGGCAGGCCCGGGCCGAACTCCTCGTGCAGGCGGCGCAGGACAAGAAGGCTGTTGTCCACATGGTCCGGCAACACCAAATGCCGCACCAGCACCCCGCGCCGCCCCGTCCGGCGCCCGTCCGGGCGCCATGGGCGGAGAAAACCCACGGCCCCCACCATGCGACGCAACGCCGCCAAGGCCAACTCCGGATACCGCGAGTCGCCCATGCAGCGAGCGGCCAACACCGGATCCATGAACTTGACGTCGGGCAAGAAGATGTCGATGATCTCGACCGCTTGCCGGACAACACACTCCGCCATGTACCCCGAGCAGTTGAAGACAAAAGGCAACGAAAACCCCCGGGCCCGAATTCGCTCGCAAAGCCATTTCATGTGCGGCCAGAAATGGTCCGGTGTGACCAAGTTCAGGTTGTGGACCGACTTCCGGACCAGCTCCTCCACGGCGGCCAACAGCTCTTCGGGAGAAACCGACCGGCCCTGCCCTTCGCGGGAAATGCGATAATTCTGGCAGAAAAAACAACGGGTCGAACAACCGGCAAGAAAAACCGTCCCCGACCCACAGCGACCGGAGATGGACGGCTCTTCGCCAAAATGCGGACAAACCGCCCCAATCCGACACACGGCGGTTTCCCCGCAAACCCCTCGTCGACCGGCGATCCGGTCGACCCCGCAGGCACGCGGGCACAGACGGCAATCCCGGTACTGGTCCCGGTATCGCGTCCATGCATGCCCAAGCTCCGGCCCGGGACCGCCGCCGCTCTTCGAGGCAATCCGACGCACTGGCACGTCTCCCGCATTCTCTCCGCTCTCGGCCGGGCGAGAGCCAGGCACATTCGATCCTGTCTTCCGGCAAACCGTCCGAATGCGCGCCGCTCCGGTCCGGCGACCCGGCCCATCGTGAATCTCCGGCTTGCGCGGCCTTGCCCTTCGGCCGACGCATTCCGGAATCCTGAACGCGGCGGTTTCATTTCAGAGGCTTGCCGAGTCGAACGCCCATCCTTGACGCCGTTCCCGTGCTCTGCCGTGCTCGACCCGATCCGGCGAGACAATACTTCGATTCCGCTCTCGCACGCCGGTTCGCTTCAAGGGCACGGCCACGGAAGGAAAACGGGGCCGCACAATCGAGCAGACCCGATGAATCCGCCGTACAATACTGCCCGGAACCCGGGAGCGCCGCACGCACCCCAGGGTCGCTCGGGTCTATTTGGACCGGCTGAGTTCTCGCCGCACGCACCAAAGCGACGGGACAGGCCGCTTTGTTAACGGTCAGTTGCGACGAGGGGGTAAAACGACTCGGTATGGACCGGTACTGCGCGATTGCGCCCCGACAACGATAGCGCCGTTCAGTCCCCACGAGACTGAGGGGGTGCACCGCTTTGAGAGACGCCCATTGCATACTCGCTCCGGAACTTGTATGTTCCAACGTTTCTCCGGGGTGTCCGGGCACACTTGCAGACCGAGCCAGTTCGCCCACGCTCCGGATCGTACCGGGACAGTCAGCAAAAAGCCCGTCCGAAAAGAATGCGCGGCGCCGCGAGGCCCGGCAAACGGCTCCGATCATTGCCGGCGCACGGTTCAGGGAAGGGCCCCTTCCTCTTCAGCCCCCCTATCGGCGCCCTCCACTCGAGAGGGAGCGGACGGCAAGGAGTCTGGCGGGATGGAGCAGCAACCGGGCGACAAGACCCTGATCATGCAACGGCCGCCCGCGAAGCGCAAGCGGGCCGTTTCGATCTGGAGCGTCGGACTGGGGACGGTGTTCCTCGTTGTCATCCTCGTGCTCACCGTTCTGCAGCCCATTCTTTCGCAACGGGCCACTCTCGGCAGCGCCGAAGAATGTACGAAGGCCCTGGAACGTTTGGCGGAGCAAGCTTCCACCACGCTCTCCCTTTTCGTGCAAACTTGTGCCAAGGACCTGCAACAGGCTGCCGTGGCACGCGACAGCCGGGACGCACTCCGCCGCCTTGGGCAAAGCGTCGACGCTGCCGGAAAACCGCTCTACCGCGCCCTGTTCCTGTTCGCGGAGAAAGGCCCCGGCGCGCCGGCGGCCGCCTGGCCCGACGGCGCCGAAGTCCCACCAACCGTACTCTCCGCCGTACGCACCTGCCTGCGGCGCGCCCCCGGGTTCCGAACTCTCCTGGTCGCAGACGATTCAATCCCGCCGCGTGCCGTCTTGGTGGCAACCACTGCCGTCGGACCTGAAACCAAACGAGTGGTGGCTGTGGCGCTCGTTTCGATCAAAGCCCTGGACAGGGCCTGCGGCGACCTCTCGGCTCAGTGGCGCGCGGAACTGCAACTACTGGACGAGCGGGGCAGGCCCGTCTTGGGACGACGCCCCAGAACCGGCGCCAACGCCGCCACGGCAACGGTCCGAGGCCTGGGTTGGCGGATCACCGCTTCGGCCGCCCCCCGGTTCCCGCGTAATATTCTGATCATGGGCCTATGGAGCGTCAGCCTGGCGACAATCGTTTTCCTGCTGCTGGTCGTCTTGCTCGCCGCCCGTATGGTCCGGAATGAAGCCCGGTTGAGTCGCCTGCTGACATCGGCCAACGCCCATCTTCGCGCCTACGGCGGCAAGCTCGAACAGATGGTTGCGGACCAAACAGTGGATCTCCGGCGCGCCAAAGAGCGAGCCGAGGAAGCCAACCGACTGAAAGGGGAATTCCTGGCCAATATGTCCCATGAAATCCGCACACCGCTGAACGCCATCGTCGGGTTCGCGGAACTGATGGCCGAAATGGAACTGCCCAAAGACCAGGAAGAGTACATTCGACTGATTCGTGAGAGCGCCGATACGCTCCTCGAACTGGTGAACAATGTGCTGGACTTTGCAAAAATGGATGCCGACGGAATCGTTGAACTGACCAATAGTCCTTTCAACCCAGGGGCGGTTATCGACGACGTCTGGCGGTTGTTTCGTCCGGTCGCGGAACAGAAAGGGATCCGTTTTCATGCCGACCCGGGCTCGCTGCCGACGGAAATCCTCGGGGATGCACTGCGGCTGAAACAGGCGCTCGGGAACCTCGTTTCCAACGGCATCAAGTTCACACCGGAAAACGGCGAAGTCCTCGTCCGTGGCCGCACCGTCCGACAAACCGACACCACGGTGACCCTCGAAATCTCCGTGACCGACACCGGCATCGGCATCCCGGCGGAGTTTCACGAGATCATCTTCGAGCCGTTTCGCCAAGTGGACGCCAGCTCGACGCGCGAGTACGGGGGGACGGGGCTGGGCCTGGCCATAACACGTCGCCTCGTGGAGGGCATGGGCGGAAGTATTTCGGTCGAGAGCCGCCCGGGCCGCGGCAGCCGTTTCAGCGTGACCTTCACCGCGCCGCGTGTCGGACCGGGAACGGTCCCCGGGACCGCGGGGATGGTCTGAGCGCACCGCCCCCCTCCGGGAAGGCCGTCCCTCCGGGTGCGGGAGATCCGGACGGACGGGCCGGGAAGCGGGAGAGGTCCCGGGCCTTCCCCTCCGTCCGCGCCGTTCACCTCGGGAACTCGGCTCTCGAAATGCCGTCGATGCTCACGGGGCTTCTTCGTCCGCCGTTTTTTTCGAGGAGAGAGTGACTGCGTTCGATTCGATCACAATCGTACTTTGCGGACCGCGCCGGTCCACGACCGCCGCATGCCCGTGTGAGTCGATCATGTTGCCGGTGACCGCCGCCGAGCGTACACCCGACTCGATCACGACACCCGGGCCGTACGATTCGATATGATTCGTCCCGAGAACGACTCGGCCCCCTTCGAGCAACACCGCCGGGGCGTCGAACGTCTTCATGGGGCGAAGCAGGCTGCACCCGGTGAGCACGGCATGATCGCAGGAACGCACTCGCACGACCGGGGCCCCGTTCGACTTGAGTTCACTGCCGGTTACCCTGACCCGGGCGTCGCCCCCCTCCACCACGAGACTCTCCTGGTGATTCCAGAAACTCCCGCCGCTGACCGATACCGTGTGTCCGCCCTTCACCGACATGCCGATGGCGCAAAAATCCGTGGCGCACCCATTGAGCACCCCCCACGTCCCGCCCTCGATCTTGCAACCCTCGATCCTGTCCTCGAACCGGAAACCCCAATGCATACCGAACGCAAAACAGTCAGTCATGCGAACCAAGTCATTCTTGCCCAGCAGGAAACCGGTCCCCGCCCGGAGACCCCGGGGAACAGGGCCCGCATTCCAAACCTCGATGTTGCACAGGCGCGGAACATCCCATGTGCCCGTGATCCGAATGCCCACATTGCGAATCGAGACCATGAATACATTCGCGATATTCACGCGGCCCACGTTGTGTTCGCCGTCCGTTAGGATCCCATCCCATGCGTAGCGGATACGAAGGTCCCGAATCGTTGCACCGATCCCCGAAATCAACACGGCAGGGGGACCCTCGTCCGGCTCCTCGTCCCAGTGGTAGGTGATGCCGAGACCGCTGAGTGCACCGCCGGCCCCGAGAATGATCGCCGGACCGTCGCGGTGCGTCGGAATAAGGGCCGGTAATGCGTCGACATCCGCGGGCCAGGCCCGAACTCCGGACCCATTCAACGCCACCTTGTCGAGCCGGAGCGGCCGGGAAATCCGGTATCGACCCCGGGGCACGAGCACGACGCCGTCGCCGGAATGGGCTCGGGAAATCGCCGCAAGAAAAGCCGCGGTGTCGTCTGCCTTTCCGTCGCCTTTTGCGCCCAGAGCGCGCACGTCGACCGCAGATGCCTCGACCGCACCGGTCGCCGCCCGTTCCGCCCCCCCGACAGCCCCGCCCGTGAAAACCAGCGCGCCCAACAACCCCGCCGCCGGCAGCAGTTCAACAGCTCTCATCGGATCGCTCCTCCGTGCATCTCCCGAGTCGCTCTCTCCTGCAGAACCGCCAAGAGAACATAATCCCCTCGAACAGCCCCGCAATGAACCGGGGCCGATGTGCTGGCGCCATGCCGAACAGGCAACTTGACGTATCGGTATCGGCCGAATCAGGGTGCCCCCGGCCGTAGGTATCGCTTGAAAAAAGCCGCGATTTCATCCACGGGAAACCGGGGGGTATCTTCTTTCAGACGAAGAATGCATGGAATCCCGAGGGCGTCCATTCGCTTCTTGAGCATGAACCCGAACCTGGGGTGGTGAATATACTGTCGCCCGGAAGAATTCGGAGGCAGCTCCGTGTTCGGCTGACTGTAATAGACGTACACGGGGGGATCGTCAGCAGTCAAGTGGTGCAGGGGGGACGCCTCCTCGAACAGAGGCCAAAACTTGGGGTCTTTCACGTCCGCGGCGGATTTCATGCCGAAAAAGGAAATCAAGGCCCCATCGACCCGGTCCGTATTGAACAGCTCCTGAATAACGCGTGGATCGTAGGTCGTTTGGGCCGCGAACGGGGCGATGCATGTCAGGCGAGTGGATTGCCGGGCCACGGCATCCTTGCTCTCGGGCTCGGCAAGATCGTCGTGAAAGGCCAGCCATTCGGAAATGCCGGCGCCCGCCGAGCCGCCGGTGGCGCCGACCCGCTTGGGATCGATGTGGTACCTCTCCGCATTGAAACGAATGAACTGCAGGGCCCGGGCACAATCCCGCATTTGCATGGGAAAAGGCCCCACATCGGTCAGACGGTAGTTCAGGGATGCCACGGCAATACCCGCGGCGAGGAGCCTGTCAACGAGAGGTCCGTTCACACCGCGCTTGTCCCCCCCGCGGAACCCGCCGCCGTGAATGAAAAGAACCAAAGGAGCCGGTTTGGGCCCCTTGACGGTCCAAATGTCGAATCGCTGTTTCTCGTGTGCGCCGTAGGCCACGTCCAGGTAAGTGGGCGGGACCTTGGGCGGCTGTCGGCGCCGGCGGGGATTTCGACGGCGGACAGCGGTCCGCCGGAACGCCTGTTCCTCGTCCGGAGTGACGACTCCGTCGCCGTTCCGGTCGAGTTCGGCAAAATGCGCCCGCACTTGGGGCGGCAACTCCTCTTTGCTCAGTTTGCCGTCGCCGTTCCGGTCGAGCCGTTCGAAGCTTCCGTCCGTCTTTTGACCAGGGCCTCCAAGATGCCGGTTCCGTCTCGCCCGGAAGACGCGGTCTTCCTCGGCCGTGATGAACCCGTCGCCGTCGGCATCCACCCGACCGAAAAAACGACGCAGCCGCACGGGCATTTCTCCGCGCGCCAACTTGCCGTCGCCGTCGCGGTCAAATCGACGAATGAACCCTTCCGAGCGGTCCGCCGGTTGGGCCCGTGCACCGCTCGCGAACAACACAAGTGCCGCGACCATGCCGACAAGTCTCGAATGTCGCCGGTGAATCATCGTCTCTTTTCCCCGCTCGTCGCCAAATACCGCCCCACCACCACGTGACGCGCCCGGGGCGCCGGACGCACAAGCAGAACTCGCATCTCTCCGCACTATCGCCCGATAAACGCACGCGCCGAAAAGTTATTGCCGGCCGGCGCTCCCCCATCATCCTTGTTTCAGGCGCCCGGGGGCGTCAAGACTTGTGCGCGATCATCAGGCGGGTCGCGGTGTCGGCCTCCACCGTCTGCAGGCACGGGTCCACCAACCCCGCCGCCTTCAGCAATTCGGCCAGCTCACTCCGAGTGTAGCAACGCCCCGCAGGCGTATTCACCAACATGTTCAAGGCAAATACCGCGCCCGGCGCCGGACGAGTCCGATCATCTTCGAGAACAAAGTCCCGGACCACGAACCGGCCTCCGGGGTTCAGTGCTCCGGCGACCTTGCGGAAGAGCACGGCAACGTCCTCCCGGGCCATGCTGTGAATGACGTTCGAGAGCCAAACCAAGTCGTACCCGGACCCGATATCGTCGGCAAGCATATCACCGGCAAGCACCCGTATTCTTGCAGTCAATCCCGCTTCCTCGATGTACCGTCGGGCGAGACGGACCACAGAGGCGCGGTCGAAAACGGTGGCCGTCAAACACGGGGCGGCCCTGCAGAAAGAAATCGCATAAACCCCGGAACCGCCGCCCAGATCCAGCACATGCCGGACACCCGTCCAGTCGATCGCCTGAACGAACGGGCCCTGCTGCCGAAGACCGAAATGATGCATGGCCCCAATGAAACTCTCAACCTGATCCTCGCGGCACGCAGGCTCCTCAATGCGGACCGGCAGACTGCCTCCGCGCACGATTTCAGTGAGATGAGACCAGCTCTCCCAAAGGTGCCCCATGTGCTCCAGCATCGGCAGCACGAAACAAGGCGCGACACGACAGAGCATCTCGGCCGAAAGTGGGGTGCAACGGAAAAACGCGCCGTCCTTGGCCAGCAACCCGATGGCGACCAGTGCATTCAGCAGCATGGCCGTAGCCCGCGCGTCCGTCCCGAGACGCTCGGTGACCGTGCCGGCGTCAGCCCCGTTCTCGCCCACGGCCGGAAACACGCCTAACTCGACTGCCGTCAGAACCAAACGACTGACCTGAAAAGCGCGAACCGCATTCTCCAGTTTGTCCTCGCTGTCGATGTAGGGCCCGTACACGTGGTTCATTTTTTCATTCTCCTTCCCTGCCCGGCCGCAAGGCCTGACGCCGAGGACCGCATTCGAAATGCCCACAATTGCCGCCCGTGCCGCACAACCACCCCCCGTTCCCGACCGGGCACAACCCATGGACGCCGCGCGACGCCGAATCCCGCCAACCGAAACGGGCGACGCCGTGAAAGACCGTCCCTCAGGTCACACCAACTTTGCGAGGGGGCTTTGCATGATATAATACACCCCGCCTCCGAATTGTCCGGACGATGCCGCGAAGAGGGGCCGGAAGGCTCGCTCCGGACTAACGCTGCACGTGCTTCTTGCCGAAAACCGCCGGCACGCGGGGAATCCACCGCGACCGCCGGGCGGCTGTGAGTGAGCCGAACGGAGCGGGACCGGCGTCCGCAGAGCCTCGGTTTTTCGCGCCACGCAGTTGACCGCATGACCCCGTGGGACGGTGATCGCCTGCACGATTTGCGGCGAACGAGCGGCGGCGAACAGGGAACGGAAAGGTGTCTACCGATGACAAGACGATTTGGGACAGCGTCCTACAGTTTCCAGTACTCCCTCGCGCTTTGGGACCTTGGAGACCGACCGGGACGGCGGATGACTTTGGATGAACTGCTCGAATCCACGGCGGAAAGCGGAGCACAGGTGATTCAGCTCCGAAGCTCGGCTGTCGACGCCCTTGATACTCGGGGCGCGAGCGCCCTGGCATCGCGCGTCGCGCGCTTGGGATTGGACCTGGAACTGCTCGGCGGGGACGCCCGCAGGCGCGACTTTCCCCATAGCATCGAACGGGCCGCCGAACTCGGGGTGAAAGCCATGGGGTGCACGTTCGGATTCAAGACCCGACCGGGCGCCATCGCGTCGTATGCGGAATGGATCCAGTACATCGAGAACGCAGAGATTCGCCTCCGCGAACTCGCACCGATCGCGGAACGACACGGGGTGAAAGTCGGCGTTGAACCGCACTTCGACTTCACCGTGGACGAAATCGCCGGCATCGTCGAACGGGTGGACTCCCCATGCATCGGCGTGCTGCTCGATATCGGCAACCCTGTCGCGACGCTCGACGACCCGCTCGAAGCCGCGCGGAGACTGGCCCCGTACGCGGTGGCCACCCACATCAAGGATTTCCGCGTGGACGAAACACCCCAGGGGTTCGACCTGACCATGGTCCCACTCGGAACCGGGAGCATTCGGGTCGGCGACATCCTCGAATTCTTGAATGTCCATGCCCCGCCTGAGATGTCGTTCTGCCTCGAACTGATCAACGGCTGGCATTGCAGCCTCCCGTGGCTGGCGCCCGAATACCTGATGGCCTTCGGCGACCGCACGGCGGCCCATGTGGCCGCCGTTCTCCGCCACATCCGATCGGTGACGGCCCTGCCCCTAAAACCTTCGCAGGACGAACTCGCGCAGATGACGCCGGAATCCCGGATGCAATTCGAGCGCGACAGAGTCCGAGAAAACATCGAGTGGATGCAGCAGCATACCCGGACGTGAATTGGAACGACCCCCCGACAGACGGGGCCGGTCGGCGTACAATCGCAACCGAAACATGACGGAACAAGGAGACCGATGATGACGCAACGCTTCAGCGGCAAAGTGGCGCTGATCACCGGCGGCGGCTCGGGTATCGGGGCCGAAACGAGCTGCATGTTCGCGGCGGAAGGCGCGGCTGTCGCCGTGGTCGATATCGACGCCGAAGCCGCCGAACATGTGGCCGACGCAATCCGCAGCGCGGGAGGGACCGCAGAGACGTTCCAATGCGATGTCTCCGACTGGACGTGCGTCTCCCTTATGATCGACCGGGTGGTCGCCCGGCTCCGCCGAATCGACGTACTTTTCAACAATGCCGGGATCGCCCCGCGCGCCTCTGTCGAGGAAATGACGCCCGAACTCTGGCATCACGTGCTGGCGGTGGACCTCGATTCGGTGTTCCTTGTCACCAAAGCCGCGCTTCCGCATCTGAAAGCCGTCCGCGGCTGCATCGTCAACACCGGTTCCCAGTGCTCCATCGCCGGGTACCCGCGTCTGGCGGCCTACACGGCGGCCAAAGCCGGGGTCCTGATGCTCACCAAGCAGATGGCGGCCGAATTCCGGCCGCTCGGCGTCCGCGTCAATGCCGTTCTTCCGGGGGTCGTGGCGACACCGCTGCAAATGCGCGCCTGGAAGGAAGAGGGCAAAAACTACGAGACCATGGACAAGTCCCGCATTCAGCAACCCGCGGACATTGCCCGTGCAGTGCTGTTTTTTGCGGACTCCGCAAACAGCCAGGTCTCCGGTAATTTTCTCGCAGTTAACGGGGTCTGCAGCTTCCTGTAAGGCTGATTGAACGAAGTCGAGCGGGTATGGTATCGGACTGAGTCATTCGCGAGCCTTCTGCTGCGGAGCGCGTTGTACGCGCTCCGCAGCGGTGCGAAAGAACTCGGCGCCCCACGGCGGGAGCACAGCGCCGAACTCCATGAGTTGAGGCCTTCCGACCAAGACAAGGAGGAAACCGCATGTCCAATAAAACAAGAATCGGAGTCGTCGGGTTCGCCCACATGCACGTCAACCACGTGGCCGAAATGTTCGCCCGCCATCCGAACACCGAGTGGGCGGGGTGTGCCGACACTGTGCCGCTGGTGCCCGAGAAGTCCACGGTGCGCTACACGCGGGCGTGGAACAAGCAACACGTGATGAGCGAGTTCGGCATCGCGCCCGAGTTCGATTCCGTCGAGGCGTTGCTGGCCGAAGGCAAACCGGATGTGGTCATCGTGTGCAGCGAAAACGTATTCCATCCGGACATCGTCGAGACATGTGCCGCGGCCGGGACTCACGTCTGCGTCGAAAAACCCATGGCCATGAATCTCGCCCATGGATTGCGTATGATACGGGCCGCGGAAGCCGCCGGGACGACTTTGGCGGTGAACTGGCCGATCGCGTGGTCCCCGCAAATGCACGAACTCAAACGCCTGATCGACGCGAGCGCCATCGGACGCATCCTGCAGGTGAAGTACCGGGCGGGGCACACCGGACCGCTGGGACCCGGGGCGGCGCACACGGGCGGCGGGGGCAAAGTCGAGGGAAGACTGACGGACCCGGAGCGCGCCGCGTCCTGGTGGCATCGGACCGAGGCCGGCGGCGGGGCCCTCATCGATTTCTGCTGCTACGGGGCCATGCTGAGTCGCTGGCTGGTCGGCGAACAGGCCCAAGCGGCCGTGGCACTCAAAGCGAACCTCGACAGTCATTGGGGAGAAGCGGACGACAACGCGGTTATGATCGTGCGGTTTCCCGGCGCCATCGGACTTTACGAAGGCACTTGGACAACCCGGCATCACGGCGTGCCGACCGGTCCGATTATATACGGCACAGAAGGCACGCTCGTGGCGGACCGGCAGGACGGCAAGCCCGTGGTCCGGCTGGAACGGGGCCGTGGCGCGGAAATCGTCGAGCCGCCCCCGCTTCCCCAGGGTCGAACCGATATCGCCGAGGAGGTCCTGCATCGTCTCGCGACTGGAGAACCTCTGAATCCCCTGGTGGACATCCCTCTGAATCTCGATGCACTTGCCATTCTCGATGCCGGGGTCCGGTCCGCCGCCACCGGACGACTCGAAATGGTAAACAACCGGAACTGGCCGTCATGACGTTTGCCTGCAGTACCTGGAATTTTACCGAGGAAATCGAGAACGGGACGCAGGACCTGCCAAGCGTGGTCGCAGAAATCGCCGGGCTCGGATTCGACGCGGTCGAGGTCATGGGCTATCATCTCCCATCCGTGGACCGTTCTGCTCTTCGCGAACTCCGCAACCACGCCGAGGCCCACGGGGTGAGTATCTGTGCCGTGGATGCGCGCAACCTGCGGCTCGGCGCCCCCTGGCCGGAGTACCGCACCGAGATCGCCACGATGGAACTCTGGGCCCTGTGCGCCGCGGAACTGGCTTGTCCGGTCGTCGCCGTTTTCCTGGGCGGATTCGATGCGCCGGAGCAACGTCCGGCCCAACTGGCGCGTGACCATGCCGCGCTGAAAGAATGTGCGGAGTTCGCAGAACGGAGGGGTGTCCGCATCGGCGTCGAGAACCACCGGATCTACCTGACGAAGAACGCAAACCTGGACCCGCCCGGCCAGGAAATCGAGGATATCTTGACGCTTTTGGCCCACCCGGACTTGGCCGGGATCGGCACAGTGCCGGACACGGACAACGTCTTCCCCCGGCAATACCCGAACCTGACGCCGGCGGAACGCCGCTTCACCCTCGATGCGTTCGCGCGACTGCTGCCGCGAGCGGTTCACGTCCATGTCAAGGTCAAGGGAATTCCGGGCTGTGAGCCGGAAGCGCAATTCCCGGCCGAAGCTGTCGCCGGCCGCCTGCGCGACGCCGGCTACGACGGAGCGGTGAGCCTGGAACTCATGAAACCGGCGCTCGGCCCGAAGAGGGACGTATTGGCGGCGAACCTCGAGGTTTTGCGGACCGCCTGCAACCGGTGACCCGGCAGCGAAACGAGGCAGAGAGGCGCCGAACGCACCATGTTCAAGTCCCGGAACAACATTTCACGACATGGCCTGTGCGGGGCGGCATGGGCGACCACAGTATGGATTGGAACGATGGCGGCCTATTCGGCGGACAGAGACCGGGGGCAAGCCGGCCGGCCTTCGGACCGGTACGGTCGAGAACTCGCCGAAGTGGCCAGACTGGGGCTGAAAGGCTGCATGGACGCCGCGGTCGCCGGCAATGTCTTGTTTGTAATCGGCGGCGGGAAATTGACCGTATGGGACATCAGCCGGCCGGCTTCCCCGGTACGTCTCGGTTCGCTGGGCAACCTGGGAAATACGCGCCAAATCGAGGTCAAGGACCGTGTGGCATACATCACCGCCCGATCCGACGGCCTGTTTCTGGTCGACGTCGGCGTGCCGCAGACTCCGAAGCTGCTCTCACACTTTGACACGATCGAAATGGCCACCGGCATCTGGATCACCGGCAAGATCGCGCTCGTGGCGCAGCGCACCTACGGGGTGCAACTCGTGGACGTGAGCAATCCGAAAAAACCCCTCCACCTCGGTACGGTGCGCACCGGGGAGGCGCAGTCGGTCGTAGCCCGGAACGGCATCGCGTATGTCGGAGTCTGGGCCGCCCGCAAATTGGTCGTTTGCGACATTCGCGATCCGCGCCGGCCGCAGGTGCTCTCCAAAACGTCGTTGGACGGGTATGGCGACGGAGTGTGGGTGCAGGGAAAGTACTGTTTTGTCAGTACGGGGCATCATGCGGCAGGAATGAAAAAACGGAACGAATCCGACCCTTGTTTCGGCGGCGGACACGGATTGGAGATCTTCGACGTGAGCGATCCGTCGAAGCCCGCACGCGTTTCGCGGATCAAGACGCCGCGTTTCTACCGCATAGGCATGGATATGTGGGACGTGGCGGTCAGCGGCCGTTACGCCTACCTGGGGGACACCTACAACGGGTTCTTCATTCTGGATGTCGGGGACCCGGCGAGGCCGCGCTTCGCGGCACATAAGCAATTGCCTTTTGTCAAGAGCCGAAACGCCCACAGTCCGGTCGGCGGTTTTGCGGTGACCGACGGCTACGTCTACGTGGCCGGAGCCTGGTCGGACCTCCACGTGTTGGCCGCGCCCGGTCTGGCCCGGCCTGTGGAAATCGCGGACCCCGACCCACCGGGCATTCGGCCGCCGCAGCCCGATGCACCGACCGGGTTCCGAGTTTATCGCCCGAAAGGGCAGGTTTGGGCCGTGACGTTCGCAGGAGACACTGCCCTTGTCGCCGCCGGCAGCGCCGGTGTCCACACCGTGCAGCTCTGGCCGAAGATCACGAGACTGCACGTCTTTCCGACGGACGGTTTTGCCTGTGACGTCAAAGTGTACGGCAGTCGGGCGTACGTCGCCGAGGGGAAGGGCGGGCTGTCGATCTGCCGGCTTGGTCCGGGCGGCGTCCTCGAGCGTATCGGGCGATACCGTTCGCGCGGCAGGTCCATCCGACAGGTGGTGGTTCCCGCTCCGGGTCGATACGCACTCGTTCAGGCGGGCGGCTCCTGGTTCGAAATCGTCGACGTTTCGGACCCACGCCGCCCGGTCCGGGTCCTGCGGGATTCCCAGCCCGGCTTGCTCTACGGGTACCAGATCATGGAGGGCTTGTACGAAAATCGCTACGCCTGCTGCTTTTGGCATGTGAGCGGGTTCCACTGGTACGATCTCCGCGGGGAAAACGGCCCGATGCGATCCGGGGACAACTACCCTGAACGCGTCGGAGCGGCCAATGGGCTGGCGCTCTTGGAAAATGGGACGGAAGCGCTCTGCACACTGAACGACGGGCGATACTTCCTGTTGAAGCGGACGGAGAAGCGCCCGCTGGCGGAGCTGCCGAAGTTCGGTACGGGCCAGGCTGGACTGTCGGGAGGCAAGCCCAGCATATTCGGAAACACCCTCTACGTGTCCAACCGGCCCCGGGGAACGGTAACCGTTATGGACATCTCCGACATCACAAAACCGAAACTGCTGGCGAAATACCGACTCGACGGCAATCCGGGGCTCGCTGTCGAGCACAACGGCGTGGCGGTGATTCCCGCCGGGTACCAGGGGCTGCTCGTTCAAGCTGAGACGCAAACACCATGAACAGGCCATCCGAAACCGTCAGCCCGGAAATCGCTTCGGGGCTGGATTTCACTGATCTCGACGTGCGTTTGGCCGAGCTGCGCCGAATCAAGGACCGATATACAGCCATCAAGCGCCGGGCCGGGCCGCGGGACAACGATGACTGGGGCAACATTCCCCTCGAAAGCTCCTTCCGGTTTGAACCCGAGAGCGACCGACCCGACGGCCTGATTATCGGACCCCGGCTGTGCGGACTGAACTTCCGGCGCTTCCTGGAACAGACCCCGTTGTACGTCAACCCGGTATCGTCGCTGCTCGGCGGGTACTTCACGGTCTTCGGCGGGACCGTGACGCGCTGGGATGAGGATGCAGCCCCGTACGATCGCCTGAAACCGTATCACGAGCAGTACAACATCATCCACGGCATTCAGGCCGCGCACCATTTCGGGATCGACCTCGGGATCGGTTTGGAGCTGGGATTCGGCGGCCTGCTCGAGAAAGTGCGACGCTGCCGGTCCACGCACTCGGCCCCGGATATCGAGTTCTACGAGGGGCTCGAACACGCCGTTCTCGGCATCCAACAGTGGATTCGCCGGCACACGGCCGCGGCCCGCGCCCGGCACGAACGCGAACGCGACCCGTTCCTCCTGCGGAACCTCGAAGAACTGGTCGCCTTGAACGAACGCTTGGTCCAGGCCCCGCCGCGAACGTTTCGGGAAGCCTGCCAATGGACCGCTTGGTACCAAATGGCGGCACGCATCTACAACGGCAGCGGCGCCGTCGGTCGGATCGACCGGCATTTCCTGCCGTTCTTTCGACAAGACATGGCCGCAGGACGTCTCACGGAGGCGGATGCCATCCTCCACTTGGCTTGCCTGAACCTGACAGACCCCCAGTATTACCACGTGTCCGGAATCGACGAACAGGGCGGGGACGCCACCAACGAACTCTCGTTTCTGCTGCTCGAGGCGGTCCGTCGCCTGCACGTCCCGGCCAACGTATCGGTCGGCGTGCACCCGGGCATCGACCGCGGGCTGCTGCGCAAGGGGGTGACCATGCTTTTCCGTGAGAAACTGGGTATCCCCCGTTTCTTCGGCATCGAGAACATCGCCCGGGGATACGCCCGAAACAATGTGCCGCTCGAAGTGGCGCGAACCCGCGCCCAGGTAGGGTGCCATTGGACCTGCCTGCCCGGCCGCGAGTATTCATTGAGCGACGTGATCAAGATCAACTTCGCCAAAGTCTTTCTGGCAGCGTTCGATGACATGATGGCCGACAGTGGGACACGCGCCGTCGCGCGTCTCTGGACACTGTTCGTCGGGCACCTCGACAAGGCCGTGGCCGTGGCCGCGGACGGCATCGATCTGCACATGGAATTCGAGCATCGGTTCGCCCCCGAACTGGTGCTCGATCTGCTCTGTCACGGTCCCGTGGAAAAAGGCGTGGACGCCTCGCACGGCGCGCTCGAGTACAACACCATCTGCGTGGACGGCGCAGCCCTGGCCACGACCGCCGATTCCTTCGCCGCACTCGAACAACGGATCGAACGCGAGGGACGCCTGGACTGGGACCGGGTGGCGGACGCCCTGGCACGGGATTTCGAAAACACTCCGGAAGTGCAGGCGTTGTTGAGCAGCGTGCCGGCTTACGGCCGGGGCGGCACGCGGGGCGATTT
The DNA here is from genome assembly GCA_013151865.1 of Kiritimatiellota bacterium. Lineage (GTDB taxonomy): Bacteria > Verrucomicrobiota > Lentisphaeria > Oligosphaerales > JAADHN01 > JAADHN01. The sequence continues at coordinate 44,394 of JAADHN010000066.1, forward strand.
CTGGGCCGAGCGGATCAGTCGGACTTTCACCCACTTGGTTACACGCAAGCCGACCCCGGACGGCTGGCCCATGGTCCCGGGCCTGTTCTCGTGGGCCAGCACCATTCCCATGGGCCGCGTGACCGGGGCAACGCCGAACGGACGCAATGCCGCGACGCCCATTTCCTTCGGGGCGAACCCCGACAACGGCGTCCGCAAGGGCGGGCCGGTAACACCCACCAGCCTCTCGACCGCCGTAGCCGCCGTGCAACCGGGTTTCGGGAACGCGGCCCCCATGCAGCTCGACCTGGATCCGGGACTGGTCCAAGACGAACGCGGCATCCACGCCGTCGAGGCCCTGATCCGCGGACATTTCGATCAGGGCGGCACCTTGATCAACGCCAATGTACTCAGCAAGCGCATGATCCGGGATGCGTACCGGCATCCGGAGAAATACCCGGACCTGGTGGTGCGCGTAACCGGGTTCAGCGCCTACTTCGCCAGTCTGTCTCCGGAATTCCGGAAACTGGTGTGCGACCGAATCGTCGGCGGCGCTGCCGACGACGAGGGCGATGCCTCCCGCGTCCGTGCAGACTCCAGTGGCGCCGCAGTGCAGCAGCAGCCCCCCCAGCCTGAGGCGTAGGCACTTCGCGAACCGTCCTCGCGAGAGACGGTCCCCCGGGGGCCCTCGACTCGACGGCGGCCGTGTGCTGCGCCGGAGGAACAGGGACGCACTCAGTCACGCTACGTGAGCCCGACAGGACCCTCACCCAATTGGGAACGAGGCATGCCCCAGAGCCCCCCAGGACACACGGCATTGGTTGCGATGGTGGCTGTCGCCGTTGCCGTTCAGACCGATGCGGACGCAGTTGACCCGCCGCCGCCATCCGCCGCGGCGAGTTCGGCGCAGGTCGTGAACCTGCTGGAGTCCCCGCAAAACTGGGCACAATCCCAACACCCTCCGCCGCCACGAGTCCACTTCGAGCCGGGTGGGACCATCCGCCTGGAAGGCGCGCAAACGCCCGAAACGCCGGTGCGAATCCGGTATGCACGCGAACTGCCGTTTCTTGCCGGGAGCATTCTCACATTCGCCGTCACGATCTCGAAGGCCGGACCGAACAGCGAAATCGGGTTGCAGCTCGATGGAATCAGAGATGCCGAAAACCGGACTGTCGCCGTCCGTTTCTTTCCCCGGATACCGGCGGTCCAAGTCGGCAACCGTCGTCGTGTCTTTGCGTATGTGGCCGAAGACGCCGGACTGGACCGACAATTCGATGTCGCATTCGACAACAACGCCTTGACCGTAATCTGGTCCGGCGAAAAACTGCTGGACCTGCCGGTCCGGTGCCCGTCCGGGCACATCCGACCGTCGTTGTTTGCGCGCGGGGCGAACGTGCGCGTCAACCGGCTCGGGTTGGCGCTGACGTCCGGCGCCGTTGCTCCCGGCGCGGGCTCGGTATGTCGGATCGACGCCGGGCTCCGAACCATGCGACGCCTGCCCGATCCATGGCCGTTCTATTTCGGTGTCCATTACAGCCGTGCCGCCCCAGACCATCCGCCGGCGGCCTGGAAAACGGTGCGCGGTTACGGCGGCCCGCACGTTGCGCTTCCCCCGAAGGAGAACCGATCCGTTCCGGCCCGCCCCGGTCCGTTCACCGGCCGGAATGTGTACTTCTCATTGGCGGACTTTCGGCGTTACAGCCGCTGGGGAAACGGCCCGTCGATGTCGGTGCTTGTTCCCGAACTGATCCACTGCCGTCTCACCGGCATCTGTCCCCTGCCCGCCGTCCGTCTTTCGGGGACTGCACGTGCGCCCCAGAGTCTGGATAAAGACGTGCTTTACTGGGCGCTCAGAGACGTTCACGAGAAGTTCCCGCCGGCGCGCCGATGGCTCCGCTGGCAATGGGGCAACGAGGTCAATGGGATCGGCGGCTTCGACCCCTTCCACTGGAAAGCCCGCCTGGCGCGCACCGGCGGCTCGCCCTGGCCGTATTTTAATCGGAAAGAAACCGCGGACGCCTATGCGGAACAGGTGTTGGCGCCTGCCATCGAGGTCGTGCGCCGGGTGGCGCAGGACGTGTACGGAGAGCCCACCGCCGTCCCGGTGGTCGCCGGCAGCGTCGCGAACAGCTACAATCCAGCCTCCCGCGCCTGGCTGCGCCGGGTATTGTTCCACCGCATCCGCGGGGATGCCGCGCCTTCGCTGGCGGGCGAGCCGATTTGGAAATACGTCGATGTGATAACGGTCCATTACCCCTTTGCCCGGGACGCCGGTGCGGATGTCATGCAGGAACTGTGGCGTGAGTACGTCGATTCCGGCAAAGTCCGGGCGGTGTGGATCACGGAAGAACACGGACGCCGCGGGCGCGGCCCGGTCACCGTCGTCCGCCGGGGAATGGCCTTCATCGATTGGGTGGCGCGCCATGCGCTCTCGGCACAGCAGGTGCGGCTGTGCTGGTGGGGAATCGACCGGGAAAAAGTTGGAGGCCGGGCACGGGATGCCGTGCAACGAATCGGGGAGTTTCTCGGAGACCGCCCCCTGTTCGAGCGCAGCCGGGATGTTCCCGGCGGTCGCCTCTACGTACTGGCCGCGACAGCGGGGGACGGACGCGTGCAGCGACTGCTGGCGGCGCTGACGCATACGAAAAAGGCCGGCGCCCCGCCACAGCGCCTGGACTTGGCCATGTCCGCGGAAGAATTGGCCGGACGCGCAGTCTCCGTCACACAATTCGTATATTCCGAAACCCACCCGCCGCGGAAGAATGCCGGCCCCCAATTCCGGCTTGAGAACGGCGTTCTACACCTGGAACTGGCGCCCTCACCCCTCCAAGGGGCCGTTCTCATCCTTGCGGAATTCGGGGCCGCGTCCGCATCTTCGAACCGGTGAGCGTCAGTGACGCCCGGCCGCGCGACAACTCCGGACGGACGTCATAATACGCACTCGCCCGAAAACGCACCGCAACAACGGGTACTCCTCCCCGGAGTGCGCAGGGCCTCGACATACACAGTCGCCCCGGTCCCCTCACGGATTGTGGGCGCCGACAGCAGGACGCTTATCGACCGGCACGGGGTCCCCCCAAAAGTCGCGTCCGCCGTTCCCGGCCACAATCCTGCCGGCGCCCCGGCATGGCGAGCCGGGCAGCAGTTTGTACACGTCCGCGGTGTTGCGGCCGTTCCCGCCGCCGCCCGGCCTGACAAGAAGGGGCTCGACGGTCAAAGCGTGACGGTCGACGGGGCGCTCGCGGTGGTTCCCGAAATAAAGATTGTTCGCAAACACCGCGTCCTCTACCGAGCCGAATTTGTAGGTCATGGCGCCGGCGGCGTAAAAGATGTTGTTGAAGTAGCGGACATCGCGGGGAATGCCGAACGTGTTCCGCGTCATGTTGACGGTCATGTCCGGCCCCACATAGAAGACATTGTTGTAGATGGTGATGTTGCCGGTCCCGTTCCCCTCCAGACTGAAAGTGGCGACGGCATCGTTTTGGCTGATGTTGTAGCGGACAACCGTGCCCCGGGCGCCGCCGCATGCGAGCAGAAAGCCGCCGGCGTTGTCATGACTGTAATTGTACTGGAAAACGGTGCCGCGGCAGCCGATGTCGTCGTCGAAGGCTTCACTGTCCCATACCGTTTTTCCACCCACAGCCGTATGGCTCACCTCGTTGAACTGGATGACGGTATTGTTGCAGCGCTGGGGCCAGATCCCGGCGCACGCACGCTCGCCCTTTTGCCTGCCGACGCGCTGATGTGCGTAGCGCAGCACGTTGCGCTCAATGAGTGCACCGTCGCATCCCAAGATAAAAATCCCGTCGCCGCCGATGTCGGACAGTCGGTTCCCGCGAATGACCACATTTTGGCTGTGATGTTTTTTCGAAAGCGTCGGGTAATCGGTGTGCAGAATCCCGTTTCGGTCCACATGCTCGATCCGACACCCCTCGATCAACAAGTCATCGAACCAAGTGGTCTCCCCCTCGCGCTTCAACAGGAATCCGCCGTCATCGCCCCGCAGATTGCCCCGAATGTCGTGGATGTGGAGGTCCTTGAAATGCAGGTGATGCCCGACGCCGAATTCTTTGAGGTAGACAAACACGCCCGTGCGACCGCCGGTCAGTTCCAGGTTGCTCACCTCCCAATACTCCACGTTGTAGAGCAAAACGACTGCACCTTGACCGAGCGGGGCAAGGATTCTCGGCTTCGGGCCGGCGCCGTATCGATCCACGATGATCGGCCGGCCGGATTCTCCGGAGCCGTGGAGCCTCAGAACGCCCTTGTACGAAGTGCCCGCCTTGAGCAGGATTCGGGCGCCCGGCGAGAAGGTGGCGTCGTTCACGCGGGCCAGGGAGCGCCAGGCTGTCCGGGGACTCGTGCCGGCATTTCTGTCGTCGCCGACTTCGCCGTCGATGTAAAAAGTGTTGCCGGACGCGTAGGTCGGGGGCTGCGCCGCCGCGAACGAAGCGCCCAGGACCGCAAGCACGGCGGACGTGCGAATACAAACGTGGATCATCGATTTCAGGCCTCCTGCTCCGGGCCCAGGGGATTCCGGCCCGATTGCCGTCGTGTACGGATGCGGAGAGGACGATAGCGCCGGCTCACTGGGCTTGCAAGAAACTGCCGGGGATTCGCCTGTGCTCATCCTCCCCGACCGACGGTGTCAAACTCGAACAGAAAGGATTATAGTCACAGGCAGCCCCCTGCGTAATCGCACGTGTCCCTGGGATGGCATCGCCCGGATCGCGGCACAGCTACTGCTGCTGCACGGAGACGTTACCGAAGCATCGAAGAAAACGCAGCGCGCGTCGGCACGGCTTGAAAACTCCCGTTCCCGCCGCTGCAGACCCCCGACAATAGAGAGGTCCGCCACATGCACCTGGGAACGGTCCGAAGTCTCGTCGTACTCGCCGGAATCCTGGCAATGAACACACCGCGCGCCGCCAAGGTGCGGTCCCTGGTTGTCAACGGCGGGTTCGATCGCGGTCTCTTGGGCTGGGAAGGCGCCAACGCGCGCACCGTGCCCCGGGAATCCGGCGGGCAGTGCCTCGAAGTCCGGGGCGCGGGCGGAGCGCGTCAAGACGTGTTCGCCAAAGGATTGTCCGGTACATTCACCGTCGCCGTGGATGTGGAAGCATCCGACATCCGCGCTCGGCAACCTGCCGGGTATGCGTTCGCCGCTGTGTACCAGCTTCGAGGCGACGGCCAACTGGCGGCGTTTCACGATTTCGTTCAAATCATGCGGGGAGCGCCCTGGCAGCGACGGAGTTGGACGTTTCGAATTGCGCCGGGTGTCGAGATCATTTCCCTGCGGTGCGGAGTATTCAATGCTGAAGGAACGGCCCGATTCGACAACTGGACACTGGTCGGAGGCCCCCGGGCCGCCGAGTTGGAGGAAGTCATGGGACCCCGATCTTTCACCGGGGCCGAACGCGGACGAGTCGCCGTATTCCGCGAACCGGGCTTCCCCGCCGGGCCCGGTGCGACCAAGCCGGAACGACTGGCCGCGATCATGCGGCCGGCCGTGGAATCGGTCGAGTTCCTCGATGCCGACGCCCTGGCCGACCCCGCAGTCTTGAGCCCCGAACGTTTCGATCTCGTCATCCTCCCCTACGGTGAAAACTTTCCCGGAACGGCCCGCACTGCCTTTGTCCAATACCTTCATGGCGGGGGGGATTTCGTGTCCGTCGGCGGGTACGCATTCAGCACCCTCTACTACCGTGAAGCCGGGCCCGGATGGGTCCCCGAAAAAACCACTTGGCCGAAAAACTCGCCAAGGCCATGGCCCCGGAAAACTCGTTGTTGGTCGACGGTGGATTCGAGAGGCAGGAAACGCGCTCCGCACCGCCGCAGGACACCGGCGCACCGGACGCCCGCTGGCGACGCAACTCCACGGCGTGCCGAATCGTACAATCCTCCGCACTCGAGGGAGAATGGTGCGCCCAAGTCAGTCGTCCCGGGCCGGAAAGCGGGCCGGAAGCCAAATGGGAAGCACAACTGCCCGTGAAACCCGGGAGAAACTACCGGATTCAAGCCGCCATACGAACCCGCAACGTCGCCGGACCGGGATTCGCCTACCTGGCCGTCTACCAATACAAAGAAAATGACAACTTACTGAAATTCAAGGACTTCGCCCAGGTACGCGGTACGACGGAATGGAAAACGGTCCATTTCGATCTGACCCCGGCGCCCGGCGCGCGGTTTTTCTACATCAAGTGCGGACTCTACCGCGCCGGAGGGACCGCCTGGTTCGATGATGTCCGTCTCGGAGACATCACGGGCTGCCTCCCAGTGCCCATGAACACTCGCGCCGGCCTCCCGAAGGACGGCCTCGTGGTCGGTCCCACTCAAATCGGGGTCTTCGACGCCGGCTACCGCTTGAAGCGCGTCGCCCAAGTCCAATCAGCCCCTGGCCAGGACATCTTCCCGGCAAGCGTGCGGCTGCAGGCGGGACCGGTCCGGGGTTGGGCCGCCTCCGGCGTCCGGGGAACGGATGCAACGCGTTGGACCCAACTGCTGACGGCCGTCGACCGATACGGACGCAGCCGCGGGGCCGCCGCCGCCCTCATGCGCCATTACAACGGCTTCTTCTCCGGCAGTTCGTGGGCATTCTTCGGCATTGACAACCGGGACATCTTCGCCGACCCGACCCCGGGACTGGTCGAAGGAATGCAGCGGCTGGTCCGGAACATGGTCCGTGGACTGTACCTCCGCAACTTGGAAACTGATTCTGCCGCCTATGCGCCCGGGGCCGAGGTGCACGTCCGCGTCACGGTGGAGAATACCGGTTGTCGCACGCGCCGGGGAAAGGTCTTGTGGCAGTTCACATCCGGGCATGGGACCCGCCCGCTGCGGCAGAGCACCCGGACTTTTGTCGTCGAGCCCGGGCGACAGGCCCCGCTCGAGCAGACCGTTCGACTCCCCGACCACGAAACCGGGCTGTACCGGGTTGTCGCCGAACTGACCGTCAGCGACGAGAGCGAGACCGCAGACCGCGTGGAAACAGGTTTCGTAACATTGACCGGACTCGAGACGCCGAACCGTTCCCCTCTCGACGTCCGGGATAACTACCTGCGCCTTGGCGGGCGCCCCCTTTTCCTGTTCGGTTCCGACAATTATGCCAACGTGTACCTGTCCAGCACGGAGTCGCCGCTCTGGTGGGCGCGCGAACACCGCGCGAGCCGCGATTTCGGGTTCGAGCTGTACGAGAATCTCCAATACTCGAACCCTGATCACCGGATGACCGAACGCGACTGGCGCCGATTCCGGGCCATGACCTGGCTAACCCAACATTACGGACTGGTGTTCATGCCCGGCATGTTGATCGGGCACAATGTGGCGGTTTCGGATGCGGAAATCGCCGTGCAGGCACGCCAGTGCACCCAGTATGCCCGACAACTCTCCGCCGCCCCGCGCCTGCTCTGGTACATCAACGGCGACTATCGTCTTCAGCACGACGACCGGGACGCACTCCGGAACAAGTGGAATCGATTCCTCCAACAGCGCTATGGGACGGACGAAGCCCTGCGCCGGGCATGGGCCCCGGCAGTGCCGGACAACCCCCTCGGGCAACTCGACTTCCCCCCGAAAAGGTCCCATGACTGGACCGATGTCCCGGCCGTGGACCTGACTCGATTCCACGTGCGACTTGTGACCGAATGGAACCGCACCCATGTGGCCGCGGTCCGAAAAATCGACCGCCTCCACCCCATCACCAGCGAATACTACTCGACCCCCTTCAATGGAATCGACCTGCGCCTGAGTGTCGACGGACAGGACCTCTCGAATATCGGCTTCTTCGATCGCCCCGGACGCGACCTCGAGGTCCTCCCCCTGCGGTTGCGCTGGAACGATCTCCGCACCCGGGGAAAATCGGTGGGACTCGGGGAATACGGAGTCAAGACGCACCCGGCCTGGGCTCCGGAAAACGGGGGAACCGGATACCATATCCAGCGGACGGAACAGGAAGCAAAAGAGTTGTTCATGACCGTCGCGCTCGGCAGCTTCGGCATGGGCGCCTCCCGGGTCCAAAACTGGTGTCTGCGGGACGCCAACCAGCGCGTGTTCCCCTGGGGCGTGTTCTATCCGGGCCCGCTCGTGCCCAAAGACGTGGCGTACACCCATCGCAACCTCAGCCTGCTGCTGCGCCTCTTCAGTCCCCGGTATCGTCCCCCGGCGGTCACGGTCCTGCTTTGCGACAACATGCGGTTCGGAAACCGGGGCGACCTCGGTATAGACGCTGGATATCATGCCTTCGAGGCGCTGTTCGGACTGCACGTGGATTTCAACGTCTTGGGCGATTCATTCCTGTCGAAACTTCCGGAAAGCACCCGGACAATCATCTATCCCGCCGCCCTCTGCCCCGGCGACGCCGCCTTCGATCTGTTGAAAGAATGGGTCGCCCGCGGTGGACGCTTGCTGGTGACCGGCGATTTCGGGTACGACGAAAACCGCCGGCACACGCGCGCAAAACGGCTGGCGGACCTGGCCGGGGTCGAGTCGGTCCGCTCCCGGTATGCCGTGAACCGCAAGAAGGTCCCTGCCGTGGTGACGAAGTCCACGGATCGCGAAACGAAAGTCCCCGTTTTCGAGGGCGTCCGTCTCCAGGTCCGAGTCCGCGCCAAGGACACGCAAGTCCTGGCCGCCGCACCGGACGGCGCGCCCGTGCTGACCCGCCGCCGACTCGGTCGCGGAACTGTGGTCTTTTTCGCCGACCCGCTCGAACTCGGCCCCGATCTCGCTCCCGTCCGACAACTGTACGCTTGGTTCCTCGAACGGACAGGGGCGCCCCGGTGTAACCTCCAGCCGGACCGCCCGGACCTCTTCACGTTCGTCCAGCCGACCCGGACCGGGACAGTGCGAGTGATCATGGATCGCGCCGGCAACAAAGTGAGGACGGCACAGTTCCCCACCCCGGCCGGCCGGGTCCGCGTCGGCACGCAAGTCGGCCGACCCGCCATGGCGGCCGTGGCGGACGACGGCCGGTTCTATGCAGGCTGTACCACGGGCGAACTTCGACTGGGAGACCGCCCCCTGCTCCAGTCCGCCGGGACCGTCGCGGCGGCGGCGTTGGATGGACGCGATCTGCGCAAGAGCCGCGCCGTTCTCATCCTGCCGTTCTCCCAGGGACGGGTGCAAATCGCCGCGGGCCGCGCCGGTTTCCTGCGAAACCGGGTCCTCCTCCTCGGCGACGTGCGCAACGGCCGATACCGCGTGCTCGAACAACTCCCCGGCGGACGCGGCGGCACGGTGTCGGTCGACCTCGATGCGGACCGCGCCACACTCATCGGCTTGTGCTGTCCGGCCCGGGAACGGGAAAAATGGGTCCGTGTACTGGACCAGTGGATTGCCGCCCCGGAACAGTTCCCGGGGTATTGACCAGGGCCATAGGCCGTTCTCGGCCCCGTCGGCGTCGGCAGGAAAAGCGCGGGCCTTTTGCGGAATTCCCACCGCTCGATTCACGCCGGGAAGATCAGGTAACGCTTGGGTGTGATCCCACCAAAATGGAAATAGTACCAGATATTGAACACCATGATGAAAGCGGCAATGACGCATTCCCCCATGATCGCACCCATGAAAAACGGTTTGAAATTGTAGTAGGTCTTGCCGCCCCCGTACCGGACAATCAGCGACTTGATCCCGAACCCCACCAGAAACGACACGGAAAACCAGTGAGTAAAAGCGACCCCCCACCCCAGGAACAACACCGGGTGAATCATCCACCACGTGAACCGCAGACGCAGGGCGTAGCAGACGATGATCGCACCTGCGCCAAAGAGAAGCCACGGCAATACCCCCGGCTTCATGGACCAGTTGGTCATGCGGAAGCTCAGCGCGTCCACCGAGAACCATCCCTCCCGTTTCTCCAGCTCGGAAACTTTGGCCAGCAGGCCGGGCTCCCGGTCGATTTCGGCGACCGCAGACGCCACCCGGTCGAATGTGCGGCGGGGAGGCCAGGTGAGGGCGTAATGATCTGTTCCGCGGCCGTTGTAGTTCACCCAGAGCACGGTCAAAAAGGCGACCACCACGCAGGGAATCAGGACCAGGAGCACGACACGGCCCAATTGCCGAGGACGCAGTCGCTCGCGCTCGGCTACCTTGAATCCGTTGGTGAGGAAGGCGGCCAAGGACTCTCGGGGATCGCTGGCCAATGCGGTCGTGAGCAGACCCAAAGTGGCGACAGAGTACGGGCCGATCGCGGTTGCCCCGAACAACTTGAAGAAAAAATCCGCCGGCTTCCACCCGGCCTGAACCAGCGGCGAACCCGACTCGGCCGACACTCGGGCCAGGACAAGATACAGCACACCCAGGCTCAGGAAAAAGAACAACGAGAAAAAAATGTTGAGACCGGCAACACAGCCCAGAACCACCATGCCCGCGAACGCCGAAAGGAACGTGCGCGCCGCCCACACCACGTCGGCTTCCACGCCTTCCCTGTCGGTGCGCGGCAAGAGGGCGCACCGAAAAACCCGGAAGTAATAGTTGCGCCCCAAGTAAATGATGATGAGGAACATGGCGAAATACGAACCCGTGAGTGCACTGTTGAGGTGGTAGTGGGTGAAATTGACGCCCATGGACCACATCAGCGCGGAAAACAGGGAAAGAACGAACATGCTGATCCCGAGCGAGAACGATGCGTCCGTGGGAATGAAGTAGGCAAACGCGATCACGCTGATATACAGCTTGTTGCGGAACACCGACCACGCGCCCATACCGTGATAGTAATAATTGGGAAAACGCGCCGCGATCTCCGGAGCGATGTTCCACTCAAGCTTCACGTTGATCATGCGATCCGGATACCAAACGTAAATCCAGCGAATGGTGTGGATGGCCGCGACCAGGAAGAAAGCGACCCAAAACTTGTTCGCATACCACATCCGCGGATAGGCCCGGCCGTCCTGGCGGTGCAGCATCTCGTCGGTGAATTCTGCCAGGGGATACGGAAGCAACTCGTGTTGAGACCACTGCGGGTGTACAATAACCATCATCGTGGTGATGAATACCAGAAAAAGAAGGATCATGGGCCCCCAGAAGAGCATGGGACGGACCCAGGAATCCAGGGGGATAACCTCAGCTTTTTCACGGGTCGACCAATAGTAGATGTACTGCCTGCCGTGGACCAGGCCGTTGCGAAAACCTTTGTTGACTTTCTCCGCCCGCTGGGTTCGGGCTTGGCGCTCCGCCGCAGTCATGGCGGCGTCGGCTTCAGGATCATCGCCTTCCACGTACCATCCCTCCGGAACCAAAGCGTCGGGGGCGTACTTGAGCACATGGTACGTCTGCCAATTCTGGCGTGTCGAGTACAGGTCGTACGGGCAGGTGATCACCTGCGGGAAATAGCGCATCAAACCCGAGGTCGGGATGGAACAGGACGCAAGAACAATCACGAATGCCACCGCCAGTTCCCCGTTGCCGAACCGACAAAACCCGGGAAGCCGACGACTCAGCGGCCGATACAGCAGGTTGATCAGGAACAACACACAGAAAACACCGAACGGAAGTGAGCTGCCGATGAAGAGGTTCGACCGGGCCATGTAATCGTTGGGATAGGCGACGAGAGCGACGGTCAGCCCGCCGGTCAGTCCCAACAGAATCGCTTTGAGCGAAAAAGGCTTGCGGAGCACGGAACAGTCCTTGGGCAACAAGTGATGCGTTCAGGTGCGGCCATGACCTCGGATGGCGACGAGCCGAGCGAAAGGACGACCGCGCACCGTCGCGTCTCCACACCGGCACGGTCGGCGGCCGCCGACGCTGGGGCGTGCGACGCCCGCACACCGAAAAGCAGGCCGCTGGGCAGGACAACCCTCGCACGGCACGCACTATAAACCGGACATGGGTCGAAACAATCTGTCGGGCTGATCCGCGCCCGGTCGAAATCCCGGCAACACGAAACCATCGAAGTTCGACACGACACGTGCGCCGGAGAACCGAGGGTGCGCGGCACGACTCCCCCCGGAGTACGGTCATCGGTTCAGGCTTTGGCCGATCTCCGGCGACTTCCGCCCGTGGCCCGGCGACCCCCGCTGCGACGGCGCTCCGCCCCGCCCCGGAAATCGACCCCCTTGGGCAGGTCGGACCGCACCCGAAAAACCGACTTGGGTCGATGACGCAGTTCCGGAATGAAGTGCACAATCGGGAGAATTCGATCATGAAAACGATGCGGACCCTGCTCGAACGCGTTCGGGGCCGGATTCATTGCGCAGTGCACAATGCGGGGCGTCGTTCCCGATTCGGACTGTACGCGTTCGCCGCGTGCGGCTTCTCGGTCGCGGCGACGCTGGCCGCGGACGTCAACCCCGTGAGCAACGGCGGGTTCGAGGACGTGGGGCCGGACGGACGACCGCGGGACTGGGAGTACGTGGGCCGCGAGGCCCGGCTGGTTCAAGATGCGCACAGCGGAAAACGGGCCATCCTGCTTCGGCGCACGCCGGAGATCGCAGCACAGAAAGGACTGGAAACCGGCCTCAATCGCGCTTGGCGGCCGCACTCCGGGGAACGGGGCCGAATGCTGACCGAACGCAAGGGCGGCATCCGTTTCTTTTACAAGGTAGTACGGGCGGACGCGGACGCGCAACTTCGCTTCTTTGTGATCCCCATGAACGCGGGGCCCATGGAAAACACGGGGTCACCCCGGGCCGTGTTCGAAGTGCCGAAAACCTACGCCGGAGACGGCAAGTGGCACTTGGGCATTGTAGGATATGATTTCACGAAAGGCACGGCCTGTCGGTGGGTGCAGGTTTCGCCGCGCATCATGGGGCAGGGGACGGCGGAATGGCTCCTGGACGACATCCAATGGGTCCCGAACGCCGGCCCGGTCCCCTCGATTCGCGACCTGCGCGTCTACGAAACACCCGGGGCGGAAGGCCGATCTTGCACCCTGCGCCTGGTAGTCCGCAATGCCGGGGATCGACCGCTGAAGACCCGGGCGGTGCTCTCGCTTTCCAACGATTTGCGCGTCCGGGAAAGCTCGACGCGCACGGTGGGACCGTTGGCGGCGCAGGGCACGACCGCCATCGAGTGGACCGTGCTCGGGGCACGCTCGCCGCGCAGCAGGGCCGCGGTACGATTGACGGCGGGCGAGATCGAGGCCACCCGCTCTGTCCGTTTTGCGCCGAAAATCGTCGAATCTTGGATCGAAACCGGGCGGTTTGTGCTGTGGCCCGGGGCACGGACACAGGCCACGCTGGTCCTGCGCAACACCGGGACCTGCACTGCCGACGGAATCACCGCCCGCATCGCGGTCGGGGCCGGGTTGCGCGTTCTCGGCCCGGCGGCGGTCTCAGGGCGAAGCGCCGTCCCGGGAAAGCTCACCCGCATCGGGTTTCAAATCGAGGCGACCGCCCAAACCCCGGTCACGGAGGTCCGCTGCACATGGCAGAGCGTCGCGGGCGAATGCGGCGAATGCCGAGCGGAACTGGTGGTGGGCGCGCCCGCACCCGCTGCGCCGCAAGACGCACCCAAGGACGCCCTGCGACTCACCGGCAGAACAGCGGAAATCATTTTCCCGCGAAACGGATTCGGTTACGGCATCGGCTGGGTGTATGCCCGCCCATCCGGGGAACCGATCGGCGTGATCCCCCGGCTGGGCCGCATTGTATCGGGCCCTGCGGACACCGCGGCAGTCCCCCTGTTTGCGGACTCCGCAAAGCGCGGTCCTCCCGGTCCGTGCCTGGGCGGCAAAACGGACGGAAGCAACAGAGGCGGGAGCAGTCTGACCTTCCTGGTGAAAAACGGCGCCTTGGCGAAGTGCGGACTCCCGGAAGGCGTGTCGATCCGATTCGCCGTCCCCGGCTCCGGGGCGAGCGGAGCGGCGGCACGGCTCATTACGGTGACCGTCCGCGCCCGAGTCACCCGCCCTGGGGCGGTTCGTGCGCTGGATGGGCCGTTTCTCTGCCCGGGCGAAGGCGCGTCGTCGTCGAAGCGCACCGAAGCACTCTTTCCCGGCCTCGAGTGGTTGCAGGGAGACGAGTACTCGTCTTGGGACACCGACATCGCGTTCGACCACCCGGACCGGTTGCGCAGCGCGCCGCATCCGCACAAGATCACGATCCCTCTTATGGTCGTGCGCCGAAACCGCGTCGCCACCGGGTTGTTCTGGCATTCCCGCGCGACCTGGAACGACGGTGTGCAACCCCGCGATTTTGCGCCGGATGAAAGCGCCGTGGACCGACCATGCGCCGTGTTCGCCGCACCGGACCGGTTTGCCGGGCACGCGTCGTCGACCCTCGGGCTTTTCCTCCCGACGATCCCGCACTGGATCCAACCGAACGAGCGGGCAGCGGCACGCGCATGGCCGACTCAGGGCGCCGCGCCGTTGCGCATCCGCTTGGTGTACGGCTTCTACGTCAATCCGGCAAGCGATTCCGTACTCGATGCGGTACTGGATTGGGCACGCGTTTTCGGCTTCCCGGCACCCCGGCGCTCACCTCGCGCCCGCGGGCCGGCGCCGGCGCCGGGTTCAGTGGACGTATACCGCGGGCCCGGTCTGCCGGACTGGGCACGGGCCGCCGATTTCAGCGAACACTGGTCCCCGCCTGCGCCCGGTCAATGGGTCGATGAAGTCGAGTGGAGCATGAATGCTTATCTCAAAAGCTTGTGGGACCCGGAGCAGCACGGTTGGTGGAATTACTGGGGAGGACCGGGATTGACGCATAAGACCGGCGCGTACCCGGCTTTTCTCTTGGACTGCGTCATCGGCGAACGTTTGACCGACGACCCGGAACTCGGCAAACGCCTGAAGGCACTGCTGGACGATGTGCGCGGCCGCGCACCCGAGTCTGTGCCCGGCGGCGACGACATGGGGTTTCGATTCGGCGACCCGACCGCGGCACTTGCGGCATCCGCAGTGCAAGCCGGGGACATAATGCGTGCCCAACCGGCGGAGGGCGGTTGGCGATTCCGCCCTCGGATCGGCAAAGGCGGCGTATTCCGGGGAAGGGACTACCGGTTGCTCGGGCGGGACGGGGAGGAAGGAAACGGACTCACAGCGCGCCGGGCCTATAACATGCTGTTCGTGAGCCGGATGACCGGGGATGAAACGTTGCTTTCCGCGGGCCTCAAGGCTTTGAGAAGCATGGAGAAGTTCCGAATCCCACGTGCGGCCCAAGTGTGGGAAGTGCCGGTGCATACCCCGGATATCCTGGCTGCCGCCGACGCCTGCGAAGCTTACCTGGAAGCCTATCGAATCACCGGCGACAAACAATGGCTGGACCGGGCCGTGTATTGGGAAACCGCCGGCCTGCCCTTCCTCTATCTTTGGGACGTGGACGCTTTCCCGTTCCTCCGCTATGCCTCGATTCCCGTATTCGGCGCTACCTGGAAACGCGGCTCCTGGTTTGGGAGGCCCGTGCAATGGAACGGATTGCGCTGGGCTTTCGCCGCGCAGAAACTCGCGGAAGTCGATTCCTCCCTGCCCTGGCGGATGCTCGCCGCCGGCGTGACCATTTCCGCCATGTATCAACAGGGGTCGGACCCCGAAAGCAAGAGTTTCGCCCTTTGGCCGGACAGCATCAGCGCGGAAGACGCACGGAAATCGGCATGGGTCTTTCCCCCCGTTCACATCCTCGAAAACGTGTACAAACTCATGGGGTACGAACCGCGCCCGACTACGGTGGCGGTCCCGGCCGGGGCGGGGAAAATCCGCATCGATGCCTGCGGGCGTATCGGAGCGCCGCAATACGCCGGTGGGGTGCTGCGGTTCGCACTTTCGGCCCCGCCGCCGTTGCCGACGCAGGTTCTGGTGATCGGAATATCGAGCCCCACGGAAGTGCTCGTGGACGGGAAAGCCCTGCCCCGGGCCGACACGGCGGAAAGACGTGTAAGAACTGCCGCGTGGTGGACGTACGACAGGGATGCGCGCCTGCTCCGGGTGCGCCCCAACGTGACCGGGAAACACACGATTGCGCTGCGCTCGGTGCGGTGGCGGGCAGGCCGAGTCCTGCCTCAAGTCCAGACGCGATTGGATTTCGATTTCGATTCCGGACGCCAGGGCTGGCGTCCCGCGCACGACATCGCTGCGGCAGACGCCGCGGACGGCGTGCTGGACATCACCGTGAACGGACCCGATCCGTACCTGGTCCGCCCCATGTGCCGGATCGACGGGAACATGATCGCGAGAATCCATGTGCGTATGGCCGTGGACGGTGGAAACCGGGCGCAATTCTACTGGACCACGGCGAAAGCCCCGGCCATGTCCGAAGCCCGGGCCGCCTGGGTCGCCGTGAACGCGGACGGCAGGATGCACGACTATTCGTTCGATGTGGGCGCCCACCCTTTGTGGCGGGGGCAAATCATCACGGCCGTACGACTGGATCCGACGAACGGGGTGAAACAGGCCCGCGCCCGCATCGACTTCGTTCGCGGCGATCCCTGACCGTCCCTCAGAACTCGGTAACGCTGTAAAGCAGAATGCCCTCTTTTTTTTGTCACAGTCACCGCCAGTGTGGGCGACTACTTTACAGAAGATGACGCTAAGCTCAGATTCGCGCGAAACTGTAACGCAGTCGCCCACACCCATTCCCGGGAGTCCGTCCAAAAAAGGGAATCCAACTTTACAGACCTCCAAGCTCAATCTACTGAGGTCTGGTCCATGGATGGGACGCGCCCCGGGCCGAATCTGGAGGATTCTGTCAGGAATATTGGGTTTGTTTGGAACATGTGGAAATGCTCGGTGTCGGAATGGTTGTTACAAGGAGATTTCGTTTATGATCCTGGGAACGCGGCCAGTCCGTACCATGCCGCTGTTGGTGTTGGGGTTGCTTGCCTGTGTCCTGGTCAACGCAGGGGGACACCCACGCGTCGTGGTTTGCTACGGAATGGATGGCCATGTTTCATTGGAATCGACTTCCGGGGCACGCTGCAGCCAGGTTTCCGAGGTGATCGTTCGCCCGACTGCCGCGCCGCAGAGAAATGTGTCTCTCACCGCGGCCGCCGGTCATTGCGCGCCTTGCGTTGATATCCCCATTCCGTTCAGTGGATTTGAACAACAGCCTTTTCTCACGCAGGGCCCTTCCGTACCAAGCCTTGTTCCGACCGGCCCGGTCTCGGCTGATGCTTCTCCCGTGTTCACATCACTCCCTGCCGTCCGTCTTGTTCCCCCATCTTCCCTCGACTTCAGTCTGGCGCTCACGTCCCTTCGCACCGTCATCCTTTTGATCTGACTTCCCCCCTCTCTTCCCGGTCGTCCGTATCCCCCTGAGCTGCCGACCTTGCGATGGCAGCACACTCTTGGCACTCTTGGCATCCCCGGCTTTGCCCACGCCCGCTGGCGTGTGTAGGTCGCATCCAACCTCCCAGAACGAGAGAATCTTAACAGACGCAGGCCAGCACCATGTCTCAAAAGTTCCTGATATTCGTGACCGTTCTGGCAGTCGCAGCCCTGACGCTGCTGCTTGTCCTGCTGGCTGTCAGAGAAGAGCAAAGTACGAAAAGGATCATTGTCGAACGGGACAAACGCATCGGTGAGAATGTCGTCGCCACCTTTACCGGCGGCGAGGTCACGACCAGCGAACTGCGCAAATTCATCAATGAACGAACCCGACGATCGGGCGAACACGCTGCTTGCGACAAACACAGCTACGATCATTCCAAATGTTCGCCCGACGAAAAATGCGAGAACCATCCCCTCAATTCGGTCGAATCCTATCGGGCCCTGCTCAGGCAATTGGTCATGGACAAGATGGTTGAACGCTGGATCCGTGAAAAAGGGATGCTGTCTCGAAAACAGGTTAAACACCGATTAAAGCATCTGGTTGAAGAAATCAACTTGGGCGCCCTCGCGGGGGAAATGCACGCCGACAAGGTGAAACCCGACAAAATCGAGATGCGCCAGTACTATGAGGAACACAAAGATGAGTACAAGAATCGTCCTTTCAGCGAAGTGGAAGAGGAAATCGAGGGAATCCTGGTCGCTCGGAAACAGAGTGAGTTCATTCCAAAGTATATCGAGGAACTGAAAGCCAATGCGGTCATTGAGAGGAACTATGACCTGATTAAAGTCCCGGAACCGACCGAGGCGGAAATCCGAGCTTACTACGACCAGCACAGCAAGGAATATGTCCGCGCAGAGTTCCTGCGCATTCAAATTCTGCGAATCGGAGCCGAAGACGAAAAAGCGGGTCGGGCAAAAGCCGAAAAGGCCCTGGCCAAGTTGCGCGCCGGGGCAGACTTCGAAGAGGTGGCCCGAGACTTTGCCGACGACAAGACCGCGCCCATCGAGCTGGTGGAGCGCGGCCGGAAAAGCAAACGGTTCGAGGAACGAGTGTTTCGCTATTACGCCGGCGAACTGACGCCGATTTTCAAAGACGGCGGATTCTTCTATATCGTGAAGATCCTTGAACGGGAAGGAAAGAAAAAGAAGTCGCTTCCCGAGGTATTGGCGGAGGTTACCGCAGCCGTTCGTCGACAGAAAGAAGAAGAGAAATTCAAGTATAACAAGTATGACGCTCTTTTCAGCGTGCACGGCAAACGTTTTACGGTCGAAGAATTCCAGCAAGAGTTCTCGGAACTCTCCCCTGAAGAACAGAGGCAATTTGCCAGCTTCAAGGCCAAAAAGAACCTGCTCGATCAACTCATTGTCCGGCAATTGCTGATGGAAAAAGCCGAGGACAAAGGCGTGGAAGCTGAGAAGCGGAAAGAGATCGAGGAACTCAAGAAACGTGCCCTCCAGCAGATGCTGCATAAGGAAGAAGTGGACGAAAAAATCGAGGTCAGCGAAAAAGAGGCCAGAGAGCTTTATGAAAAACGGAAGAACGTCCTGATGGAACCGGCTAAAGCCAAGGTCAGCGTGATCCGGATCGGTACCGGGTTCAGCGCAGACGAACGCAAGCGGGCGCGGGAGAAAATCGAGGCGGCCCAAAAGAAACTCAACGCCGGGGCTGATTTTGCCGAAGTGGCCAAGGAGTACTCCGAGGATTGGACCGCCACGCGCGGCGGAGAAATGGATCGGTGGATCTATGAAGGCGCCGGTCATCTCGGGGAAATCTACGAGCACGGATTTCACCGGTACGTTTTCGCTCTGCAACCCGGTGAGACGAGCGACTTCTTCGAGTTCCGCAACAACTATTGGATCGTCAAAATGCGAGAACACCGCCCGAGCCGCCGGCAGACGTTCGAGGAAGCGCGGCCCACGATCGAAGCATATATCAAGGCCCTCAAGCACGAAGAGCGCATGTTCGAACTGCAGAACGAACTGTTGGAGAAGTCGCGACTGGTCATCCGGGACTTTGTCTTGAGCCGGATGCTTCAGGCCGAATCCACCGGCCATGAACACGAACGGGCACTGTACTGACCGAGCACATACTGCTGTTGAAAGGAGAATGCCGACGTGGAAAGAAAAGAGCAAACGGTCCTGATCAGCATCGGCGCCAACGGATTACTCATTTCCCTGCGTTTTCTGCTCGCCTTCGTGTCCGGAAGTCTGGCCCTGAAAGCCAATGCCTGGCACTCCCTGGCCGACGTGTTCGTGCTGGGCGTCGTTTACATTGGCTTGTTTGTGGCACGACAGCAGGACCAGCGTTACGCCGGGATCATCGCATGGATGGAGAACATCGTCGCCATCTTCGTCTCGATCTTCATCTTTTGGATGGGCTTCGAGCTGTTCGGAGAGGCCGTGGCGGGAGAGGCCGTGGAACTGGCCTACGTCGTCCCATCAGCAATCGGTGCGTTTCTGGGCGTATGCATTACTTACTTCATGGGGCGGTACATGCTCTTCGTGGGGCACGCGACCGGCTCGCCCAGCCTGATTGCCGCGGGGTCTCATGCTCGAATGGACATGTTCTGCTCTACGGCGGTGCTGCTGGGGCTGGTGGGAAGCATTTTCGGCCTGGTCGGCCTCGATAAGGTTGCCGCCACCATTGTGGTGGTCTTCATCTTCATGGCGGCCATCGAAATCTTCATGGCCAACGTCCGTGCCTTGCTCAGCGGTCGCGCCGAACTCGCCCATGAGCACGCGCACGGCCTGAACAAACCCGGCAAGCTGGTCACGGCGGGCATCGCCATACTGATCGCGGCCGGGTACCTCGGCTCGGGAGTCTACTACGTCCAGCCGGACGAACAGGCGGTGGTGCGCCGGCTCGGCAAGATCCTCGAACGCCCCTTCGGTCCCGGCCTGCATTATCGCCTGCCGTACCCGATCGACCGGGCGAACATGGTCCGTACCGGCACGGTGCGCGAAGTCGGGACCCGGAAACGCCTGCTGCTGAGCGGCGACGAGAACCTCGTGGAGGTTGACGTATCCGTGCACTATCGCGTGTCCGATCCGGTGAAATACCTCCTCAAAGCGGCCGCACCCGACACCCTTGTGCGCGAAGCGGCTCAGGCCAGCGTGCGCAACGCCGTGGGGCATCGACGAATCGACGATCTGTTGACCACCGGCCGCGAAGACGTTCTGGCAGAGGTCCGGAGGACACTCCAAGAAGAACTCGACAGGAGCGACACGGGTATCGAAGTGGTCGGTGTCCTCCTCTTGGAACTGCGCCCCCCAGAGGACGTCGTCGATGCCTTCTATGACGTAGCCAGTGCACGGGAAGACAAAGCCACCTACATCAACGAAGCCCATTCGGCACGTAATGCCTTGGTGCCCAAAGCACGGGGCGAAGCCGCCGAGAAAATCCTCGCCGCAGAAGCTTACAGAGAACAAAAAGTGCAGTACGCCGCGGGCGAAGCAGGTCGTTTTCTCAGCAAGCTCGAAGAATACGCCAAAGCCCGCGACATCACTGAAGTCCGTTTGTATCTCGAAGCCATGGAAAAAGTCTTGCCGGGCGTCAGAAAATTCCTGGTGGACGGTGACGTCGAGACGGGAGAGACCGACCTCTGGTTTGTTGGTAAGGACGCCGGAAACCTGTTTGGCACGAAATAACCCAGACACATTCGCAACGAAAGGAAAAAGCCGATGGACGGAACAAACGGAAAAGCAACCTGGTTCAAACTGGCGGCGGGCCTGGGGGTGTTCTTCTTCGCTCTCCTGATCAGCAACCTTGTACTGTTTGTGGTCGATACAACCGAATATGCCGTGATCACGCAGTTCGGTCGCCCGGTGCGGACAATCCTGGAGCCGGGACTCCACTGGAAACTGCCCGAACCCATCCAGCTCTTGCGGCGCTACGACAACCGGCTTCAGGTTTACGAAGCGGGACAAGTCGAGTTTCTCACTCAAGACAAGAAAAGTATCGTCGTGGACTATTACGCCTCCTGGAAGATCACCGACCCGTTGGCGTTCCTCAAGACCGTGCGCGACAAGATCGGCGCAGAAGCTCGCCTGTCGGACGTGGTCTCGTCCGTACTGGGTGTGGGCGTGGGGCAATTCGAACTGAGCGATCTGATCAACACGGACCCCGCCCGCATGAAGCTGCACGAAATGCTGGCCGCCGTGACCCAGCGCTGCAACGAGCAAACCAGCCGGTACGGCATCCAGATCGTCAACGTGGAAATGCGCACCCTCAATTTCCCGGAGAAAAATAAACTGAGCGTGTTTCGGCGTATGAAAGCCGAACGGGAACAGATGGCCAGGAAGTACCGGTCCGAGGGAAGCGAAGAGGCGGCCAAGATCCGCGCGGAAGCCCGCAAAGAGGAGAAAACGATCCTGTCCGAAGCCTACCGAAAAGCGGAAACAATCAAAGGCGAAGGAGATGCCGAGGCAATCCGTATTTATGCCCAGGCCTTTCAGAAAGATCCGGAGTTCTACCGTTTCATCAGAACTCTCGCGGCGTACGACAAGATCATAGACGACAAAACGACGGCCATTCTACCGGCCGACTCGGACCTGCTGAAGTACTTCGCCCGGGGGAGAAGCAGCCCCGCGAAAAACCGGGGCGGAAGCAAGCGCGCCATGGTCCCGAACAGACGCCCGGAAGGAGCCGAAAAATGAGCGAGATCGAACGCCACGACAACCCATGGGACGATATTCGGCGAGCTTTCGGCCATCTGAAACCGACCGTGCTTGTGCCGATCGCCGCGCTGGTCCTGGGCGCCGTCTACCTGGGCACGGGCGTCTACATCGTCAATCCCGGCGAGCAAGGGGTGGTCAAACGGTTCGGGCGAGTCATCGCGACTGTGGATGAAGGCGCCCACTATCGACTCCCGTGGCCGGTGGACACGGTCGAAGTCGTCAATGTGAGCAAGGTGCGGCGCGCAGACATCGGCATGGTCCTTCCCGAACACGAACATCCGGCGTTTCTGCCGGAAAAACTGCAACTGCTGACCGGGGACGAGAACCTCATCAACGTCGAAGCAATCATCCACTACAAAATCAAAGATCCGGCCCGTTTCCTCTATCGCACTAACTTCGGCGAGGAAAGATTGCTGCACAACGCCGTCGGCTCGGCCCTGGTTGAACTCATCGGTCAAATGGCGGTGGACGACATCCTTACCACGGAGAAGATCAGTGCCCAGGCAAGAATCCTACGGAAAGCACAGAAGGTCCTCGATGAATACGAAAGCGGTCTGCAGATCAGCGCCTTCAATATTCGAGCCATCGTGCCGCCGGAGGATGTGGCGGACGCCTTTCGGGACGTCCAGACCGCCAAGGAGGATCGCGAGCAGGTGATCAACCAGGCCAGAGGCTTTGCCAACAGCATCCTTCCCGAAGCCCGGGGACGGGCCCGGGAGTGGACCAGCGAGGCCGAAGGCTACCGCACCGAGGTGGTCAACCGCGCCGAGGGGGACGCACAGAACTTCGAGGCAGTGCTGGCCGAGTACCAGAACGACGCCCGGATGTACAGCGAGGACATTACCCGCTATCGACTCTACCTCGAAACCATGGAAAAAATCCTCCCACGCGTCAAGAAGTACGTTCTTCGGGCGCGTGCCGGCGGCGAAAAAGTGAACTTGCGCTTCGTCAACAGGGAATAGGCGTTTCAAAGGACCGGAGAGATCGAGATGCTGGAAATAGTGCAACTGGTCGCAATGGTCGTGCTTCTTGTGGCGATGACGGGCATGCTCGTATTGGTTGCCCGTCTTGCGCGGGTCGTGGAACGCTGGGAACGACGGCTTTCCCCAGCGTCGAGACAAACCGGTGATCGAGAAACGAAAGGAGGTGATCCGAGTGGATAAAGTGGGTGCAATCCTGGACGGCGTTGCCACGCTTATCGTGGGCGTCGGCGTACTGGTGGTCCTTCTCAAAACGGGCGGCTTGGTCGCTGCTTTGGGAGGACGGCTCAACCCCGAAAACAAAGAAGAAAACGCAACCAGCCAGAGTTGAACATGGAGTCCTGACTTGAAAGGAGACAGGTAAAATGAGCAATGTGGGAGAAATCCTCAGTAATGTGGCAACGCTGCTGGTCTCGATCGGGGCCGTGGTCGTGCTGTTCAAAACCGCGGGCCTCATCACGGCGCTTTCCGAACGCATCAAGGAGTGGAAGGAATAGCCCGTCGGCTGTTTCATTCGACCGTCAAGGGCAGTCGCTCCGCAGCAACCTGCGGGGCGCTGCCCTTTCCGCTTCTGGGCAAAGTCGACCTCTGTGATCCACAACCCCCGGCAAATCGTGCTCCAGAACTCGGTAACGCGGTAAAGCAGAATGCCCTCTCCTTTTTTTGTCGCAGTCACCGCCAGCGTGGGCGACTACTTTACAGAAGATGACGCTTCCAAGCTCAAATTCGCGCGAAACTGTAAGGCAGTCGCCCACACCCATTCCCGGGAATCCGTCCAAAAAAGGGAATCCAACTTTACAGACCTCCAAGCTCAATCTACTGAGGTCTGGTGCTCATGTCCGATGCGAGGCATGGCAACTCGGATGATCCCATCTGGGTTGCTTCTCGCAACAATTCACTCGCCGAGCCGAACGAATCGACCTCCCGAAACGACCGTACGCGGACAGTGACGACGCCCACACGCAACTCCTCGCCCTCGGCGTCCGACAGGCGCCAGCCACTCCGGCGGGGGGACCGCCTGATCGGCGAGCCGGCGGAGCAGAAAAAACGTCAGCGCGGAAACCAAGACCACAGGCCTGCACCGTGGCAGGCGCCGGGTGTGAACGCCACGCTTGTTTTGTACCAAAACCGTTACCTGCGCGACCCCACCTCACGGTATGGAAGAAAACGCAGTAAGGCATTGGTTGGTGAATAGATAAGACAACAAGTCTTCTACCTTTTGCCGGGGCCGGGCCGTTGCCGAAAGTGGTACACTTTTAACTTGGCGGTGAGACCGGGGGGCGCCACGTCCTCTCCACGCTCCGGCCCCACGCAAAAATGCCGGACAGGGCACCGCGCCACCGCCACTCCGAAAACGGAAAACGACGCACCTTTTTTGGCAATCGCCGCTTGCATACCTCGGCATCCGTGGTATTATAACATCGACTGCCGAGGTATGCGTGGACGACCTGCGGAGTTCGCAACCGGGAGACCGCAACCATGGAATTCACACCCGAATTGATCAAAGGAACCGTAGTGCCCATCGTGCTGAAGCTCCTGGATGAGCGGCCCATGTACGGATACGAAATCATTAAGCTCGTGAACCGGCGAACCGAGAACGCGTTCCAGTGGAAGGAGGGGACGCTGTACCCGTGGCTGCACCGCCTGGAAGCAGACGGCCTGGTCCGCGGCGAATGGCAGGTCGCGCCGTCGGGTCGCCGCCGCAAGTACTACACCCTCACTCGACGAGGGCGTACCGCCATGGTGAGCAAACTCGAGGAATGGCGGGCACTCTCGACCGCGGTGAACACGTTACTCTTGGGGCCGGTTACAACATGAGGCGACAGCATTGTCGGACCAATCCGTCCGATTATTCTTCCCGTCGGGAGGTCTCCCATGAATGAACCGAATCGTGAGGGAATCCTGGACCGCCTGACCGAGCCCCTGCAGGACGACCCCGAGCTGCGGCTCGACGTCCGGGCCGAGCTGGCAGCACACCTCGAGGACAAGGCGTGCGAACTCCGCGAACAGGGGACCGCCGCGGAAGCGGCGCGCAACGAAGCGTTGCGTGCTCTCGGCGCCCCCGCGGAGATCGGCGCCGACCTGCTGGTTGCCAACCGACCGCGCATGAAACGTCGTGCCCGCATTCGCTTGGCGCTGCGCGCCTTGGCCGTGCCTCTGGCCATCGTTGCCGCACTCTGGTGCGCGGGCATGGGACAACTGCTGGATTATGCCGCCTCGGTTGACATGCTGACCGCAAATGCGATGACACCGCCTTGGTTACGCCGGAAAGGGCTCCGGGCAGGGCCGAAGCCCTTCACCCCGGAGCAAGAACTTGTCCTCCACGGCGACCGTTCCCGGAAAGGGCGCGCAACACAACAGCGGGCAATCTGGGAACGGTGGCCGGACAACCTGACGTATCTGCGCAATTACGCCACGTATCTTCTCGTCGATTACGGACAACTCGGTGAATCACCGACGGAGCGTTTGAAGAAGTTCGAATCCGAGATGCGTATGGCCATGCGCAAAGATCCGGAGAACGCGCGGTACCATCACCTTCTTGCCGCCAAAATGCTCGAACAGGCCGCGGAGATCAAAAAGGGACCCACCGGAAAAGCGAAGGCGGACCGCCGATCTCCCCGATACCGCCTCGAAGTCAAAGACCGGGACCTGCTCGACCGGGCCATGGCGGAATTCCGGAAAGGCCTCGCGAAACCCATGCTCCGGCGGGGTGCGGCCGAGATGCTGAGCGAGCGTCTCCGGATCCTGGGACCGCCGCGCCGTCGACTGGACCAGATTCGTCGCATCGCGCTGGCCGCCGCGGTGCTTCTCCCCGATCTGGCTGTCTATCGAAACCTGGCCCGCGCTGCCGGACCGTACGCGGGATTGCTGGTGGCGGAACACCGAAAAGACGACGCGGCCCCATTCCTCGACGCCTGGGAAAAACTGGCGCTGCAACTCAACGACGATGCCTTCACTCTCATCGACGAACTGGTCGTCCTTGCCGTCATCGACCTCGGTTCGTCCCAAGCCGCGGAAGTCTGTGAACGCGCCGGGACACCGGACCGAGCCGAGGCAATCCGACACCGAGCGGAGGCCCTTGGCGCGGTCATCCGCGACTGGCGCCGAAGCGTTCAGGACAAGACACACGGCGAGCAACTGAAACACCAACTCCGTCAGCATGCCGGCATCCTGAGTTCTCTGCTGCTGCCCGCCCTGGGCAGCGAGTCTCTCTCGGATATGGACGCGCTGGCTCCGGACCGTCTGCTCGATTACACGCTGGCGGAGGAAGGTCTCGCCGGGGCGATCAGCCTGACGCTCCTGGCGCTGATGCTGGGAGCGCTGGGCGCCGCACTCTGGCGGCGCTTGCTCGACCGCAAGCGACCGCCCCCGCTGTACCTGTTGCCGGATGCCCGCTCGCTGGCCGGGATCGTTCTGTTCGGTATTGCGGCTCCGGCCTTGGTGTACGTGATCCTGACGCACTGGACTTCCTTCGGCGGCCGGGAATACTCGTTACCCTATCAGTGGCCGAGATTCATGGCGCAGGCCACGGTCCTCCTGGCCGTCGTGACTGCATCGTGCGGGGGCCTGGCCGCCAGTTGGGCGCGCCGGCGCTGTGAAGCGTTGGGCTTGCCTTGTCCCCGCCCTTGGCCAACGAAGCGGATGCGGCGTGTTTTCACTGCAAGCGTCTTCCTGCTTTTCCTCGTCAGCCTTCTCCCCGCCGAGGCGCTCAGCGGCACGGAGTTCGATTGGGCGACGATCACGGTCGTCGTTCTCTCCGCGCTCGTGGGCGTCATGCTGTTTCTTCGGGGGGCCGTTGCACTTGCGATGGCGCTTTGCGCACCGAGGGACCAAGCGTTCTACCGCGGCACGCTGGCCCGATCTCTGGTGCCCATGCTCGCCGTGGCCGTGATGGCGTGGAGCGCCGTCAGCCGTCCCTGGTTGATTCGTCAGGAAGGAGAATTGATCCGCCGGGACACGCTGATGAGCACTCCGTCCGAGGGGCTCATCGGCTTTACCAGCGTCGAAGCACACTTGGCCCGACGGTTGAAACAGGGGGTGGAGGAAGCGGCAAAACAGCTCGGGTCGAGGCGGGGTCGATGAGCGCTGACCTACCGATGAGCAGGACGCGGGGAGCCGGAAGCGGCCGCCCTCCCAAACGTCAACACGACGATCGACGCCGGCGGCAGTGACAGCGTACGGTTCCGCACGCGGTACTCGACCTGCTCGACGCGGAATGCGTCGCCGCGTTCGCTTTCCCCGGTCAGCACGGCAGCCGTACAGCGAGCCGGCAAGCGCAGGCCGACCACGCTGACCGAAACCGAGCGTTCCGGATCTTTGTTGGCAAGAAGCAGGGTCGCCGAACGACTTTGGGGATCGGTGCAAGCCATGGCCTCGAGGTACGGTACGTCCACGGACGGGAGATCCGCCAGTTGCCCGTCGCGAACGAAGGTCGGCGTCTGCACGTCCACGGCCGCCAAACGTCCGCGCAGGGACCGGTGAAGCAGCCGAAACGCCCCGCCCGTCGGCCGCAACTCCGGCGGTGCGGCGTCGCGCCCCTTCGCCATGGCCGAAAAGTGCGCCTTCTTCGGAGCCGAGAGCAGAAAGAACTGGGCGGAACTCAGCCGCTCTTCCAGGTAGACGCGAACGGCACTGAAGACATACAGCGCGACGGCCATATCGTGCGACGTGTGGAACGGCGGTTTGTACGTCGGCGGGTGCACGTTCCACTCGGAACAATGCAAGGTCCATTTGCCCCGCCCGAAACGCTCGACCAACGCCCGGTCCCGGAGCACGCGCTCCCGGAGCACGGGGCCGTAACCCGCACGGCGCAGGAACTCATCCCGCGGGCGGGACAACTTGTGCCAGCCCACGTTGTAGTAGTGGTTCACGAGGAAGTCGATCAGGCCGGGATCCAGCATCTTGCACAGGCGTTCGTTCCACTCCGAATCGCCCATGTGCAAAGGAACCCCGACCTTGACAGGGAGGCCCGCGCCCTTCAGTGCCCCCGCACAGTCGTTGGCGTAACGAGCCAGGGCCTCGGGAGGCCATCCCCCATTCTTGTCGAACTGGGGTTCGTTCCACACCTCCCAATACAGCGGACCGTCGATCTCGATGCCGAGGCGTTGCAACCGCTCCAACGCGAAACGGACTCGCCCGACCACCGCATCCGGTTTCTGATAGGGGAAAAGGTTATTGTCGTCGCGATTGCGGTACACCACCTTCTCGGGATGCCAGGACTTGTCCACAAACGCGAGTGTACGGCACGGCTCGATGTTGCGCAAACCGGGCGCGAGCTTCTCCCACCAATCGACCGCTTCCCGCGCCCAGATCCGTACGCTCGTTCCGGCAAAACACTGGCGGATCAAGACGCCCTCATCCCCGAACGGGGGGTGCATCAGGCACACGCCCAAGACACGCCGATTGACCGACCGGCCGGCCCCCCGGTCCGGATGCACAGTCACCACGGCGCGGTACACTTTCCTGCGGTTGGCAGCGCTTGAGTCCAGTGCTTTTATCCCGTCGGCGCGCGCCGGCGGGCCAACCTCCACAGCCGCCGAGCCGGCCACTACCAAACACCAAGCCGCGCCAAAGATCGCACGCAGTCCCCGGCCGTGCCCCGACGTCCGACTCGCCATGCCGCGTCCTCCTTACCCTGAGTAAATCATGAATTTCGTCGCCAGAGGGCGCAGCTTATACGGATTCAAGTCATTGCGTCGCACGCTGGACGAGGTCGTATTGAAACACCGCCTCGGTCGGTGAGCGGCGGCAATGTCTTGAAGAGGTGTGAGATACGTCGTCGCAGCAGATGGCTCATGCATTATTCAGGTTCGCTTTGTGGGCGGGTTTGCCGCTCGCAGTCGAACCGCAGCAGGAAGGGCCGATCGGCGGAGTGCGCATCGTGACACAAACCCCAGCGAATTCCGGGGCCGGAACCACTTAGAAACCCGTCCGCCCGATACGGTCCCGGGGCGGCGGGTGGATCGACCCGCGCCGTCGCCGCGAAATGAATGCCGTCCGGACTGTACTGCAGCGTGCCGCCCTCGGGACCGCAGCGGGACACCAACGCCGCGACACCACTGCCCTGCGGCCAAACGCACACCTCGTGTCCGCTGCGGATGATCGGATTGGCCGGCGATTTGACGTAAGGTCCGAGAGGATCGCGGGCCACCGCCAGACACATTACGGTTTCCCCGGGAGTTTTCCCGGATTGCCGGCCCTTGTAGTACAACCAATACTGCCCGTTGCGCACGATCAGGCAAGCGTCGTCCACGCGGTGACTGTCCGGGGCGGCAGGGGCCGAACTCGGGATGAGAATCGGGTTCCGATGGAACTTACGCCACGGACCGTCCGGCGTGTCGGCCACAGCCGCGCCAAGGGCGGTCGGAGTGCCGCGCGGGCCGCCGCGGTCGTTGTCAAACGGGGCTGGCACAGCGGTGTAGAACAGGTAACAGCGACCCTGTGCCAACAGGATCGTGGGAGTGAAAACCCCGTTCGAGTCCCACGCCCCGGGAGGACCGGGGCGGAGTGCGGGTCCCTGTTCAGTCCAACGGCGTCCGTCCGGCGATGACGCGTGCCAAACTTCGCCGAAGTATCCGCTTGAATCGTGCGTCGCACGGGTGTACCAAACGTGATACACCCCGTGCAACTGCACCACCGGACTCGGGTCCCGGCGGGTCACACCCGGTTCGTACGGAATCGCCGGGGAATACCGGAAGACGACCGGCGCCGAATCAGACCCAACTGACACCTTGCAGGTCATGGACCGTCCTCGCTGCTTCCAGGCACAACCGTCCATGGCATGAACGGCGCCTAACCTGAACGACTCACGCGTCGTTTGTGCCGCATGTGGTTTCGCGGCGAGACGCCGGCGTGGTGACCACTCCAGTCGAGGCGTAGCCGAGACGGCCGCCCACCGGGTCGGAGTGATCCGCCTCAGGCGGAGAACGCCAACTTGCAGCCGCGAAATCAGATGCAGTGCCGGCCTTCGCCGAGGCTACGGCCCGACAGGCAGGCGGCGCGCCCGGAGGGTGAAGCGCATTGCCGCTCTTCCGACGCAAGCGCCGGGAACCGAGTTCCGTCGCAGCACCGTCCGCAACCGCTTTCCGTCCAGTGTGGATCGGCACACTACTGTCGGCTTCGTGAATAGTTCAGGCTGACTTCACTCCGGCTGAAGAGGGTTGATCCAAAACAAGGCGTTGAGGCGCCCCCCAGGATCGCCTTCCAGCCGCCGGACCGCCCCATAAACGCCCGAACGTACTCCAACTTGCCCCGGCAACAAGCCCGTCCAGTCCGAACTGATTTTCCGAAAACGGCCGTTATGTTTGGTACGACAACTCTCTCGCCGCGAAACCGTCTGTCCTGAGTGACGCATGAACCGTCTCCTGCGATGTTGTATTTCGCCTCGAAGTTCGTGACCAATCCGGGCTGGGGCGCGGGCGAACGCTCAATCCTGACAGCATCAGCCGGACGAATCCGCGACGCGCCGGATCGCCGCGAGCCTCTCCGTTTCGATCTCCATTGCTGAAACGACCCACAGGTGCAATCGATGCAGATACCGAAAAACGTGTTCATGCCCGACGAACCGCGGAAAGCCCCGCCGGAACCGGGTCTGGGGTGGTTTGCGCTGGGCATGGCGCTCGGAGCCGGCGGCGTGCCGATGTTCCTCCCCTGGGTTTCTCGAGATGCGTCCGGACCTCCCGGGATTCCCGACGGGGCCGCCTCCTACGGCGCCTACGTGCTGATCCTCCTTTTGGCCGGCGGCGTCGCGTTCGCCTGCTTTGCCATGGGCCGAGCCGTACGCCGCCAACGGCGACGGCCCCGGCAACGATTCATACCGCCGGTCACTTACGCCGTGATCGGGGCCCTGATCCCGACTGTGTTCCTGCTGGTGACCCGCTTCACGGATTGGGGTGAACGCATTGTGGGCTTGCATTGGGCCCTCACGATCGGTGGTCCTTTCCTGCTGGGCCTGTACACCGCACCCAATCCTTCGGCGACCCGGCAAGAAAACTCGGGGTCGAATGCGGACGTCGACGCTCCTCGACCGGGCGCCGGCAAGCCGGGGGAATGATTCACAGATGCATCCTGCGACATCAATGGCGCCTCCGCCAACGCCGGCGTTCAAACCCCGGAACTGGACCAAAGCCGAGGTCTACGTGCTGCCTGGCCTCCCTCCCCTGCTGGTGAAGGACTACGGTCGATGCCTCCTGCCGGCCCGCTTGATCGGTCGCCTTTTCCTGGCCGTCGAAGAACGCGCCCTGCGCCGCCTCGAAGGCGTCCCCGGGGTCCCGGGGGCCATCCGCCGGATCGGCCGCAATGCGCTCTGCATGGAATTCGTCGAAGCCCGGCCCCTATCCCGCCTCGACGGCGCCGGCGGAATTCCGCCGGAATTCGCGGACCGGCTCGAGGAACTCTTCGACGCGATCGAGGCGCGGGGCGTCGTTCACGGCGACCCGCATTTCAGTAACATCCTGTGCGATGAAAACGGGAAACCGTTCCTGGTCGATTTCGCGGTTTCGTATGTGCGCGGGACAATCCCGTTTCTGGACGACTGGATATTCCGAAACCTCAGGGCCGTCCGCGTGCACCGCCTGGCCAAACTCCGCCGTGTATTCTACGGACAACAAGCACTCGAACCCGAAGCCCCCGGGCGGATATACCGCCTGTTAACCGGAATGCGCAGGTTGTACAAGTTCCTAAAACGCAAAAGAAAACGGCAGATGCCCACGCCCTGAGAGAACTCGCGCCCATTTCGGACAGTCCGTCCGGCTCCGTATAGGTCCACAAGAACGAGAGGAACAGCTGAATGGCGCTCGTAAAGAAACTGCGCACGCGGCCCGTGGAGGGCTTGAAAGTCATCCTGGTCGCCGCCTTCGGGCTTGCCGTCCTGGGCTTGGCCCGCCCCACGCCGGGGTCGTTCCTGGCAGGGCTGCCGCTCGTGGTTGCGGGCGTCTGGGTCCGGGGTTGGGCTGCGGGACACCTTCGACGCAATAAAGAATTGGCGACCTCCGGCCCGTACGCCTACGTCCGCGACCCGCTGTACCTGGGCCGCCTGTTCCTGTTGATTGGGTTCACCGTGATGGCAAACACCACGGCAACGTACGTGCTCGGGGCCATCGGACTGGGCGTGTTTTTCTTGAATTACATGCCCCGGAAACTCCGCAAAGAAACCGCGCGC
Source organism: Kiritimatiellota bacterium (assembly GCA_013151865.1). Lineage (GTDB taxonomy): Bacteria > Verrucomicrobiota > Lentisphaeria > Oligosphaerales > JAADHN01 > JAADHN01. Next base: position 76,384 of record JAADHN010000066.1, read on the forward strand.
CTCCAAGGTGTTTTCGGTAAAACCTACGTCGACTACCGACGACAGGTTCGCAGCCTGGTCCCGCGGTTGACTCCCTTCCCGGGACACGACCGTCGCACCTGGAGCCCCACGGTGTACTGGCGGGAGAATCATGAACAGTGGCTCCTGCTGGCCGCCGCCGCCCTGACCCTGGTCCTGGCACTGAAAATCGGCTGACGCGCCGCAAGGCCGGACGAGTGCCGAAACCACACAAGGGGAACGCGGCGGCGAAGAAGTTGGAACGGTTGAAGGAGCATTCGGGTTCGCCGGGCATCCTTCGAAACAGTGCCCCTGCCGGCCCTTGCTCTGCGATCGACGCAACAACGAGCATGTCGCCCTGCCACGACAACCGGCAGGCTCTGCTGCAGCGGAGGTCCACATCATGCCGACGACGGTTGACGGCCCTGCCTCACCTCTGTTCGAACCGATCCCTTTCCGGGGAAACATCTCCCTGAAACGCTTGACCCGGGGCCCGGTTTCCCAGGCCATGCGCAATGCCGTGGAGCACGCACCGTCCGGCGACTGCGTGTGCTGGGGCATTCCGTTCCGGGTCCGGGCTGCATGCCTGGTTCGGAACCGACCGGTCTCCCGACAACTGCCCGAAGTCCGGGCGCGGTGGCTCGTTTTCATGCATACCACGGACATCGAGCCGCTCGAATGGGGACGAGACGGATTCATCTCCCCGACGCGCGGCAGGGGACGCCTCGGGGAAGAAGTCGCCGTGTACACAATCGCCTACGCCGACGGCAGCAATGTCCGTGTCCCGATTCGGCGGCGACGCCAAATCGGCATGTTCGAACGGCCCTGGGGCGAAAACTGTCTCGAGGCAGTCGCACACGCCAAACCTCGACCGGTTCGGCCGCCCCACGAACAGCTCGCCGCGGGCTGGGGGCAAGCCCAGACCCGAGTCCGGAACCCGGACGCCGGCCCATGGGTTAATTGGCTGTGGGCCTGGGAGAACCCGCACCCCCAAAAACCCATCTCGGCCCTGCGGATCGAACCGAGAACCGGCACTCTCCTGCTTTGGGGTATTTCCGCCGGACGCACCCGGAGTGTGCCGCTGCGATGGACGCCGCGGAGAAAAGCGGTCCTGACACTCCCCCGGGACATTACGTTCGATCCGAGACTGGACGCCGATGGAACGCTCAGCCAACTCCGACTCGATCTGGGCCAAGTCATTTCCGCCGTGCCGCGGCCGGTCTACCCCGCAGCCGAAACATGGCCGGAGTCGCCCAACAATTCCCCGCCCGAACTCTCCGAAGCCGAAATCTTGGTCGAGTACACGGCACACCCAGAAGCCCGATTTCATCTTTGGGATGGCCGGACGATTCGTACGGAACTGTTGGAAAAACGGAGGCGAACGGCCCGGTTGCGCCAGACCCCGCCCGCAAAACATCGCGTGCTGTTGCGGGTGGTCGAAAAGGACACGAGACGAGCCGTTCCGGTCAAACTGCACGTCCACGGCCCGGCTGGCGAGTACTTGGCCCCCGTGGACCGGCATCGCCGGCCGAATCCTGCCTGGTTCGAAGACTACAGCGTGGATTTTACCCATGTGGGACGGCATCACTGCACGTACATTCCGGGCGAAACCGTGATCGACCTCCCTTTGGGCAAGGTGTTCATCGAAGCCTCGAAAGGCTTCGAAATCCGACCCGTACGCAAAGTCATCCGGATCGACGAAACAAACCGTGAAATCGTCGTCGAACTCGACAACGTCCTGCCGTGGCGCGAAAAAGGCTGGGTCAGCGCCGACACGCACGTGCATTTCCTCACACCCCCGTCGGCCCTGCTCGAGGGCAGCGGCGAGGGCGTCAACGTGGTCAACCTGCTCGCCAGCCAGTGGGGGGAATTGATGACCAATGTCGGAGATTTCGACGGCCGCACAACCTTCGGGGCGCGAGAAACCGGCGGCGACGGCGAACACTTGGTCCGGGTCGGAACCGAGAACCGACAGCATGTGCTGGGCCACATCTCGCTGCTCGGGTACGAAGGACGAATCATCGCCCCCATGACAACCGGCGGACCGGACGAATCCGCACTTGGCGACCCGGTCGAAATCCTCCTGACCGAATGGGCCGAGCAATGCCGGCGACAGAACGGCGTGGTGGTGCTCCCACATTTCCCAAACCCGAGAACCGAGGGCGCCGCCGCCATCGTCAACGGCGTGATCGACGCCGTCGAAATGACCTCGTGGGGCAACCTCTACGGCGGAATCGACCCCTATTCCCTCTCGGACTGGTACCGATACCTCAATTGCGGATGCTTCGTGGCCGCCGTGGGCGGCACCGACAAAATGAGCGCCGCAACCGCCGTGGGCACTGTACGGACTTACGCCCGCCTGCCGGCGCACAGCACTTTCACCTACGAAGCATGGAAGGACGCTGTCCGGTCCGGACATACCTTCGTCACTTACGGCCCACTCCTTGAATTCACCGTGGACGGACACGTTCCGGGAGGCCGGGTACGCATGTCGGCCTCGGGAGGGACCGTGGACGTAAGCTGGACCGCCGCGAGCGTCACAATACCCGTCACGCGCGTCGAACTGGTCGTCAACGGCGAAATCCGCGAAAGCCTCGAACTCCCTCCGGACGGCGGTTCGGGAAGCTGGTCGTTCCGAGTCGACAAGAGCAGTTGGCTGGCACTGCTGGTGCGCGGACGCTACGCAGGAAAACCGGAACTCATTGCCGCACACTCGTCCCCGGTCATGATCGAACTCGAAAACTCGCCGTTCATGAGCGCCGCCGACGCTGTTACGATCCTCGAACAAATCGAGGGCGCCATCGCCTATCTCGACACGATCGGCGCCCGCGCCGAAACAACCGCATACAAACGTATGCGACTCGTTCTGACTTCGGCCCGACGCCGGTTCCACAACCGGATGCATCAAGCCGGAATGTTCCATCGTCACACCGTGACCGAAGACCATGCCGAACATCATGCGTTGCACTGAGGCGCCGCTCACTCAACCCGCGACGCGCCATGGCCCATGAAGCCGCCGGTCGAGCCCCCTGCAACGGAACGGCTTCGGGCGGGAACACCCCAAACTCGATCACCGGCTTCTCGCGACGGCTGACGCACAGATTGGCGCGGTTCATCCACCGCGTAATACAACATGCCCCAAAAAGCAGGAGCCGCCATGAACGAAATCGCTCGCCTGGAAAGCAGGGCACTGATCCTCCGAGTGCTCGAGGATGGCACATTCGTTGCGATCATGAAAAAGGTCGGTTGCGAATGGTTGCCCGATCCATGGCAGCATGTCCCCTGCCGAGTGACGTTCGAACCCGCAGCCTGCGGGGCCAGGACCGTTGATGTCGGGGGCGTGGGAAACGTCGAATGCCGGCCCCGGTCCGACGGGATCGAACTGGCGATGATCGGCCGAGGGAAAGGCGCGGGGGTCCGCGTCACGGTCTGGCTCGGCGTGACGGGATCTGTGTTGCATGTGGCGGTCCGTGCGGTGGAACTGCCCGACAACGCCCGGCTCGAATCGATCCAGTATCCCTTTCGCTCGTTCTTCCTTGAGACCGGCAAGGACATCGGTTATGTGGTCGTCCCCAGTCACGAAGGCTGCCTTATCCCGACCGGAACGGTCAAACTCGGCGCCACCGACTTCTGGCAATGGGAGGATGTCCGGCATAGCGCCATGTCGCATAAACGGGAAACCATGCCCACGATGCCGTTCTACGGCGCCCAGAAAGGCGGTCTCGGTTACACGGCCATCTTGGAAACAACGGACGATTTCCAGCTCGAATACCTCATCAACTCAAACTTTCAGCATGTCTTCGATGCGGACGGCAAACGGTCGCCGTACATCTACATCGCCTGCGTCTGGCCGTTATGGCTCTCTCAGAAAGGAAAACTTGGCTATGAACGGCGTATGCGCTTCGAATTCTCCCCGGCACTGGACTACGTCGGCATGGCCAAAACCTACCGCCAGGAAGCCATCGCCCAAAGACATCTGGTCACACTGCGCGAAAAAGCAAAGGCCCGCCCCCAAATCGACCGCTTGGCCGGCGCGCCGTATTTGGCCTACTATGTGGGCTACCCGCACCTGCCGCCGGGCTATCCCGGCTTCGAGTACACCTACAAGCAACTCCAGGAAGTCATTGACGATCTGGCCGGCCCCATGGGATTGGAGCGCGCCTTCGTGCACTTCTGGGGAGCCTATGCCAACCAGCCGCCGGGATGCCTCCCCTTCGATTCTGCGCCGGGCCCGATCAAGGACTTGGCCGAAGCCGTCCGGAAATGCAAAGACCACGGCTTCCTGTTCACCCTCTACAACGACATTTCAGCACAACTCGAAGAAACGGAGTTGTGGATGCCGGAACTGATGTGGAAGACGGTTGACGGCAAAGTGCGACGGGGACGACGCTGGTCGCGAACTTGTTCGAGCCAATACATCAAGCTGCTGGCAAAACACATGCCCGAAGTCGTTGCAACATTGGGATTGGAAGCCGCCTACGTGGATTGCATCAACGGTGGATTCGCAACCGAATGCCACGACCCCAAACATCCGCTGACCCGCACTCAGGATCGGGAAGCGCGTACGGCTTTCTACCAATACCTCCATTCCCTGGGCCTCATCTTCGGTGGCGAACATGTCGGCTGGTGGAATGCCGCCGAGTTGGAGTACAGCAACGGCGTGGGACCCTGCCCCCAAACCCATCCGCTCCTGCAGAAGTTCCCCGTGCCGCTCTACCATCTGGTCTTCCACGACGCGCTCATCCCCTTTTGCCACGCGGGAGACGACTACACCACCACCAAGGGCGCCGCCTTCGAAGACAAGGTGCTGCGCGACCTGCTCCGCGGCACTCCCCCCATGTTCTTCCTGAACCTCCGGGACCAGGACAAATGGCGCTGCAAGATCCGGGACAGCTACGCGGTCGTGTCGCCCGTGGCCGCCGCGGTCATGTACGATGAAATGCTCTCGCACGAGCTGATGACAGACGACCGGATGGTGCAACGGAGCACGTTCTCATCCGGCGTGGAAGTCACCGTGAATTTCGACGAACTCGAACGCGAGGGACTCCCGCGCAAGGGCTTTCATGTCGATGGACTGCCCGGCGGCCCGCACCGGGGCCATCGGCCGTGCTCGACCTTCTGTTCCAAAACCATTCGCCCATGACCACCACACCCGCGAAGCACACCCCGCGGTCCCCCCAAGACGTGCGTACCGGAAGTCGCATGTCCCACGACGACTCGGATGCAGGCGGCCGGGGTCACCCCGCTTCCAGCAATCCCATGCCGGCGGGGCAGCCCGTCAACCGGCAACGCGTTCGGCTTCTTCGACCGCGATTCGGGACCATTCCCAGAGACGCTCGGGATGGTAGTCGACCGTACTGATGTCTTTCATGATGATCTCAACATGCAAACCGCGCAGGCGCTCGAGGCCGTCGCGGAGTTCGCGCCGGGCGCGTTCGGACGACCAATTCTCGTCCGTGAATATGGCCGGGTTCACCTTCCAGGAGAACACATAGTCGGTCCCCACATTCCGTGCAGCTACCTCCAAGTCGATCCAGGGGCTCATGGAAATCTTGCGCAAGTTCGGGACATTGCGGCGCAAGATATCCACCTTGCGGTCCAGCGGCTCGCAGCAACCGTAGTAGGTGAGCCCGAACCGATTCAACCACCGGCACTCGTACCGCAACGCGAACTCTTCGTGCATGGCGGGCGAAACGGCGGAGAAAATCTGCGACATGGTCCGCCCCCACATGTCACCGGGCCGGACCCGTGCGGGGTCCGCACCCGGCGGCGGCAGCTCTGTGGTATACTGGTAACCGCCACCGGTGTACGTGTCATTGTTGAAAGCCAGCACGTTGAGTTCCTCCCAGCGCTCCAGGCGCACGAGATAGGCGCGGGTCAGATGCTCCATGAGCCGGTGCACGTAGTCCGGACGCACGGCCATGTCCATGAGTACTTCCTCGATCCCGGTCAAACGACATACATAATCCCAGGGCGCGATACTCGTTCCTTTGATGCCCGTTTTCCGGACCGGCATGACCCCGTCGAATAACTCGGATAAAACCTCGAGACGCTGCCGCCAAGCGTCAACATCGAGCGATATCTCGGGCATGCGGATCTTCTCGAAGTCCGCGTCAGTGCTGATCTGGATATGATACCGACGGGACACGACAGAGCTGCTCTCGTCCGTGCGCTCGATATCCACGTCCTCCCAAAGACCGAACCCCGTGTCCCGAAGCACGGGCGGCACCTCGAACACCGGCCCGACGACCATGTCCCCGGGCATACGGCGCCACTGGTACAGCCGCTTCCGGAAACCATCCTCGATGCCGCGGGCCAGCGGATGCGAACACCGCAGCCTCAGGTCGGCTTCCGCGTCCATCTCGTTCCATGGGACCTCGAAGATCCATACCATGGGACGGACCGATTGCAGATCGTTCAATCGCGTCCAGAGTTCCCTCCGCTCCTGCTGCACGGCCAGGGCGGCAATCTCGGACATTCGTCTGCCGAGTTCGCGGAGGACACGCCGGTCCTCATCGGGAATGCCGGGGCCCGAAGCGGTATCCATGGTCTGTAACCTCCCTTGCTTGCCCCCCGCAGCAACCAATCACGGGGCGTTTCGAAACTCTCCAGAGGATATGCGCGATGCAACGAATGCGCCCGGGCTCCACGCTGTTCGGAGACATCGGCAGGCGCCATACCTTACACACTCCCACCGCGGACCGCCAAGCCCGCGTGCCGATTGAACATGCCGCCGATCACCCAGCCCTGCGGGCCTGAGCGACAAAAACGTCCCGGTGCCGGCCGGGGCAACGGTTGCCGTCTTTCCGTCCAGCGGACTTCGCACTCCGAGCACGTTCCGTTTCGCCAGCAACCGATGCACCTCGCTCTCGGAAAGCACCACCGGCAAGCGCTTCTTCTGCTTTGCCCGCACCGCCTGCCGGACATCGCCCAATTCCCGATCCAGGGCATGACGATAGAAGTGCAGCAGCGCGTTCAATGCCTGGTTCTGTGTCGACGCCGCAACGTTGCGCTCCACTGCCAAGTGACTGAGGAAACGCCGGACGATCGAAAGGCTTTTCGATCAACTGAAGAACAAACTGATGGAACGCAAGGCCTGGGCCAAAAGCGCCACGGCAAAATGTCAACAGGCCGTTTTCATGTGCCTGGCCCACGACCTGATGCTACTCCTCGAACGAAGGATCGCTGTCGGGGAAGGGGTAACCGACCCGAAGATCCTGACCCGACGAAAAGCCCGCATAACCGAGAATGTTAAGAAGGCCGAGGCGGCTGGCAGGCCCATAAACTCCAAACCAAGGGACAGCTTTTTTTTCATCAACTAAGGGACAGTTGTTTTCTAGCCAACTAACAACTAAGGGACAGTTGTTTTCTAGTTGACAGCGATTGAAGGGGTGACG
>JAADHN010000130.1 GCA_013151865.1 Kiritimatiellota bacterium
ACTGCCGGCAAACGGCGCTCGCACCCGATGACCTATCCCTACCCCAGTCCGAAGTTCGGAACGCCCGCCGAACTCGAAACCGCCGTGCGCCGCATCCACGACCGCGGCGGACATGTAATGTTCTATTTCCTGTTCGAGCGCTGGACGCCCAGCCACTCGGTATCAGACGATTTCGGCACGGGTCGGCGCCGCGATGTACCGCCCGAGTTTCAGCCGCCCCCCCTCGATTTCTATACCGACAACGCGCTCGTCGCCGCGCCCGGCACGCGCCCCCCCACCGAGCATCCGTTCATGGCCGAGCGCGTCATGTGCCTGGGGGCGCCGGGGTGGCAAGAGTGGATGCGCCGCTGGGCCGTGGACGTATACGCCAAGCGCTTCGGCGCGGACGGGTTCTATTGGGATGTGATGGGTCGGCGCGGGCCGTTCCGCTGTTTCAACGACCGACACGGCCACCGCGGCGAGAATCTCTGGGCCCGGGGATGCGCCCGGGTCCTCGACACGGTTGTCCGGCAGGGACGCCGTATCAATCCGGACTATTCGTGCGCCATCGAGGGATGCTCGGATTTCCTGTCGCCCCGAATCGGCTTCCACCTCATGTCCGGAGCGACTCGCTCGCCGAATGTGTTTCGCTATACCTTTCCGGCGGTGCTTTGTGTGGACGGGTTCTCGAATACAACCTGGAACTGGACGCAGCAAGAGAAGGCGCGACGGGTCTTTCTGGACGGCGAACGCTTCGACCTACACGGCATGCATCAGGCCGTGCGCCCCATTATCCTGCTGCGCAAACGGATCAAGGCATTCACCGATTGGCCTGCAATCTTTCGGGATACGGTTGGGATCGCGGTCTCGGACAAGCGCGTGCAGGCACGGGTGTTCCAGCGGACCGATGCGGGCAACGCCGTGCTGACCCTGACCATGATGAACGAGGCCGGGATCGCGGGCGCCGCCGTGGCCGTCAATCAGGACTTGCTCGGCGGGGAACTGCGCACCGCGCACCTGTTTCGGCTTGATGGTCGCGTCGAACCGTTCATTCCTAAACGCGACGACCGCGGCCGCCTGCTGGTCCCGATCCCGCCCGACGCGGTTTCCGCGGCCGTGCTGGTGCACCGGACCGGGCCGTCCCTGGCGGTTTGGGCCTGGATCGAGCAGATTCTTCGTCCCGGCGAGGACGGGCTGGCGCTGACGATGTTTTTCCCGAACGGCAGCCGCCGGCCGGTCAATGCGAGCGTGGCCTTGCCGCCGGGACTGAAAGGTACGTTTCGTACGGTCCCGTCGGTGTCGTCGGCTGTCGAACGTCGGGAACTGCTCGATCCCCAACACTTGCTTGGGTTGACACGATGGCGGCGGGTCGACGCCGAAGTGCGCTGCGGCACGACGCGGGTAACCCCCTGGACCGTAATTGCCCCGCCGTTGGTAAACGGCGATTTCGAAGCGGTGGACGAGGACGGACGCTTGGTTTACTGGGGGCGGCGCCCGTGTCTCGAGAGTCCCGGGCAAGGGCGCGCCTGCGTCCAAGTCGACCGCGAACACATGCCGTTTGGCCATATCCGCCTGCTGACCCCCCTGAAGCCGAACTGCCGCTACAGGTTCCGCTGCATGTTGAAACGGGATGCCGGGGCAACGGGCGGCGTCGGCGCGCACATGGTCGAATACCTCGAAGGCAGCAAGTTCGTCCGCAGCGCCGTTCTGAACAGCCGCAAGAGCGGCGTATGGGAAATGCTCGAGACCACCTTCGTCAGCCACCCCGCGCCGCGCTCTTCCGCCGTGTACCTGTACAATTTCGATAAGAAGCACCCCGCCTGGTTCGACGCGCTCGAACTCGAGGAAATACGAGAATAGGCGCGCCCGGGCGTGGGATGTGCCAGCATCGCTCCGACTTCCGGACTCTCTGCGCCTCCCACCGGGGCAAAGACGGCATCCGACAGGACATCCGCTTCCGCTATCGAGAAGAAGAGGCCGCATCGGGCGCCCTTTCTCAGACGAGGACCCGACAACGGCGACGCGAAGGAAAACCACGGAGCAAGTGCGTATCCGCTCCGCACGGCCCCGTCAGCGAAAGCGTCCATTCTTCAAGAACCTGACGCAGTTCTCGAAGGTGTCTTTGCTGTTCATCATGAACGTGTGAGTGTGATGGAGAACGATGAAGTCGGCCATCCCCTCCAGCTTGGTCGCCTCCACCTTCACCACACCATCGTTGGGTTCCGAAAACGTCAGGCTTTGTCCTTTGTCCCCGGCGATGACCCCGAATTCGACCGTCGGCGCCGGCAGGTTTCGATAAAACTCTTCATCGGACAGTTTCTGGCCGCTCTCCCCCGCGAGCCACCTGTAGAGCAGATTCTGCCTCAGCTTTCTTGCCAAGTGCGCCGGCCGATTCGGCGGCGCGAGCATGACGATCCTCCCCAAACCAGGCGGGAACCCATTGCGGAATGCATTGCGGATAATGATGTTGCCGAGGGAATGGCCGATCAGGTGGTACTTGGAGGTCGTCACATTTTCCCGAATGAAATCGGCGAGGCGGTCGGACAATTCGTCCAGAGAACTGCGAGCTTGATTGTAAGGGAAGTTCATCGTTTTGTATCCCGCAGTCTGCAGCCGCTTGCTCAAGACCAGCATCGACGCACGGGTTCGCCCCAGACCGTGGACGAGGACGACCGTCTCCCCGGGTGTCACGGTCTCTGTGTCCGTTGGGGGCCGCCGGGCAGCAGCCCAGGCCGCCAGGCCCGGGAGAGACAATAGAAGCAGATGACGGCGCAAGTTCATTGTGGGGCCTGTAGCCTCGGTTCCCCAAGAAAAGGGCCGAAGGGCCGGAAAGGACAGGCCTGGGGGGCCCGCGCCCGCCGCGTCCTCTCGGTTGGTTACAAAGCGTCTCCAAATGGTCCGCGAAACGTTGCAGAGCCAGCCGGTCGGCGGGCGTTGCAAATAGTTTCGAGACGAGCAGTATGCTTTGTCGCGGGAATGCGTCCAGCCGCAGTCCCTACGGAACTTCAACCCAGAGGCGCCTATTTCGCCCAGTCGCCCACCAAACGAATCCAGCCGACGCGCAACGCGACGCCTTCGAACATGCCCGGCTCATACCGTTTGAGTTTCCGCGCCTCTTCCACAGCCTCGGAGCGATCAGGCGGTCCCGGCAGCAGTTCGACTTCAATTTCGTGCTCGCCGTCGGGCAAGCCGGCGGCGCACGGCAGCGCGCAGAATCGTTGGAAATAGCTCCAGCGATCCGCGGAGCCGCGGGTACCGCTCACTACGCCGTCGACCGTCACCTGCACGCGCCCGGAGTCCGGTCCCAAGAGCGCGAACAGCCCGGCTTGCGTGCCACGGAATCGAAAACGCAATCGGGCGCCGGGCGTGGTCGTCTCCCAAATGGTCTCAAAATGCGCGGCGAACCGTTGGCGCAAAGGATGGTCCGGGGGCAGTTCGCGCCAGGGCCCGACGAGCATCGACCGGCGAATGGGGACGAGTCGGGCATTCTCGAAATTCGCGGCATCGATCGGTTCGCGCAACGGAGTCCGCACGACCGAAGGCGCCTTACTGCCGGCCAAAATCGCGGCAAGGGCCTTGGTCAATGCCGTTGCGTACACTTTGTCGGCCGCCGCGGACGGTCGCACGCCGTCTTTGGAAAACAGCGCCCGGCCCCCGCGCACCGGAGGCCGAACAGTCATTCGCCCCTTGCGAATCTCCGCTTGGACAGCCAAACCCAGGTCGACGCTCGGCACGCCGTACACCTCGGCCACCCGGTCCCACGCCATCGCAGGCGACGGCAACATGCCGCGACCGTATGCCGGCTCGAACTCGGCGCGAAAAACGTACAAGAACAGTAGGTCGGCCCGTGGGGCATCCCGGCGCGCCTGACGGACCAAGCCTTCGACGACGCGTTCGAGGGTCGCATTGTCGGCCGCCTTGTCGCCCGACGTAAAATCCACCAGAATGAGATCGGGCGATTTCGCGAGCACGTCGTGACGGAAGCGATATACGCTGAAAGCCGATCCCCGCACACAATCGCAGATTCCGGCGTCGATGGCCTCGAACTTTGTGCCGGGATACCTGCTCCGCAGCCACCCCAGCACCTGGGCCCGCCAACCGGACGCCGGGTGGATGCCGCCGCCGAAGTACGCCACACGCACTGTCTCGCCGGGACGTCGCAATCGGGCGGCCAAGTTCGGAAGCCCGCCACGAACGGCAAACGGGCGGGCCGGGCGCGGCGGGTACAACTCGAATTCCTCGCGGACAGGCGGCGGCGCTTCCCGGTCTACTCGCGCGAGCTTCACCGGCCACGTGGCGCGATTCGGGCCGGGGAACACTCCTATCTTGTCAACGGGGATGGGTTTGAACCCGATCCGCCGCGCCGGGGAACCCGGGCGCATGGCGAACTTCGCACGCTCGGGATGTTGAGGGTCCACGAACATGGGGTCCGCAAGAATGGAATTCGCATCGAAGCCCTGCCCGCGCCATTGCTTCCACGAGAGCCGGCGTTCCCCCGCCGGCACAGCCGTGTAGGCAATCTCGAGCTTCAAGCCGGGTTCTGCGAAAATCAGGTTCCGATCCAACACATTGGCCGCCATATCTTCCGGGCGCGCCCGGACGATATACAACCGTATGGCATCGTTCCAGTCGCGCCATTTCCGCAACCATGCCGTACCCGCTTTGGTGAAATACACGATGTTCCGCTCGAAACGCAGACCGGTCATGGCCTCCGGACGCGACCCCGGGTATCCCTGTTTCAATCCCGGGTAGCGCTGGAGATAGAGCGAGTCCGGTCGCCCCGCCATTTGGTCGAACCGTTTGCGGATTGCGGGCCATTCCGACCAAGTGGGAGACAGCATCCCCATCTGGAGAGCGGGACAATCGATGACGATGTTGTTCTCGAACCGGTTGTCCCGCCCACCATGGTTGTGCAGGGCACAGACCGGGACTCGGTACAGGATGTTGCCGTAAATCAGATTCCCGCTGGTCGGATCGTCCATATAAATGCCCCAGGTGAAATGCGGATACTCGAATACCACCTTGCCGGCGACAACGGGGCGCCAGGAGTTTTTCTTCCCGTATCCGCCGATGTCATGCCACACGTTCCAACGAATGACGTTGCCTCGCTGCGTCCAGTCGCGCGGACAGGAATAGATGCCGCCCGTGTCGGCCGACTCAAGGTTGGTGTGATGAATGCGGTTGAACTCGATCGTATTGTCGTTCCCGCCCAGAGTCATTCCGGCATGCGGTGTGTGATAGACGAGGTTGTGCCGGGCCGCATTGCCAACACCCCTGATGTTGATCCCGGTGTTGTAGGTTTTCTCGACGTTCCCAATGTGGTGGATCACGCAATTACGCACCTCGTGTCCCGCCGGCAGGAGACTCTTGCGGTCCCCGCCGGAAACCAGGACGCCCCCGCGGCCCGTGTCGTAGATGTCGCATCCGTCCACAATACATTCGCCGCCCCGCTCGATGCGCACGCCCCAGCCGTCCGTATTGCGGATAATGCATGCTTCGATTCGGATATTCCGACTGTCTCCGATCCGGACGGCGTCCCCGCGCGAGACTTCAAGCACGAAACCATGAAAACGCAGGCCACGGGTATTCTCGAAAACCAGGATGCTTGATGCACTCGGAAAGTTGATTTCCATTTGCGCCGGGGTCGCAGACGCCTTTTCAGGCAACAACACGGAGATCCGACCGGCGCCCGCGGCGCGCGGGTCCGGAGTGAAACTCCACTCGCCGGCGGCGTCGGCCGCCGTCCCACCCTCGATGAAGTAGCGGTCGCCCGGCGACAGGGCATAGGTCGCATTCCGCGCCAGCGTGACGACCCGGCGCTCGGGGTCCACGTCGGCGATGGGAATGCGGTTCCAGCGCCAATCACGCTTGCAGAAAACACCGACGCGCGCCCCGATCAACGCCTTGGACAAAGGGACCCCGAGGTCGCGTCCAACCACGAATCGACGGCGGGGTTCTCTACCGAACGAACGCACCACGTGCGCCCACCGTCCGCCATGCAAGTCGCGCGGGTCACGGTTCGGCACTCGGGCCGGCACGATGCGCCGCCCGCGGTAATACACCGAGTCGAACCGACGCAGTTCGCCGTCCTGCTTCCGCCAGGCATGGAACCAGCGCCCTTCCGCCGTCCGCTCCCATCCACGCAATGTCCTCCCGCCCCGCAAGATCGCGGCGCCCTTCTTTTCCGCTTTGAACACGACCGGGGCCGCATCGGACGCGGCGTCTTCCGGTCCGAAACCGAGCCCGTCCGGCAACTCATAGACGCCCGGACCGACCAGAACCAGGGCCCCTTCGGAAAGTCGGCGCTGTTTGCGGAGTTCGCGGAGAAGATCGCGGGCGCGGCCCAGCGACCGAACTGCCGACTCCGGCGTCCGTCCATCGGCTCCGTCGCTGCCCGAACCGGACACATGCAGCGTGAGCGGGCCCGCCACAGTATTCGTCGGCAACAAGCACACGGCAACGCCGGCCAGGATCGCCGGACACGCCAAGCGGGTTGGCGACAAGAACGAGCCGGGGACTCTTCTCATATTGCGGTCTCTCCGGAAGAAGATGGTCGACAGATCGAACGGGGCAGTCGGACCGGTCCGAGGCGGGGCGCCGGTTCCCACCCAAATATCGCCAATACCGGGAATATGTCCACCCCTTCCGTCTGTTTCCCCCTCAATCCCGGATGCGAAGCAGCCTCATCCCATTGGCGATGACCAGCAGCGACGCCCCGGTGTCCGCGGCAATGGCCAGCCACAAGGAAGCCATATCGAAGAACGTCAAAACGATAAAAACAAGCTTCAGCCCAAGAGCGAAGGTGATGTTCACTTTGATCGTCCGCAAGACCCGCCGGGAATGGGCGACGAGCCATGGTACTTTGGCCAGTTCGTCGGTCATCAGGGCGATATCCGCCGTCTCGATCGCGGCATCGGTCCCGATGGCCCCCATGGCAACCGCGGTGTCCGCCGCCGCCATGGCCGGTGCGTCGTTGACGCCGTCGCCGACCATGGCCACACGGCCCACGCTCGACTTGAGATCTTCCACAGCTCGGACCTTGTCTTCCGGAAGCTGCTCGGCCCGGACCTCGTCCACTCCCGCTTGGGCCGCCACGGCCTCCGCTGTGCCGTGATTGTCGCCCGTCAGCATGACGACTCGCGTGATGCCCAGACGCTTGAGCGCCGCCACGGCCGTGGCGGCTTCCGGCCGCACACCGTCCGCCACGCTGATCAGGCCGCAGACATGCGTGTCGTTGCCGACGACGATAACGGAATGACCGGCATCCTGCAGCGTCCGGATTCGTTCGTCCAAGTCGGGAGTGCCCATGCCTTTCTCGGCCAGGAAACGACCGCTGCCGATCCAAAACGGACGTCCATCCACGTCGGCTTCGGCGCCCTTCCCTTTCACGGCCTGAAAGTTCTCGACCTGCATCGCCGGCGAGATCCCCTCGCCCATCGCTCGTTCGAGAACCGCCTTGGCCAGCGGGTGCTCGCTCTGGGCTTCGAGGGCCGCGGCGCGTTCGAGCAGTTCCGGGACCGTGTGACCGTTCAGCGGAATGACCTCCTGCACTTCGGGGCGACCGAAGGTCAGCGTACCGGTCTTGTCCAAGGCCAACGCCCGTACTTTCCCGATGCCTTCCAGATGGACGCCCCCCTTGATCAGTACGCCGTTCCGGGCCGCTGAGGCCAGGCCGGCCACCACGCTGACCGGCGTGGAGATGACCAGGGCGCACGGGCAGGCGATGACCAGAACTACGAGCCCCTGGTAAACCCACTTGCCCCAAGGCGCCCCGAATGCCAGAGGCGGCACCCCGATGATGAGCACCGCCAGCAGCATCATGGCCGGAGTATAATAGCGCGCAAAAGTCTCCACCCATTGCTCCGTCGGCGCCCGCCGCGACTGGGCTTCCTCGACCATATGAATGATGCGGGCCAGCGTCGTGTCGGAAGCCGGTTTCGTGACACGGAACTCGAAGGCGCCGTCGCCGTTGATGGCGCCCGCGAAAACCTCGTCGCCCGGCTCTTTGCTCACCGGCGCAGATTCCCCGGTAATGGGGGCTTGGTTGACGGTGGTCCTGCCCTTGGTCACCGTCCCGTCCAGCGGGACTTTCTCGCCGGGACGCACCAGGACCGTAACGCCGACCGGCACTTCCTCGACCGGTTTCTCCAAGATGTCCCCGTCATGGGGACAGACATACCGCGCGGTCGTCGGACTCAAATCCATCATGGCACTGATGGCGCGCCGCGCACGACCGACGCTCCAATGCTCGAGCAGGTTGGCGACAGCGAACAGAAAACTGACCGTGGCTGCTTCGAACCACTCGCCCAGCCCCAAAGCACCCGCGACGGCCACCACCATCAGGAGGTTCATGTCCGGACGCAGCTTCTTCAGTGCAATAAATGCCTTGGGCAGCACGAACCAAGCCCCGGAAGCCGCCGCAATCGCGTAAAACCCGATGGAAATCGGAGGAAAGACGTGGCTGACGATGCCGTGCCCCGAAGTGATGGCATCGATGAAACTCCGGTGGATGACCCAATGACTCACCAGCCCCGCCAGGAGCAACAGACCGGCACCGGACGCCATGATCAAGCGACCGTGCCGTTCCCAGAATGCTTCCGGGGCCTGCTTGAGCCGTTCGTCCCACGGAACGGCGCTCATGCCGGTGGCGGCGACAGCGCGAATAATGTCCTCGGGAACCGCCTGCTCGGGATCGTGGACCACCCCCATGCGAGCGTTCAGCGGGTCGAAGTCCAAGTCGACCACGCCCCGCAGGCGACCCACTTCTTTCCGAAGAAGGGCCACCTCTTCGGCGCAATCCAACCCTTTGACCCGGTACACGGTCCGCTGTGTGCTGGAGGCGTTCATTCGCTCAGGCCTTTCGTAACTGGTCGGGCGGTGGGACCGAAGCACAGACGCTTTCATGTCGTCTGCTGTCACCCCGCCATCTTTTCCGCGGCGCTCTTCGGAACGTCAATCTGTTGCGCCAAACACTCAACGCGCTGCCGGGAATACCCGGCGACGCACATCCTCGGCCAAACACCAACCGCTCTCGAGCAGGTTGATCACGCAAGGGTCGACAATCCGATAAAAAACGTAATTGCCGTCCCGCCGGGCCTCGAGGACCCCGCGGTCGACGAGCTTCTGGAGTTGGTTCGAGACGGCCTGAGGCTTCATGGCGACCGTCGTGGCGAGGTCCGTCATGCACAGCTCGCCGGCACGGGCCAGGGCATGGAGCAACCGCAGTCGAGTGTCGTTCGCCATGACTTTGAACAAGTTGGCGAGCATGGTTGCGTCCTTCATCGAAATGAGCGGGCGCTGCGTCAACAATGTTTTGGGGTGTCGCTCGGTCGGTTCGATCGAGGGCGTGCTGTGTTTCATGCGTTCCTGTCCTCCCGCCGGTTCTTCTTTCGGGCTTTCTACGACTACATGGACCCGTGTAACGCCCCCGGGTTCCATACAGTTGAGCAAAACTGCGGATGGTCGGAGAAGAATCCCGCCCCTCAGCGGGGCTCGCCGTGCCCCGCGGGATCGGCCCCGGTAAAGGGCCTGTCGCTTTATTCGAGAATTCCGCGAAAAACGCCCCAACGGGGCAATGCCACCGCAGCCCTGGGCGCCGCCCCAGGCCGTGTTGG
>JAADHN010000034.1 GCA_013151865.1 Kiritimatiellota bacterium
GCCCGCCGGGACACCCCAAAAGATGCCGAATACCAGCGCAGGCAATAGTCGGCGCCGAACTTCAGTCGCTGACGGTGTTGAACTCACGATGAGTGCCTCATCCGGACCGAACCGTCCGTGTAGTCGACAGTCGGGCCGCCGCGCTCAACCCTCGACCGTGGCCACGTAGCGTCGCAGGTTCTCCAGCCCGGTCGCAATGCCGGTCAATACGTCCTCCATCCCTTCGAACTCGATGGACAGAACACCGTCGTACCCGACCCGCTTCAGGGCCCGGAGACAGGCCACAAGCGGAACGTTGCCGTGACCGATGATGGCTCCGCGCCAGTAGTTCCCGCCCCGGCTCACATTCCAGCCGCGCCCCGGGTGAGGGTCGCTGCCGGGCTTGAGGTGAAAATCCTTGGCGTGAGCATGAAAGGCGTACGGTGCGAGACGCCCGACGGCTGTGGCATTGTCTTCGTCCACAACGGAGAAATTGCCGATATCGATCAGAACGCCGAAATTGGGATTGTCCACACCGTTGATCAGGGCTTCGACCCGCACGCTGTCCTGGCAGAAATAACCGTGGTTTTCGACCATGGTCCGGATACCGAACTCCGCGGCGTACTCGGTCACGGCCCGGCAACCGCGAACCAGCGTCGGCAGGGCGTCGTCGAAACCGCGAGCGCCGCGGTGGGCGCCGCGAAAGCCGCCGGTGGCGTCATGACGCATTCCGGGCACCCCCAGGATGCGGGCGATTCTCACTTCGCCTTTGAGGCGCTCGGCCTCCGCCTGCCAATCGCCCCCGGATCCGTTGATGAAATCCGCGCCGACAGTGTAGTTGGTGGGCGCGATTCCGACCCGCTCGCACTCGTCCCGCACCTCTTGTGCAAAGTCCTCGAGGCTCTTTCCCTCCGGAACCGCCAGAGTGGAGAACTCGATCACGTCGAAACCCATTTCTTTGGCTTTGCCGATGACCTCGAGCTGCGTCATGGCGCCGCTGCGGACGAGCCGACTGAAGCTGTAGGAACTGACGCCGATCTTCATGGGAGACCTCCTGGCTGTTGGGCCGGGTTCCCTCGGGACGGGATGACTGCGCACACAACCGTCGTCGGGAACGGATCGAGAAAAGGCGCCGCCTGCAGGCTGCAGGACGCCGCTGTTGGACTGCCGGCAATATACGTTCGAGGCGGAAAAGTGCACCCCGGGCGCCGGCGGCGCCGGGGACTGGCTCATGAGTGCGGAGCACCAAAGTAGAAACGGCGTCTCGCCGTTCTTGTCTTCTCAACACCGGCCCCCCGGCCGCTGTGTCAACCAGAAGCCCCCCCCGAAAAAAACCGCGGATGAACGCGAATGAACGCGGATGCCCCATGAATTATTCGACCCGGAAGCGCAAGCCCAAGCACCTTGCGGCGCGCCGGTCCGAGGGCTTGCGCGACGATTGCGGAGATCGTCATTCGCCGGAGGGCTTGCGCGTCCTGCGCACCCGGTAGATGCGGCTGCGCCACTTGGGCAGACGCACGGTAAACCCGTTGCGGGCCAATTCGTCCCGTGATCCCTCGAAAACGGCGCGACCGTCCTCGTCCTGCAATTGAACAGGTCCTTCTCGCCGGAGACGGGGAAAGACGCGCACTTCCCGAGCGCCGTCGCCGGCGCGCCGATAGAGAACGAGATGCTGCGGACCGCGCACGATCTGGATGTCCGCGGGCGTCCTCCGGTCCACGAACACCCCGGCTCTTTCGAGAAAGGCCGCCAATTCGTCCGGGGAAAGCGTCGCGGGGTCGTCGGTCCACAACACCGGGACCGTCCGCACGTTCCGCAGCATCCGTTCGACGCGCGCGTCCAAGTTCCGTCGATCCACGACCAGGGCTTTGGCGGTCAATGCCTCCGCCGCCTCCCGCACTTGTTCGGTGCCGATACTCATTCGGATGAGCCCGGTGTCGATGACCTGGTCGTCGGTCAGGTAGCGCACCGGCGCCAAGTGGAGCTGCAGAACCAGGCGGGCGATGGGCACGCAGGCCAAGTTGTGTCCATTGGCCGTCGGGATCGCCGCAGGGTTCTGGATGAAGACCACCTGCGCAGTGCTCGTGTCGACCGGGCCCGCGGCGTAGACCGGAGCGAAGCGCCGGTAGAGCCGGGCGTAAATGTCCCGGACCGGCGCGAACACTTGAGGATGTCCCCACAGGCTCCAGTGCAAGCTGCCGGCCATCCCGGCGGCGTAATACTGGACCAGGCCGGCTTCGATCATCAGGGAGGTCGCCTCCCGCCGGTCCAGGTCCGGGAGCAGTGCCTGCCAACCGTGTTCCCCGCCTTCTCCGTTGTACATCGGGCGCTCGACCGAAGAAAACGGGAGCAGCACCGCCGCGAGGGACCAGCCGAACGTGGCGTCCACGTCCCGGCACAGCCAGGGCTGTTGCCGGCTTTCCGCGTCGGGCCGCAACGGCACGGGGCCGTTGGCCAAATAGAAGTGGGGCGCCAGGCCGTCGGCATCGCCGGCAGCCAACCACGTCGACGATGCCGTACAATTCTCGTGGCCCCATGAAGCCGAAATGGCGAACGTGAGGCGGTTCGGGTCCTCGTGCTTGACGGCCCGCGCACACGCCGCCGTGATCCGGCGCCAGTTGGCTTCCACGGACATCCACCGGCGGTGCGGCTCGTTGTACGGCACCTCGAAGCCCATGATGTTCGGGTTGCCCCGGAAATGCCGCGCCATCCATGCATGGGTTGCGAGAAGCGCGGCAACGTGGCGCGGGTTCGCCGGGTCGAATTGCCCGCGCTGTTCGGGGTCTTTGCACAACCAGGCCATGCCCCCGGTCTGCCAGCGCTTCGGGTCGACCGGGAAGCCGTGCCAGTCGATGACCGAATAGATCCCGTGCTCACCCGCCAGCTCGACGAAATAATCCAAGGCCTGCAGCCATTCCACGTTGAGTCCCCGCTCCCGGAACGCCTCTGTCCAGCGCGAATCGTCCGGGAACACGCCCGGTTCCGGCTGTACGAAGCCCATGTTCATGGGTAACCTCACTACGCGCAATTGCCATGACGCCAGGGTCGCCACATCCCGGGCAATGCGCTCGTACACGTCCCCCGTGTCCCGCGAAAACGACAGGTTGAAGCCGTTGTAATTGAACCCGACGAAGCCGAACGGTCGGTTTCCCTGCAACAGGCGGCGACCTTGGGCGCGAAGCGGGGGCAGCATCTTGCCCGTCCGCGCCGGAAACACGAAAAGGCGCACCGGCAGGCTCGTATCGGCCGCAACATGTGCGCCGGGGGCTTTCGCCGTGAATCGGCAGGCGCGTCCCGCTTCGAGGTCGCCGCGCCGGAATTCCGCTTGGAACGTCCCGTCCGCGGCTGTCGGTACGGTGCGCTTGGCGATCGGCCCTCCACCGTCTTCCGGCGCTGCGCTCACCTCGACGACGACGTTCGAGATGCCTTTGCCGGCCCTGCCGGACAAGACCGCCCGATCCTGGTCGAAGAACGCGTGCGGGTCCACCCGGTCCCAGCGGATTCGACGCAGGGAGACGACTTCCAGGCGTTCCAGTTCGTAGATTCCCGCCGGTTCGAACGCCAGCGTGATTCCGTCCAGGGCGGCCTCGGTCGGTCCCGGCGGCAGGGGCATACGCAGGTCGGTCCAAGCGCCGGAGGCCAGGCGCATCGTCTGTTTCACCGGAACGCACGGTGCGCGGTCCGCACGCCGCCAGCGCACCGTCAAGGCCGCGTCCCCCGCTTTCTCGCCCCGGACGCGAATGTGCAGGCGCAGCGTGCGGTCCGATGACCAAGCCCGGAGGCGCAGCGGACGATGCCTCGGGAACCACCAGGTTGCTTGCACCGCCTTCTTTTCCGCGTGCAGACGCAGGCCGGCGATCCGCCTCTCCCGAACCGTCTTTTCAGCCGACGTTCCCCGGAATGCCGCCACCCCGCCGCCGCGGCCGCCGGGAAGCACGGGGAGGAACGTTTCCACGGGCGAGGCGAAGAACTCGGGGCGGACTGCGCCGGCAGGACCGCCCGCCAGAACAAAAGCCAGGACCGTGACGCCGACGGAGCGTCCCGCTACGGGAGTGCGGAGGAGTGCGAAAAGAAGCGGGTCATTGCCGAGTCGACGGAGGCATCGATCCAAACAGGAAACCGTTTTCAGCGTCTCGACTGCACCCGGGGAAAAACTGGGGCACGGTTCGCTACGGGTGGACATGGGCGCATCCTTCTTGTTGATCCTGTTGCAAGAGCCAACATAGCGCGGCCTGTCCATTCATTCGGGATCATTTCCCGAGTCCGAGCATCAGGACCCAGTCGTTGCCGCCGGCGGGCTCGCCGGGCGGATCGAATTCGCGAACGCCGGCCCCGGGACCGGGACCGCTGGGGACCCCCTCCTGGAACGGGGTGCGGTCGCCGAAAGCCCGGCCTTGTCGCCACCACTTGCCGCTGCGGGGATCGAACCAGAACGCGGCCATGGCGGGACCGGCCAGACGCTCCATTCGCACACGAATCGCGCGGCCGTTGGCGCTGTAAACCATGGCGTAGTCGCCGCGACGTCCCCGGGTCGCCTGGAGCCGGTTCGATCGGACGCCTTCCCCGATTTCCATGGCCCCGGCATCCCCGTCGATCAGCGACGGGTCGGGGACCCGGTCGAGAAACTGTTCGTCGGTCAGGGACGCCATCAGTTTCAGGAGATACTGCATCTGGCCGGCGCCCGGGTCGTCCAGCGAAGCTTCCCATTTTGCCGGCGCGGCGGCGTCCCCGGATTTCTTGCGCTTGTCGCCGGCTCCGGGGAAATTGTAGAGGTACATGTTGCCGTAGGTGACGCCGAAGCCGCCCGCAAAGACCGTCTGGTAGGATTGGTAGCGGATGTGCCAGTCGTTGTAGCGGTCCTGCCGATGTTCGTAACCGCCTTCGAAGAGCCAGGTGGGTTTGGGCGGCCGCAGGCCCCAATCGTGTTCGACGGCCGGGACCTGGTCTTTCGGCTGATCCTGAATGGAGTTGAAGGCCAGCCACGGATCGTTGTGAAACCACTCGGACGAATTCGGCGCCCACTTTTGCGGGTGATAACTCATCAACGTGGTGCTGAAATCCGTTCGGGAATTCCGGCCGGTCGGCCCGCCGACGCCCGCGGCAATGCCCGCCGCCATGGCCCGAAAAACCGGGCGGTAATCCCGGGGTCCGTAAACCGCGCTGCGATCTCCCCCCAGCATCCAGAGAAGGTTGGTTTTCGACCGGAACCGGTTTCCGATCCAGCGCCCGTAACGCCGGGCCTTGTCCACGTCGAAAATGATTTCGTCCGATGGGGCGCCGTTTCCGTATCCGCCCGCCGTGCAGTTTCCCCAGGCGGGGAGGAGAATCACGTACATGCCGGCGGACCCGGCGGCGTCGATGACGTACTCGAGGTGATCCCAGTAATCGTATTCTTCCGGATGCCCCGGACGGTCCCCCGGAGTCGTGACGGGGCGCAGCGGGTCGTACCGGTCGCCGTTTGTCCGGAGGAAGGGGCTGTCACCATACGCATTGGCGCAACCGCCCTTCTCTCCGGAGAATGCGACGATGGCGATCGTATTGAATTTTTGACGTTGACGGCGCCGGATGTATCGGTCCACTTCGCCGCGGTCGAGGCGCCAGGCGATTTCCCAGGCGGTATCGGCAAGTGCAAAGAAAGGGGAACCATCGGCGCGGACCAGGAATCGTCCGTTTTCACTAACGCGCAACCTCCTCATCTCACCTCCATAACCGGCTGTAATGCAGAACATTCCTAGAAGCGCGGTCCCTATCGGGCGCCCAAATCGTACCATTTTTATTGACCTTCATCCCACGCGGGAGAGGAGAGCGGCCCCCGCGGATTCTGCGAATGCAGCGACAATCCAAAAACTTTACAGGATTGCGCGGCAGTTTGAAATCGTCTCCACAAGCAACATTCTCCGACGGTCCGGCCCCTGCCCTGTCGAAATGCGAGAAAACGGCGTCGGTCCGGCGACAAAGGGCCGGGGCCCCACCCGCCGGGTCGGCGAAACGCTCGCAAGCCCTGTTTGTCGGGCCGCCGTATCTTCAGTTGCGACGCTCGCGCCACCGGGCCATGTAGTTGTGGGTTCGATACTCGGCCGCCATGTGCGGATCCAGGGGATAGCGACCCCATTTGCGTCCGGCCCGGACCATGGCCCGATAATTCTCCGGGCGCACCGCCGGGTGAATCGAATTGCTCGAGGCCAAAACATGGCCGCCGCCGGGGGCCGCTTTGGCAAGGGTCTCTTTGACGGCTTCTTCGACTTCCGCCGGCGTGGCGTTCGGGAGCAATTCCGTACAGTCCACGTTGCCCACCACGGCAATTCGGTCGCCGTAGCGCGCCTTGACCTCCCCGATATCCATGCCCGCGATGGGCTCGATCGGATCGAGGGCGTCGATGCCGGCCTCGACCATGGCGTCGAGCAGGGACCAGACGTTCCCGTCGGTGTGTTTGATGTAGGGCACGTTCATTTCATGGGCGGCCTCCACGCTCCGGCGCAGGTAAGGCAGAATGAATGTGTTGAAATGAGCCGGGGACATCATGGGACCGGTCCGACCCGCGTAATCGTCGCCGGAGACGACCGCGTCCGCGCCCGCCTCAATGGCCCGCCGCATGAGCCGCACCTTGTAATCGATGACGATTTCGGCCAGGGCGTGCACCAGGCTCGGGGCCTCGATGTAGTCCATGAGCAGGTGCTCCATGCCGCCGCGCAGGTAGTGGAGGAACTCGAACCCGTCGTGGGTGAGGAATACGACCGCTTTGCGGCCTTTGAACCGTTGGACCGCCGCCCGCAGGGAAACGAGGCGGTCGTCGAGTTCCGGGTCCGGGGGCTCGAAGCCACGCAGGTCGGCCGCAGAGTGGATCGGCCCGGCCACCGGATAGGGAATACCGAACTCGGTCGTGCCCCAGACGCAGCCCCAGGGGTCCACCACGCGGGTGTCCGCGCCCCCGCCCAGGGTCCGCCCCCGCCATACCAGTTCGCGGGCCTCGTCCGAGCCGAGCGGGCGAAGGGGGACGTCTTCGAAAATGGTCACGGCATCGAGATCTTCCAGCTCGACCAAATCTTCGAGCGAGGCGGCGCCGCAAGCCGAGAGCGTCGGTTCGTTGATGATCAATTCCCAAATGGGAACGCGATCCGGCTCTTGGCGTCGAAGCGCCGTCAAGAAACGTTCGCGACCGTTGTTCATGAGGTTTTCTTTCCGGTTGCTTGTCCGGGCCGTCACGGCTCGACGCCCCGCCGTCGGTGCTTCTCAGCCCGCCAACATCCCGGGTATTGAGAGCAGGGGCTCTCTGTCACCCGGTTTCCGGCATGAAGGTGGGCATGACAATTCCCTGGAAGGGCTTGTATGCCCCCCGGGTCTGCGCAAAGTGGGTTTCGCAGTTGCGCGCGCCCCATGCATACGCCTGCCGGACCACGGCCTGCTGCTCGACCGGGAGCAGAAAGACCGGAGACTGTCCCCGACGCCGATCCAGCTCCGCGGCCAGAAGGGCGACAGCGGCCTCCGCGGTACGCATGACCCCGGGGCCGATCATGTTCACGGCCGGGTGTGCGCACGAAGCCAGGCAACCTTCGATTGCGCCGTTGTCCGCACTTTCGCACACGGAGACATGCCAAACGCCATCCCGGTCTTCGATGAAGTATTCCCAATCTTGGTTGCGGCGGATTCCGCTCACGTCCCATTCAAGGGTCTCGATCTTCATGAGGTCGTCCAGGCGGGCTTGCCGGACTC
Source organism: Kiritimatiellota bacterium (assembly GCA_013151865.1). Classification (GTDB taxonomy): domain Bacteria; phylum Verrucomicrobiota; class Lentisphaeria; order Oligosphaerales; family JAADHN01; genus JAADHN01. The sequence continues at coordinate 7,690 of JAADHN010000034.1, forward strand.
GGGCGCCGGCAGGCGTTGCGTCGGGGAGGCCCGCCGCCGGCACTTGGAACATCATGTCCTGAAAGGCCGCATGAGGCGTGAACCCGGCTTTGGTGTACAGCGAAAACGAGTCCAGGTTCATGGCGCTCGAGACCAGGCGAACCGGCTTGCCCAAGCGGTCCGCCTCCGCCGTGATCGATCCCAGGAGGCGGCGGGCGATCCCCTGGCCGAAGTAATTCGGATGCACATTCATGATGCCCAGGGAAACGTGGGTCGGACGCACGTGCACGAAACAGGACCCGCCGAGTTCGCCCGTGGCCGGGTGTTCCGCCACCAAGCCGTAACTGCCGGGGAGCGCGTGGTAGACGTCGAAATGAAAGGTTGTGCCGTCGGGGCCGCCGGGAAAAATCCTCATGCCCCGGTTGACCTCGTACCAGTAATTGGTGGACAGGCAGATCAGGCCGGCCACCTCCCGGCGGTCGGCCGGGGTCATGCGCCGAATCGTCCATTCCGCCATGATCTCCAACCCTCCAGTTTCGGCCCGCCGGAAAAGGACCGCGGGCCCGGGGACATCACTCGAACCCGGCCCGGCTGAGACGCTCTGCGGTCACGCCCCCGGACCTGCGGGAAAGCGCCTGCCGGCGCAGAATGTACTTGCCGACCATGTCCGCCTCGAGGTTCGCCGGGTCGCCGGGACGAAGCTCGTGCAGGCTCGTCGCTTCCCAAGTGTGGGGGATGATGCGACACTCGAATGCTTCGTCGATCAATCGGGCCACTGTGAGGGAAACGCCCTCCACGGCGATGCTCCCCTTTGGGATCAGCAACTCAGCCAATTCCGCCGGGAGTCGAATGCGCAGGACAATGTCGTCGCCCTTTTGCCCCACGTCCAAGACCGGGGCGGCGGCGTCGACGTGTCCGGACACCAAGTGACCCCCGAGCCGGTCGCCGAGCCTCAAGGCGCGTTCGAGATTCAGGAGCGCCCCTATTGGGCGTGCACCCAGGTTGGTCCGATCCAGGGTCTCCGCCAGCGTGTGGAATTCGAGCACGCGTCGGGCCGGAAAAACCTGCTCGACCGTGAGGCAGGCCCCGGCGACCGCGATGCTTTCGCCCGGCCGGACGTCCTCGAGCGGCAGCGCCGTGTCGACCCGCAGTTTGCCGGCCGCACCGGTGCGACGGCGTCCCGTCAGCCGTCCTGTGCCCTCAACGAGTCCCGTAAACATGCGTATAACCCTTTCGAACGGCCTCTGCCCGCGGCATGAAACCAACTCAGTTCGGCACGTATCCGCAAACGCGCAGGTCGTCGCCGAGACGCTTCACCGTCACGTCACGCAGCACCAGGGCGGCGGCCAGCGTGTCGGGGTCCGGGCCGCCCACCACCGGACGACTCCCGCGCCCCCCGAGGATTTTCGGGGCCACATAGAAGACGATTTCGTTCACCGCCCCCGCGCGCAGGGCCGCGCCGGCCAACTCTCCCCCCCCCTCGAGGAGCAAGGCCGTGACATCCTGCGAGCCCAACGATCCAAGAAAGTCCAGCCAAGCCGCGGAATGCCGAAGCGTCACGAATTCCGGAGGATTGCCGGGGTCCTGCCAAATCCGATAGTTCCGGGGCAAGGCGCCCCGTCGGGACCAGACCAATTTGCGCGGCTGCCGAGGCCAATTCCGCGGGGTCCGCACCGTCAACTCGGGATCGTCCCGGCGAACGGTCTCCGCACCCACCATGATGGCGTCTGCCCACTGTCGCAGGCGCTGTACATCCCGCCGCGCCTGTTCGCCCGTGATCCACCGGGACGCTCCGGAAGCGGTCGCGATCTTCCCATCGAGCGTCATGGCCATCTTCAGGATCACGAACGGCCGACCCGTCACGATCCAGTGAAAAAAAGCTTCGTTCAATCGTTCGCACGCCGCTTGCAGCACTCCGACTCGCACCTCAATTCCGTTTCGCCGGAGCAACTCCGCACCTCGGCCGGCGTGTTTCGGATTCGGATCGAGCCCGCCGATCACCACTCGCCGGATGCCGGCAGCCAGGATGGCTTCGGTGCACGGCGGCGTGCGACCGTGCGTCGAGCAGGGCTCGAGAGTCACGTACAGCGTGGCCCCTCGAGCCAAATCCCCGGCCGCGGCCAGGGCCGCAGGCTCCGCATGCGGACCGCCCGCCACCCGATGTCGCCCTCGTCCCGCCTCGAGACCGTCCCGGACGACCACTGCGCCGACCATGGGGTTCGGACTCGTCCGCCCCCAACTCCGGCGCGCCAGCCTTAGGGCAAGGCGCATCCAGCGGGCGTCTTCCGGCGCCCCGGCATTGTCCGCCACCGTCGACTCCACACCCGTCTCCTTCTGTGGTCCGCGGGCGCCTCACCCAACCGTCGCCCTGTACAAATCATACCATACCGCACAAGTCCGAATAAGCGCGGATTTCGGCCGGGCAAAAACCGCCGCGACGGCAAACAGGGCCCTCCGGCTTTGCGAAGCGCTTCCCGCACGACTGCTCCGAGTTCGGGGCCGAACGCACCGGGGCGCTCGTTTCGGCGGAGTTCGCAAACGCAGGACCGAATTCGCGTATCATCAAGGCCGATCCGGATTATATTGGTCGTGGGATCGGGTGAGCCCCTTTATGGCCCGAGGCCATGTGTCCGGCGCCCGGAACGGACACGACCGCGGTCGGCACACCCGCGGGCGCCCGCCGGCACACGCCCCCCCGGAGGAAATAACGACCGGCGCGGCCCCGCGTTCCCACAACCAACAAGGATGCTTTTCATGACAAACCTGCACGCACTGCCCATCTCCCTCGGCCTGATCGCTCTGGCCGGCGTCACGGCGCCCGCAAGAACGGACCGCTTCGTTCAGGATCGGTTCGCCATCGGGTTCTGGGTGGACCCACCCATGGATGCCCGCGCGGATTTTCGGTACCGTCGAATCGCCGAAGCCAATTTCACGCTGGTCCTGGGTGGATTCGGCGCCCGGACGTCGGCTCAGATCCGGCGGCAAATCGAGCTGTGCGAGAAATACGGACTCAAGGCCCTTGTCAGCTCGCACGGCGATCCGGCCGACCTGCCGGACAGCCCCGCCTGCTGGGGGTACCGACTCAAAGACGAACCCAATGCCGCAGTCTTCAAAGCTCTGCGCGAACGCGCGGATGCCATACGCGCACAGCGCCCCGGCAAACTGGTTTTCGTCAATTTGTACCCCAATTACGCCAACAAACGACAGCTCGGCGTCGACACCTACGAGGAACATGTGGGCCTGTTCTGCAAGACGTACGATCCGGCGGTCCTGTGCATGGACCACTATCCCGGGTTCCATCCGGGTCGCGGAGACGGTCGGGCCGCGTATTGCGCCAACTTGGCAGTCCTGCGCAAGTTCGCGCTGCAACGGGGCATTCCGTTTTGGAATTTCTTCAATATCATGCCGTACGGCGGACACACCGATCCCACCGAGGGTCAAGTGCGATGGCAAATCTTCACGTCGCTGGCTTACGGCGCAAAAGGGGTCCTGTATTTCTGTTATTACACGCCCCGGGGCAGAGAATTCCCCAAAGGCGGCGCCATTATCGGCCGGGACGACCGCCCGACCCGCCACTACGATCAGGCCCGCCGGATCAACGCGGAACTCAAGGCCATGGGGCCGACGCTGATGCGCCTGACCAGCACCGACGTGCGCCACGTGGCCCCGGGAACTGAGCCGGAAAAAACCCTTGCCGGGACCCCGATTCGCCGGCTGGAACGCGCCCGGCACGATCCCGAGTTCGACCTGCTCATCGGATGTTTCCGACACGCGGACGGGCGGCGGGCCGTCCTGCTCGCCAATTATCGGTTCGCCTATACCGCCTGGCCCACGGTCGAATTCGACGCCGCCCCCGGCGACGTGGTCGAAGTGGACAAGAAAACGGGCCGGGAAGTGCCGGTGATCGACAGCAGTCCCGACATGCCCGGTTTCCAGATTTCTCTGGACGCCGGCGACGGCCGTCTGTTCCTGCTCCCGGCCACGACTGCGAGTCCCGGTCCGGCCGGAAAAGCGGCGCCGTGAAGAGAGGCGCGTCGGCAGAGGCCGGGGCCGTCGGCCGCGGCGTTTCAGGGCTCCCCGAGCGCCCGGCGGGGTTCAGCGTTTTCGTCCCTTGACAATCCGGCGGCTTACGTCCTGTATCTTCTTGTTCCCTAAGAGCTTGATGATCTTGGGATCCTTCATGAGCTGCAGCAGGTTGCCGGACTGTACGGCCCGCTGAATCTCCGGGTCCCGGAGCACAGCTTGAATGTCCGGGTCCTCCTGCAACGCAGTGATGCTGCGCATGATGTCCGGGTCCCCGGTGATGGCCTGCATCAGGCCCTGGATGTCCATGCCGGCCGCCTTGACGTGGAGGGACGGTGCAGTGGGTCGGACTGCGGGGCGATTCGAGCGGAGGCCCCGGCCGGCGCCCCGCGTGCGGGTTGCGCCGCTATCGACCGCGCGCCGCCGGCCAGTCAGGTTCGGCGGCGAAAAAACGATGCTTTCCACTGCCGCGGTGGGAACGGTCATGGTCCCGAGCTGCTCCGTCTCGACGCTGATCAAGCCGTTTTTCAGGCTCGAGATTCGACCGACCAGGCGGGTGCCGTCCCGCAACGTCACCACGGCCTTCCGCGCCGGTTTTCGAGCCCGGTCGACCGGCGCGTCGCCGGTCGCCGAACCGGCCCGGACCGGCGTGCCGGCGCGGGACACGCACGGCAGCAACAGGAGAACGGCCAGGATCGAGCCAGCGAGACGCGGTCGTTTCATTTCGGTCCTCCGGGTTTTGCCGAGGCCGGCACGCGCCGGGGCGGCCTGTCATGCGCCGGGAGCGGAAGTCTTGTTTGTTCAACCGTATACGCTCTCCACCGGGCGCGCAACTCGGCACGCGCCGGTAGGGCCGTTTTTCGGGAACGACATCGGCATCTACCGGAGTACTCGGAAGGTTTTGTCGGCCCTCGGGCAGTGACTTGCGTCGGGAGTGTTGCCGGGATATAGACCAGTTGCTCGAGTTGGGCATGAGCGACGGAACCTCCCAGCGATTCCGGGCCCGGGAGTGTTCCGGACTCTCCGGCCCGACCGTTTGATCCGGCAGGCTTGCCCAGGAGGCGCGAGGCGTGAAAACATCTTTCCTGACAGTGCTGCTGTTGTTCGTTGGACGAACTTGCCTTGGGATGCCGTCCGCACCGGGGCTTGAGGTGCGGGTTTTTCTCGGCGATCCGGCGAAACAGGACTTTCGCACTCTTGTCGGCCGACCGCTTGAAACGAAACCGACGCCGACAGGGCTGTCGGTGCGTTACGAATTGCGCGATGAATCCGGTGGACTGTGGCGGATCTCCTTCGAGGCGGAGATGAGTCGCGACGGCGACAGCGTCTCCTGGCGCTATCGCACGGCCAACCAGCAGGCCGGCGCGACCGTGTGCCGGGTCGTTTTTCCCATTGTGAGGGGTGTGCTCATCGGGGGGAAATGGGCTGACAACCGAATTCTTTGGCCGGGGAAGTACGTGGGCGCCCGAATCGATGGACTGAAATCGGCGGAAGAATTCGCGCGGCAATGTCGCGACGCCTGCAAAGGCGTGTCGCATCTGCACGGCATGTATCAGGGCGATTTGTGTCTGCCCTTCTTCGTTCAGACAGGGAAAGACGCGGCTTTTTCCGTCATGGTTTGCGACCCGACGCATGAAGTCATTGCACTCGATGGCTACCGGCGCAAGGACGGCATGGAATATCGCGTAACCACGACCCCGCGGGTCCCCTTTGGGGCCGCGTGGACGTTTGGAGAGGTGAAAGTCATTACACTCGAACAGGCGGACTGGCATGTCGTTGCCGACCGCTACCGAGACTGGCTCGTCCAGCAGGACTTCCGACCGCCGGTTCGCCATGGGGACATCGCCGCACTGATGTACGGGCGATGGGACGGTTTGAAGACCGGCGAGGCGATCCGGTGGGCCAAGGCGCTGGATATCCGGGACGTTTGCTTGTGGGTCGTTCTCTACGGCAAAGGCGACCGCTATTACCCGTGCTATTTCCCGCCGCCGGAACTGGGGGTTTCGGGGTTGAAGGCGAAGTTGGATGTATTGCGAAAAGCGGGTCTCTCGCCGTATTTCTATACGAATCACTACCTGCTCAGCCCGCTCCAGACCGAGGCCGACGCCCAGGAATGGACAAGCAAGTATCCGGAAAAGTATCCGCGATGGCTCGCAAGGAATGATCATGGATATGCGGAAACGGCCAAACGGTTCAGGGCGCGACACCCCGGTTTCGCCGGCAAATGGCTTGAAACGCCGGGCGGCATTCTGCCGTTGCGAGTTCGACGTGTCGATTATCACTGGGGAGAATACCCGATGTATTTTTGGCATCGCCGTCCTTTTTGGGCGGCGTGCGTCGCGACCCCGCAATGGCAAAAACTCTTCGAGGACGTCGCTGCATTGCACGCGCGACTGGGCGCGGGGGGCATTTACGTCGACCAAATCGCGGCCATACGTCCCGAATTGTGCTCCGCCGCCGGTCATGGTCACGACACCGACAGTTTTGGTTTCTGGAACCGGGCCTCCCTGCGATTACTGCGAAGAATACGACGCGAGGGCGAGAAGAATCAGCCCGGTTTCTTCATCGAAGCCGAAGGGGCCACGGATCTGTACGCCAAGTATATCGACCGTTACCTCTGCAACTTCAAGATGCCAGACCCGAAAAGCACGTCGTGGCCGAGATTGTTCCGATACACGGTGCCGTGGGCGCGCTTCGACGTCGGCAACTGCGGATATCAAGACGCCGACAAGATGAAACGACATGTCGAAGAAACGCTGTTGCTGGGCTGCATTTTTCGGGCGTCCGGCGGGACGGCAACCGGCCCGGAGCCCCGCAACGACCCGCGTCTCAGGAGCGACGCGGTCCAGCTCTTGAAAGCGGCCATACAGACTCGACGACGACTCGGCCCCTTCATCGATAAAGGACGTTTCATGGATGACGTCGGGTTGAAAACCACGGGCTGCTCGAAGGCTGCCTGGTTCGACGGTGAAAACGGTGTTCTCATCGCGGTGAAAGCGTCAGGCGGCGATGCAACCGTCGGGCTGACAACCGACCGAGAGGACCTGAATGTCCGTTCCGCGGCGGCGATCGATTGGCAGACCGGCCGCAAGCGCCGGGCACGTACGAGCATGACAAACTCGGTTGTCTCAGTGACAGGCCTCGAGGCCGGCTTCAACTTGGTCGTTATCCCGGCGAAATCGACCGAGGTCACACCGGCGCGACAACCGTCCCGTGTCCGGATGAGGCCCCGACGGTTTCCCGGAGACTGACGGCTCCCCCGTGCTGCGGATCGTTTCGAGACGGTCGGAATACTCCTCAGCGCCGAAAAAGCGCCGCCGAACCCCCGTGGGGCCGGGACGCTCGGAAACGATTGGCGAACCGGCCCGGAGCGTGGTACTTTCGGGGATGTGTGGCCCCCCGAAGCGTTTTTCTGTCAGGGGCCGGGCGGAAGCGGCGCCCCGTTCTTCCGGAGTCGTGCTTTCCATGCGTATCTTTTGTGACGGCAGCGTGATCCGCGCCCCCGTGTCCGGCGTTCAACTTGCCGTGCGAGAGCAGTTGGTCGCACTGCTCGGGGTCGCTCACGGGCAGGAATTGACCGTATTCGCCCTGGATGCGGCGGTTCGGGCGGCTGCGGCCCGGGCCGGGGCTGCGCTTGGACCTCTGCCCCGGGGGGTGCGCCGCGTCGGCCGACGAATCCTGTGGCAGCAATTCCGGCTCCCAATGCGACTGGACCGAGGTGGGGCCGATGTGCTTTTTGCCCCGGCCTACACCGCTCCGCTCCGCTGTCCGACCCCCTATGTGTTGCAAGTACACGATACGATCGCTTTCGAACATCCCGAGTACTGCAGTACGTGGAACGTCCGGCACATGCGGGCCCTGGCGCCCGGAAGCATCCGACGCGCCGCCGCCGTGCTTGCTCCGTCCCGGGTTGTCGCCGACGCCGTTCGTCGCTTGTTCGACATTCCCCCGGAACGGACGCATGTCGTGCCGCTCGGGGTGGATTGCGACCGTTTTTCCCCACCCGCCGCGGGACATCCGCCTCCCCCCCCTTCGGGTGTGGCGGCGGAAGCCGTGGGCGCGATCCTGTTCGTGGGTAATCTCGAGCCGAAAAAAGGACTCGAAGTGCTGATTTCGGCCTACGCAAGGTCCGCCGACCGTCTGCACCGCGACCTCGTGCTCGCCGGCCGGCCGGCCTGGAAATCGCACAGAGTGCTCGCGGCGGTCCGGAGCTATACCGGCCCCGGGCGCGTGCGCCTTCTCGGACGGGTGCCGGACGACGAGCTGCCGGCGCTCTACCGGGGAGCCGATGTTTTCGTTTTCCCCTCTCTCACCGAGGGATTCGGACTGCCCGTGCTCGAAGCCATGGCTGCCGGCACACCGGTCGTGCACAGCGATGCGCCCGCTTTGGTCGAGACCGCCGGGGGTGCGGGGACGTGCGTCCCGCGGGGCGATCCGGATGCGCTCGCGGCCGCGCTGGTGCGTCTGCTCGAGTCGCCCGACCTGCGCGCGGAACTGGCTGCCCGGGGACGCGCCCACGCACAAACGTTCACCTGGCGTCGCTGGGCCGAAGCGGTCCTGCCCATCCTTCGTCGCGTGGGGACCGCTCGGCCTCCCGGCTGAGGACGGCAGGCGAATGAAAGGGGACCCGGCGGCCGCCCCCGGGGCTGCGGGCCGGTCGGTGCTCCTCCCTCCCGGGCCGCCCGCCATGCCGGACGCCCCGTCGTCCTCCGCTTCTTGGGGCGGTCGTCTTGTTCCGGTTCAGGCGCCGAACGGCGTCGCGGTCCCCGGCCTCCGCGGGTTGCCCCCGCCTTCGGACCCGATACGGACGGACCGAAACACAAGTGCGATCACGGCCTCTGCAACGCCGCTTGGACAATTCCACGACGCTCAATGAAAGGAAAGACCGCCATGACCACCAACCCCGTCCGAAAAGCCTTGCTTGAGCGCACCCCCACGTTCGGCACTTGGATCCAGCTCGGCCATGCCGGGATCGCCGAAGTCCTGGCGACTGCCGGGTACGACTGGATCGCCGCGGACTGCGAGCATACCGACATCGATGTCCGAGGCTTCACCGAAGTGGCCCGGGGAATGTACGGCCGGGGAAGCGTCCCCATGGTGCGTGTCCGGGAAAACGACGTGCTCGCCATTCGACAGATGCTGGACGCCGGCGCCCGCGGCGTGATTGTGCCGTTGGTGAATTCGGCGGAGGAAGCCGGGGCTGCGGTGGCTGCGGCCAAGTATCCGCCGGCCGGAGTTCGGGGGTTCGCCTTTTCACGAATGAACGACTGGGGCGTTCGATTCGACGAGTACTGCCGGCAGGCCAATCGAGACATCGCCGTGGTCGTGATGATTGAGAGCCGTCGGGCCGTCGAGTGTATCGACGAAATCCTGGCAGTGGACGGCGTGGACGGCGTATTCATCGGCCCATACGACCTGAGCGGCTCGTTCGGCATCCCCGGGCAGACCGACCACCCCACGGTCAAAACGGCCTGCGCCGCTGTGCGGGACGCCTGCGTCCGTCACGGGAAATCCGCCGGCATCCACCTGGTCAGACCGACCTCCGAGGGCATCGCACGGACACTGGCGGAGGGGTTCACGTTCATTGCACTCGGAGTGGACACGGTCTTCCTCGGACAGGCGGCGCGCGCCGCACTCGATGCGGCCAGGAAGAAATCGGAATAGCGAGAGGAGCCGACCGCCCCTGCAGAAGCCGTTTGACGAACACCCGGCATGCGCGCACGAAACACACGTTTCGGCCGGACGAACCTCCGGGCGCCCACAGGGCCACATCTCCGGTTGTCTTTTCTTTGAAAAGAGCTAAACTGCAAATGATGCATGGATCGATGGCAACCTTTTGGGGGGCGTCCCGGAATCCTTCAAACGGTCTGGCCAACGCGGGCCCGCAGTTCGCGCTCGAGGGCAACCGCGAAAAACGGGCGTTGCCGCCCGACGCACCCGACCGGAAATCCCGAAATCATGAGAATTCTCCTCGATGAAAAAGCGCTGACTGTCCCCGAAGGCGCTTCCCTCTTTTCGGTTCGGGACCGATTCAAGCCGGGGGCGGACATCGTCGTGCTGAATGGGGCCATCGTCAAGGATGACCGGACACTGTCTCCCGGCGATTCCGTTTGCCTGATCCGGCGTGGGGAGACGCCGTCCCGGTCCGAACTGGAGGCCCTCCTCGTGGCCCGTCACACCCCGGGGGTCCACGCCGTGGCGAAACGCGCCGCCGTGGGCATTGCGGGCCTGGGGGGGTTGGGCTCGACCGTGGCCGTGGCCCTGGTCCGAACCGGTATCGGGAAACTCGTGCTGGCCGATTTCGACGTGGTCGAACCCAGCAACCTCAACCGGCAGCAGTATACCGTAGAACAGATCGGACTGTACAAAACCGACGCTCTCCGGGAAGTCCTGGGGAAGATCAACCCGTATGTCGAAATCGAGACGCACTGTGTGCGTCTGGACGACCGAAACGTGCCGGAGGTGTTCGGACGGGTCGACGTGATGGTCGAGGCGTTCGATGCCGTGGCGGCCAAGGCGATGCTGGTGCGTTCGTTCCGGAAGGCATGCCCGGGCGTCCCGCTGGTGACCGCCAGCGGTCTTGCCGGGTATGGTCCATCCAACCGGATTCGGACACGGCGAGTCCTGCCGAACCTGTACTTGGTCGGCGACGAGGAGAGTGAAGCACGCCCCGGTGTGGGGCTGATGGCGCCGCGGGTGGGCATTGCCGCCTCGCACCAGGCCAATGCCGTCCTGCGCCTGCTGCTGGGCGAACCGGTCGGGGACGACGAACCTCTCAAGCCGGCATAAGGTTGGGAAGCAGCGACGAACCCGGCGTGGCCGTCGGCTCGCAACCGGACGCGTGGCACTCGAGGAGCGGTCGGACCGCGGGGAAAGGGAGACAGCGACGCGGAAGGGCCGTCAACACCGCTCACTATCGGGAGATTCGACCGGGAGGCGGTCCGGGCGCACGCGCACCGACGCGGCGGGAAACCCGACCCGGACGACGACACCGGGCCCCAAACCCGCTTCTTGGGCCTGGCTGCGCGGAACATAGAAGAACAAGCGCAGACGGCCGACCGCCAAAGTCGCCCGGTACATGGGACCGGCCTCGTCGAGGCGGGTCACCCCTCCCTCAATCACGTTGTCCGGCGGCGATTCGCCCGAACGGAGGACGCGAACGGCTTCCGGCGGGATCCGGCAGAGGACCGGCCCCGCGGGCAATTCCTCCGAAACCCGCAACGTGAGGTCACCCGGCCCCACGCGGACGCAGCCGCGGCCCGGATCGCTTCGCCCGGCAAGGTAGTTGGGCAGACGCAGGAAAGAAACCACGCCGCGGTCGACCGGGGCCCGAGCCAGCGCCGCCCATGGGCCGGACTGAACGATTCTCCCGGCTCGCAGCAGCAGGATCCGGTCCGCCACGGCCTTGGCCTCTTCGAGCGAATGGCACACATGCACGACGGAAACGCCGGTGCGGTCCGGCAGTCTGCGGAGTTCGCAACAGACCGTCTCGCGGTTCTCCTCGTCGAGGGCACTGACCGGTTCGTCCAGGAGCAGGAGTCGGGGTTCGGTGACCAGGGCGCGGGCGAGAGCCACCCGTTGTTTCTCTCCGCCGGAGAGGGACCGGATATCGCGATCGAGCAGGGCCGCAATACCGAGCATATCAGTATATTGCCTCACCAACTCCCGGCGTTTTTCCCCGGGGAGTCGCCGCAGGCGCAGAGCAAACTCGATGTTCCGTCGGGCGGACAAATGCGGAAAAAGGGCATAATCCTGCGGAACATACCCAATGGTCCGCTTCCGGGGCGGGCTTTCCGACACGTCCAATCCGCCGAGCCGCACCCTGCCGGTCCCGGTGCGAACTCCGCAGATCCGTTCGAGCAGGGCCGTCTTGCCGGCCCCTGTCGGCCCCAGGATCACGACGTACTCGCCGCGGTGCACGACAAACGAGCAGTGCAGGCTGAAGCCGCCCGCCTGCCAAGTGAGGTCGTCGACCTCGAGCAGGGAGCGCGCCGGCGGCGTCTCCGGGGCGTCCGGGATAGGGCGGAGCGCTGCCTCACAACTGAATGCCGTATCGGACTGCATTCGCTACTCGAATTCCGGACCCACGTCGGTCCCGACCCGCCGCGTCCACACCGGCCCTCAGAGCCGCGACAGCGGATTCTGGCGATGACATTCCTCGATCACGGCGACCTGAAGGCGCACATGCTCGGGTTGGACGACCAAGGGGGCGCCGGTGGTCAGCGCGTCGTACAAGTTGTCGTAAAACCGGGCCGCCATCGAGTTGAACAAGTCTTTCTGGGATTCGGGGACATCCCATGATTCTTCGTACCACGCGAGTTTTTCGGAACAGTACGACGGACCCGGCAGGGGCTCCCGGATCAGTTGCCGAGGCGGGGCTTCTTCGGGTTTGAAGTACTTCCAGTCGATGTGCGTCATGTTTCCGCTGAGCCCGCCGCACGAGCCGTAAACCTGGTATGTGTAAACCGGGTAAGCACAGCAGGAAGAAATCTCGAGGTCGATGGTCGGGCGGTCCTTGCCGGAAAGCAGCAGTTTCACGTGGTCTTCGGCGTCGCCGAATGTGTTGACGCGGTCGAACCGACACCAGACTTCGGGCATTTGGTCCGTCCCGAAGAGCTGCAGGGCCTGATCCAAGGGGTGCGGCCCGGTATTCAGGAGGTTGCCGCCGTTCATGTCCTGAAGCGTCTGCCAGTCCCAGCGCCGGGAAAAGCCGTTGAAAGCGACCTTGACCATCACGATCCGGCCGAGCACGCCGGAATCGACGACCTTCCGGACCTGCTCGAAGTACGGAGCGAAGCGGGATTGCTGGTAGATGGCCAGCAGTTTTCCGGTCCGGCGCGAAACGGCGATGAGGTCGTCCACGTCCGCGGCCCGTCGGGCCAGCGGTTTTTCGCACAGTACGTTGAACCCCGTTTCGAGCGCCTCGCGGGTGACAGGGACGTGGAGGTGACTGGGGGTGGCGTTGACAATCAGGTCCAGGTCATTCCGCTTGAACAGGTCGCGGTAGTCGGCGTACGTATCGCAGCCGTACTCCTTGGCGGCGCGGTCGCGCCGGTCCGCAAGGGGGTCTACGACCGCCGCAATGCGGAATTTCTCGGGCACGTGAATCAGCCACTGCGCATGGATGTTCCGGCCGCTTCGTCCCTGGCCGATGATCCCGACCTGAAGAGTTCTCATGCCTGATTTCCTTCTCCGGTTGTTCCCATGCCCCTCGAGGCCCCCTGCATTCGCCCACCACGACCTGTCCCAAGTACGGCACGGACCGTGTTGGACGCGGGGGGGGCGGCCTCGAGAGGCGAATGCACCGATCGTCTCGATTCGAAGTACGGACGACGCGGCCGGAGTGCCGCGTTCGTCCGTGCAATTTCGAAGCGCACTGTAAAGGCGCAGCAAGAAACATCAAGCGGCACATTGTGCCGGGCGTCCCGGGCCCCGGCCCGGCCTCCCGCGGTTTCCGGGTTGCCCAGCGGCGGCAGGCGGCGCCCTCGCCCCGAGACTCTACTCGGGCGATTTGGAGACAGTCGACGACGCGGGTCCGACAGGAAAGGGTTTGACTCGTCTGAGCCTTCCCTGCGCCTTTTCCAGGACCTGTCGGGCCCGATCCATCCGGCCCATGGCCGCCAGAGTGCGAGCCAGATTCAAGAGAGGTTCGGGGCGCTCCGGGCGAAAGGCGGCGGCCGCTCGAAAATCATCGGCTGCCGCCGCGTACTTTCCGAGCGTGAAGCGCACGGCCCCGCGGTTGAGGCGCACGTTGTAGTTGGGGCGTTGGACATTGAGCGCGAGGGAGTAGAAGGTTTCGGCTTTGTTTGGCGCACCCGTGTCCCGGTAGCAGTCGGCGACCGCGGCATAGAAATCGGCGTCATCGAGTTTCCCGATCAACCGTTCGTAGACTTTCAGCGCTTCTTTCTTTCGGCCCAAACGCGCGAGGCACCGGGCCCGAATGAAGCGGAAGCGTGGGTCTCCCGGATGTCGTCGGATGCCCTGCTCCGCGACGACCAGGGCGTCATGGACACGTCCCAGGCGGATGAGACATTTCGCCCAAGCCACGGCGGCGACCGGGTTCGGGTCGGCTGCGGCAGCGGCGGTGCCGAACAGGGTCTCGATGTCCTGCCACGTATAGCACGTCCAGTAGGTGGTCAGTCCCAGCCCGATAGCCGCAAGTGCGGTCGCGGCAAGGACGCGCAGTCGGCCGAACCGGACGCGAAGTCGTATGACCGCCGCCCCCGCCAAAAGGAAGAAGGGCACGGTGGGCAGGTAGGTGTAGCGGTCGGCGTAATCGATGCCGCCGAGGGGCACGATCCCGGAGACCGGCAGGAGCATCAGGCCGTAGGCGGCGAACGCGGGAGCCAGGGTCCGCAGGAGGAAGTGTCTGCGAAACCTCCAAAGGAGGGCGATCCCGAGCGCCGCCGCCGCGCTCGCCGCCGCGATCCAGGCGATGGTTCGAGCCTCGAACCGAACCAACGGGTAAATGGGATTCAGGGCCGCGGGCGCCGCCGTCATTCCCGCATACCGGAAAAGGTTCGACCAAGCGACGCCCGCCTGCCGCAGGACGTTCCAATGGGTACGGACGCCGTGCTCGGAGGCCTGGGCGAAGAAGGTCAACGGGCCCCACACCCCCAGCACGAAGGCATACGGCCAAAACGCTCTCAGGCGCCGTCGCACTCTTTCCAGACCGCCTTTATGCCAATCGAGGCAAAGCAGGACAAAGGGAAAACTCACGGCCATGGCTTTGCCGAGCACGGCGAACACGAAAAAGAAAAAGGGGATCGTCTGGTGCTCGGGCGGCTTGGTTTCCCTGGCGGCCCAGGCAAGTCCCCACACGTAGAACGCGCCGCAGATCACGTCCTTGCGCTCGGACACCCAGACCACGGACTCGACCCTCAGGGGGTGGATGGCCCAAAGCAGGGCGGCAGTCAGGGCCCCGAGCGGATCGAGATGCAAGGCACGGGCCAAACCATAAACCCCGAGAGCGGCGACCGTGTGCCACAACAGGTTTTGCAGATGATACCCCGGTCCCCACAGGTCCCACAGCCGCAGGTCGACCATGTACGTCAGCATGGTCAGCGGATGGTAGTTGGCGAAAAACGGAGCCGTAAACCACCGAGCCACATTGGCCCGGGAGAAACGCAAGGCCTCGACATTGTTCAGGACGTAGATCGGATCGTCCCAAGCCTGGAGTAGGTCGAAACCGAGGCACGGGAGGAACGCCGCGAAACAGGCCGCGACCAGCAACAGTCCCGGTGCAAAGCGGGCCGCCGCGTGCAGCAGTGGACGGGCACGGGGGTCGGCCCCGGCGCTTGTTCGCGGGTTTGTCACGGCATTGCGGACTCCGCACCCGGCGGGGGACGCCGCACAGTGCCTGCCGCCGGGGAGACCCCGACCGGTACGGCGTCGTCGGGCCGGGGGGGGCGCGTCTCAGGCGCGGCTTCGGGACCGGTCAACTCGAACGGCGGGGCTTGGCGTCCGAAGCGTTGCCGTCCGCCCTCTTCTTGTAGAGGACGTACTCGACCGAATCCACGAGGGCTTGCCATGAGGCTTCGATGATATTCTCGCTGACGCCCACCGTTCCCCAGATGTCTTTGCCGTCTCCGGACTCGATGAGCACCCGCGTCTTGGCGGCCGTCCCGGACTCGCTGCCCAGGATTCGGACCTTGAAATCCCGCAGTCGGACGTCGGCGATCTCCGGGTAGAAAGCGGTCAGCACCTTGCGCAGGGCCTGGTCGAGTGCGTTGACGGGGCCGTCGCCCTCAGCAGCGGCGATTTCGGTGACGCCGCCCACGGCGACCTTGATGGTCGCTTCTGCGAGGCAGGGGGCTTCGGGGCCGCGCTTCTCCACGATGACCCGAAATCCCTCAAGAGTGAAGAAGGGCTGATATTTCTCGAGTTTCTTTTGTACCAGGAGCTTGAACGAGCCGTCGGCGGCTTCGTATTCATAGCCCAGGGATTCGAGGCGTTTGAGTTCTTCGAGAATGCGGCGCACTTCGGGGCTGCGGCTGTCCAGATCGATGTTGTGCTCCGCCGCCTTGAGTACGATGTTGCTGCCGCCGGCGAGTTCGGAGATCAGGATGCGGCGCTCATTGCCCACGCTCCCCGGCTCAAGGTGCTCGAAACTCCGCGGGTTCTTGTTGACGGCATTGACATGCATTCCTCCTTTGTGAGCAAAGGCGCTGCGCCCCACGTAGGGGAGGTTGTTGGCGGGCCGCAGGTTGGCCAGGTCGTACACGAACCGACTGAGGTCAGTCAGGCGCCGCACTTGACCGTCGCCCACGCAGCGCACCCCGACCTTGAGTTCGAGCGCCGGGATGATGGAGCAAAGGTTCGCGTTGCCGCAGCGCTCCCCGAACCCGTTGATGGTACCCTGGATATGGTTGGCGCCGACTTCCACCGCCATCAGGGAATTGGCCACGGCGCATTCCGCGTCATTGTGACAATGAATCCCCAGTCCCACTTCATCGGGCAGTCGTTTCCGGACGACCCGGCAGACGCGGGCGAGCGGCCCCGGCAGGACTCCGCCGTTTGTGTCGCAGAGCACCACGGTGGAGGCCCCGTTTTCGACTGCCGCCATCAGGGTCGCCAGGGCGTAATCCGGGTCGTCGTTGTAGCCGTCGAAGAAGTGCTCGGCGTCGTAGATGACCTCGCGGCCATGGTCCTTGAGGAAGCGGCAGGAAGAACCGATCATGGCGAGGTTGTCGTCGGGGCCGACGCGGAGCACGTCGTGGACGTGCAGCAACCATGATTTCCCGAATATGGTCACCGCCGGCGTTTCCGCTTCGAGAAGGGTGCACAGGTTCACGTCCTCTTCGGCGCTGTTCCTGGCGCGGCGTGTGCTGCCGAACGCCACGAGCTTGGCGTGCGTGAACTTGCGGCCGCGCATGGTCTCGAAAAAAGCCATGTCCTTGGGATTCGACCCAGGCCAGCCGCCCTCGATGTAGCTGATGCCGAATGCATCCAACCGTTCAGCGATGCGGATCTTGTCCGCGCCGGAGAAAGAGACACCTTCGCCCTGGCTGCCGTCGCGGAGTGTCGTATCGTAAAGCGCTATCCGATCAGGTGTTTCAGCGTGCATGATCGTACCTTTCAGCCGGGACGGGGCCTCACTCGTCGGAGGCGCCGCGGTCATCCCGCCCCAATCCGAACGCCGTATGCAGAGCGCGCACGGCGTGTTCCGCGGCGTGTTCGCGAATGACGCAACTGATTTTTATTTCACTCGTTGCAATCATTTCGATATTGATGTCGCGCTCGGCGAGGATGGTGAACATCCGCGCGGCAATGCCGGAATGGCTGCGCATACCGATGCCCACGGCGGAAATTTTGGCGATTCTCTCGTCGTAGAGGATCTCCTCCGCCTGCACCTCTTTTTGTATCCGATCGGCCAAGCGCCGCCGGATCTTGTCCAGATCGGCTCGGGGCACGGTGAACGATATGTCGGTGAATCCGTCCGCGCTGACGTTCTGGACGATCATGTCCACATTGATGGCGGCGGCGGCCAGGATTTGGAACAGTCGGGCCGCTCGACCGGGACGGTCCGGAATATGCGTCACGGTCAGTTTTGCCTCGGTCCGGTCGGCGCTGACGCCGCGAATGACCACGTCTTCCATGTCTTTGGTCTCCTTGGTGATCAGGGTGCCGGGCCGGTCGTTGAGACTGGACCGGACCTCGAGATCCACACCGAATTTTTTGGCGAACTCGATCGAGCGGGCCTGCATCACTTTGGCGCCCAGACTGGCCAGTTCGAGCATTTCATCGTGGCTGATCCGGTCGATCTTCCGGGCGTCGGGCGCCAGACGCGGGTCGGCCGTATACACGCCGTCCACGTCGGTGAATATCTGGCAAAGGTCGGCCTTGAGCGCAGCGGCCAAAGCCACGGCGGTGAGGTCGCTCCCGCCGCGTCCCAATGTGGTAATGGCATCGTCGTCGCCACGGCCCTGGAACCCGGCCACGATAACGACCTTTCCCTGCTCGAGCCTCTCGCGGATGCGCCGGGGTTGGATACTCCGGATTCGGGCTTTCGAGTGGGTGTCGTCGGTTTCGATCCCCGCCTGGGCCCCGGTGAAAGAAATGGCCGGACACCCCAAACCGTGGAGGGCCAGGGCGAGCAAGGCGACGCTCTGTTGCTCCCCGGTGGCGAGCAGCATGTCCATCTCGCGCTCGTTGGGGTCCGGATTGACCTCTTTTGCGAGCGCGATGAGCCGGTCCGTGACCCCGCCCATGGCCGAGACCACCACGATGAGGTCGTCGCCCCGGTCCCGACATTGCTTGATTCGGCGGGCCACGGACAGGATTCGGTCCGTATCCCGTACGGAGCTGCCGCCGTATTTTTGTACGATCCTTGCCATTCGATCAGTCCCGTTTTTTTCCTGAATTCGGTTCGGGCTGTTTTCGCGCCTCGGGCGCACAGCGCCCGCCGGAGACGTCGTCAACCCCGGGGCAGGTCCTCAATGCGAATCAGCACCGGCGGTTCGTCGACGACCGGCAGGGCGCGGATTTCGTCGAGGGCCTGCTGCATATCGGCTTCTCGTGCGGCATGCGTCAAGATGACGAGGGGCACGGTGTTCTGGGAGACTTCCTGCTGAGTCACGCTGGCGATGCTGATGTCTTTTCGGCCGAATATGGCCGCGATCATGGCCAATACGCCCGGACGGTCGGCGACCTGCAACCGCAGGTAATAGCGGGTCCGCACTTCGGACATGGGCACGATCTGCGCGTAGCCCCGATGGGCTCGAAAACCCGGCACACGCCGGTGCGAACCGAATTTCAGGTTCAGGCCCACATCCACGATGTCGGCCACCACGGCGCTCGAGGTCGCGGCGCGGCCGGCGCCGCGTCCGTAATACAGGGTTTCGCCCACCGGGACCCCCCGGATCCAAACCGCATTGAACACGCCTTCGACATGCCCCAGCAGCGACGTGGCCGGAACCAGGGCGGGATGAACCCGCATCTGGACGTTCGAGTCGTCTTGTTTGATAATGGCGAGCAGTTTGATCTTGTAGCCGAGGGCCCGGGCGTAGCCGATGTCCTGCAGCGCGATTCCGCGGATGCCTTCGATGTACAGCGGGTCCATCCCGAACCATTCCCCGTACGCCAATGACGCCAGAATGGTGGCTTTGTGGGCCGTATCGACACCGTCGATATCCAGGGACGGGTCTGCTTCCGCATAGCCTTTGGCCTGGGCCTCGGCGAGGACTTCCGCGAATGGTACCTGCTCCTTTTCCATCCGGGTGAGGATGTAGTTGCAGGTGCCGTTCAGAATGCCGAGGATCTGTTCGGTCCGATTGCCCACGAGCCCCTCACGCACGGCTTTGATCACCGGGATGCCGCCGCCCACGCTGCCTTCGTAATAGACGTCCGCCGACGATTGTTCCGCAGCGGCAAAGATTTCGTCGCCGTGCTCGGCAAGCAGTGCTTTGTTCGCCGTCACAACCGGCTTGCCGCTGCGCAGGGCTCGGAGGATAAAATCGCGTGCCACGGTGGTGCCGCCCACCAATTCGACCACGACATCGATGTCGCCGGCCTCGATCACCGCCCGCGCATCGGGAGTCAGGATGCCGGCGGGGAGCGAGACGCCGCGGTCGGAGGAAACGTCCAGGTCGGCGACGCGTTTGAGCACCGGTTCGACCCCGGTGCGTTCGCCGATCAACCGACCGTTGATCAGCAGGCATTCGGCGACACCGGCGCCCACAGTGCCGAACCCGACGATTCCGACGTTGATCTGTTTCATAATGATACGTCCCGTTCCACTCGATCTGCGCTCGCCCCGCGGCCCCCGACGAGTCGGTCCCGTGAAAAAGCGTGCACGGCCACGACCAAAAAGAACGCCCTTCAAGCCTCCGTCGGCGTGGCGTGAAGGGCGCATCCAAGTCGGACCTGTATCCGTCCGCTTACCCCCCAGCGCGCAGACCGCGCGTGGGGATCGTAATGCCGAGCAGATGGTGTGTCCGGTTGTTTTTCATGGGAGAGCGAGTTCCGATTGTCCGCCGCCGGAATGCGATCGCGGGCAAAGTACATTCGTCGTAACGCAGCATAGTATACACGGTATCGACTGTCGGCGCAACCCGCTCAATCGGCCCGGTCCGGTGACGCGACCACAACCACATTTGTGCCGAGAACGACGCCGATCTGCTCGCGGAAACCGATCCACTAAGGAATACCGCCAATGACACCTACGACGCCGTGGGGCGCCTGACGAAACACACCATGCCCGACGCCGCCCACGAACACTTCACCCACGACCCCGCGCCATGCTTGCCAAACCCGACCGCGCCTGCCACGTCGCAACCGCCGACGGCCTCTTCGGGGGCAAGAACCGCACCGACGATGCGGCGAATGTTTTCTCCAGACAAGTCGCAATTCTTCTTCCCGAGGTCCTAACGCAGCGGGTTGTGCCCCGGCGTCGCGTCGATCAGCCGCCTTTGCCCTTGCGGGGGTTTGGCTTGCAATTGGCAAACCCCCGGAAGTATGTGGGGCTTGCATGCGGCGGTGCCGGTATTTTTGCGAATGTCCTGCAGAGGGGGGAACTGCAAAAACGACCGGCAACGACGGCCCCCAACTGTCGCCCGTGCCGTTGACCTCAGAGAAACGCCGGTGATTCGCCACGCAGTTTCGCCAGAGCCAATCGAGTCTTGCGCGCCACGTCGATGCCATAGGGGCATTTCATCCGTCCGGCGGTCTCCACAAATGTGCGGGCGTCCCGGTCCTTCGCCCGGAACCGTTCTTTTGCGATGTCACCCAACCCGAACCAGCCGGCCAGTCGAACGCGCAGCGCGTAATCGGCCGGGTTGTGGGGCAGGTAGTCGATCATTTGGCGGTCGCAATAACCTTCGAGGCGGAACAGTTCCATGAGCTGCTCGGGGCAGACGCCGCACTGCCGACATACATATCGGCCCAATTCCGGCGCGTCGCGCAAGATCGCCTCGATCTCCGCTGTTTCCGCCGGACCGCGGCACACCGCCGCTGCCGCCTGGTGGATGTGCTCCGGCGCATTCATACCGCAGACCGCCACTTCGGCGCCCGCCGCCAACACATAGCGCAGGGCCGACTCTGCCGAACGATACAGAAAGCCGTCGGCCAGCGGCTTCATGGCCGTGATACCGACACCGCGCTCGCGAGCCAACGGAAACACTTTTTGCCGGATCTCGGGAAGATACAGATCCTCGAGGAAGTTGCACCAGATCAAGATGAGCGACAGCGGGAGGCGCCTAATCCCCTCGATGTACATGGGCACGCGATGACTGCTCATCCCAATACCCCTGACCAGGCCTTCGTCGAGCGCCTTCAGCATCCCGTCCAGGGCACCGCCCGGCGCTGTAATGCGCTCGAGCTTTTCCATCGTGTTAAGCCCGTGGAACAGATAGAAATCCAGGTAGTCCGTGTCGAGAGCCTCCAGGGATGCCTCCAGTTCGCGACGGAGATCGTCGGCCGTTGCCGCTCCCGTCTTGCTGCACAGAACAACCCGGTCTCGCCGTCCCGCGAGGGCCCGGCCCAGCTTTTCTTCCGAGGCGCCCCCACCGTAGCTCCGAGCCGTCTCGATATAATTGCCGCCGACGCGGAGAAAAATGTCGACGAGTTCTGCGACCACCTCCGCGGAAATCTCGACTTGATGGAAGCCGCCCAAAGCGAGTCGGCTGAGTTCCACGCCCGTTTTTCCAAGCGCGACGCGCGGTAACTGCTGTCCCTGAAACTCCGATATTCGGTCCACGGCTTCCTCCACGTTGCTGTCGGCAAATACTGGTGGGCTGGAAACGACATGAAGGGCAAGCGTCCCTCAACAGAACCTCGAGCACCTTGCGAGTAGTCCTGAAACGCACCGAAACCTGGAATGTTCGACGCGTGATCGTCTACTGTGGTGCAAGCGGGCGCCGTGAGCGTCGTTTGAAAGACAGGCGCCTCGCCCGTGGAGAGCGGACGGACATTGCCGGCGGGGGGGACCCCACCGCATACTGTAACGCCCCGTTGCCGTCGCGTCTTTGCTGAATCCGAATGGGTGAAACGTCGTTTCGCGCCACATGCTCGCGCGCTCGAAGCAAGCAAGTCGCAAGTCGGCCGCTTGAACGGAAATCTATGTTGGACACGACCCCGTGAGTGGCGCCGGGGACGAGGGACGACTGCGGGGACGAACACGGACACAGCGAAGGCACTGAAAATGAACGTTCGGTTATGTCGTCCGCCGGAGTGAAATCACCGAGTTCAGGCACACACATCGGCCCGATCATGGGTATATTGCGGAACGTTCCACCTGTCGCTGTCACGGATTTCGAAACAAGGAAACGCCGCCATGCGCCGTCGGAAGCAGCCGAACATCCTGTATATCATGACCGACGACCACGCCGCGCACGCCATGTCCTGCTACGGCAGTCGGATCAACGAGACCGTGAACCTGGACCGCATCGCGTCCGAAGGGATGCGATTCGACAACTGCTTCTGCACCAACTCGATCTGCACGCCTAGCCGAGCCACCATCCTCACCGGAACCTGGAACCACGTCAACGGCGTCACCACCCTCGCCACGCCCATGGACAACCGGTTGACGACCTTCCCGAAGCTTCTGCGAGAACAGGGGTACCAGACCGCCGTCATCGGCAAGTGGCACTTGGGCCGGGGCCCGGCCCACCAGCCCACCGGTTTCGATTACTGGAACGTGCTGCCCGGCCAGGGACTTTACCACGACCCGATCATGATCGAGCAGGGAGAAGAGAAACGATTCCAGGGCTATGTGACCGACCGAATCACCGACTTCTGTCTGGACTGGCTCGAACACCGGGACCCATCGCGTCCATTCTGTTTGCTCTGTCACCACAAAGCACCGCACCGCCCTTGGCAGCCGGCTGAACGCCACGCCGCCCTGTACGAGGACATCGATATCCCAGCGCCGGAAACTTTCGACGACGACTATTCACATCGTTCCCGTGCCGCCGCCGAGGCCAAAATGCGCGTCGACCGCGACCTGAACGAAACCGACCTGAAGCAACCCGTACCCGAGGGGCTTTCCCCCGAAAAAGAGCGGCACTGGAAATACCAGCGTTACATCAAAGACTATCTGCGTTGCATCGCCGCCGTGGACGAGAGCACCGGCCGACTACTGAATTACTTGGATCGCAATGGGTTGTATGACGATACCATTGTGGTCTACACCTCGGACCAGGGGTTCTTCCTCGGCGATCACGGCTGGTACGACAAACGCTTCATGTACGAAGAGTCCCTGCGAATGCCGTTCCTGGTCCGGTACCCCCGTGAGGTCGTCCCGGGGTCGGTTTGCCGCGATATTGCTCTCAATGCGGACTTCGGCCCGACCTTTCTCGATTTCGCCGGGATCGATGTGCCCGGCGAGATGCAGGGGCGCTCCATCCGCCCCCTGCTGCAAGGGCGGCGGCCGCCCGATTGGCGAACCTCCTTTTACTACCGTTACTGGATGCACTTGTCGCACCATTACGTTTGGGCCCATTACGGCATCCGCACCGAGCGGTACAAACTCATCTACTATTACGGCGAGGCGCTGGGTCAGAAGGGGGCCGTCGATGAATCGAAAGAACCGGAATGGGAACTTTTCGACCTCGACCTGGATCCGTATGAGTTGAACAGCGTGTACGGCGACCCGCGGTATGCACAGACGGTCCGGGACCTCAAAGATGAACTCCATCGTCTTCAGGCCGAGGTGCGCGACGCGCCGGTGGCGGAGATCGGGTAGCCCGATCCCGGAGTGCCGCGGAATCGAATCTCTCGGGCAATACTCCGGCAGCGGGTCCCCTTACGCGGCAGCCGCTTTCGCGGCGAGCGCGGGTCGGGCACAAGACGGTCCGATCAAGCGCGACACCGGGAGCAGATTGGATGACTTCCAAAGAACGTGTGCGGACCGCTGTGGCAGGCGGGCGTCCCGATAAGACGCCGCTCGGATTCTACGTAGTCGATTACGACATCATCGAGTCTGTCATCGGGCGGCCGACTTTTGTTCGCAATAAAGTCAAGGCCCAGCTCGCACTATGGGAAGGCCGGCGGGACGAAGTGGTGGAAAGTTACAAGCACGACACGGTCGACTTTTACCGCAAGATCGACGTGTGCGACGTGATTTGCTTCAAAGAGGCCCCGATCGTGCCGCCGAAAGACGCCGATCCCGGACCGCCGCCCAGACGCATTGCAGACGACAAATGGGAAGACGTCCATGGGCGCATCTACCAGGTCAGTACGATCAGCAATGAACTGGTGTGCGTTCGCGACCCGGAAAAGGGTGTCCGGCGGTTCAGGGTCGAGCAGTTCTCGGGTCCGGTCGAGGTGAAACCGCCCGATCCCTCCATCTTCGAAGCCTGCGACTATCTGATCGATCACCTCGGGTCGGACCGTTATATCGCGGGGCGTTCCGGGGCGCTGGTGGGCATGCTCATGCTCGGGGGAATGGAGCAGGGCTTAATGGAATACCTGCTCCACCCGGAGGTGGTTCGGGCCGCGATCCGCCGGGCGGTAGCCGTTGCCGATTTGCAAGACAGTTTCTACATCCGGCCGGGACAAGACGGCGTTCTGTTCGAGCAGGACATGGCCAGCACCCGCGGACCGCACATGTCGCCGGCCATGTTCGACGAATTCTGCCTGCCGGCCATACGCGAGCGCGTGGCCAGCGTCAAGCGACACGGCATGCAGGTGCTGTTGCACAACTGCGGGAACAACCGTGTGTTGATGGATCGGTTCGCCGCCGCGGGGATTCAGTGTTACCAGTCCCTGCAGACCAACGCGGACATGGATGTGGCTTCGCTCAAGGCCGAGTTCGGCGGCCGCATGGCGTTTTGGGGCGGCGTGGACGTGGCGGTCCTGATCTCCGGCACGCCCGCCGAGGTGCGACGCGAAGTGCGCAACGCACTCGAAGCCGGCGCCCCGGGCGGCGGCTTCATCCTCGGCCCGAGCCATTCCATCGCGCACGGCACGCCGTACGATAATTTCATGGCCATGCTCGACGAGTTCGCACGGCTCCGTGACCGGTATTGAATTGCCGCTGTTCGGGCCGACTGCCCGGGGGGTCGAGTTGGCCGTTCGTCGGGGGGACCGACGGCCAAGACCAGAGGGCAGGTCGCGGTCCGTCAAGGCCCCCGCCGGCGATTGCTTTTTCCGCGGCGGCGGCTAGTGTACTGTTCCTCGATTTTTATCTGCCGGGCTGCCTCCGTTCACGCCAGTGAGCGCCCCGAACAGGGGGCGAAAAGGGGGGGGACAGGGCGGGACGGCAGGAACGAACGCGACCGGGAAGCCGTCGGAGGCCTATTCCCGGCGTTGCCCGGGCTGAATCATTCACGAGCCGTCTGCTCCGATGACGCATCTCACACACCTTCGGAACATTGCCGCCAACCGCCGACCGAGCCGGTGTTTCAATGCACCCTCGCCCGCCGTTCGACGCAATGATCCGAGTCCGTGCAAGCTGCGCCCTCTCGCGACGACAACGTTCACACATGTTCCGGGTTAGCTTGCGGAAGGACCGCCTGCCATGAGCCGCCAGATTCATCCCACGGCCGTGATCGCATCGGGCGCCGA
This sequence comes from Kiritimatiellota bacterium, assembly GCA_013151865.1. Classification (GTDB taxonomy): domain Bacteria; phylum Verrucomicrobiota; class Lentisphaeria; order Oligosphaerales; family JAADHN01; genus JAADHN01. The sequence continues at coordinate 33,196 of JAADHN010000034.1, forward strand.
GATCGGCGACAACTGCGTGATCGGCCCCCACTGCGTCATCGGCGACCGGGTACGGATCGGCCCCGGGACTCGTCTTCATTCGCATGTGGCGATCGAAGGTTCGACGACCCTCGGCGCGGAGTGCGAGATCTTCCCGTTCGCCGCGGTCGGCTGCCAGACGCAGGACCTCAAGTATCGCGGCGGGGAGAGTTTCGTCGAGATCGGGGACCACACCACCCTTCGCGAATACGTGACGGTGAACGCGGCGACCGGGGAGGGCGACAAAACAGTGGTGGGCAGCCATTGCCACATCCTGGCCTACTGCCACATCGCCCACGACTGCCGGTTGGGCAATGGGGTGATCATGAGCAACAACACGCAGCTTGCCGGTCACGTGATCGTCGAAGACCGGGCCGTGTTCGGAGGCATGGGCGGCGTTCACCAGTTCGTGCGGATCGGGACGCTGGCCATGGTCAGCGGCATGGCTCGAGTGGGGCAAGACGTGGCCCCGTACTGCCTGGCCGCGGGAATTCCGGCGGGCGCGGTCACCATCAACCGGATCGGCATGGAACGTAATGGGCTTCAGGCCGATTGCATTGCCGCGGTGTCCCGGGCCTACCGTATCCTTTTCCGCTCCGGTCTGCCGGTGGCGGAGGCCGTGGAGCGGCTTCGGCGCGAATTCGCCGACGTCCCGGAAGTCCAACGCCTTGCGGAATTCGCAGAAAGCAGCGAACGCGGTCTCGCCCGCCCGAAAGGACGTGCTGAATCATGATCGACATCCGCCTGCTCCGAGAAAACCCCGAAAAGGTCCGCGAAAACTGCCGACGACGCGGCAGCAATGCGGACGTGGACGCCATTTTGGCGCGAGACGCCGAGTACCGTCGCCTGTTGCGCGAGACCGAAGATCTGCGTGCAAGTCGCAAGAGGTTGAGTCAACAGGCGCGGACAGACCCCGCGGCCAGGGAAAAGGTTCGGGGCATGAAACCCCGGATTGCCGAAAACGAAAAGCGCATCGGCGAACTCCGCGCGGAAATCCACGACCTCATGGCATGGTTGCCCAATTTCCTGGCTGAGGACGTGCCCCCGGGACACAGCGATCAGGACAACGAGGTCGTGCGCCTTTGGGGTGAAAAGCGAGAATTCGATTTTGAACCCCAGCCGCACGATGTGATCGGGGAACGGCTCGGGATCATCGACACGGCCCGCGGCGCCAAGGTGGCCCAGGCCGGGTTTTATTTCTGGTGCGGTGCGGGCGCGCAACTCGCCACGGCGCTCTTTTTCTGGGCTCAACAGGAGCTGGTGAAACGCGGCTTCCGGCTCATGATACCGCCGTGCGCCGCCAAACCCCGCACCCTGTTCGGCACGGGCTACCTGCCATTCGCTTCGGATCAGATTTACCGCATTCAAGGCGAGGACTTGGCTCTCGTCGGAACGTCCGAGCAGACGTTGGTGGGCTATCACGCCGACGAACTGTTGAACAGCGACGACTTGCCCCTGCGCTACACGGCGTTCAGTCCCTGTTTCCGGACCGAAGCCGGCAGCTATGGTCGCGAAGTCCGCGGCATCTTCCGGGTCCACCAGTTCCACAAGGTCGAGCAAATCGTCTTTTGCCTGCCCCAGGCCTCCCCCGAATTGCACGAAGAATGCCAGCGGAACGAGGAGGAGCTGGTCCGGGCGCTCGGCGTCCCGTACCGCGTCGTCAACGTTTGCGTGGGCGACATGGGCGCACCCGGCTACAAGAAGTACGATGTCGAGGCGTGGTTTCCCGGGTACGGGGGCTACCGCGAGGTGACCTCCAACACGAACCTCACCGATTTCCAGGCCCGGCGTCTCGGGATCCGGTTCCGCCGGGGCACCGAAAAAGGCTTTGTCCATACCATCTCCGCCACGGGGGTTACAGACCGACTTGTGTGCGCCGTCCTCGAGAACTTCCAGCAGGCCGACGGCAGTGTCGTCGTGCCGCCGCCCCTGCGTCCGTACACCGGCTTCGACCGAATTGCCTTCCCCGGATGAGCCCGTCGCGCCGATCTCGCCCTCCCGCGTCCGTTCGGGCGGCTTGTTCCCTGCCGCAATCGCCCTTCGATCCTGCACTCCGCTTTTTTGGCTCAATAATACCATATGTAGTGCTTGCGGCTTCGATGCACCACTATATATTGTGTTTCCTGCGTACAAAAAAGGGAGAAGAAGGGGACGCCTGCGCACGTCCTCGCATCCCCGTCCGACGCCTGCCCCAGTCCCATGGCGGGCAGGGGACAGCACGGCGCATTGTTTCACGAAACCTCCGGAGCAATGGGTGGAAGATCGTTCGGGTTCGCCCGAATCGGGCCCGCGACAAGGATTCCTGCGGCAGGGGCCGCAACAATGGGAGCTGATTCCATGCAGATCGATATGCCGGCGGTCTCCCGGCACATCTGGGAGACCAAGTATCGTTATTTCGACGAGAACGGTCCGAAAGACCGGACAGTGTCCGATACATGGCGCCGCGTCGCTCGAGCGGCTGCAGGAGTGGAAAAAGATCCCAAGCGTTGGGAGAAGGTTTTTTACGGTTTGCTCGACGGGTTCCGTTTCTTGCCCGGCGGCCGTATTCTGGCCAACGCCGGCACGGAGCGACGGGCCACGACCATGTTCAATTGTTACGTCATGGGTACGATCGCGGACTCGATCGACGGGATCTTCACTGCGGTCAAGGAAGCCGCTCTCACTCAAAAACAGGGGGGCGGAGTCGGTTTCGACTTTTCGACGATCCGACCGCGCGGGAGCTTCATCAACGGCGTGGATTCGGCCGCTTCCGGTCCTCTGAGTTTCATGCGGGTACTGGACGCCACCTGCCGCACGATCATGAGCGCGGGGCAGCGTCGTGGGGCGCAAATGGGCATCATGCGATGCGACCACCCGGACATAGACAGCTTCGTCGTTGCCAAGCGCGAGGACGATGCCCTGCGGATGTTCAACCTGTCCGTGGCGGTCACGGACGCATTCATGACCGCCGTGCGCGAAGACGCGGACTGGGACCTGGTTTTCGAGGGGCGGGTCCACCGGACCGTGAAGGCCCGGGCCATTTGGGAAAAGATCATGCGCTCGACATACGAGTTTGCCGAACCCGGAGTCTTCATGGTCGACCGCGTCAACGAATGGAACAACCTGTATTACTGCGAGGAAATCCGGGCCACCAACCCCTGCGGCGAACAGCCGCTGCCGCCCTACGGTGCGTGCCTGCTCGGCTCGCTGAATCTGACCCGATTCGTCGTCAAACCGTTCGAGCCGGATGCCTCGATCGACCTCGACGCCATAGCGACCGCCACTCGTGCGGCCGTGCGGTTCCTGGACAACATCATCGAGATCAGTCGGTATCCCCTGAAGAAGCAGGAAGAGGAGGCCCGGGCCAAACGTCGCATGGGGATCGGCATCACGGGGCTCGCGGACATGCTCATCCTCCTGGGGCTGCGTTACGGGAGTCGTGAAGCCATACGGACGGCCACCCGGGTGATGCGCACCATCACCCATGCCGCTTATGAGGCCTCGGTCGACTTGGCCGCCGAGAAGGGCGCGTTTCCCGTATTCGACGCGGGCAAGTACCTCGAGGGCAAGTTCATCCAAGGACTCCCGATACGAACCCGGAACAAGATCGCCCGGCACGGAATCCGCAATTCGCACTTGACCAGCATCGCCCCCACCGGGACCATTTCACTATTGGCCGGAAACGTGAGCAGCGGCATCGAACCCGTCTTCGCGTGGCATTACGTCCGCAAAATCCGACGCACCGAAGAAGACGATACAGAAAACCACGAAGTGATGGACTACGCTTACCACGAATACTGCAGACGGTTCGGTCGGCCGGAACGGGACGAAGATCTCCCCCCGGCGTTCGTGACCGCCGCAGACATTCCGGCCCGCAAGCACATCGACATGCAGGCCGCCCTGCAGAAGTACGTCGACAGCGCCATATCCAAGACGATCAACGTCCCCGAAGAGCTGCCCTTCGAGCAATTCAAGGACATCTACCTGTACGCTTACGACAAAGGGCTCAAAGGCTGCACCACCTTCCGGCCCAATCCGCGAATCACCGGGGTACTGCGGCGGAAGCCCGACAAAAAGACGTCTTCCCCGACCGTCCCCGGTATTGCGCCCCCGGTCCGACCGCCGGTCCTCCACGGTACCACCTACAAGATCAAGACGCCGATGACGCCCAATGCCCTGTATGTGACGATCAACGACATCGAAGAGAACGGAACGCGGCGGCCCTACGAGATCTTTATCAACACGAAGAACCTTCAGCATTTCGGGTGGATCGTGGCCATGACTCGGCTGATCTCGGCAGTCTTCCGGCGGGAGCCGAACCCGTCGTTCCTGGTCGAGGAACTGACTTCCATCTACGATCCGTCCGGCGGATACTTCAGTGCGGGGGAATACGTCCCGTCGCTGCCGGCCGAGTTAGGGCGAGTGATTCGCACGCACCTCGAGCGTCTGGGGATCCTGACCGCTGCCTCGAGCGGCAACGGGAAGCCGGCGCCCGCAACGAATGGCGCCGTCTCCAGCAACGGCGCCCCCGGTTTGATGTTCTGTCCGGTGTGCCAACAGCCTGCCCTCTACGCCGAGGAAGGCTGTCTGAAATGTCGAGCCTGCGGCTACAGCAAGTGCGGTTGACAGGCCTCTTCCGACCGAGTACACTTCTTCGCTCCGGGGCGGAGACCGTCCACCTGGGTCGTCATGCCTGGGGGGGCGGTCGTTTCTGCCTTTGGCCTCCATGCCCTGTGGCCGGGCTCGCCGCGCCCGCACGTCGGCCCGGCTTCCGGCTCGTCGCGGGGCGCCGGGGTCCGGGCCGATGCGTTACCGCTTTTCGGATAGGGAGGCGGTTCTGGGCACTGCCCGAGGCGGCCGCCGACACTTCGAACCTATTTGGAGTCCGACGCGTGAAACAGACGACCCTGCGCGGTCCCGCGGTCATTTCGGGCATCGCCCTGCACACGGGCAATCGGGTCTCTCTGGCGCTTCAACCGGCGCCGGCCGGCACGGGCATCCGGTTTCGGCGCACGGACCTGCCTTCCGGGCCCACGGTCGCGGCCCGGGTGGAAAACGTTGTGGATGTGCAGCGCGGCACGACCATTGCCGCGGGCAAAGCCTGTGTTCACACCGTCGAGCACCTGCTGGCGGCGCTCTATGCCCGGGGAGTGACGAATGCCTTCGTGGAAATGGCCGGTCCCGAGCCGCCGGTCGGGGACGGCAGCAGTGTGCCTTTCCTCGAGATGATCGACCGCGCCGGGGTCCGCACTCTCAAGGCATCCGCTCCCGAGGTGACTGTCGACCACCCGCTGTACCTCGAAGAAGGCGAGACGCGCATGGTCGTCGTGCCGGATGCCGAGTTTCGCATCAGTTGCACGGTTAAGTACGGCGGATCCGCCTTGTACTGTCAGTATCTTTCCATTCCGATCACCGCGGAGACGTTTGACCGGGAGCTGTCCAAAGCGCGGACGTTTTGCCTTTACGAAGAAATCGAGGCCCTGATGAAGGCCAACCTGATCGTGGGCGGCAGTTTGGACAATGCCGTCGTCATCAAGGGCGATGCCGTACTGAGCAAGGAAGGCCTCCGGTATCCGGACGAATTCGTTCGACACAAGATGCTGGACATCGTGGGCGACCTTTCTTTGGTGGGGGCTCGGTTGCGGGCCCATGTGATTGCGGTCAGACCGGGGCACCCGTCGAACGTGGCCCTGGCCCGGATGATTCGTGAAGCCGTGCACGTGACTGCGTGACGACAACCCGGGGAGAGGGCCGGTTGCGCCGTGCCCGGCACGTTCTCGTCGGGTGGATTCGAGTGTAGTCGAAGGCCCCGAGGCGGGGACGATGCCCAGGGCCGGCAATCACCAGTGATTATGATTATGAAAACACGAGGGGTTTCACTATGGCCGAGATCCTGACCTATGCCGATATGGAGGAACTCATCCCGGAACGGCCGCCGTTGTTGATGCTGGATCGGGTCCAGTTGGACACAGAGGGGCGGCGCGCAGTCGGCCTGAAGAACGTTTCAGTGAACGAAGCGTTCTTCACAGGGCATTTCCCGAACGCACCGATCATGCCGGGTGTGCTGCAGGTGGCTGCCATGGTCCAGGTCGGCGGCCTGCTGTTGGGGCGGCTGCTCGGGGATCGGGCACGGGGGTTTCCCGTTTGCACCAGCATTCGGCGCCTGAAATTCCGCAACCCCGTCCTGCCGGGCGACCGTCTCCTGGTCGAGGTGGAACTCGCCGAGGACGATACGCCGCCCGATCCGGCGGGAACGACCTTGCGGGCGGTTGTCCGCAAGAACGGCGTGGTGACCTCCCAGGGCGCCATTCGGGTGACGTTTCTGGATGCGAGTGTGCTGCCGTCTCGCCCGGCCGAACTCGTTCCCGCAGATCCGGAGTTGCCATGGTTGCCTGCTTCGGACGATCTGCAGCCGGTGGACGTCGGGGGAATCATGCAGCTGATCCCGCATCGTTTTCCTTTCCTCTTGGTGGACGGGCTGATGCATCTCGACGGCGAGAATCAGCGGGTGGTCGGATTCAAGAACGTGACCGGAAACGAGCCCTTCTTCGCCGGGTGCCCACTTCCGATGGTGCCGCCCTACCTGCTGATCGAGATGGCGGCCCAGACAGGTTGCGCCTTGGCCCTCAGCACCCCCAAAAACCAGGGGAAGCTCGGTTACTTCATGGCCATCGATGAGGCGACGTTCTCCGTGCCCGTCGTTCCCGGCGACCAACTCGTAATCGACATCCAAACGACCGGTCGCGGCCGGTTCGGCAAAGCCCACGGCAGGCTCTGGGTCGGAAACCGGGAAGTGGCCGTCGGTGTGCTGAAATTTGCCGTGATCGATCGCGAAAAGTGAGGCGGGTCCGGAAATGGCGGTACCCCTCAGGGAATTGGAAGGCAAGCGCTTTTGCGTGGTTTTTGTCAAGGTGCTCGATCCGGTCGGGGAACGGGTGAAGCTCCAATGTCTTCACGGTCGGGCCAGTATCGAGCGCGGACGCCTCAACGTGGTGCACGAGAGCGGAGCGGTCTTTACCGTGCCGGGTTCGGCCCTCCCGAACGTCTTGCCCAATGACGGGACGCAAATGCTGCGGGACGCCGACTACTTTGTGTTCGTGAAAACGGACGAGGACATTGAATTCATGTCGCCGAATTGACGGGTGCGTGGATCGCCGCGCGGCGCCCCCAGTTCCGGCTTTTCGAAGGAGTTCTCTTGCCATGCACCGTGTCTCGAACCGAGTATCCGCTCTTTTCCGCCGCTGTCGGGTCCCGGTCGCTTTTCTCGGCTTCTTTCTGACGGCGTCCTGCGGACGTCGATCCGCAACGTCGGACCGTGCCGCGGACGGCGCTGCCGGCCCCCTCCCGGGCGGGGTCCGTTTCGTGAGCATCGGTACGGGCGGCGTCACCGGCGTCTACTACCAAGTGGGCGGTGCGCTGATGAAGCTGATGAATCGAGAATGCGGCGGCCGGATCAAGACATCTTTCCAGTCCACGGGCGGGTCGGTGTACAACATCAACGCCGTATTGGCGGGCGACCTTGATTTCGGCTTGGCCCAGGCCGACCGCCAGTACCAGGCCGTGCACGGACTCGCCGAGTGGAAAAAAGCGGGACCGCAACGCCGGCTCCGGTCGGTGTGCAGTCTGTACCCGGAGTGCGTGACCCTGGTGGCCGCCGAGGATTCCGGCATCCGCCGGATCGAAGATCTCCGCGGCAAGCGGGTCAACATCGGCAACCCCGGTTCGGGACAGCGCTACAACGCGATCCAGATCCTCGAGGCGGTCGGGATCGATTGGAAACGGGACCTGCACGCCGAAGGCGTCAAGGCTGCGGAGTCCGCAAAGTTGCTTCAGGACGGTCGGATCGACGCCTTTTTCTACACGGTCGGCCACCCGGCGGGGCTCATCACGGAGGCCACGGCGGGACGGCGGCCGGTGCGGTTCGTCCCCATCACCGGGATCGAAGCGCTCACGGCGGCATATCCGTATTACGCACGCGCCGTGGTTCCGGGCGGGCTTTATCCCAAGGCAATCAACAGCCAAGACATCCCGACCGTCGCTGTTCTTACGGTGCTGCTGACTTCGGCGGACGAGCCGGACGGGGTGGTGTATGCATTGGCGAAGTCGCTGTTCGAGAACCTTGAGGAGTTTCGGACGATGCATCCGGCGTTTGCAGGACTCGACCCCAAGCAGATGGTCACGGCAGGCCTGTCGGCCCCGCTGCATCCGGGCGCCCTGCGCTACTACCGTGAAGCGGGCCTGATTTCGGAAGCCGATCCCGGCGCGGCCGGGACTGCGGCCGGGAAGTAATGCTTTTTCCCGGGCAGAGAGTGCTTGCCTGAACTATTGAGTCGACAGCGTTGTGTCGATCCACACTGGAAGGAAAGCGGTTGCGGACGATGCTGCGACAGAACTCGATTCCCCGCGCTTGCCTCGGAAGAGCGGCAATACGGTTCACCTTCCGGGCGGCGCTCTCCAGTCCGACAATCGCGGGAGACGGGACTCACCGAACTCTATGGAAATTGTTACGCCAGCGCCGAACGAGGACGCCTCGCCCGGCCGTTTTCCCCCGCAGGTTGCGGAAGTCGAGTACGACCGACGCCCGGTACACGGCTGGGCGCGCTTCCTGATACCCACCGTGGCCGGCGGTTGGTCGCTCTTCCAACTCAGCCTGCCGTATGTCCTGACTCTGAACAGTGATATTGTCAGGGCGGTGCATCTGGCCTTTGCCGTCGCGCTCGCCTATCTGTGTTTTCCGGCTCGACGCCGGGCCTGGCGAGGGGGCGGCAAGGGCGGGTGCAGTTCCGTCTTCTCGGCCAGGGACCGCATCCCGGGCATGGATGTCTTCCTTGCCGGACTCGCCGCCCTGTGTGCCGCCTATTACGCGCTCGATTATCAGGGGATCGCCGCGCGACAGGGGTTGCCCGTGGCCCGGGACTTCGTGTTTGGGGGCCTGCTCGTGGTGCTCCTGCTCGAGGCGGCTCGGCGTACCCTCGGCCCTGCCCTGCCCATCGTTGCCGCGTCCTTCATCGCCATCTGTTTCTTGGGGCCGAACCTGCCGGGCTTTATTGCGTTCAAGCGCGTCTCGGTTACTCAGGCGTTGAATCAACTGGTGCTCTCGACGGAAGGCATTTACGGCGTACCGCTGTACGTATCTGCGACCACCGTTTTTCTCTTCGTGCTGTTCGGGACCATGCTCGAGAAATCGGGCGGCGGCCGTTACTTCGTGCAGTTGGCGTTCAGTTTGCTCGGTCGATTTCGGGGCGGACCGGCCAAGGCGGCGGTGCTGGCCAGCGGCCTCACGGGCCTGGTTTCCGGTTCGAGCATCGCGAATACCGTGACGACAGGCACCTTCACGATCCCGCTGATGAAGAAAAGCGGATACCCCCCGGAAAAAGCAGCGGCTATCGAAGTGGCCGCCAGTACCAACGGTCAGCTCATGCCGCCGATCATGGGGGCCGCGGCATTCATCATCGCGGAGCGCTGCAACATCCCGTACTTGAGTGTGGTCCGTGCCGCCTTCATTCCTGCCGTGATTTCGTACGTGGCCCTGTTATACATCACCCACCTCGAGGCCTGCAAGCTGGGCCTGCGGCGTCTGGATCCCGACGAACTGCCGCGATTCGGGCCCACCTTGGTGGGCGGCCTCCATTTCATGCTCCCTCTCGGGCTTCTTATCATACTGCTTTTTCGCCGATTCTCGCCTGAATTCGCCGCGTTCTGGGCAACCGTTGCGTTGGTCGGACTCATCTTCTGCCGTGAGATGATCGGTGTGTCCGGGTGGGGCGACCGGCGCCGGGCTTGCAGGCGTGCGTCCCGGATCATTCTGTCGAGTCTGGTGGCCGGCGGCAGGGCCATGACAGGGATCGGCGTGGCTGTGGCGACTGCCGGCATCATTGTCGGGGTCATGACGCTGGGCCCCGGCGGCCTGGTCACGGCGGTGATCGGCAAACTCTCCGGCGGATACCTTCTGCCCATGCTCGTTTTCACGGCATTGGCCTCGCTGGTTCTGGGCATGGGCCTGCCCACCACGGCCAATTACATCGTCATGTCCACCCTTACCGCCCCCGCGATTCTGACTCTGGCCGGGGACGTGGGCGTGGCCATTCCACTGATCGCCGCACACCTTTTCTGTTTCTTTTTCGGCATACTGGCCGACGATACTCCTCCGGTCGGCTTGGCCGCCTATGCGGCGGCGGCCATCGCACGGTCGGACCCGATCCGCACAGGGATCCAGGGGTTCACGTACGACATGCGCACCGCCCTGTTGCCGTTCATGTTCATTTTCAATACCGATCTCCTCCTGCTGAATATCCAACACTGGTGGCAGCCGCCTGTCGTCTTCGGGACCGCGGTCATCGCCATGCTGGCCTTTGCCTCGCTCGTCCAGAATTGGGTACTCACGCGCAATCGCTTCGTTGAGAGCGTGCTGCTGATTGCCGTCGTGTTTCTCCTCTTCCGCCCGGATGCCTTCGCCGGGCGGTTCGGGGGCGGACGATACGCCTGGCAGTGCGTCGGCGTTCTTCTCTACGGCGCTGTGTGGGGGCTTCAGTGGCGCCGGGTGCGCGCGGCCGACCGCCCGACCTGACTTTCCGTCCACGCGAGACGGATCGGAAGAAACGGGGCTCCCGGGTCGGGGGCGGCAAAGGACGAGGCGTCAACTGCCGGTGACCCGGCACTCGCACGGAGAGGACACTTCCTGACGCGAACGCACCCGGAAGAAGAAGGACATGAATCGGCCCCTGATGCATGTGGGAAGTCGGCGGGGGCCGGGGCGGACAGAACGAGGAGATATGCCGATGGGACCGATTCATCCGACGAGAGTGTGTCTCATGTCGTTGACCTTGGGCGCTGCCGGCCTTTTTTCCGCTCCCCTGGTTCTGCACGTGTCCCCCGGCGGCGACGACCGGGCCCCGGGGGATGGGGCCCGGCCCTTGGCCACGCTCCGCGGCGCCCGCGATCGTCTGCGTGAATTGCGGCCGGCGGGCGGGGCGGAGGTGCTCGTGCACGGCGGTGACTTTCTACTGAGCGAGACCTTCGTCCTGGGCGAGCAGGACTCGCCTCCGCCAGGCGTTCGAACGGTCTACCGGGCGGCCGCCGGCGAGCGCGTGCGTTTGATCGGCGGGGTCGAGATCCGGGGATTCGTCCCCTTTCGTGGCGAGATCCTCCGCGCCGACGTCGCGGGGCTCGGTCTCGAGCGGGTCGAACCCGTGCGACAGAATCGCTACGCCGGCAAGGCCCCTGGGTTCGAGGTTTTTTTCCGCGGCAAACGCCTGCCGCTGGCCCGCTGGCCGAACAAGATCGACGGAGATCCGCGCTGGGGGGAATGGGCCTACATCCCCAAGACCACCGAAAAGACCAAGGCCTGGTTCTACTACGGCGGGAATCGGCCCGACACGTGGTCCCGGCCGGCGGAAGCCCAGGTGCACTGGTTTCCGTGGTACAACTACATGGACCAGTACATCGGCATCCGTTCCATCGATCCGGCGAAGAAGGTGATTCACCTCGACGGCCGGGCTGTTTACCAGATTCAGCCGGGCAGGCGTTACTACATTCGCAACGTATTCGAGGAATTGGATGCACCCGGAGAGTGGTATTTCGACCGAGAGGCGAAGGTCCTCTACCTGTGGCCCCCGGGGCCCTTGTCCACCGGCCGGGTGGTCGCCTCCCGGCTGGGCACGATCATACGGATGGACGGAGTCAGCAGGACGACCGTGCGCGGGTTCGTCATCGAATCCTGCACCCGCGACGCGGTGGTGATCAGCGGCGGCACCGGAAACGTGGTCGGCGGTTGCGAAATCCGCAACGCTCTGCTGGACGGAGTCCAGGTCACCGGCGGCAGCGATCACACGGTGATCGGCAACGACATTCACGACGTAGGACGGCGGGGGATCCTGCTCCAAGGAGGGGACCGAAAAACACTCACGCCCGGTCGCAACCGGGCGGTCAACAACCACATCCATCACATGAGCCGGATGCTGCACACCTATGCTCCGGCCGTACAGGTGAACGGCTGCGGGAACCAAGTGCAGCATAACCTGATCCACGACGGTCCTCACATGGTTGTCGGGGTCAGCGGCAACGACCACCTCTTCGAGTACAACGAGATTCATCACGCCATGTTGATTTCGAGTCACGGCGGGGCGTTCTACGCCGGGCGCGATTTCACGGCTCGAGGCAACGTGGTGCGCTACAATCGGTTTCATGATATCAACGGCTACGGCATCGACCGGGTGGACCGAACCCGCGGGGTATTCGTCTATTCCTCTCCGGTGCGTCATCTTCCCGGCGCGTTCGGCATCCATCTCGACGACCAGATCAGCGGCTTTCACATTTACGGCAACTTGTTCTATCGGTTTGGGCACGGGGTCATTCGCACCGGCGGCGGACGGGACACGGTGATCGAGAACAACATCTTCGTGGATGCCGGTTGGGCCGTGCATCTCGACAACCGAGGCATGGGCTGGCAGAAGAAGGCTACCCGCGCGGGCACCCTGATGAGGCGGTTGAAAGCAATCGATTATCGGAGTCCGCCCTGGTCGGAGCGCTACCCGGAGCTGGTGGATATCCTCGAGGACAGACTTGGCGAGCCGGTTGACAACATTGTTCGCCGCAACATCTTCAGCCAAAAAGGGGTGCTCTACAATTTCTCTCGGGTCCCCGCCGATCGATTCACCTGCGACTTCAATGTAATTTGGCGGGGCGGAGCGCCGGTGGAAGTCACCGGTCGGACGTTCAGGCCCAACCAAGGCGGCGTGATCCCGTTCCGCAAGTGGCAGGAGATGGGTTTCGACCGGAATTCCGTGATTGCCGATCCGCGTTTTGTGGATGCCGCCCGCGACGACTACCGCCTGCGTCCCGATTCCCCCGCGCTGGCCTTGGGTTTCAAGCCCATTCCCGTGGAGAAGATCGGGCTGGTCGTCGACGAGTATCGGCGCGGCCCGTTGCCCCCTCCCGACCCGCGCAAAGAGAGCGGCGAACAAGTCATCGAAGAGTTCCCCATCCCCGGCTGGACCCCGCCCGCGATCCCCGTGCGCGAGGCCGCAATCCCCCAAAGCAGGGGCGAGATCGTCCTGGACGGACGCATCCACGTCGAGGAGTGGGGCCCCGAAGAGGCCCCCAACGCCCTGCCCATGGAGGTGGATTACGCCGGACGGAAGATCGCCCACCCAAGCCGTGCCTGGGTGAGCCATGACGGCGTCAGCCTGTACGTGGCGATCCGCAACCGGGTCTCTCCGGAGCAACCGGTTGCGGAAACGGCGAACTGGGGCCGGGACGATGCCGTGGAGGTGGCATTACAAGACGTGAGCGGCACAACTCCCGGCCCGGTCATCGTCTTGCGCGGATACCCTTCCGGGGCGTGGACGGTCTCCCCCGTCGGCGGCGCGCCGGCCGCCCTGGTGCGTAAACTGCGCGATACCGTGACCTACGCCGCCGCACCGGGCGCGCCGGGGACCTGGGAAGCCGAATGGCGGATTCCCCTGGCTGCCATCGGGGTTGCCCCGCCCCGGCCGGCGGCCGAACCCAGACTGCGTTTCAACGTGACCGCGTTCAAGGCTGCCGGCCGGGAATGGGCCATGTGGCACGCCACCGGCGGCAACAGCTTCCGGGTGGAGAACGCGGGGTTCATCCGGCTCGCCCTTCCCGGCGGCGGCTGAGGCCGGCAGAGAGTACGTGGGATCCGGCCCGGGAGGCCGGAACGGAAGACATGTCCGCAACCTCTTTCGATTCGGGCTGTCCCGTGCTCCCACTTTCCCGGGACCTCAGGGCGTTTCGAGAGATTTGAGGTATTCGATGGCGTCGGCGAGTTTTTCCTCGGCGGGCGCGGGTCGGAAATCCTCGACCGAAATGAAATGGCGATACTCGATTCGTTCGAGGAGAGCGATCAGTTCCGCGAAATTGAAGAGTCCTTTGCGCATGGGGCAGGCCTGCCAAGTCCATCGGATCGTGCCGCGCGCGTCCGGTTCGCTCGGCGCCGGGCGATGGCCGCCGACGTGGCAGTGGGCGAGGTAGGCCCCCAGCAGGTCGAGAGCGAGAGCGGTGGTTTCGTAGCCGTCTCGGACCATGTTCTGCGGGTCGTAGATCACGCCGACCGCCGCAGGATCGAAGTTGCTCACGATGCGGTATGCCAGGGACGCACTGGGGTGAATCGTGCCCCCGTGGATTTCGAGAACGATCTTGATTCCTGTTCCCCGACTCATCTCGAGCACGCGGGCGTATCCGGCGACGGTTTCGCCGTAAACCCGTCGGTAATCCAAACTGCCGTCCGGGCGATATCCGGCGGCGGCCCCGACTCGGATGAAGGGCGCCCCGGCCGCCGCGGCCCCTTCCAACAAAAGCTTGACCTGTTCGGTATCGGTGCAGGGGGCATTCGAGGCGATCCCGGCAAGTTCGAGGCCGTGGTCGATCAGGGTCTGGCGGATATCGGAAGCTTTCCGGGCAAAGTTCTCCGGTGTGATATCGTTGAGGTGGTACCCCCAGTTGCTCGGTTCGGCCGCCGCACGTTGTTCTGTGCTGATTCTCCGGACTCTCAGCTCAATGCCGTCGTACCCGAGGCGAGCGAGCAATTCGGCCTGTTCCTCCATGCTCAAGTGGGGCAGTGCGACGGTGGTGGCGGAGTATTTCATGGGGCAAGTTCTCCCCTCCATGCGGCGGCGGGTCGTCTCGGTCATGGGCGCGACACCGGACCGGGCGGTGGTTTCAGGAGCAGATACGTCGGCAAGCCCTGCACCTTGAAATACTGAAGAACGGCACGGGTTTCCGGATCTTTGGGTTGTTCGGCCTGGAACTTGAGGCGGATGTAGGCCGCGAGTCGGTCGCGGACCTCCGGGGCCCGAAACGTGGTCGCTTCCATGGCTCGGCAGTTCTTACACCATGTGGCCCAGAAATCGACGAACAGCGGCCGGCCGGTCGTGCGGGACGCCAGCAGGGCCTCGTCCAGCGAAGTAAGCCAGCCGCCGCTGCTGTCGTCCGGGGCGCCGGCCGCGCCGACTGTGGTCTCGTGGGCGGGGTGCGGGGTCAGCAGCTGAATCCCGGTCCAGGCGTAATAGCCGGCCAGGAGCAGGATCAGCACTCCGAGTCCGTTCCGAACATAGGTCATCCATCGTCCGGGCTTGGGCAACAGTGCAATGCCCGCACCGGCGAACGGCCACGGCAGGGCCATGCCCAATCCCAGGACAAACGGCAGGGCGAGTCCGATCACGATACCGTCGGCGTAGAGCTTGGCTGAGAACAACAGCACGGCGATGACCGCTGGTGCGACACACGCGCCCGCGAGCAAAGCGGACACACCGCCCATGAACAGGGCCAACCCCACGGTACCCGACTTGCCGCCGGCCCCGAGTCCGGCCCCGATCCGGGAGAAATCGATGAGAAAGACATCGAACATGGCTAGGGCAAGCACCACGAACAGGGCGGCGATTCCGAGATTGAACCATGGTGAAGCGTTGATGGCGCCGAACGTCGATCCGGTCAGTACGACGAGCAATCCCAGCAGACCGTAGACCGCGGCAATGGCCAATCCATACACGGTCCCGAGCAGCAGGCCGCGCGTTCGCGAACCCGCCCGCGCTCCCGCGCCGATGATGGCGAGATTGACGGGGACCATGGGCAGCACGCACGGCGTCAGATTGAGCGCGAGCCCCCAGACCAGAATGATGAGCAGCATCCACACCATCCCGTGTCCCTGGAGTCGCGCCAGCAACGGAGACCGGGTCCCGGCGGCGCGGCCTGACTCGGCCCGGTCCAGAAAAGCCAGAAACGCAGCTTTACGCAGGTATCCGGTGGTCCGCCCCATCACCTGGAAGCCTTTGACGGCCCGGGCCCAGTCCTCTTTTCCCGAACCTGCCGGCGCGGCGGAGCTTGCCGCCAAGGGTTCCGGTTCGGCGTTGCTGCGGCCGATGATGCCGCTCAGCGCGAAAGGGACTTCTTGCGGCATGAAGCAGGTGTTGTCCGAACAGGCCTGAAAGCCCACCACGCCTTGGTACGACCAGGGCTCGCCGTCTTTCCCGGTGGGTTGGCGCTCGATCCGAATCTCGACCTCTCCGGCAAAGACTTCCACCGTGGCGTCCGGTTTGCCGGCCACTGCGTCCGAAATGGTCTTGGAAGGCGGAAGCACGATCCGGGCCGGGCCAAGGTTCTGGCTGCTGCGCTCGTCGATCCTGAAGAATCGATCTTTGCCCCGGTAAACGTGCAGGCCTTTCGGGATGTGGAAACGCACCGCGGCCACCAGCGGCTGCCGGGCGGCAGGCGGTTGGAGCAGCACGACCTCCACGGTAACGGCCTTCTCGCGTCCGTCGGCGCTCGGGCAGGAAAAGATCCCCGCGAAGCCGGCCAGGATCGCGGCAATGCAATAAGACCGCGCCGCCCGGACGCCCCATATCTCCGAACGAATCGGAAGACGGCCGGCGAGGCACGGCCGAGTGCGGCACTCCTGGCTCATAATCGCTTCCTTCGACGTCACGGGAAAAGACCGGTGCGAGTCGGTCGGGACTCGAGAGCACGGCTGTTTTGACCGTTCGACATGGGTTCGGGTTCCCGGGGCGGAATGATTCGGGCCGGTGTCTGTCCCCCGACGCCCCCGACAGTTTCATCTTGAATCTCACGGGGAGCGCCGGGAGAGCAGGCAGGTTTCTCACGCGGAGCCGCAAGAAATGCAGAGATCATGCCAGTCGCGAGAGCGGCAATGTGCTTCACCCTCCGGGCGTACGCCTGCCTGTCGGGCCGTAGTCTTGGCGAAGGCCGGCACTGTATCTGGTTTCGCGGCTGCAAGTTGGCGTTCTCCGCCTGAGGCGGATCACTCCGCCCCGGTGGGCGGCCGTCTCGGCTACGCCTCGACTGGAGTGGTCACGACACCGGCGTCTTGCCGCGAAACCAAATGCGGCACAGGCGACGCGTCAAAAGTTCAGGTTAGTCCAAGTTAGTCCGTTGCCGTGCTCTTTTGGCCAAACGAAGTCCTCCCCGGCGCGTTCGATACCGAGACGGATACTGAGGTCGATACATCGTTTCCTCCACCCCCGCCACTGCCGTCGCCTTCCGTAAACTATCGGAATCGAAGTTGCCCAAAGAATGCTTTGGTGTGAAACCGATTGCCCTTGGTCGGCGACCAGGCGGACTGCTGCTTCTCGGCCAGCAACTGCCGAAAGAAATTCGCGCGCCAGACAGTACCGGGCTTTACCGGCGCCTCGATCACCGGCCCCAAAGACGTGAAGGGGATGGCCACTTCCGCACTCCAGACCTTCGTCTCTCGGTGTACGGCGACCCGCCATTTCGGGTCCCATGCCAGATGGAGGCCCAGCCCGAACTCGGCGTCCCACCGGTTGCCGGCGCTGTCGAAGACCAACTGAGCATAGGCACCTTTTTCGCCCTGCAGAAACACCTCGATCAGGTCGTCGGAGGCGGCCCACAGGTTCCGGTCGCGTTCGACCCGTACCACTTTCTTCAACGGTACTGTGCGCTGGGCGCGGAAGCCCAAGTAGAGGTGTCCGGCGTCGTACGTGATCCGGCACCAGGCCGGTGAGATCGGTTCTTTTTTCCCGGAGACGGGGCGGAAATCGAAGAGCGCGGCATTCTGCCAGGAGGCGTCGTCGAGTCGTCCGTCCAGCACGGGCGGAGTGGTGATGCGCGGCACGTCCAATGCCGGAACAACCACCTGGAATTGGGCGCGCAACGACCGAAGCCTTCGCCGGATCTGGTGCATGCTCCAACCTTGCCCGGCCATGGTTTTGGACAACGCATCGAGTTCGTCCAGCAGCTTCAAGGCCTTCTCTCGCTCTGGCGCTTCGCCGGTCAACTCCGCGTAGTCGGCCATGAAACGCTCCGCCGGGCCGGCGGTCCCGGGGCCGTACATCTTTTCGACGGCATCCCGAAACGAGGCCGCCGGATCGTAGGCCTTCGGGTCCCACAGGTAATCGCTGGTCGCGATGCCGAACGAGAGACGGTAGGACTTGCCGAACGGGTCGCCGTTGATGAAGATAACGCCCTGGCTGTCCGCGTCGAAACCATCGTAGAAGGTCGTATCCCAGCGGGAGATGGGCGCAGGGCCCGCGGAGTTGTCCCAGAGATACGAACGGTGGTTGTTCACAAGACTCTCCCACAGCAGAAAATCCTGCCGGGTTACTTTCCGACTGCGGATATTGGGGCCGGTCCAGACGATGTACACGTCGTCGGGCAGTTCCGCGGCAAGGTCCCGCAGATAGCGTTGGTGCGACGGTTTGTCCGGCACGCCGTGACTGTAGATCGAGTACGGGGCCGGGACGAACGCGAGGTCGAGATCGGGAAAACGTGCTTTGAGCGCATCGTGCAGGCGGCGCATCAGGGTCCCGTGCGCCCGACCCACGGAATCATGAAAGCGTTTGCGTTCGGCCGGATAGGGACACACGTAGCGCCCGTTGGTGAGCGGCGTCCAGTCATCGGCGCAGACCATGATGTGATCGAAGCCCTGCCCTGCGGCAAAAGCACACGCCTCGATGAGTTGGGCGATATGCTTCTCGTTCGTGATGTCCAGCATGGGAAGCGTGCGCTTGCCGGAAGCGTAGATGTGCAGGGCGAGTTGGTAGTCCAACAGGTCGTAGCGATCCTTGAAATCTTTGTATACGCGCATGACGTGGGCCCAGTTTTTCCATTTCCGGCCGGCCCATTGCGGCTTGCCGTCGGGTCGTATGTTGCGCCATTCCTCTCGCTGCTGAAGGGCGATGCCCCGAACCTTATGCACGGCCAGCCACAGGAGGCCCCGTTCGTCCGGGATCGAATAGACCGACTGGTACCAGCGCTGCCACACCGGCCAGTCGTCCAGGTCGGCGCAACGCAGGAGCAGTTTGCCGTCGGGCGCCCCAATGGACTGAACCAGCGTCATGGCCGCATAAAAGGCGCCCCGGTGGTCCACGCCGCCCGCCAGAATCGTGTTGCCCCGGCAGCGGATGACGTACCCCTGCGGTTGCAGGACGACCCCGCGCAGGTCGAATCCCAAGCGCGCGGCCGCGCCGCGGATGAGATCGGACTCCAACAGGCCCAGGTACACGGTAACCGGTTCTCCGGAATCGTTGCCTGCCGTTTTCGACAGATCGGCCACGCGGGTAAGCAACAGGTCGCGTGCGAGCCGGATGGCATTGTGCGCGCCGGAATCGATTTCGACGTTCAGTCCGTTCGGCGCCATGCGAAGCGTGCGCCATGCTCCCAGCACCCGCCGGGGAACGGGCGTGACGCGGCCGGTGTAATGGATCGGGTACAACGGTCGGAGCACGTCGATCGGCGTCTGTGCGGAGTTCGCGGCCGGCGTTTCGTGAGCGGTCGCCGGGAGGGCTGCGCGCTCCGGCGCTCCGGCGCGGAACGCAAGGTTATCGATTGCGCGCCCTGTGAGTCCGCCGTCGGCGATGTTCCACCAGCCGGGGCCGACGTACTCGGCGTCCGTCACGTCGATGACCGGTTTCCGTGTGTCGTCAATGAACACGCGGTGCCGCTCGCCTTCGACCTGGAGACGAACCCGCGAGGTCACGTTCCAGCGGTTCCCCACCTGTACGTTGGCCGCGGCCAGCGAGGTATCCGCTTTGGTGTGTCCGGCACTCTCTTTGAGCAAACGGAGACGCAGCACCGCGCGCGCCGGACGCTCAATGCTCAGTACGTACCCGCCGGTATACCCGCCGTCGCTCAACCGGGCATTGGCATACCGGCCTTGCAAGCGGTAATTCACCGTGAGGCTCCGGGCATAATGTCGGCTCAGGTAGGTATAATCGAACGCGAGGTCGAAGTCCCGCTGCCGCATGTCGGTATGAGCGATGTACATCACGCCCGCGGAACCGTTGAAGACAATGCGACCGTCTTTGGTGACGATCTTCGCCTGGACCTGCTTTGGGAAGACGGCCCACGTGTACCTGCCGTCGGAAGTACGGCCGCCGTGTACCGGCCCTTCCCGGTTGAAATCATCCGCAAACTGCACCGCCGCCGCCGACAGTGCGAGTCCCAGCGCCAGTTCGGCGATCCGGGAAACCTTCATTCGGTGTTGTCCTTTCTGGAGGGCTTGGACGAGACGGACGGATTCGGATGCCGTGTTTTCTTATCCGCCTGTCGACAAGCCGGATTGATTTCGTCCTGGATTTCGCGTGTCCGCTGCAACCCCGTCACAACCGGCAGCAGGCGCGAACTTCGTCCCGGCTCAATGGGTCGCCGGGGCGGTTGCGGCTCGCCCTGTCCAGGCCGCCAAGCCGTAAGGGGCCAGCGTCACCGTCCGGCGCCGAGCCTCGTCCTTGGGACGGGGCGAATCTCCTATGGGGGCGAGGTCGACTCCGGGCGGGAGAGCGATACGGCGGGCTCGACGGTCGGGGTTGACGGCGTAGATCCAGAGCAGGCCGTCCCGAGTGCACGTGCGGACCACGGGAGCGTCCGCCGTTTCGCCGCTCCCGGCCACTGTGTTCCAGCGACCGGACGGCAGGCTCCGGAAAACTCGCGCGAAACGCTCGACATCCGCCTCGTGTCCGACAGTGCCGTTGGTGAACCCGCCGACGGCCAGCAATTCCGGGTCGAACAGGCACATGGCACGAGCATAGTACTCCATGAATTGCGAGCCGGCCGGTACGACGGCGGTGGCCCGCCAACCAATACCGCCGTACCAGTCGCAGGTCATGGGGTGCTTCCGGCCCACATCGCTCTCGAAATACCGGTTGTAAAGGAACACGCCGAACTCCGGGGTCGTGCGGTACTCGGCGGTTAGCCGCGGATCCAGGTCCATGGTCCGGATCGCCTGCACGCTCTCGAGGGTCGGCGCGGCGGCCGCGCCCCAACGGGCCCGATCCAGGCCGAAAGTCAGACGTTTCATCTTGGCCGAGGGACCCATTCGTTTCTGGATGACGAGGTTCGGGATTCTCGCCAAAAGTTGGGGGTCGATCCCGGCGGCCCGCGAGAGTTCCACTTGGGGCGTGCCGCTGCGCCACGCCTCCCGCTGGGGGTCGATGATGGACATGGGCGGTTCGAGCAAGGTTACCACGAGTTTCAGGTCGGCGCGTTTTTCACGTAACGCGCTTGCCACCCGCCCGTAGAAGTCGGCGGTCCGCCGACAGCGCCAAGCCACCCATTTATCCGCCGCATGTTCCTGAATCCAGTTGCGGCGCTGACCGAACCTATCGGGAGCGCGAACCGGGATCGGGACGTGGACGCCGGTGTCTTTCTCGAATTCCGCCACGGTCCAGTCGTCGTAGCTCACCTCGATGGACCCGGGCTGCAGCAGGGACGCCAGCGTCAGGTGAAAGCCGACGCCGCCAAAGGCCGAGGACTTCCCGTAGCGTCCGGCAATTTCCCGGACCAAGGCCAGAACGCGCGCCTGGACCACGGGATGCAGGGCGTTGAACATCGGCAGACGGTGATGCCAGGTCTTGGCAAAGACCTCATTGGCCCCGGACACCGTGTTGAACGTGGGGTCGCCGGCCCGAACCCGGGCGAGATCGGCATTCATGTCCCGAACCAGCGATGGCAATTGTTGGACGTTGAACAGTCCGAAAAACTTGAAGCCGCGCTGCTCGAACCGCTCCAGCAGGATATCCACCCAGCCGTCGGTGGGGAAATAAAAACCGCCCTTGCCGCCCCTGCTTTCCACGAGGGAGTTGTAGATCGGGCCTTCGTACCAGACCAAAGGGTGCATAACCAGGTTTTGGCCGGTGAAATCCAAGTAATCGCAGAGGTTGCGGGTCATGCGGTCGAAATCGGCGTATTCCGGGTACGTCCCGCCGAAACAGCGCGAGAGCGGTTGCGCGTCTTCCCAGTATTGGCCGATCCAGCGACGGGACGGCCCCAGTGCGGCGGGGCGGGCGGGCAGACGGCCGTCGATCTCGAAGACTGCGACCGAAGCGGCGGCCGCGGGTCGGTTGTCGAGCCATGTGGTGAACACCAGCACCTGGCGGACGTCCCGGGCCCACATGATGAACTCAAAGGTTTGCACGCGGTGCGAGAGCGGGGTGTCCGCGTCGGTGAAATAACCCGAGTGACAGTTGTAGCGGTCGGCGGGGGCAGGGGACCACGCGGCGATTTCGCATGTTCGAGGTTTGTCGTCCGGATAGCGCACGCGCACCAGATGCAGTCCGGTCCGCCGCAGCGGCAATCGGACGGCGAATCGGGAGAACTTTTTGGGGCCGGCCTCCCGGTAGGCGCCGACGGGGGTTTGGACAATCCGACTCGACCCGTCGTCCAGGAAGACATCCGGTCCCAGGGGCTGCGTCAAATCGCGAACGAGGACCGGCCGGAGTTTCAGCTCGTCGGCGTCAGCCCGGGTCGCCGGGGGCATTACATACACCGAAATGTCGGAAGGGCGCCAATTGCCTACGGTCAGACGCAATGTGTACGTGCCGGGTGCAAAGCGGTCGCCGGGGACCTGAATGACCCGCAGTTTGCCGGGATCGATCCGGAGCGCCATGCGTCGGTCGACGGCCCCGGCCCCGGCGTCGGCCCCGGTCGATTTCACTTCGATTCGGGCGGGGCCGGCGAATGTGGTCCGTGCGCCGTTGAACACACCGACCGTGAAGGGCACGTCGCGGGCGGGGGGCAGCACGGCGCGGATCGGATATGCGTAGAGTGTACGTTCCGGCCCGAGCTGTTGCAGGATCGCGGCCCGATGTTCGGTTGCCGCCGCCCGCAAGGTGTCTGCGGCGAGGGCTCGGCCCCAAATGCGGACCTCGTCCAAAGTCCCGTGAAACGCCTCCCGCAGGACGTAGGTGCGCTGCTGCGGTCCCCGACTGCGCCGCGCCCGGACCTGGGCCGCGGCCAACGTCATGTTTCGGCCCGTGCCGATGGATCCGGAAACGGGCTCGGAAGCATCGAGGCGACTGTCAACGTAGATTCGTCGGGTCGTCCCGTCATAGACACAAGCCACGAAATGCCAGCGTCCGGATTCGAGCACCGTTTGCCCGAGCAACCAGTTGCCGGCCCAATTCCCGTCGAGGTTGAGTTGGAATTGGACGCGATGACCGCCTTTGGCCTTGACCAAGGCGAGGCGATAGGCGTACTCATGGTTTACGATCATGGCGCGCCGGTCTCCTCCGTCGGTGGGACGGACCCACGCGCTGATCGTGACCTGCCGCGTGCAGTTCAAGTCTGCGGTCTTGGTCACGGACAGTGCGGTTTGTCCTCGGCATTCGAGAGCGGCCCCGTAGCGGCCAGGGACCCAATTCGGCTCGAGAATGCGCGCCTCGGCCCGGTTGCCGAACAGGTCCGGCGCCGGATGGACCACGTCCCGGGCCCGATCTCCGGCGTTTTCATCCAGGGGCCAGTAGCCCGCCAGTCCGTCGACGGTGGACTCGCCCCGGGCAAAACCGACCAGGCCGGCGGCCAGGACCGCGCAGGCCGCCAGAAAAGAACGCAACGCCGTTTGCATGAACCATACTCGCACTGGTGAAAGGAGTTGATCGGCAATGCCGGACGAACGAGGAGGGGCCGGCGGACCGGGCACCGACCGGTTCGCCCCCGGGCTCGGGCCGGGGCCACGCACGCAGGCAGAATCGCCCCGAGTATGTTAGTGTCCGTTTCCCGGAAAACGAGCGGACGCCAAGCGCTTTCTTCCTGCGCGCCCCGGGGCGGGCGGAGATGTTGGGCAAGCCCGTCGGGCCCCGTTGCGCCTGGGGAGCGCCCGGCCGACGCGACCCTCTCCATCGACCAGATCATATCGACAGTCTTGGAGGCGTCCCGCGCTGGGCAGCGGCGTTGCGTTTCGGGCGCCGACGCGGTATGTTGTGGGGCTTTCAGGCGGACCGGCGCAGGCACAGACGGTCCCCGCATCGGGCCGGCCGCGGCCGCGCCTGAATGAACATTCCACCGGCGCCGCGACCGGCAGCGGAATGCCGACCAGGTGAAATCGTCGCATGAGCACACCCGCATTGTCCTCCCCCCGTGTGAGCGTCGTGGTCCCCGTGATGAACGAAGAAGAGTCGGCCCCGGACCTGGCCGCGGAGGTCACCGAGGCCCTGGACGGGGCCGGGCTTTCCTGGGAGTGCGTCTGGGTCAATGACGGCTCGACCGACCGGACGCTGGACGTCCTGGTGGCGAAAGCCGTCGAGCGCTGGCCCGGCAAGCATCGAGTTTTGGACCTGGACCGCAATTACGGCCAGTCCGCCGCGCTTGCCGCCGGGTTTCGCCATGCCCGGGGTGAAATCCTTGCGACCTTGGACGGGGACGGGCAAAACGACCCCCACGACATTCCACGTCTGATCGAGGCACTTGATGCCCAGGGGGTGGACATGGTCAACGGCGTACGCGCCCGGCGCCGGGACAGCGCGGTGCGGCGGATTTCGTCCCGGCTTGCGAACGGGTTCCGAAATTGGCTTACGCGGGAAAGCGTCTCCGACGTGGGCTGTGCCATTCGTGTATTCCGCCGGCAGTGCGTGCAGGACATCCTGGTCTTCAAAGGAATGCATCGTTTTCTGCCGACTTTGGCCCGCCTGCAGGGCGCACGTATCGCGGAAATGCCGGTAAACCATCGACCCCGGACCCGGGGCCAAACCAAGTACGGCATCTCCAATCGACTTTGGGTGGGGTTGGCCGATGTGTTCGCCGTGCGTTGGATGCAATGGCGGATGGTCCGGCCCCGGGTGCGTGCGGAGTTCGGCGGCGTCGACTGAGTCTCGGACAGTCAATGGTCCGGCACGCCGGCAGGGCGACGCTTTGAAACGGCCCCGCTCGGTGGACGAGCCGTGATTTGCGCGGCCAGTGTGCGGCCTTGCAAACGGGGCCGAACCAAGGAGACGCCGAAACGTGCAGTTTTGGAATTGGCTCGGTAGAGTAAACTGGTGGCTGGTTCTCGGGTTTGGCGCGCAGGCCCTGTTTTCGGCCCGGTTCATCGTGCAATGGATTGCCAGCGAACGCGCCGGACGCAGTGTGGTTCCGCTTCTTTTCTGGTACCTGAGCCTCAGCGGTTCGACGTTGCTGCTGTTGTATGCCGTTCACCGAAAGGACCCGGTGTTTATTCTCGGACAGGGCACGGGGGTGGCGATCTACTTGCGAAACCTCCACCTGATCTACCGAGAGAAGCGCAGGGAGACCCCGCCGGAAGCGTTCGGCTGAGGGCGATCATGCTGCCGAAGACGCGTCTCTCGCCTTGAAAGCGCCTGAACCCCGGCCGAAGCTCAATCTCCCCCGACTCCCCGAGACTGTTCTGCGGGGCGCCGCAAGTTCAATGTCGCTCGAGGCGGGGCAAGGACGGACGCTCGGGAGAATCGCCACCGACGCCGTGGGGCAGTCGGATGCCGCCGACGCCGTTCGGAAGAATCGCCTCTTGGGGCTGGAAGGTATTCGACATGAAGATGACGACATTGCGGCCGGTGCTTGTCATATTGGCCCTCGCGCTGGTCATCGGGATTGCTTTTCAGGGGAGTCGCGGCCTGTACGAGAGCACCGAGGGACGGTACGCTCTCTGCGCTCGGGAGATGCTCGATACGGGCAAGTGGCTTGAGCCCACTTTATTCGGAGAGCCCCACTGGACCAAGCCCCCGCTGACTTATTGGGCCATTGCCGCAGGGGTGCGCGTATTGGGTCGCAACGCCTGGGGCGCCCGCCTGCCCAATGCCCTGTTTTTCGCCCTGACCGCGCTGGCCGTGGCCGGGATCGGGGCTCGGATGTGGGACAAACGCACCGGCTTCCTGGCGGGGGTGATTTACGCCACGTCGCTTTTTCCGGCAGGTGTGGCGTTTTCATTGAACACCGACACGCTGCTCGCCATGTGGGAAACGCTGGCCATCTTCAGCTTCTGGAGCGCGGACCGGGCGCCGGACCGGTCCCGGTCCCGGCGCTGGATGCTCGGCATGTGGTTGGCCTTGGGTTTGGGGTTTGCAACCAAAGGGCCGCCCGCCCTGATTGCTCTCGTGCCGGTGCTTGTCTACCGCCGACGAGATCCGGCGCGCAAGCGGAAAGCCCCGGTGTTCGATTGGGCCGGCTTGGTCCTGTTCTGCCTTGTCGGTCTGTCATGGTACGTGTACGAATGCCTCAGGAATCCGACGCTGCTGGCCTATTTTCTGGGTGATGAAATCGTGGGTCGAGTTGCCGGCAACGAGTTCGGGCGAAACCCGGAGTGGTACCGGCCGTTTACGCTGTACCTGCCGTTCCTTCTTGCCGGTGCAGGGCTTTGGTCGTGGTATTTGTGGCGTGCGCTCGCCGAGGCACGACTGCACTGCGCCGCGGGGTGGCGTGCGTTGGTCGAGCGCCACGGTCCCGGCTTTTTCCTGGCGACGTGGCTGTTGCTGCCGTTTCTCCTTTTTTCGTTAAGCACCAGCCGAATGATTACGTATGTCCTGCCGCTCTTTCCCGCAGTGGCCCTGATCGCGGCGCGACGGGCGGGGAAGGAGTGGCGGTCGGACGCTTTCCCGCGAAAGTTTCTGGCCGTTGCCGTGGTGATGTTCCTTCTTATCGTGACCGGCAAAGCCGTCGCTGCGTATCGTCCCCCCCCCCGGGACGACATGGGGGCGCTTTATCGTCTCTGCCGGTTCGACGACAAGGTGTCCCGGAACCTGTTCGTGCTTTTTCAGGAGCATCGACAGCTGGGGTTGAATTTCTACGCCCACAGTCGTGTGGTTCGGGCCGGGCTCGAGCCCAGAGGGCGCATGGTCGGCTTGGAGCGCGTATTCGGCGAAATGCGGGCGCCGTTCGGATTCGACTGGCAGGTGGTTTTCATCTGTCGGCGTTCCACAAACCGAGATCTGCTCATGGCCACCTTGAAGCGCGAGGGGTTCGTGCCGAGCGAAACATGGGGAGATGCGAATTGGTTCCTGGCGCGCGTCGAGTTGCGCGCCCCACCGCAGAAGGAAGGCGAAAACGCGCCGGCCCACTGATCCGGACCGTCCCTGAGCCGCCCGCAATGGCCCGCTGTCGCGTTCTCGACTTGTGCGAAGTGCCGGGATGGAACCCGCGGCCGCGGCACGGCCGGGCGGCCCGGTATGGCAGACGCGGCGGCCGCGTTGATTTCACGCCCACCGAGGGTATGTTGTACGCCTTTTCGCGAGAATGAGTTGAACGAACGATGTGAACGAGGCTCGAGATTCATGAACCGCACCGCAGCAATCGCCCGGACCACGGGGGAGACTCAGGTCGAAGTCCGGCTCGACCTCGACGCCGCCGGCCGTTGTGAAATCGATACCGGCCTCCCGTTCCTGGACCACATGCTCGGGGCTTTTTCCCGGCACGGGTACTTCAAGCTTGTGCTCACCGCCCGGGGCGACCTCGAGGTCGATCCGCACCACACGGTCGAAGACGTGGGTCTGGCGCTCGGCCAAGCCCTGAAAGAGGCGGCCGGCGACCGGACCGGCGTCCAGCGTTTCGGAGCGAGTCTCGTGCCCATGGACGACGCCCTGGTCCGGGCCGTGATCGACCTGTCCGGACGCCCCTTTCTCGCGTATGATCTCGGGGTCGGCGCCGGCGCCGTCGGCGGCATTCCTATTCTGCTGTTCCGCGAGTTCTTCCGAGCCCTCGCCACGGAGGCCCGTTTGAACCTTCACTTGACGCGTCTGGCCGGCGAGGAGCCCCATCACGTTGTCGAGGCCGCCTTCAAGGCGTTCGGTCGGGCGCTGGACCGGGCCCTCGGCCCCGAACCCCGCAGTCCGGGAGTGCCCTCGACCAAAGGCGTTCTTGCCTAGGGCCACCCTCATCTCGACACCGCGTTTCTGAAAAGGTCCATGCTTCATGGCAGACATCCCGCTGGAAACTCTCAGACACAGTACGGCCCACGTCATGGCTGCGGCCGTATCGCGCCTTTTTCCCGACGTGCAGCTCGACATTGGGCCGGCGACGGCAGACGGGTTCTACTACGATTTCGAACTGGAACACCGATTCACGCCCGAGGACTTGCCCGCGATCGAAAAGGAAATGCGCCGGATCGTGAATGCCCGTCTCCCGTTTACCCGGCTCGAGCTTTCGCGGGACGAGGCGGTGAAACTGCTCGAAAGTCGGAGGCAACAGTACAAGCTCGAGCGGCTCCAAGACATCCCCGAGGGGGAGGCGATTTCGTTCTATGAATGCGGCGACTTCATCGATTTGTGCCGAGGGCCGCACCTGGAGC
The DNA here is from genome assembly GCA_013151865.1 of Kiritimatiellota bacterium. GTDB lineage: Bacteria > Verrucomicrobiota > Lentisphaeria > Oligosphaerales > JAADHN01 > JAADHN01. Next base: position 61,190 of record JAADHN010000034.1, read on the forward strand.
ACAGCGGCCAGATAAAGGCGTTCAAGTTGTTGTCCATCGCCGGCTCGTATTACCGAGGCATCGAGACGAACCCCATGCTGCAGCGCTTGTACGGAACGGCGTTCCGGACCAAACAGGAATTGGCCGAATACCTGCAGGGGCTGGCCCAGGCCCGCAAACGCGACCACCGCAAGCTCGGACGTGAACTCGATCTGTTCAGCGTGGCCGAGGCCGTGGGACCGGGATTGATCTGCTGGCACCCGAACGGCGCCCGGGTTCGCCACATCATCGAGACTTTCTGGAGGGAGGCGCACTACGAACACGGTTATGAGCTGCTGTACACACCGCACATCGGCAGGGCGGAACTGTGGCGTCGCAGCGGACACCTGGATTTCTACCGGGACGCCATGTACGCCCCCATGGACATCGACGACCAGGAATACTTCGTCAAACCCATGAACTGCCCCTTTCATATCCAGGTTTATCAAACGCGGAGTCGTTCCTACCGGGAATTGCCGCTGCGCTGGGCGGAACTGGGAACGGTTTACCGGTACGAAAAAGGCGGCGTCCTCCACGGCCTGTTGCGTGTCCGGGGCTTTACCCAGGACGACGCCCACATCATCTGCACCCCGGAGCAGATCGAGGACGAAATCCGCGAGGTCCTGCGCTTCAGTCTGTTCATGTGGCACAGCTTCGGTTTCGACGATGTGAAAGCCTACCTGGCGACGCGTCCGGAGAAGGCGGTGGGCGAGCCGGAACGCTGGGAACAGGCGCAGCGTTCGCTCGAAAAAGCCATCGAGACCGAAGGGCTCGATTGCGAAGTGGACGAGGGCGGCGGGGCGTTTTACGGCCCGAAGATCGATCTCAAGATCCGGGACGCTCTCGGGCGCGAGTGGCAGACCACCACGATCCAATTCGATTTCAACCTGCCTGAACGGTTCGACATGACCTACGTCGGGACGGACGGTGCGCGGCACCGGCCTTACATGGTGCACCGGGCCTTGCTCGGCTCTCTCGAGCGGTTCTTCGGTATCCTGATCGAACACTATGCCGGGGCTTTTCCGTTGTGGCTGGCGCCGGAGCAGGTGCGGCTTCTGCCCCTGAGCGACCGTTTTATCCCGTACGCGCGCAAAGTGGCCGACCGCTTGCGCACCGAGCACCTCCGGGTCGCCGTCGACGCCGAAGCGGACACTGTCGGGGCCAAGATCCGCCGGGGGCGGAACCAGCGTGTTCCATACCTGCTGATCGTGGGAGAACGCGAAGCAGAGGCCGAAACCGTCGCGGTACGGAGCCGCAATCGGGGCGACGAAGGCCCATGTCCGGTCCAGACCTTTGTTGCAAGAGTCTTGCAGGAAATTGCCGAGAAAAAGTGACAAGCAGGGCAGGTTGTGCTACAATAGTACCGGTTCGAAGCCCATCCTGTCCGTGCACCCGCCCGTTTGAGGGCACGGAAAAGACCCCGGAGCGCTCGCTTCGGGTCGAGTGCTGAACTCGGTCGCCCCACCCCCTGCTCGGGGGGGACGCACGCAGTGTCCGGTTCGAGTCCGCCTCCCCCGCGGGTGCGGGAGGAGTCGGCGCCCGGTCCGCAAGGGCAGATGAGGAAACAAGAGAGGAGGACGGAACCATCGCACGCCCACTTCGTCCGTACGATCGGCATCTCCGAGGAAGAATGGTGCGCCTGATCGGCGCAAACGGTGAACAAGTCGGCATCGTGACCTTCGACGAGGCCCTGACCCGTGCTCGCGACGCGGATCTCGATCTCGTGGAGATTGCGCGGAACGCCAATCCGCCCGTTTGCCGAATCATGGATTACGGCAAGTTCCAGTACGAACAGAGCAAGAAAGAGCGTGAAGCCAAGAAGAAGCAGCACCAGCACAAACTCAAAGAGATCAAGTTCCACCCCAACATCGGCGACCATGATTATACCACAAAGCTCAAACACCTCGTTGCGTTTCTCGAAAAAGGGTTTAAAGTAAAGGTTTCCATGTTTTTTCGAGGACGTGAGATGGCCCACACCGAGCGTGGGCTTGCAGTAATGAACCGGGTGGTCGAAGACACCCGGGAGGTGGCGACGGTGGAATCACCGGTGCGTCGGGCCGGCCGCAGTCTTTTGCTTTACTTGGCCCCGGCAAAACATAAGCCGGGCCAGTAACGTCCCACCTCCGGCAGCCCTCGCACCTGCAGCGTGCCCAACGTTTGGCGCGAAATCCTGCCCGTGGCGCCCGGGCGCGGAGTCTGTCGTTTTCCCGATTGATGCCCTTCAGGCGACCGTTGCCGTCACCCACAGAACAAATACGGACTTTTCGACATGCCAAAACTCAAGACACGCAAGTCCGCAGCCAAGCGACTCAAGCAGACCGGAACGGGCAAGTTCCGTCACTACAAAGCGGGCGCACGTCACATCCTGACCAAGAAAAGCGCCAAACGCAAACGGCGTCTCGGTCAGGACGCGGAAGTGAAAAAGAGCGAGATGAAACGGATCAAAGCGGCCCTGCCCTACGGGTTGTGATCGGTCGTCGATACGCTGCGTGCGCTGTGGATTCACTGCGTGTCCGCGTGTGAGGAGCCCCCGACCGAATGTCCGAGGTCCTCGGTCGAGGCCGAACGTCGCGTCCATGTTCACGAATTGAACCAGAGACAGCCGGGAGTGGTTTGCCAGTATGCGTACCAGGAACATAGTTGCCTCCAGAAAACGGCGGAAAGCGGTCCTGAAAAGCGTGCGGGGGTTTCGGGGTCCGCGCGGCAAGCTCATTCGCCAGGCATACGGTGCGGCGGACCGTGCCATGGCCGCTGCTTACGTGGGACGGAAGCAGAAGAAACGCCAATATCGCCGGCTCTGGACTGTGCGCATCAACGCGGCATGTCGCGCACAGGACCTCACGTACAGCCGTTTCATTTGCGGACTCAAGAAATCGGGTGTCGACCTGAACCGCAAAGTGTTGGCGGACCTGGCGGTTCGCGAACCGGAGACGTTCTCGCGGTTAGTGAATACGGCCCGGAAGGCACTGTCCGGCTGAGTCCGTGATCGACCTGCCCGCGATCGTCACCTCGACCCATGAAGAACGCAAGCGGTGGCCAGGAGAATTCTCCGGAAGCGGGTCGGACCGACCTGGCGGCCGCAGTGCCGGGATCGGGCCGGACGGGGTTGGCGGCGAAGCAACACCTGCTGATCTCCGGAATCTTCCTTTGGGAGACCTGTGGCTGTTTGGCGGGGCTGGCGACGGTCGCTTGGTTCATTTCCCCGCGCCCCGCTTGGCCTCCCGGCGCCCTTCCGCCGCGCCTCGACGTGTTCTTGAGCACCGCCGCGCTCGGCCTGCTCTGGCAGCACCTCCACCGATTGTCCGGCGGCTACGCTCCCGACCTGCCGCATGCGCCGGTCGAACTGCTTCGCCGCATGGTCCCCCGGCTTCTCGGCTCGTTGTCGGTTTGGTCGCTGGTACTGGTGTGGCTCGGGGTCGATGCGGCCGCGATCCTGAGTTTGGCCATGGCGGCGGGCGGTTGGGGCTTGGCTTGGTACCTGCTTCTCCTTCCCGGCATGCGGTCCCTCCTCCTGGCTTGGTTTGTCCGCCGGGGCCTGCGGGAACGGATCCTGTTTCTGGGCGATGACGCGTGGATCGGGCGGGTGCAGCAAGCCTACCCGTTGCTGATCGAACTTGCCGGCACAATCGATGCGGACGGCGGGAGGATATCGGACCCCGAGACGTTTCTCCGGCGCATGGCTCGCCGCCGCGTCGACCGGCTCTTGTGCGCCGGAGGGGCGGCTTCGGACTTGACGAAACATGTGGCCATGCTTGCCGCAATCGCCGGGATTCCCGTGGAGACCGTTCGCCGGCGGGGGAGCGAGGCACAAGACGTCGAGACCTTCGAACTGGTCCCTTCCCCTCGGACGCCCGGAAAGTTGCTTTTGAAAGAAATCTGCGACGTCGTCGGTGCGTTTGCGGTGCTGCTGGTCGGCTGGCCGCTCTTGCTGGCTGCCGCATTGGCAGTGCGGCTCACATCCGCCGGCCCCATTCTGTTTCGGCAGGAGCGCATGGGACGGCGGGGGCGGGTGTTCCGCATGTTCAAATTCCGCAGTATGCGCCTGGGCGCCGACCGGGACCACGCCGGGCTCGCCGCCCTGGAACCGGGCGACATTCTCTTCAAGCCGGAGCGTGATCCGCGCGTGACGCCCGTGGGCCGGGTCCTGCGGCGCACCTCCATCGACGAACTGCCCCAGGTCTGGAACATATTGCTTGGGGACATGAGTCTGGTGGGGCCCCGCCCCATGCCGTTGTACGAGACCGCCGTCTTGCCGCCCGACGTTTTGCTCCGGCGACATGCCATGAAGCCCGGACTGACCGGACTCTGGCAGGTTTCGGGACGCAGCAACATCCGTTCCCTGGACGAACGGACCGAGCTGGACCTCGCCTACATCGACCAGTGGTCGCCGGCATTGGACATTGCGATCCTGCTCAAGACCGTCCCCGCCGTCCTTACCGCCCGGGGCGCGCAATAGTTCCTTCTTGCCGCCGCCCGGGACTCGATACGCGCGTTGCCGCCGCGGATGTCGGGAACGGCGGCGCCCAGGCATGGAAAAGTCGGGTCAGTCCGGTCCGCTCTGTCCCGACATGAGTTCCCGAAAGTGAAAGAATGCCCGGGCTGCAAGCGCCGAGAGCAACCGCGCCCCGTCACGGACCGCCGCCCACTCCCGCCCCAGCCGGTCCCACACCAATGCGACCGCTGCAGCGTATTGCCGGGAGACCAGAACCAACCCCAGAAACACCAGGAGGACGTTGCAGAAGAAAATAAAACTCAGCGACAGGACTCGCCCGTACAGACGCAAGTCGCGCTGGCCTCGGAGCAGTGCATAGGCGGTGAGCACCACGTGGAAGGCATAGGTCGCACCCACGCCTGCATAGGCGGTTCGTACCGCCCACTCCGCCGGGCCGGCGGCGCGCCGCCAGAAACAATACGCTCCATACAATCCGATCCAGATCACGGTGTACACGGGGAAGAAATACGGCGCCAGAGCGATCCAGATGTTCGGCCGTTCGACGGCCACACTACCCCCCGCGGCCCCGGCGTGGAATGCCCCGGTCCGGCGCAGAAACACCTTGGCGGCCAGCCAGTGGGTCAATTCGTGGCCGAAAACGTACACCATCAAGGGCCGGGAGAAGAACGAGAAGAACAATACCCCGCCCGTGAACCCCAGAACCAGGGGAAGGAACGCCGCGTTCCTGTCAAGGGCCACGGGCAGGTCGGCAACCGCCCACAGCAGAGCACCGGTCAGATAGAGGAGCACGCCGGTCGCCGCCATGCGCCCACAGAAAGATGCGAATCGGTTCACCTGGGTCGTCCGTTGCTTGGGATCAGTCGCGCCGGTCGCCGCGGTGTCCCGCGCGGGGACGCCCTCCGCCGAACTTCGGGGCCCGCGAAATCGGGTCGGAGTCGGGTGTGGCTTTTTGCCGTGGCTCACGGTATACTATCTCACTTGCGGATGGAACGCTACCGGTCCGGCCTCGAAACGGCAACAATTGTCCTGCTCGCCTCGAGATAGGGGCTTTTTTCGCCCCACCGTGTTTCGCCGCCGCCGGCCATTGTTTTCGGGCCGCCTCTATCCACATGGGACCGGATACAACACAGGCAATTCCCGGATGAGTCAGCAATCCTGCAACTCCTGCACTCAGGCCGACTGTCCCTCGAAAGACCGTCGTCCCGGCGAGAATGATACACAATTCCAGGCCCGTCAGGAACTGGCGCAGCGGATGTGCCGTATTCCTTGGAAAATCGTTGTGCTGTCCGGCAAGGGTGGCGTGGGCAAGAGTACGGTGGCTGCGAACCTGGCGGTGTCCCTGCGGCTCGCCGGGCGCCGTGTGGGATTGCTCGACGTGGACGTACACGGCCCAAGCATCCCCAAACTGCTGGGGGTCGAGGGCAGAACCGTGGGGCTGGCCAACGGCGCCATGGCCCCGGTGTCGACTCCCGACGGCCTGCGGGTCATGTCGATCGGTTTCCTGCTTCCGGACCCGGACGATGCCGTGATTTGGCGGGGCCCCATGAAGATGGGTGTCATTCAGCAGTTTCTCAAGGACGTGGATTGGGGCGATTGCGAATGGCTCATCATCGACTCACCACCCGGCACCGGCGATGAACCGCTCTCCGTCAGTCAGCTTCTGCCGGACCTGACCGGGGCGATCATTGTCACCACGCCCCAGGAGATGGCACTCGCGGACGTGCGGAAATCCGTCACGTTTTGTCGCAAGTTGGACCTGCGTGTACTTGGAGTAGTGGAGAACATGAGTGGTTTCGTCTGCCCCCATTGCGGCAAGATAACGAACATTCTCAAACAGGGCGGCGGGGAACGGCTGGCGGTCGACATGGGCGTCCCGTTCCTGGGGCGGATTCCGCTGGACTCGCAGGTTGCAGAGGCGTCGGACGCGGGGATTCCGTTTGCTCAAGCGCACGCGGCGCACCCTGCGGCGACCGCTTTTCGCGGAATTGTGGACAAGGTGATCGCTGCTGCCGGCTCTCCGCCGGCGCAGGCATGAATGGCTCCGGATGTGGGTTCGGCGACCGTAAGCGGAGGCGGTTTGCCGAGCGGCAATCCGGCCGGCCGTATTCGTTTCCGTCTCCGCCCACGGGAGTTGGACTGATGCGTATCGCCATTCCATTGGTCGCCGGCGAACTGTCGCCGCACTTTGGGCACTGCGAGGAATTCTCGTTCGTCGAAGTTGACTCCGAGAGAAAACAGATCCTCCGGTGCGAGACGGCGCCGGCGCCGCCCCATCAGCCCGGGTTGTTGCCGCGCTGGCTCATCGAGCGTGGGGCCGATCTGCTCATTGCCGGCGGGATCGGCGCCCGGGCCCGGGGCATCCTCGAGGCGGCCGGCGTCCACGTCTTGTCCGGGGCCTCGGGCGCAGGGCCGGAAGATACGGTCCGGGCCTGGCTCGAGGGATCGTTGGACCTGTCCGGCGCAATCTGCGATCATTGAGTCGCGCGGGCGGAAAGTCGATGCCGCCGGAAGGGCGGCCGCGACGATGTGCTCCGATGTCCGCCGCTCCGGACGCGGCGCTGCCTGCGCCGGGACCGGGACGGTCGTGGAATGGGGCGGTTATGACACAGCAGTACACGGTCCTGGTTACCATGGGCGGACTCGGCGACGCCGTCCTGTTTTCCCCGGCGATGGCGGCGGCGGTCCGTCGGTCCGGGGAAGAACGGCGGACAGTGTTGCTGGCCGCCTCGGAACTGGTGCGGGCTGTGTATGCACCGACCCCAGGCCTCGAGTCTGTCACTGTGGTGGACACCAATCGCCGCTATTCCCCGGAGACCTGGTGGCGCCTCTTTCGCTTCGGGCGACGATTACGGCGTGTGGCGCCGGTCGGCGACTTGGTTTTCGCCTCTCGGATGGCCCCGCGTCTGTGCCGGCTCATTTTCCTGGCGGTTCGTCCCAAACGGGTACACATGTCCCCCGGGCCGAGCGCCTGTTCGACCGATCTCGAGGTGAACGTGGACTTGGCCCGACGGCTCGCCCCGGACGCCGCGGCAACGGACGTTTTCGTCCCGGTCCCGGAGCAGGCCCGGCAAGAGGCCGAGGCGGCGCTGAATCGGAGTGTGGGCCGGTCCGGCCGCCGCTTTCTGGCACTCTATCCCTCCGTGGCGCGTCCGAACCGCCCGCGTTGGCCCCTGGCGAACCTCGCGCGGGCCGCCGCACGGATCCTCGAGGCGGAACATCTCGACTGCGCCGTTGTCCTGGGAAGCACCGGCGAGGGCCGCGAGTGGCGCGGGGAAGTGGGAGAAGGTGCGCCGTTCGTCAGCCTGGCGGGCGAATTATCCATTTCCGGCACGGCAGCCGTGCTGCAGCGGGCCGCACTGGCGGTGTGCAACGACGGCGGCGTCATGCATTTGGCCGGGGCGGTGGGTTGCCCGTTGGTGGGGATCATGCCCAACGTCTCCCGACACCACCGGCCGCCCGGACAGGCTGTCCGGGTGCTCCAACCGCGGAAACTGGCGTGTCATCCTTGTCATCCCCGCCGTCCCGACCGGTGCAGAGGTCCTGCGGAGTGCGTCCGGGCCATATCCGAGGACGCGGTCGTCGCCGCGGCCCACGACCTCCTACCCCAGTCTGCCTCCCCGGATTCCCGGTGAGCCCCTTTCACGGACGACGGCCCGGACATTCGCATTGCCTTTGCGGCTGCTATTTGCTAAAATATACGCGGACGCCCTCTCTTCGGACCTGAGCGGAGGAGGCGTGGGGGGTGGGCGACACCCGCGCTTTTCGCAGCAGAGTCGCAGGGCCGCTGTCGGGACCGCGATGTTGCCGGGGGGCGGCCGTCCCCCGGCAGAGGGCGGAAGAAGGCGTGGAAACGCGGCGAGATTCACCGCCGACCGGGAACCAAGCCGGGGCGAGAACGGTCAATTCGACTATTGCAGCAATACACAGTGTCCCGGCAGGGGGCAGGGGACACCGTCAGGGAACGCGATTCCCGCCGGCCCATCTTGCGAGCGACGGGACAGGCGGCGCCGTGTGGCGCAGGACAAATCCCGCCGTGGACACATTGAGCCTGCGGCGGACGGACTGAGCGTTTTGAAACAATCCGGAGTGCAGACGGATTCGCCCGGTGAAACCGTGAATCGCAGAGAGTGTTGGAAGCATTCACCGGCAGGCTGCGACGTGCGGCGGCACTGCCGTATCGTCCGGAGCATTCCGCGGCACATGGCAAGAGGAGGCGCACAGCAAATGAAAAGACGATCTCCTTTCACGCTGGTGGAAATCATGATCGTGGTCGCCATCATCGGACTGCTCGTGGCCATTGCGGTACCCAATTTCGTGACCGCGCGAAACCTGAGTCGGCAGAATGCTTGCATCGCCAACTTGCGCCAGATCGATGCGGCCAAGGAACAGTGGGCGTTGGCGGAGAAGAAGAACGACGGGGACACGGTCACCATGGGCAATTTGGTCGACACTTACATCCGCAAGACCCCGGAATGTCCCGCAGGGGGAGCGTATACGCTGGGGAACATCGGGACCGATCCCACCTGCAATATTACGGGACACGAATTGCCCTGATGCCCCGGTCGGCGACGGTCCGATCCGACAACTCGCGCGTGCGTTTCCCCCCCCTTTCTCTTTTCGTCCTCTCTGCGGCCGTGTTCCAAACACGCGCGTCGTCAGCCTCGGCGGACCGGGACGCGACACCGTTTTCTTCGGAATCGGACCGGCTCACAGCCAACCCGTGGCGCGCGCCAGCAGCTCCACGTACCGGACGTAGTTCGGCCAAGATACGTCTGCCGGGACCCCATGATCGCAGGAGGGGATATAACCGCCGCTCTCGACGACCGGACGAACCCGTTCGATTTCGGCTTCGATAACCGCGCCGCCTTTGGCCATGGCCCGCTTGTCCACGCCGCCCCGGTACGCCATGCGCCGTCCAAACTCGCGGCGAAAGGCCGCGATATCGTTCCCGGCTGCGACTTCGATCGGGTCGCAAGCATTGATTCCGGCCTCGATCCACAGCGGAATCAGTTCCCCCACGAAGCCGTCGGAGTCCATGGCGTAGACCGGAACCCCGGCCCCTCGGACAATCTCGCCCCAGTATCGCCAGACCGGAAGCAGGCAGTGCCTCGCCATGGCCGGGGAAATCATCGAAAACCCCTTGTACGCCATGTCTTCCGAGATGTGAACGCAATCCGGGACCACGTATTCGAGCACACGCTCCAAAAGTCGAGCGATATAGTCACGCCAGAAATCGAGCATGTCTTGAAGCAACTCGGGGTCATCGTAAAAGAGGGTACACAGCGCCTCGAACCCGAGCCACTCGCGGAGTTGCCAGAACGGTCCGTCGAAATGCACCTGCACCGGCCACGTCCGGTCCGCCAGTTTGCGTCCGAGTCCCGCGGCGTCCGCTGGAAGCCGTTCCGGAGCGTTGGGATCGTACCGGGCCTTCATCTTTTCCCAGTCTTCGCGGTTTTCCACCGGGCATTTGATCCAGCGACGCGTGCAGAAATCGATGGCGTTGCGCAAGTGGGACAGGGTGAATTCTTTGCCGATTTCGCAAATGTTTCCCTTCCAGTCTTGTACGACACGAGAATTCTCGCGCTCTTCGATGACCTTCTCCGCGAACATGGGGATCATGCGATAATTGACGGGGAACCCGGGTCCGCCCCGGGGCCATTCCAGGTTTCCACCGACCAGGCGGTAGGCATACTGATTGTAATCCCGCACGTCGGGCGGCAGGCCCTGCTCGTGCCAAGCGGCGAGCGTGGACCGACGACCGCCGCCCGGGGCCAGGGGGACCCGGTCCGGGGCCCCGAAAAGCATGGTTTCCAGGTAGCGCTCGCGCTCGGTCATGGGGCCGTCTCCCTTTCCGCACTCTGTCCCGGTTTTCTCATCAAGGATCGGCCTTGTCGGCCGCGGTCACGCGCACATTGGCGATCCATATCTGCGAGTCGCCTCCGCCGAGGCCGATGCGCTGGGTTTTCTTGCCGGGAGCAAACAGGCTCGGGGGCACCACGAAGGTGAGGGTTTCCCACCCCGGCTTTCCCGAGAGTGGTTGCACGGGTTCGACCGGTTTCCAAATGCCGCCGTCGGCGTATCCTTTTCCTTGACCGCCGGTGTTGATGACGATGGTTTGCAGGTCCGACTCGCCCCATACGTCCATGACGATCTTGGCCGGACGTTCGGGGTCGGGAATCCGCGCATACAACAAGGCCCAGCCGGCACGTCCGTCGCCCTTGCCGGTCTCGTCGGTATTCCAACAAGTGCGTCCGCCCTTTTTCTCGGCTTCGCCCATGCCGGAGGCAGGGACGCCGAAGGCTTCGAGCAACTTCAGATGATCCACGAACTTCTTCGCCTCACGGACGCGCAGGAATGAAAGCGCGCGGCGCCCGGCCTGGACTGCCGTTTGGTAGTCGCCCGCTTCACCGGTGGCGCGAAAGCGGGCGGCGGCCTCGATACAGCGGATCATCCAGCGCCCGTAATCGAACACCCGGGTGACTTTTTCGACCCGCTCCTTCAGATTCGGGTTGTCCGCCACGGTGCGGACGGCAGCGGTCAGAGCTTGGCGTGCCGCCTCGATGTGGGGCGGAGCAAACAGGCCGGGGACGTCTCGGGGGGGATTGTCCGAATACGGTTTGCCGGAAGCCCGGACGGCAGCATCGATTTCGGCGTAGAAACGGTCCATGGCGGCGGCGGCCGGTCCGAACATGGCCCGGGTCCATTCCCGGGCCAGCGCCTGCGGATCGAGCCCCGGGTCCCACAGCATTTTCCCCAGTACGTAATACAAAGGGCCGTCCAACGGCCAGTCGCCAAGTCTGCTCTGGGCGTAATAGCGGTGAATGCCAAGCCGGTGGAAGTATTTCACGTCGGCGGCGAACGGGCGCAGCACCGGGCGCGGCAGGCGCCACCACATGGATTTGCTCACGTACGCGTAAATGAGAACGTCCGGCGTGACGCGCACCCACCGTTTCAGCAGTGCGTTGAACTGGGCATTGGGCTCGGAGGCGGGGTCCGCAATGGGTTTCGAGTAATCTGCGGGAGCATAGTGACACACCCACGGTACGACGTTCGCCAGGGGCCGGATGGTATCCGGCGGTTCGGCGTAGTTGATGTAGGCGAGTTCGAGCAACAGCACGTTCGGATGTTTCTCGGCCACACGTCGGGCCACTTGGTTGGCGAACCAGAACACGCGGTCGCCGCGGAATGGTCGTTCACCGGCCAGCCCCTGGCGGGTGGCGCGGCCGCCGCACAGTTTCTTGTCCAACGCCATACAGACGGGGCACTCGCACCACCCACGACCGTCGTTGGGGGAGATCGAGGTGATCCGGCAACGGGGGTTGCGTTCGAGGATTTCATCGATCCGCCTCGCGAACTCGTCGGCCAGACCCGGCGCCGTCACGCATAGTTGGCGGCCGTGGAGGCTCCCGGGCAGGCGCTTGCCCCCGATGCGTGGAAACCATTCCGGGTGAGATCCGAAGTACGTGTCGTTGGGAATCACGCGGTGGTATGTATGGCAACTCGGCAGCTCCGGCGGCAGAAAGTAGCTCTCCCCGTTCCGGGTTGCGGCGTCCGGCGGATAAAAGCCGTTCAAGCCGAGCTTGAGCCCCCAGGCCATGCACGCCGCCGCCTGTTTCCCGGATTGGGCAATGAACAGGCGCAGGTCGAACGTCGGTGCGCTCGCAATGGTACGATCCGGTACGGAAAGCGTGGAGCGCCTGGGTACAAAGTCGATGTCCGGCGCCGGCCAGCGGCAGCCCAGGCACGTTTCCAGAAAGCGGTACACGGCAAAGAGCGTACCCCGGTCGGAGCCGCCGACAATAACGACCCGGTCCGTGCTCACCCGCACGAACACGCTTTCCGGTTGCCGCGCCAAGCGGTCGGGCAAGGCGGTTCGGGCCGCCGCGGTGAGACCGACGTGAACCGGCGCGCCCCGGATGCGCGCCCCTTCGGCGACGACCGGGACTTTGGCTCCGGAGATCTCGCCCAGGTAACGAGCCAGTTCCGCCGCCGCGAACCGAACGGTCTCCGCCGCGTTCGGAGGTGTCACAATGCTGCTTGCCGGTTGTCCGTCGCGGACCAGTACGATGTCGCCCGACACCTGGATTGCCGTCCCGACGAACGCCAGAATACTCAGCAGGCCCGGGAGTCGGGGTCCATGTCTCGTCGATTGCACTTCGCCAGTCCTTTCCCTTGGTCGCCGCAGGATCGATTTCGAACTGTTCCGCGAATGCATGAAGCGTCGCTCGGGGACTCGCCCTGGTCTCCCGTACTCCCGGCGCTGCCCCGTTCCGGTGGGTCGCCGGAGCGGAACGCAAGTGGGGCCTCCGCGCCGGGGCTCGCTCAGGAATCACCGACCGCACGGACGGCTTCCTCGAGAATATCGGCAGTGCGGTCCCAGGAAAAATCCCGGGCCCGGCACCGCATGAAATCGCGCCACGTACGTTGCGTTTCCGGATGCGCGGCAAACAGCGCGAGCCGTTCCGCCGCCGCCTCCGGATCTGCGGGGTCCACCACCTGCTCGGGGTTGGGGACGGCTTCCGGAAACGGCCCGCGATTGCTCACCAAAACGGGCAAGCCCAGACTCAACGCTTCCATTATCGGCACGGGAAACCCTTCGTACCAGCTCAGATGGACAAGGACGGCGGCTTGCCGCAGGAATGCCCAGCGTTCGTCGTCCACCCAGCCGGTGAAGCGGACGGCGTCCGCCGTGCCGTCCTGTCGAACGAGTCCCTCCCAATGTCCATCGCCCACGAAGTCTTTTCCGGCGACCACCAGTTGCCAGTCCTCGAACCCGCGACGTCGAAATGCACCGAACATCCGCAATAGACCGTCTATGTTCTTGTTGTGCGCCAGCGCCCCCAGATAAACGGCAAAGGGCTTGCGGATGCCGAATCGCGCCAGCGTTTCCGCGTCGGGAACTGTCGGTTCCGGGACGCGCGGGAGGCCGGGGTATGCGACCCGGATGCGCTCCCGGGGAATCCCGCATACGGCGGCCAAGTTGTCGGCGGTGGTTTTCGAAACCGCGAGGATGACGTCACAGGCGCCGCAATGCCGAGCGACGCGCGCCACGAAGTGTTCGCGGGGTTCGGAGAAAAACTCCGGGATCATGGCGGGAGTTACGTCGTGGATCACAGTGATCCGCTTGAAGGGCGCTGCCGCCGGCAACATGGGGGTGGTGGCGAAATAGACATCGGTAGGCGGCAGACTCAACGAGCACAACGGCGCCACAGGCGCCTTCCATGCCGCTCGCAGCAAGCGGTCCGGCCAGTGCGTTCGGACATGGCGCACGTCCGGGAATTCGGTCCCGGTTCCTGCCCGCAACAGGTCCTCGGCGCGTTGGGAGCGCTCCCGTCCCCGCACGCGCCAGTGGAACGTGATTTCGATTTCGCGGTCGCGGCGCCGGCAGAAATGGCGGAGCAGCGGATTGATGTAATTGCTGATGCCGCCGCGTCCGGCCAGTACGGGCATTGCATCGACCGTGAAATGAATGGTCATATCGCGTTTTTTGGGTTGGGCGCCGGGCTGGACTCGGTCGATTCGCCTGGATCCCGGCGGACTTCCCCGCGGGAATTCGCTGGGGGCCGGCGGTCAATCCTCGCGGACTTCGAGGACTCGACGCACGAGTTCGGCGACGGCAGTTTCCACACGTTCCTGACTGTAGACCTCGGTCGACAGACGTTTGAGGGTCATTCCGAGTCGCCGGCGTTTGTCGGGATTCTTCAACAGTTCTGCGCAGGCCGCTGCGAACTCCGCAGGGGTGTCGGCAATCCGGCAGTTCCGGCCGTCGTGCAGTTCGAGTCCCTCGGCGCCGACTGCGGTGGTTACAATGGCTTTCCCAAGCGGGAAAACGTCGAACAGTTTGCTGCGGATCCCGGAGCCCAGGCGCATGGGCAGCACGTAGAGGGCCGCTCCGGCGATGATCTCGCCCAAGTCGGGTACGAACCCGGTGATTTCGATGCCGTCGAGCTCGGCCAGTGCCCGCACGTCTTCGGTCGGCGTGCGGCCGGCTGCTTTGAAGCGGGCCGTGGGCTGGGCCGTTCGGATTCGAGGAAAGATCTCACGTACGAACCATGTGACCGCATCGACATTCGGGCGATAGCCCAAATCTCCGGTAAAAACCATCAGTTCCGGATCTTCCGGCACTTGACTGTAATCCCGCTCGGACTGTTGGAGAATGCCGTTCGGGATCGCTGTGACCGGCGCCTTGGGCGCCAATTGCCGGAACCAGTTTGCGTCCAACTCGGAAACCGTCACGATGGCACTGAGGCGCGGCGCGAACTTCACTTCGCCGCCTTTGGCCGCCCGCCATCGGAACCACTCCCAGATTTTTCGGGATCCGCGCGCCGCCCGAAAATCCCGTTCCGCGCCCTGGCTGGTTCCCCAATAATTGACCACGATGGGCAGGCGCCCTTCCCACACCAGTGCATAGCGACTGAGGTACGGGGTTTCGAGCCAAACGAGGTTCGGTTTGAATCGCCGGAATTCTTCTTCGAAAAAAGCTTGCTCGCCCGGGCGTTTCAGCAGGTTGCTGCAGGTGAGGATCATTTCCAGGCGTTCGCCCCACAGCCGACCCGGGGAAACCCGGGCACGGGGTAGGTGCGTGATGCTCACGCCCAGTTCGGTACACCAGTTCAACGTCTCGCCCGGGAGTTCCCGGGCCACGCAGGCAACGTGGACGCGCCCCACCCGCGCCAGGGCCTTGACGAAAGAGGCCATCCGCATCTGCCCGCCGGCACGTATCGGGAAAGGCAAATCGGGCGCCATGACCAGGATTCGCGGCGAAGCATTCATCTTTGCCGGACCCCCCGGATACCGATTGTCTCGGAACAACCTGGGGCCCTGCCGAGTTCACTGACCCCGCAAGCGTCCGTCCAGGCAGCTCCCATCCCAGCGGCAGCCGTCCCCCTGCTGTGCCGGGCCGGCCTGCTGTCCGATGCCGGTCAATCCCCAAAACCGGCTCCGGCACGCTCCATCGCATGGCCGGACCTTCGCCGGCCCGGATCGGCCGCCGCCGCTGGTTCATTCGCCCCGGGCACAAGGTGCGCCCGGGCAAACCGTCCCAAGAGAATCTGAAACAAAGACAGTACCACACACTCCGACGAAACGCAACCCCTGCCGTTCGTCGAGAGGACCGGGAAGACGGCTTGGATGGGGCGGGAACAGGGGGCGAATCGACAACACGCGAGACGGTCCGCGGCGCCTTCCGGTTGGGTCCGGATATACAGTCGAACGGGGTATTGCGCGGTTCGCAATCGGTCGCTCGTGTGCCGTCGACCGGGAATATGCTCCCCGGCGCGACTGCGGTCACGGCGTCTTGTCGCGCCTCCGGAACCGAACCAGGAAAAGGTCGTACGACGATTTCAGGCGTTTCCCGCCGGCCAAGTCCCGATTGCGGAGTTTGATTTCACATTCACCGAGCTTTTCGAGGCGGGGCATGGCATCGGCGGGGGCAATGACCCAGCCGTTCCAGTTCCGGAGCCTATAGTCTGCGAGAGGGCCGGGGACGATACGGCGGGCATAAAAAGAAATCGCGTAGTTCTCGATCCCATAGGCCGCCAGCGGCGAGGATTGCGGAACTCGCTTTGCCGTCTCCCGGGCGAAGTTTCGCACACTGTGCTGCGCATCCAATGTGGGCAGCAACCACTGCACTCCCAGCACGGCGACCGCGATCAACGAAATGACGAGCCATTCCGTGCTTCGGGCCGGCGAGGCCGATGGTTTGCGGAGTCCGCGAATCGGTCCCGTCGCGGCGGCGGCCAGGGCGACGCCCCCGAAAAGCAGGGCGGCGAGTACGGCCGTGGGACGGCGGGGTTGCCAAATCACGACCCCGGCCCCGCCGACCGCCGCCAGGGCCACGACGACGCCCAGTACACCGAGGCAGATTCGGAGATATCGAGCCGCCGCCGGCCGCCGGCTTCGGTTTCGCGAGACTTCGTCGATCCAGCCCGCGACGAGCAGGGCCCACGCCGGCAGGAGCGGCAGGAGGGAGACTTCCTTCTTCGACCGCAGCACGGTGAGCAGGAGGAAACCGGCGGCAAATGTCCCCAACTGCAGGGCCGGGACTTTCTCTCGCTGCTTCCACGCCCAGGTCCCGACCGGCGGCAGGAAAAGCACCCAGGGCGCCAAAGCGGTGAGCTGTTCGAAGTAGTACAACGGTCCCCGCATGTGCCGCGTGTGGCCCCCCAGGCGTCCGACCGTTTCCCGGGTGAAGACCAACAAGGTTTCCGGGTGTTTCCAGACCAGGTACAGGTACCAAGGCAGGGAGATGAGCATGAACAGTACCGGTCCCGGATTCGCAAACACGGGCTTCAGCCGGAAGACGTCGGGCGCGCGCCACAGGGCGATGCGAGCCCAAACGAGTCCGAGCAGCGGGAACACGAGAGCCAACGGCCCTTTGACCATGAAAGCGAGGCCCGCCACAACCCAGAAGCCCGTGAAGAGCCATTGCCGGCGTCGGGCCGCGGTCGCTTGGCAGGCCAGCACCAGAAGACAGTACTCGACCGTGATCAGGCTGCTGAAGGCCATGTCGATCTCGGCACTGCGCACGTTGTTGAGGAAGAGATAGGAGGTCAACAGGATCCCCGCGGCGAGCCATCCGGTTTCGGACCCTTTCCACCGCCGTCCGGCAAGGTATGCACAACCCAGGGCAAGAAGTGCGAGCACCGCACTCGGGAGCCGGGCGCCGACGTCGTCGACTCGGCCTGTAACCCGAAAGCCGAGGGTCTGCAGCCAGTAAGCTCCCGGCGGTTTCGTGAGGATCCGTTTGCCCAACAGCGTCGGAACCAGCCAATCCCCGCTTTCCTCAAACATTTCCCGGGCGATCTCCGCGCGACGCGATTCGGTATACTTGCCCCAGAATGCCGGGCGGTCGAGGAAGCACAGGGCGAAACAGAACGCCAGCACAAGCCCCAGAATGCGCCGTCGTTTTGCAGAAAACAACGGCGGCGCAATCGTGGATTGCCCGGGGTTCGGGGGAGGCATGGCGTTCTGGTCCCTGGTCGCTTCCGATGAGGTTAAGCCGCGAAAGCCGGAATGTACTGCCGCCCGGCTGGGGGAACAACCCTCGGCGTTCGGGTTTGGGGAAGGCTCAGACTTCCTTCCTCGGTGTGCTCAACCCGGGCGTTGCGGCGGAAACTCTTCCTGATGCCTCCTGATGCCTTTCGCATTCTTTTTGTGCTCAGCATGGCTGAAAAAAAGATCGGGAAAACGTCCGGGGCGTCACCGCAGTTTCCGCCAGGCAAGGAAGTCGGCGCCTTGTTCGGAGCTGCGTCGAATGGAAAGAGCGGTTTTCGACATCGCGCGGTCAGGGAGCGCGGTTGGGGGCCGCCCTCCCCGACGCCCGAGCGTCTCGCCCCGGCGGGTCCCGCCTGTCGGCGTTGTCGGTCTCCGTGGGTCCGGACGCCGTTCATCCGTTGCGGAGTGCACAGCGCCGCAGACACGGATCGATGACGCACATCCAATGTTTCTGGGTCGGGTCGAGTCTGGCGTAGTTCTCGACAATGTCCTCGACGGCAAGAGGGCGGTCCGGCGGCGGAATGTCCGTGTAACTGCCGATCCAGCGCGGGCCTTCGTCGCCCACGAGTCCGAACTTGGCGGCCCAGTCGCAACGGAGTCGGTCCATGTGGCCGAACCGGAATTCCCGGTCGTCCAGCTTCAGGACCGTTCGGTCTGCGTGCAGGGCCCGGGTCGGACAGGCTGTGATGCACGGCTTGTCGGCGCAGTTCTCGCACGGGGCGGGATCTGAAAACAAGGGCGCGGGCGTGAATTCGGCATCGGTGACGATACTGATGAACCGCACCCGGTTTCCGAACGGCGGGGCCCATACGGCCCCGGTCTGCATGAGCGTGCCGAGCCCGGCGGCGACCGCGGCGAAGCGGGAAGCCGAGGCATCCGGCTGGCGGCCGCGGGGTGTGACGACCGCACTTGCGGCCCCCATGAGGTCGTCGGCCACCAGGGCGCGGTCCCCCCGGGCTTCGAGGGCCCGGGCCAGGGCCACGGCTGCGTAGCGGAGTTCGCGCCGGGCCTGGTATGTTGCCATGGCGTATGGACCGACACCGTCGGCCGGCGGTTCCGCGGCTCGCCGGACGGTGATTTCCGGAATCGCCGCGCCAAGTACGATCACGGTGCGGGCGCCGGGCAGCAAGTCTCGAACCCGGCGCGGCACGCGGGCGTTCGTGCGGACAACTTTCGGCTTGACCGGGCCGTGGATGCCGCCGCAGTCCACCACATCCGCACTGAGCACGTCGGCGTTGAAGGCGCCCTCGAGTTGTTGCGCAAGGACATCGAGTCGGTCGAGACCGGCCGTGCCGGCGAGGTCGACGCCGCCGGGCAGCAAATCGAAGAATCGACGGATACTCGGGTCTTCCTCGGGGAGGTCGACTACCCGTCGTCCCGCGATGCATTCGAGGGCGCGTGCCAGTTCGATGTCGCGGTCACCGGGATTCGGTTGCACGCCCTGTTCGAACAACGGAGCACTGCACACCACATTGTGTACCTGAATTCTCTCGACAGCTTCGACCCCCACCGCGGCCAGGGCTGCTTCGGGCACGATGCCGCTGCGGGGAATGGCCGCGTATCCCCGGCGTTCGATGGCCCGGGCGATGTCGAGTTCGGCGTACATGGCCAAGTCTTGGACGGCCCTGACGACCGGCGCCGCCACGTCCTCTGAAACGCCGGGAATGTCGGCCCCCGGAACACACAGCCCAAACACCATCAGGCACTCGGCGTCCGGCAGGTGCGTTCTGAGGTCCAGACCGGTCTTCCTTGCCGTCTCAAGCCGGGCGACAGCGACCCAGTCGGCCCCCCATTGGAAGGCGATCTCCGCCGCCTCGACGGTCGCGGGCCGGTCTACCGGTTTGGCGCCGCCCGTTCTCAAACGGCGGCGGACCGTATTGGTATACTCCGGATCGAAATGTCGCAGATGCGGCGGCAGGCAGTAGCGCAGGCATGAACCCATCTCACCGCCGCGGCGTCCATGTTCGGCCAGGAAACGGTGAATCACTTCTTCGGTGATGACATCCGGTTTGTCCAGGTCCAGATCGAGACCGAAGTGTTCGCCCCAGGCGCAGCGCCACATGTTGCGGTCCGGATAGCGCATGACCTTGTCCTCGATGACCACTTCGCATTCGCCCTTGACTTCCATATCGAACGCCTGGGTCAGGCAGTGCTTCGCGCAAAGGCGGCAGCGGTCGCACAATTCCGGGCCGTTGTAGAGCGGCGTGGCCTCGAGCGGGGCGTTGCTGATCAGGGTACAGAACCGCTGGCGGGGACCGAATTCCGGGGAGAGCAGCAAACCGTTGTAGCCGATCTCGCCGAGTCCGGCTGCCGCCGCGGCGTGGATGTTGCTGACATCCGGGACGAATGCATGATCGACCTCGCCATAGGGCCGAAACCGCCAGATGTTCGTGGCCGGCATAGGCATGGCGTCCCACCCCGCGGCGTGGATGAG
Source organism: Kiritimatiellota bacterium (assembly GCA_013151865.1). Lineage (GTDB taxonomy): Bacteria > Verrucomicrobiota > Lentisphaeria > Oligosphaerales > JAADHN01 > JAADHN01. The sequence goes on from JAADHN010000034.1 coordinate 81,091, forward strand.
ACGCGCCAGCTCCCAAACCATGTGTTCATTGCGGGAATTCATTACCCCTTGCACATTGTAGGGGCCAACACGTTGCGGGTGGTCTCGGCCGCCCATCTCGATGACGCCGTCCGTGTGATGAATGGCGACCACGACGATGTTGCGCGCCTCCGGCCAGTGCCCCTGGGGCGACATGAGTTTCGGCGCATGTTCGTACCGTGAGACCGGGGCGACGCCGATCAGGTCCGCGCCGAGTTCCCGGGCCCGCAGTCGGAGCTTTTGCGTCAGGCGTTTGTCGGGTTGCACAAGACGGTCCTCCGTGTTCCGGACGGCGGGCGGCCCAGGGGGGCGCCTCACTCGACGGCGGCGATCCCGAGGCAGACGGCGGCGGCTTCGGTTTCCGCGGAAACAAAGACGATGTCCCGGACGGGAATGGAGGGACGCGGGTTCTTCCATTCCAGGGTCCAGGCGCAGGCGTCGGGCGTGTTGGGATCGCGTTTGCGTCCGGATTGGGTGAATCCGGCCCAAAAGGTCCGCGCCCCCATCATGATGCGGGCCTCGGGGCCGCAATCCCAGAACTGGACGTTCCAGCCGAGTTCCATGGGTACGGAGACGACCTTGCCGTCGGCGTAGCGCACACGGTACCAGGCAATGGGCATGCCGTACCGGCTCGTGTTGTCGCGCAGGAAGCGTTTGTGCAGTTTCGGGATGTCGTCTTTCGAGGCGAATGCGGTGTGCAGGAACACGAACCCGAGTCTTTTTCCCTCCACCGGGACCGGCATTGCGGCCTTGACGGTCCCGTCGAGAACGATGGCGTCGGGGCCTTTGTTCGGACGTAAGAAGGGCACGGCGCCGACTGTGAGGGCGCCGCGCGGAAGGCTGCTCAGGTCGTGCTCGGGGCCGAGGTCCATCCAGCCGTGGCCGTCACCCGCCACGCCGTCGATCGTGGTCTCGTTGCACGCGGGATCGATGGGCACCGGCTTGTACCGTGGCCGGCGCACTCCCCAGTCGGCGACCTGCATGGTCTTCATCCAGTGGCGGCCCCCGGCGGCGACGAACCGGGCCCAGGGCGTGGCGGCGACTGCCGGTTTCCAAGCGCAGGCGGCGGCGGCGTGGATGGCGGCCGCGGTGTAGGAATTTACCCGGCGCGAATCGAAATGTGCAAAGGTGGTCCACGGGCGAAAGGTGGTTTCGCCGATGCCGAAGGCCGCGTAGTCACGGCTCATTGCCGGGGCGGCTTCCCATTTGGAGCGGACGAAAGCGGTGGAAATCCACCACGGTTTGGCGAACCCGAGTTTCCGGAGTTTCTCCGGCGGCACGGCCAGCGGCGCCCCACCCCCCCAATGGGCGATGATGATGTCTTTCGGCAGTTTCGGCAGGACCGCGGAGGTATTGTTGGGCGCGCCGCCGTTCCAGGTGGGCGAGAGCATGTCGTCCCAGAGGATGGGGGCGACCCCGGCCCGACCGCACAAACCTGCCAGCCAAGTCCAGTGTTCGAGCACCAGCTCTGCCTTGGGGACGTCTTTGCACAGCGGGCAGCGCTTGTCTTCGGGCACGGCTGCGGTTTTCCAGCGGACTTCGTCGCCCGACATGTGGAAGTAGCGGGCGGGGCGGAAGACCTCCATCAACTCGCCGAACAGGTCGCGTAGCAGAGGACGGGTGTCGGGGTTGCGTGTGCAGAGGGTGTCTCGGTCGCCGTCTTCGCGCAGTTCCGGCCGGCCGGCCTGGACGATCCACGAGGCGTGTCCGGGGGTGTTGAAGCCCGGGGCCACATCGACGTAGTGCCGGCGCGCAAACTCGACAATCTCGCGGACTTCGCTCTTCTCGTAAGGGCGTGAGCGGAAATTGCCCCAGTGCGCCAGTTCGGGATGGGTATCGTAGCGCATGCCGTTGTTCACGGTGAGGATGAGTAGATTGAAACGACCTCCGGCAACTTGGTCGTAGACGAGTTTCTTGAACGCCTCGACCGACGGTCCCCCCCGGTAACGGCAATGGGCGGCGAGGTAGTGGTGAGCCACGCGGATCGGGATGTCGGGCCAGTCGCGCCACCGAACGCAGTGGGCGCGGGGCGCGTCGGCCGCGAGACTGGATTGTTGCATGAGGTCGAGAAAACCGCGTACGGCGTAATACATGCCTCGTCCGTCGCGGGCGCGGACGCGCACGCCTTTCGGGGTCACGTCGATGGCAAATCCCTCGGGCTTGATTCCTTCCGTCCGGTACGTCAGCGTCAGGTCCGCGGGGCCGTTTTCGATCCAGCGGACCCGGGCGCCGTAGCGCATGGCGATCTTGTGGGTGAGGTGTTCGACGGGGAAACGGTCCCCCTTTCCTTCAAGGCGCAGCGTAGGGGTTTCGGGGAGCGTCCACCAGCCTTCGGACAGCGTCCAGTCCTGGGGCGGCGGCCAGATCGCGATATCCGAGTATTTGAACGGCACCGGTCGACTGAACAGAAACGTGCGCTCGGCGTAGGCGGCCGGCCGGCCCCGGGTATCCAGGAGTTCGAGGGCGAGGAGACAGCGCCCGTCCTTGACCGGGGCAAAGGCGATCGGCAGGTGGACAACCGCATCCTTGCCGGGAGTGCGCTGAACAGTGGCTGCGAATGTTTGCTTGTGTTGCCCGCCGAGCAACCCCACTTGGGCGCGAACCTGTACCGTCTTCGGGCCGGGAGGGGCCGGGGGAATCACCAAACGACAGACGTACTTGCCCGGCGCCATCCGGCGCAGTTCCACGTCCGTGATTGCCAGACGCGTCGCGGCTGCGGGCCCGAACATGAGTGTGCCGAAACCGCTGACCGGCCGCCACGACCCCTGCGACCAGCCCGCAACCTCCAGAAACTCGCCCTTCGGCGAGACCACGTGCCGCTTGAGGTTGAATCCCCATACGTCGCCCGGTTTGGGCGGTGGTCCGAACGTGCGGAGATCGCAGGCGATTTCGACGCTCCAGCCGTCCTTCGCGTCCTTTTGCGTCTTCACGGTCCACTTGCCGTTCCAAGCTTTGGAGCGTTGGCCGATGTCGACGCGCCCGCCGATCGCATTGACCACGAACTGGTAGCCGTCGCGGTTCGTATCGCCGGGATCCAGGTAGAACTCGAGGCACGAGTCCTGCCAAATCGGCGTGTCCAGCCCACGCCAGGTGGCCGGGATGTTTTTCGGATCTTCGCCTTTCAGGCGGACGCCGATGTAGAGCACACCGTCCCGGTAGCCGATGAGCGCAACGGTTGGATACTTCGCCGGCGCCGCGCCGTCGGCGTCGAAGACCCGCAGGCCGTCGATTCGCGCGGCCTGCCGCCAGGCCGGGTCGTCGAGGTTTCCGTCGATTGTCGGCGCGGATGCCAGTGGGGGCGCCACAACCTGCGGCAATGCCGGGTCTTCCGGCAACACGTCACGCCCCTTGGACAGCAAGCCCACGTAACCCAGCGTCAATCCGGACACTCCCGTGCGCGGCAGTTGAAAATGGATACGCGCCAGTTTCGAGGCGTCCAGCTTCGGTGTGCCGGGCCGCCGCCAGAACCTCTTGAGTACCGTGCGTTGCCACGTTTCATCGCCCAGGAACAGCGTTCCGGAATACGACCAGTATTTCCCCTTTTCGGCAGTTATGAGTTGGACGCGGACCTTCCGGGGCGTGCCGTCGCCGCGGTACCAGAGCACCAGGGCCGGTTCGTACTCGCTGTTCCGCCACTTGCCGTCCGGGAGCCGGGGAGAAACGAAATTGTGCGCCTCGGGGTCCCTTGCGGTCAGGCGCAGCGCCGTGCCGCCCTGGCGACCGGGAACGACCTCGAAACGCCCCGCTTTCAGGCGTTCTTTCTTGCCTTTGCCGATGGCGTTGAAATACCAGCCCTTGGCCGGGTTCGGCCCGGAAAAGTCGAACAAAGCATGCTCGTACATCGTTGCCGCTGCCGTCCGGTCGGCGCTTCCGGCCGAAACGGCCGCGGCCAGGCACATTCGTCGGATCAGTTGGATCGTCATCGCATGTTCCTTGAAGTGTGAGTTTCCGCCGGGCCCGCCCGGCGCCGGTCATGCACTGAAGATCGCGAAGGCCTGCTGCAAGCTCTCCCGTGCGTTTCTCTTCGGTGTGAACTCGTGGCAGACGACGCCGGTAAAGCCGGCGCCCGCAATGGCCCGGGCAACGGCTCGGTAATCCAGCCTGCCGCCGTCGAGTTCATGCCGGCCCGGAACGCCCGCCGTGTGGTAGTGAGCCCAGCAGTCGGAATGCGTGCGGATGTCCGACACGACATCCTCACCCATGACGGCGGCATGGAAGATGTCGTACAGGACCTTCACGCGCGGCGAGCCGACCCGCCGCACGAGTTCGACGCACCAGTCGGTGGAATCGGCCATGTAATCCTTGTGCATTTTCGAATTCAGGAACTCCAGGCAGATGGTAACGTTTTTCCTTTCCGCGTGGCCGGCGACTTTCTGCAGGGCCTCGACTGTATTCTTCAGGCCGGTTTCGTCGTCCATCCCGCGGCGATTCCCGGTGAATGCGATCACGTTGGGCCAGCCTTCCGCCGCGGTGGCGTCCAGGGCCGTCTGGATTTTCCGAAGGCACACGTCGTGGAATCGCGGGTCGCACAGGCCGTTGGTCAGGCTGTGCGTTGGGGTCATGCTGCATATAAGTCCATGACGCTTGAGTACGGGCCACTGTTTCGGGTCCACCAGATCCAGCCCGATGAAACCGAGGCCGTTCACGGCGGCGCACAGGGCGTCCAGGTCCTTGAAACGGCGGCGGAAACACCAAGCCGCGGCGGCTTGGCGGAGTCGTACGCCGCCGTCACGACCGCCGGTCGCACCGGCGCGGGCGGCAGCCATCCCGACGCCCGCAAGCAAGAGATCGGCCAACACGCGGCGGCGGCTGATAGGATGTTTCGTACCGGCAGAAGAGAGGGGTGTGTTTGTAGCCATAAGATGCACTTTCGTACGCGTGACTTGCCGTCCCGGGGCAGGAACGAGTCGCTCGCAGGGCGGCTGGACACTATAATTCCCCGGAATTCCGACGCCCCCCTTCCCCACCGGGAATCCGGGACGCGAAATACCCGTCTGAGTTCCGCCTTCAGGGCCTGTTGCTTTATTCGGCGGGCCCCAAGGGCTTCGGGCGCCGGGGCCGGACCTGGTCGTTCCGCATGGTGGGACATGCGGGGCTCGGAAACAAGCGGTTCGGACTTTGCACGTCACATCTTGCGCTTTTTCGCCCATTCCATATCGCCCCGGCGAGGGCGAGGGCAAACAGGGGCTTCCTCCCCCTGTCCCGTGAGATGGTCGAGAAGCAGAGCGCGAAGTTCCCGCTCGGTCTCCCGGACCTCGGACCGACCGGCGAGATTGGTCCGCTCGTACGGGTCTGCGGCAAGGTTCACCAATGTCACGTCCGTCGGCGCCGGGTCTGCGCACAGGGTCAGTTTCCAATCCCCGAGCCGCACCATGCCGAGACGGTCGGTGTGCCGTTCTTCGAACGACCCCGTCGTGAACGCGCTGAACACCGGGCGCAGCGGCGGCCCCTCGCCGTTTTCGAGATCGGTGCGATGGCTGAGCGGCGCACACTGCCGGGGAAGGTCCAAGCCACAGAGATCGAGGAGGGTCGGCAGCAGCGAACGCGTTTCCACCGGCGTCCGGATTCGGGCGCCCGCCCGAACGGTTCCGGGAAAGCGGATGAAGAACGGAACGGTCACGACCGGTTCGTAAAAGGTCTGTTTCTGCACCAGCCCGCAGTCCCCGAGGTGCGTGCCGTGATCCGACACGAATACGATGATCGTGTCATCGAGCGCACGGATGCGCCCGATCTCTTCGAGGATACGCCCGAACATCGAATCGAGAAACGCGACCTCGCCGTAATAGTACCGCCGCATCGCCCGCATCTGAGCCGCAGTCAGCCGGAACGCACCGGCCTTCGGATGGATCACTTCCCGGAGCCAATTGGGTGCAGAAGGCGGCAGGGGCTCGGCCTCGGGCAGGCGGATGTCCTCTTCCCGGATGAGACGGTCATAGGGCGCCGGGGGCGCCACGGGCGTGTGCGGCCCGTTGAAGGACACCCGCAGAAAGAACGGCGTCGATGCCGGCAGCGAACGGAGCCAGCGGATGGCGCGCTCGGCGGCCCGGGCTTCGCTCGTGCGGTCGGCGGACTCGGGGAAGCGCCCTCCAAAGATCCACGGATACCGGCCGCTTTCGGGATAGCGAATCACACCATACGCCTCGTGCCGGTACGGTTCGGCATAGTGGAAGTAATGCACCGCGCTGCTGAGCACGATCTGCTCCTCGTGCTCGAATGCCCGTGACGTCCGGCACCCGTAGTGCTGTTTGCCGAACGAGGCCGTGGCGTAACCCGCGTCCCGGAAGGGCCGCGTGAGGAACGCCGGGCATTGCGGCGTATCGTGATTGTACCAAACCCCCGTTTCGGGGGGCGCTTGACCGGTGAGAATGGAACGCCGGGCCGGAACGCAGACCGGTGCAGGCGTCACGGCGTTTTCGAACAGGACGCCCCCGGCGGCGAGACGGTCCAGCACGGGCGTCCGCGCCCACGGCGACCCGTAGCACCCAAGGGAATCGCACCGCTGTTCATCGGTCATCAGCCAGAGAATGTTCGGCGGCATGGACGGCCTCCTGCGAGCCGAATTGTCAGACGTTGGACCAGTCGGACGTCCGGCGCGACACGTCGAACGCCACCGGCTCTACGGTAGGCGCAGAACGGCGCCTGCGGGCGTAAGCCCAAACACTGCATCGTTCCCGACGGCCAGGGCAGTGCATCCGCCCGGAATGGTCCGTGTCGGCCGCAAACGCGCATCGAAGACGCGCACGGCGACGTCGTCGGCAACATACAATTCCTTTGCCGTGGCAACCATGGCCGCAGGCGCCCCATCCATCCAGTGTTTCGCGACGGCGTTCCCGCTGTCGTCGAGCAGTAACAGGGCCCCTTCGTTCTTGGCGATGGCGGTTTTTCCCGCAAACCATGTTGCACAGGCGACGGGCGCGATTGCCTGCCGCCACACGGTCTTGCGGGTTGCGGCGTGCACCATAGCCGCACCATTCTCCGACACCACCAGGACGCGGGGGTCCCTGACCTCCGGTGGATCGAGTGCACGCAACAAACGCAGCGCGCCCCGCGGGCAGGACACATATCCCATCGCCCGGCGGGCCTTCCCGTCGATCAAGGTGCACGTTCCCCATACGTTGTAGAGCAGGGCGTCCCGCACGCCGTCGCCGTTCACATCGCCGATATCCGGCAGCCAGCCTGTTTCGAAGGCTCCGTAGGCGAACGTGGCGTTCAGGACGCGTCCGTCCGGTTCGAGAAACGTTGCGCGTGCGTAGTTTCCCGTGACGATCCGATTGCCCATGCGCGCTATGGAATAGGCGGTGGGGCAGTCGCCGCCGAGTTCCGGCACGTCCAGGAACGACGTGGACCAGCATTGCCGCCCGGCGGCGTCGAGGCAGTACAGTCGGGCCTCGCGGGTGGCCACAAGAATCTCGCGATCGACATCAACCGCCGTGATCTCCGCAGGAAACCGATATCGCCATTGGGTCCGTCCGGCTGCATCCAGCACGAGCAATTCGCGTTCCGCAGTTGCCGCCACCAGTTCGATGGCCCCGTCCCCGTCTATGTCCCGCGCTTCGAAATGGACGAGGCGCAGCGGCGCCGGGCGCTCGGATCGCACCCGGACACGTCGGATCCGTGTGAGAGGCGCCTGAAACCGAAGGGTGTCCGTCTCGATTTGCAGGTCCCGGGCGACCAGTCGCATGAACGGGTATACCGAACCTTTGTGAAGCGGGAGTAGGTCCAGTTCGGGAACGAAACGAACGGTCCGGTCGTTCACGGTCGTTTCGAACGGCGGGGGTGGTTTTTCCGGCAAGGCATTTCGGTGTGCCGCCATGGGCAGCCGCAGTTCGATGCTCCACACCCGTTCGCGGCGCGGCAGGCGAACGGTCAGAATCGGCCGGGCGTCTTTCGACCAGGTCGCACCGCTGTACGCACTGGCGAGGGGGTCTGTCAGGTGCTCGACTGCCCCGCGTTCGGGTGCGGGGTCCGCAGAGACGCGGATGCCGTCCACGACCTGCCGGGGCAGACGGAACGGCGAGGCGGGAACGGATGCTGCAGGCGGCGCCGAATCCCCGGGCGGTGCT